>CAYYRJ010000022.1:0-45938 GCA_964474085.1 uncultured Planctomycetales bacterium
CGTGAGCTGGGTTTAGAACGTCGTGAGACAGTTCGGTCTCTATCTGGTGTGGGCGTGTGATACTTGAAGGGGAGCTCTTCTTAGTACGAGAGGACCGGAAGAGACGAACCGCTGGTGTTCCAGTTGTCCTGCCAAGGGCAATGGCTGGGTAGCCATGTTCGGGATGGATAAGCGCTGAATGCATATAAGTGCGAAACCAACCCCAAGATAAGGTATCGATTCTGCGTAAGCAGAGAGAGGCTCCTTGTAGACTACAAGGTTGATAGGCTGCGAGTGTAAGTCCTGTAAGGGATTGAGCTAAGCAGTACTAATAAGCCGAAAGTTTGGCCACTTTAAACAAACTTTTTCTCGTTTAGTGTGTACCCTTTTATTCCATAACTGACAAAACATTTATACCAGATTTTCCGGTAATATTGCTGAAGGGGCAACACCCGTTCCCATACCGAATACGGAAGTTAAGCCCTTCGAGGTCGATGGTACTATAGTCGCAAGGCTACGGGAGAGTAGAACGTTACCGGTTTAATTTAACCCCTGCATTAGAAATGATGCAGGGGTTTTTAATTTTATTTCGCCCTCTTTTAACTTTTTATAGTACTATATTGTTCTGCGATTTCTTAGGTACAGTTTTTATGAAAAATTTTAGAATTTTATTTTATCTTTCGTTTTTGCTTTTTAATTTTGTTCCGGGGTTGGCTATTGCTGCTGACGAGGAGTCAATGGGGCATTCGGTTTATCTTTCCTTTGAAGATGTTTCCCGTATGGCGCTTAAAAATAATTTTGATATACAGCTTGCTCGCTATGACGTAAGGATGCAGCGTAATAAGAAAAAAAGCGCGATTGCAATTTATGATACGCTGGCTTCTGCCGAAGTTGCATATCGAAATAATCAAAGCGCGCGTGTCAGTACTTTTGCAGGAAACACGCAACTTGACAATGATTATATTTTAAGTCTGACCAAAAAAACTCCCTTTGGCGCTGAGGTTTCTATGACTTCTTCTAATAATCGCCAGTGGTCTGATTCCGTATTCTCGACGACAAATCCCGCGCATAATAGTCAGTTGAAAATTGGCGTAATACAAAGTTTGGGGAAGAATTTTTTTGGTTTGCAAGATAGAGGCGAGGTCAGGTTAGTTTTGGCAGATATTGTTAGCTCTGAGTTTGCATCTTTAGAACGTATTGAAGACCAACTTCTTGCTGTTCAGCGGGCGTATGTTGATCTTTATTGTGAGTTGCAGAGATTTCAAATTGTGAAGGAGATTTTAGAACAGGCGGATAAGTTATTAAAATCACATCAGGATAAGTTCTTAAAGGGATTGGTTGAACAGCCGGCTTTGCTCGCTGCAGAGGTTAATTATGAAAGTCGATTTAATGATTTGCAGCTAGCGGATTCGCAAGTAAAAAGCAAAAATAATATTTTGCTTTTATTGCTTAATCTAGACGATACTTCTGAGGTGATTGTGCCAAGTGCGACCTTAGACTTAACTTTTCAAGCGCAACAACCTCCCTTAAGTGAGCTGCTGCAATCCGCATTGCATAATCGTTACGATTATAAAAAAGCTATGAATGAATTGAAAATCAATGATATCAAGGTTTCGCTGCGTAAAAATGACGTCTTTCCGCAAATTAATTTAAGTGCGTCGTTTGCGCAAAATGGTATTTCGAATAAAGATTTTAACGATGCGTACAATGAATTGGACACATCGGATGCGAATGATTATTCTGTTGGAATTAAGGTGAGTATGCCACTTGAAAATCATCAGGCGCAAGCACAGCTTAATTCTGCTAATTTAGCCAAAGCGCGCGAGCTTATCAACATCAAGCGTTTGGAAAGGGAAATCACGCTTAATGTTTTTGATCAGGCGCGTGTTGTAAAAGTAAACCGCCAGCTCGCCGAGAATGCTCAAAAGATTGCTGCCCTTGAACAGTCAAAGGTGGATGCTGAACAGAAGCGTTTTAACAGTGGACGTTCGAGTACGGATTTAATCATTCGATATCAGGAAGATTTATTGGATGCGCGGCTTAAGGAAATTCAAGCCAATGCTCAATATATTTATTCAGTGCTTGTGCTTGAACAAAAAACCGGCGAGTTACTGTTGCCGTATTGGAATGAAGATTTTTAGGAGTTGATGTGAAATTTTTTGAATTTTCAGTTAGGAACACCCTTTTAGGAAATTTGCTGACCGTTTTTGTTTTGGCGGCTGGCACTGTGGCGGTGTTTTCTATTCAGCGGGAAGTGTTCCCTCAAGTTTCTTTTGACGAAGTGACTATTTCGACCGTGTATCCAGGTGCCAGCGCCGATGACATTGAAAAATTCATTACGACACCTCTGGAGAAGGAGATCAAGTCGGTTAGCGGTATTAAGGAATTTAATTCCCGATCAGAAGAAGGATTTTCGTTGATCGGCGTTACGATTGATCCAAAAGAGAAGGACAAAAAGCAAGTTGTTACTGATATACAGCGTGCGGTCGATAATGCCGCAGACCTTCCAATCGAGGCCGATGAACCGATCGTCACCGAAATAACATCTAAAGAAATTCCGTTTCTTGAAATATCACTTTCCGGGGATTTGCCTGAAAAAGATTTGCGCCGGCTTGCCGAATCTTTAGAGGATCAAATACTTGATATTCCGGCGGTTGCCAACACGCTGCGTATTGGTTGGCGTGACCGTGAGTTTTGGGTTGAGGTTGACCCGGCAAAACTCAATGAGTTGCATGTCTCGTTAACACAAGTCATGGCCGCTCTTAATAGTCGAAATATTGCAATTCCCGGCGGGGAAATTCGTACTTCCGGGCGCGAATTTACCGTTCGTACGTCAGGCGAATTTAAAACAGTCGAAGATATTGAAAAAACAGTTCTGCGCGTCAATGATGCGGGCATTACACTGCAGATAAAAGATTTCGCAAAAGTGATTGATACTTTTGAAGACGAAGACCGGATTGCACGTGTTAACGGTCGTCGGGCCCTGGCGATGGTTGTTCGCAAAAAGGAAATGTTTGATGTTATTAAGGCAGCGGATGCGGTCAAAGCAACTGTTGCTGATTTTGAAAAAATTCTGCCTGCAAATGCACATATTACGCTCAGCAATGATTTTTCTTATTACACGAAGCGCCGTTTGGGGGTTTTGCAAAGTAACGGACTGCAAGGTTTTGTGATTGTGATACTGATTCTGTTGCTTTTTATGGAACCAATTCCAGCGCTGGCGACCGCTTTAGGGATACCGTTTGCACTTTTATTAACGCTTCTGATCATGCATACATTTGGATTAACTATAAATTTGGTCAGCATGGTGGGCTTGATTATTGTTTTGGGGATGTTAGTTGATGATGGGATTGTGACCAGTGAAAACACATATCGCTATATTGAAGACGGTATGCCGCCGCGTCAGGCCGCGATTAAGGGGCCAAGCGAAGTGTTTTCTCCAATTCTAGGTGGCGTTGTCACAACATGGGCGGCGTTTTTTCCACTTTTATTTATGCATGACATGATTGGAAAATTTATTTGGGCGATTCCTGTTGTTGTTATTGTCGCTTTGGCGGCATCACTTTTAGAATGTTTTTTTATTCTGCCAGGGCATTTGTCCGAATGGGTCATTTATTTTCGAGAGCATAGTTTTTTTAAAAAGTATCATCGTCCAAAACGGCAGTGGCTCATAAATTTTACTGAATTTTATTTGCGCATTCTCAAAAGTTCCCTGCAGTTTCGTTACCAGATTGCCGCAGGGCTTGTTTTTGCTTTTGTCGCTTCCATTTTGCTGATGATGTTTCATATGAAAGTGATTCTTTTTACTGGAGAGGGAACTGAAGAGTTTTTGATCCGCGCCGAAGCTGCGATGGGAACGCCGTTGGCGGATACGGAAAAGCTGATACTTCCGATTGAAGAATTGGTAGAATCTCTTCCTAAAAACGAGCTTTCGTCCTATCGGACTTTTATCGGTAGCATCGAAAACGAGACTGGATTTGATAAAACAGCTCGGCGGGGAACGCATCTGGCGCAGATTACGGTTTTTTTAACGCCTTATCAAGAGCGGCAGAGAAAACCGGCTGAAATCATTGATGCTCTGCGGCCTAAACTTGAAAAAATCCAGGGCTTGGAAAAAGTCTATTTTTATTTATCAAAGGAAGGGCCGCCGACCGGATCGGCCGTATCGGTTTCTGTTCGAGGGGAGAATTTTTCGATTATTAAGGAAATTGCAGAAAAGTTTAAAAGTTCATTAGAAAAGAAGACCGGGGTTAAAGATATCGTCAGCAGTTACAATTATGGGAAGCAGCAATTAAATGTCGTCATTGATGAAGTTGCTGCCGGCCGCTATATGTTAACGACAAAGGATATTGCGGCAACAGTCCGTGCAGCGATTCGCGGCGCAATCGCGACGAAAGTCAAACCCAATAAAGCCGATGAGGAAACCAATGTCCTTGTTCGTTTTGTTGAGTCGGCACGAAACAAAAAAGATGTTTTTGCCGGGATTTTTGTTGAGAATACGGCAGGAAATTTAGTGCCCCTTTCATCGGTTGCCAGTATCCAGGAGCAAAAAGGTATTTATCAAATCAATCATCTCGACGGAAAAAGAGTGATTACCATCAGTGCGGATGTGGATATCCGTAAATCTTCATCGCAAAAAGTAAATGAAGATTTGCAGAATGAGTTTAAAAATATTGCCAATCAATACCCCGGGTATAGCATTAAATACGGTGGCGAGTTTGAGGATCAGCAGGAGAGTCAGCGCAATCTTATGTTTTCATTTCTTTTTGCTTTGTTCTTTATTTTTATTATTCTCACTCAGGAATTTAAGTCTATGACCCAGCCGTTTTTGGTGATGTTGACGATTCCCTTTGGGATTATGGGGGTTATCTATGCGTTCTTTTTGCACGGGCGACCCATCAGTTTTTTTGCTCTTTTAGGTGTTGTCGGCTTGGCTGGCGTCGTGGTTAACTCGGCGATTGTTCTTTTGGATTGCATTAACCGACTGCGCATAGATGGCATGGGGATTGATGAAGCTTTAATTCAGGCGGGGCGTTTGCGCATTAGACCGGTGCTTATGACAAGTACGACGACAATCGGGGGGCTTTTGTCGGTAGCCTATGGAATTGGCGGGGGGGATCCGTTTTTAAAACCTTTAGGATTGGCGCTGGTCTGGGGATTATTTTTTGCGACGGCTTTAACGCTTGTTGCGATTCCTTGTTTATATAAAATTTTTGATGATCTTTCGCAAAAAATATTGCATCATTCTTTGGTTAAGATTAATGATGCGGACAAAGAAATTCTTGATGGAGCATGAGAGTTATTTTCGAGATTTGCTTTGTTGGTAGATTAAAATAAAGTTGGCCCAATACGATGGGGCATAAAAAAGAAGCATTAAATTAATCACGGCCAGAGTTACCAAGCGATCATCGTGCAAAATTGCTTGGATTTCTTTAAAAGCATAAGCGTGCCCGACAAATATCAGGGCAAATCGGATAACAAAAAACCATTTCCAGGTTCCCGACGAAATGCTTTTTTGTCCAATGCGATGTTTCAACGGGTTTAAGAAGTTGTAAAAGGGAACAACGGCCAGAAGATCAAATATAATAGCCAGCAAGTTAAGCAGATAGCCAATAAGAAAAATGTTAGAAAACCCAAGAAGGATTTGGTAATAGATATTGATCGGTGCCTGCGGATTAAAAAAAACAATCGCATTGCTTAAAACAGCGAATAGGTATATCCAGAATAAAACTGTCCATAGCCAGCTTCGTTTTTTGGGCATTCGGGCGTCTTTTGAAGTGTTTTTCCGACGGAATACTTGGTTGTTTTTAAATCGCGCTATTATGCCAGAATTATTGCAGGTGTGCAACAGGATTTAAAAACTTAAAATTTTTCTTTGCGTATCATAATTTCTTTGTGTTAATATTATCCCATGCAAAAAGAACTCGATAGTATCATTATGGTCATTTGCGAGAAAGATTCCCGCTACCGTGAAGATGCCTACGCTTTTGTTTTGGAATCGTTAGCTTTTACGCAAAAAAAATTTAAAAGACCCAAGCATGTTACCGGCCCTGAGCTCTTAGAGGGTATCAGCGAGCTTTTGATGGAACAATACGGGCCGATGGCGCTTTCGGTTCTCAAGCATTGGGGCATTAAAGGCACCGAAGACTTTGGAAATATCGTTTTTAATCTTCTTGAAAACAAAGTTTTGAGCAAAACCGACGAAGACCGTATGGATGATTTTAAGAACGTTTTTGACTTTGACGTTGTTTTTGATAAAGGGTATCGAAACAAGTTAAATCGCAAGATCAGTCGTTTGCGATAGCCTAGTGGTTGGACGCTGGACGCTGGACGTTGGTGGCTGGTGTAAGATAGCGTAAAAATCTGATTTAAATTTTCCTACCCCCGTAGTTTAATCTTATAATATTTTTACTAACGTCTAGTCTCTAACGTCCAACGTCTATTATGTCAACCCTCTCTGAAACGTCTGTCCAATTTCTCAAAGGCGTTGGGCCGGGCCGTAAAAAAATTCTTGAAAATTTAGGCGTTCAAAGTGTTGAGGATTTGCTTTACCTTTTTCCTCGCCGACATGAAGACCGAACCCAGATGACCAAGCTATCTGATGTCAAAATCGGCCAGCCGCAGACGGTAGCGGGGAAGGTTGTCGCACGAGGCAGCCGGCAAAGCTGGTTTACCCGCAAGCACGTTTATGAAACCGTTATTGACGATGGGTCAGGACGGATTTTTGCGGTATGGTTTAATCAACCGTATTTAGACAGTTACTTTAAGCCGGGGACAGAAGTTGTTCTTTATGGCCAGCCGACGGTGTATAAGGATCGCATTCAAATGGTCTCACCCGAATATGAGATCATTGACTCCAAAGACAAAAGTTTGAGCATGGGACGGATTGTCCCGATTTATCCGCTGACTAAAGGCATATCGCAGCGTTATTTGCGCCGGATTATTGATCTGTGCCTTAAAACGTATCTTTCGCACACTGTTGAATGTTTACCCGACGATATTCGGACCAAACATCAGCTTTTGGATATCCGTCAAAGCTTGGCGAATATTCATTTTCCTCAAAATCAAATTTTGCAGCAGCAGGGGTTGCGGCGGATTTCGTTTGAAGAGTTTTTGTTCTTTCAGATTTCGGTGATAAAACGGCGTATGAATATTTTGAAACGACCCGGGGTTGCGCATCAGATCGGCGAGGATTTTTTGTCCAGATACAAAAAAAATTTTCCGTTTACTCTTACTCAGGCGCAGCAGCGTGTCATTTTAGAAATTTTTACTGATATGCAAAAGAAAACGCCGATGCTCAGGCTCTTACAGGGTGACGTCGGGTGTGGCAAAACTCTTGTTGCGTTTGCAGGCTGTTTGCTGGCATTTGAAAATAAAAAGCAGTCGGCTTTTATGGCTCCGACGGAGATTTTGGCCCGACAGCATTTTGAAAATATCCGCAAGGTTTTAAGAGACGGCGAATTTAAGAATATGCGCGTCGGCCTTTTGGTGGGCAGTCTTAACGACGAAGAGAAGAAAAATGTCCACGCGCAAGCCGCCGAGGGAACGCTTGATTTATTAGTCGGCACGCATGCGCTGTTGGATGAGGACTTGAATTTCAAAAATTTGAGCTACGTCGTTATCGATGAACAGCATAAGTTTGGTGTTCGCCAGCGCGCTTTTTTGTCAACGAAGGGCGTCAATCCTGACGTTTTGGTAATGACAGCCACACCGATTCCCCGGACGCTGAGCTTAACGCTTTTTGGCGACTTGGATGTTTCGATTATCGATCAGCTGCCGCCGGGGCGCGGGAGTATTACGACAAAGGTTGCAAAACCAGAACAAGCACCCAGCGTCTATACCTTTGTCCGTCGACAAGTAGAAGCCGGCCGCCAGGCGTACATTATTTATCCTCTGGTTGAAGAATCTCAAACGCTCGATCTTAAGGCGGCAAAGTCGAGCTTCAGGGAGTTTCAAAAAAATGAGTTTAAAGGGCTGTCGGTTGGTCTTGTTCACGGACAGATGAAAAAAGATGATGCACAAGAGGTTATGCAAAAATTTAAAAAAGGCGAGATTCAGATTCTCGTTGCGACTTCGATTTTGGAAGTCGGCGTCGACGTGTCGAATGCGACCGTCATGGTCGTTGAGCATGCCCAGCGTTTTGGGTTAGCGCAGCTTCACCAGTTGCGCGGACGCATTGGCCGGGGAAAAGAAGCGAGCCATTGCATTTTATTGGCTGACGCCTTTACGCAAGAGGCCCAAGAGCGGCTTGCAGCCATTGCGTCTACGACGGATGGGTTTAAAATTGCCGAAGCGGATTTGAGCATCCGCGGTCCGGGCGAGTATTTTGGTCGGCATCAGCACGGGCTCAATGAATTGCGTTTTGCCAATCCGCTGACGCAAATTGATATTTTAGAGTTGGCGCGCGCCCAGGCAAAAGCGATCATGGATTCTGATCCTGGCTTGATTGCGCCGCGAAACAATATTTTTAAAACGGTTATTGAAAAGAGATATCCCAACTATTTAAAAATGGTCAGAGCAGGGTAGGGAGTGTCAAAAGTTTTATATTGTGTTTTTCCTTCTCCCCGTCGGGGAGAAGGTTAGGATGAGGGGTTCTAAAGAGTCAGCAAATGAAATTTTCCCCTCACCTTTATCCTCTCCCCAAAATTGGGGAGAGGAGGATAAGAAAATTCAAAAGGACATTTTCATGAAAATACTGGGTGGAAAGTTTAAAGGGCGAAATATTTTTATGCCCGCCGTGATACGACCGACACAAAATGTGACGAAGCAGGCGATTTTTAACTTACTGGGCCACGACTTGGAAGGTTTAGAAATCCTTGAACTTTTTGCCGGAAGCGGGGCGGTTGGAATTGAGGCTTTGTCGCGGGGGGCCAAACGGGTCACTTTTGTCGAGCATGATCCAAAATGTGTAGAGGTCATCCGCAAAAATTTGGAACTTTTAGGGGTTGATCTTGCTTTGCAAAAAGAGCCGGTGTGTGAAATTATTCATACGGATGCGTTTGCTGCAATCAAAGGTTTGGCGAGCCGCAATCGAAAATTTGATCTTATTTTCTTTGATCCGCCTTACGGCTTAGACCTTGGGAAAAAAGCCTTGAAAACCCTAGGTGCCTATGATATATTACACCCCAATTGTTTTGTCGTCGTAGAATACTCTAAACGTGAGCGATTACCTGATTTAGAAGAAAGTTTTAAGTTGGTCACAGAGCGGCAGTACGGCAAGTCTTTCTTGGCTGTTTTTCAGGCGCTTAAAACAAGTTAAACGAGTAACTTATGTCCAAAATTGCCATATATCCGGGAAGCTTTGATCCTGTTACCAACGGGCACATCGATCTGATTGACCGCGCGTCCAAGATTTTTGACTCTGTGATTGTGGCGGTGCCTGTTTCGAGCAATTATCACAAAACGCCGATTTTTACGACCTCTGAACGTGTCAAAATGCTCACGGAAGCGACGAGTCATATCAAGGGTGTTGTGGTCGAGAGTTTTGACGGGTTGGTCATCGAGTATGCGCGCAAAAAGAAAGTCAATGTCTTAATCCGCGGTTTGCGGATGATATCAGATTTTGAGTATGAGTTTCAAATGGCTTTGACGAATCGCCGTTTAGCGCCGGATGTTGAAACGATTTTTTTGATGCCCTCTGAGAATTACGCGTTTTTGTCGTCGACACTTTTAAAAGAAGCTGCGAGCTTAGGTGCGGATATTTCTCAGTTTGTCCCTAAATTTGTGGAGGGCCCGTTAAAGGAGCGCCTTAAGCGGTGAAGATCAAGGTCAAAGGAATTCCGCAAGAAGGCTTGGAGTTAAGCGAAGCGATAGACGCTTTAGAAATCGGGTTTGGCGCTGATGAGCTCAAATTGGTTTCTCCTCTGAAGGTCGAAGGGGAAGTTTATAAAAAGCGGGATCTGGTTGTCGCTGATCTTGCTGTCGAGGGCCAATATGAATTTTTGTGTGCCCGATGTTTAGAGCCGGTCACCGTGTCGCGCAAAGATCAATTTGCCGTGCATATTGATATTGATCCGTCGGTTGAATTTGTGGATTTAGGCGAAGAGATTCGACAAGAGTTGCTTTTGAATATTTCCACAATTGTTTTGTGTCAGAACGACTGTAAAGGGCTTTGCCCGTCGTGCGGTGTAAATTTAAATAACGAAAAGTGTCAATGTAAAGAATAGTCGTTGGACGTTAGACGTTGGCCGTTGGAGTTTTTCCAGCGTCCAGCCACAAGCCTCCAGCGTCTTAAGAAAGGGAGTCCTCAATGCCATTACCAAAAAGACAGCATTCGGTCCAGCGTGGACGCAAGCGCCGGACCCATTGGAAAGCGCGTATTGCCGGTTTAAGCGCGTGCTCGAATTGCAAAAAACCAATTCTTTCTCATCGCGTGTGTCCATTTTGCGGTTTTTATGATGGAAAACCCGTCGTCATTAAAGAAGTCAAAGAGAAAAAAGACAAAAAAAGTTAAGGCCGTCGTTTAAGGCGTGAGACGCTTGTAAATTTGCTTAAGCTTTCTAGCGGCTAGCTACCAACGTCTAGCGTCTATTCAAAGGAGTTTTCCTTGAAAATTGTCGTTGATGCAATGGGTGGAGATCACGCCCCAGAGGCTGTGATTGCAGGTGTTGTTGATGCCCTCAAAGAATTTGATGTCACGATTGTTTTGGTTGGCCGTACAGAGGAAATTGAAGCAGAACTAAAGAAGTATGATGTCGCTCGCACTCGCATTGAGATTGTTCATGCCGATGAAGTTGTCGGGATGGATGAACCGGCGACGAATGTTATCCGTAAAAAACGCAACTCGTCAATTACGATTGGCATTAATCTTTTAAAAGATCCGCAATATCACGCTTTTATCAGCGCCGGAAACACGGGCGCTGTGGTTGCAGCGGCGACCATCAATTTGGGAATGATTCCAGGCGTTGAACGGCCAGCCATCGGATTGACGATCCCGACACTCAAAGGCTTTTCATTTATCATCGACGTCGGTGCTAATACGGACCCTAAGCCGCAGCATCTTTTGCACAATGCCCAGATGGCGGCGGTTTATGTGCGTGAAGTGCTCGATAAGCCTAACCCGACGGTTGGGCTTTTGAATATCGGCGAGGAATCGACCAAAGGCACGGATTTTGTAAAAGAAATCCATAAGCTTTTGACCGAAAAAGTCAAAAATTTTATCGGTAACACTGAAGCCAATGAGGTGTATACCGGCAAATCCGATTGCATTATTTGCGACGGGTTTGTGGGCAATATTGTTTTAAAAGTTTCTGAAGGGCTTATGGAATCAGCTTCAGCCCTGATGCGCCGCGAAATCAAACGAAGTCCGATCGCAATCTTTGGCGCATTTTTAGTGAAATCCAAACTTGATAATGTCAAAAAGCAGGTCGATTATGCCGAATACGGCGGAGCGCCGCTTTTAGGCGTCAACGGGATTGTTATGATCAGCCACGGCCGTTCGAGTCCCAAGGCGATCAAAAACGCAATTCGTGCGACGATGCGCGAAGTCGATCACGGCATTATCGATGCGCTTCAAAAAGAAATTTCAAACGCCTTATGAAAAATGTCGGTATCATTTCCGTCGGAAGTTTTGTCCCCGAAAAAGTTTTGACCAATTTTGATCTCGAAAAAATGGTTGAGACCAGCGATGAGTGGATCACAACCCGCACCGGTATTAAGGAAAGGCGCATCGCCGCCAAGGGCGAGCGCACAAGCCATTTGGCGATCAAAGCCGCCAAACAAGCGCTTAGACGTGCGGAATTTGACCCGGCCAAATTAGATCTGATCATTGTTGCAACCATTAGCCCGGACAGTAATTTTCCGTCGGTAGCCTGTCTTGTACAAAAAGCCTTAGGCGCCAAACATGCCGCGGCGTTTGACGTGAGTGCCGCGTGCGCTGGATTTTTGTTTGCGTTGACAACAGCCAAACAATATCTTGTCAGCGGGACTTACAAAAATGCGCTGGTCATTGCCTCTGAAAAAATCACATCTTTGATCGACTGGTCGGACCGAAACACGTGCGTGCTTTTTGGCGACGGGGCCGGCGCGTGTCTTTTGGGTATGGTCGGCGGGGAGCGCGGGATTATTTCGGATTACCTGCATGCGTTGGGCGAATACAGCGATTTGATGACGGTCGTCAGCGAAGACCGTGAATCGTTAAACGTCAAAAACAAGACAATGGCGATTCCCTATGTGCTGATGCAGGGACAGGAACTTTTTAAGATTGCGGTCAATTCGATGGCACAAGCCGTCGAGATTGCTGTCAAAAAGGCGGGGCTCAAACTTTCGGATGTCAATTGTGTGGTGCCGCATCAGGCCAATGACCGGATTATAAGCGCGGTCGCCAAAAAGCTCGAAATTCCTAAAGAAAAAATTTTTGTTAACATTCACCGTTACGGCAATATGTCCGCCGCTTCGATTGCGGTAGCGCTCGACGAGGCAATTGAGCATAAGCAAATTAAAAAAGGCGATGTGGTTGTTTTAGTCGCTTTTGGTGCCGGACTTGTCGCCGCGGCAACTGTGGTTAGGTGGTAAAATGACGACGATCGCATTGATTTTTCCGGGGCAGGGCGCACAAAGGATAGGGATGGGTGTTGAGTTTTTTCAAAGTTCTCCCGTCGCTAAAGCGATTTTTGACCAGGCGGATGGGATTCTTAAAAACGGTTTGTCCGATGTGATTTTTAACGGCCCGCAAGAAAAATTGACGACAACCGCGTATTGCCAGCCGGCGATTCTTGCGATGAGTGTTGCCGCGCTTAAAACGTTTGAAGCGCATCCCAAATTTAAAAATGTTCAGGTAAAATTTACGGCCGGTTTAAGTTTAGGCGAGTATGCGGCCTTAGTCGCGTCCGGGGCGCTGTCGTTTGCGGATACTTTGAGGCTCGTCGAGCGGCGGTCGTTTTTTATGGAGCAGGCAACCCACCTTAATCATGGCAAGATGGCGGCAATTATCGGGTTACAAAAAGATGTCGTGACAAAAGTCTGTCAAGAGACGGGGGCCGAGGTTGCTAATTTTAATTCCCCTGAACAAATTGTCATTACCGGCCATGCTCCAAAAGTTGAGGCTGCTTGCGAAAAGTTAAAGAGTGCCGGTGCCAAAAGTGTAATCCCATTGGACGTCAGCGGCGCTTTTCATTCGACGTTGATGCAATCGGCTGCCGATCATTTTGTCGGCGAGCTGGCCAAAGTTAAAATTTCTGCCCCGCATATTCCCATCCTTAGCAATGTCGATGCCGACCCGTCAACCGACCCGGCATTGATCCAAAAGAATCTGGGCTTGCAGATTACCTCCTCTGTCCAATGGGTTGCCAGCGTCGAAAAAATGGCCGCTTTGGGAGTCGAGGATTTTGTCGAAATCGGCCCCGGCAAAGTGCTCAAAGGGCTTATCCGCCGCATCAATCCTGCCTTGCGTGTCCACAATATCGAAAAACCCTCTGATATCGACGCTTTGTCCTTTTAGAATTTCCGTCGGAATAATTTAATCTCCTCTTGACGTAGTTTTATATTTTCGGGTATAGTTATAGCAAATTTCTTAAGGGGATTTTGTCATGAAAACATTAAAAACATTAAAAAATCTGTTTGATAAGCACCGGGAGTCTTTTAGGACGACGTATCATGTCAAAGCTGTCGGTGTTTTTGGGTCATACAGCCGCGGCAAGGCAACAGCTAAAAGTGATCTTGACATTCTGGTTGAATTTTCGCAAACGCCAACCATTTTTAAATTTGTCGAGCTTGAAAGACAGCTTAGTCGCACCTTGGGCGTTAAAGTCGATTTGGTTACCCGCAATGCGTTAAAGCCACTTATAAAAAAAGAAATTCTTAGCGAAGTCATATTCTTATGAGCCTAAGAAGCGAAGAGCTGTATATTAAAGATATTCTCGACGCAATTGCGCATATTGAAGAGTATACAAAGGGGATTTCTTTTTTGAAATTCTCAAAGAATCAGATGATTATTGATGCCGTTGTCCGAAATTTTGAAATTATCGGCGAAGCGGCGAATAAATTGTCTGCTAAAACCAAGGCGACTGCCGCAGATATCCCTTGGGAAGATGTTACCGGCATGAGAAATAAAATCATCCATGAATATTTTGGCGTCGATCTTCAAATTATTTGGCAAACGATCAAAGAGTCCCTACCTGCTTTTAAGAAAGCTATTGCGAAGTTAGCGCAATAGTGATTAAAAATTTCCGTCGGAATAATTTAATCTCCGCTTGACGAAATTCAATGTTCGTAGGTATAATTACTTATCTTTGATTTTTAAAAAGTACTATTGCTCTTAGACTATGCTCGACAACAACCAGTTAAAAAAGATTCTACCGCACGCGTATCCCTTTGTATTGCTTGACCGTGTTGAGCGATACATCCCCGGACAAAGTCTTGTGGCCATCAAAAATATTACCGCTAACGAATGGCCGTTTTTAGAATCACCCGAACGTTTGGAACATTATCCCGAAACGCTTTTAATCGAAGCCGCCGCACAGGCGGCTTTAGTGTTATATGGCATTGGAGGTCAAACCAGTGACCAATAATCGTCGTGTTGTTGTCACCGGACTTGGTGTCGTCTCTTCAATCGGCATCGGCTGGGAAGAGTTTTGGAAAAATCTTTTGGCAGGCAAGTCGGGGATTAGCAGGCTTGAAAATTTTGATACGTCAAGCCATGATTGCCATTTTGCAGGTGAGGTTAAAGATTTTGATGCATCACAGTTCATCCATAATTCAAAATTAAATGTCTTGGGGCGTGCTTCTCGATTTGCGGGAATAGCAGCTAAGTTAGCGGTTGTTGACTCAAAAATCTTTTTTGATCAGAAGTCTTTAAATAAGATGGTTATCTGTGTTGGCACAACAAATGCAGAAAATAATATTCTAGAGAAAATGGGAGATTCATATTACCAAAAAAATACTATGTCAAATTACAGAAGAGGATCTTTTGCACTTGTTTCGAATCTTTTAAGTACAAGTATTGCAAAAGAGTTTCATGCGACGGGTCAGAACTATGTTTTTGGGACTGCTTGTTCGTCTGGAAATTGTGCCATAAGCATGGGATTTGATTTGATTAAATCTAGGATTGCGAATTCTGCTATTGTGGGAGGTGCTGATGGATTATCACGTATTACATATACTGGGTTTGATCGTGTTTATGCAATTGCTGCAGAAAAGTGCCAACCTTTTGATTCAAATCGCAAAGGGATGATTCCCGGCGAGGGCGCAGGGATGTTGTTTTTGGAAAGTTTAGAAAGCGCTAAAAAGCGCAATGCCCTAATATATGCAGAAATTATTGGTTGCGGTATGTCATGTGATGCGCATCACATGACAAATCCTGATCCGTATAGTGTAGCTAGCGCTATCCGTAAATCCTTAAAGTCTGGCGGGGTAAAACCGGAAGACATTGATTATATTTCAGCGCATGGGACGGGCACGATTGAAAATGATAGGGCAGAAAGTGTGGCATATCATGAGGTGTTTGGGCATTTGAAAGAGCGGATACCGATGAGTTCAATTAAATCAATGCTTGGGCATACGATGGGTGCGGCGGCGGCCTTGGAATCCATTGCGTGCTGTTTGGCCATAAAATACGGCGAAATCCCGCCGACCATAAATTTTGAAAATCCTGATCCTTTGTGTGACCTTGACGTGGTTCCCAACAATAGTCGACGACAAGAAGTCAATGTCGTTTTAAATACCTCCCAAGCGTTTGGGGGGAATAACGTTTGTTTGGTTGTTAAGAAATATTAATTTGATTTGTGCAATGAATTTGAATAAGAAAAATAATGTGCTTTTAACGGGGGCAACCGGATTATTAGGCTCACGGTTGCTAAAGACTCTGCTTGAAAGGTCTGATTGTCAAATTAACTTGTTGATTCGTGGCTTGAATTACGAGGAATCTATTTGTAGAGTCAGTAAGTTGTTGAAAACTATTGTTGGATGCCATTTTAGCTTGAGTGATTCCAACTGCATTTCTCGCATTAGAGTTTTTAGGAGTGATCTGTCAAAGATAGATTTGGGATTAAATCGAGAAGAGGTGAAATATTTAGTTGAGAATGTAAATCAAATTTATCATTGCGCAGCCTTAACTAGTTTCTCTGAGAGTTTAGATGAAGTGCGAAAGGTTAATTTAACTGGCACAAGAAATATTTTTGAATTTGCAAAACGAATGGAAAATCTAGATTGCGTTGAGTATATTAGCACAGTTTTTGTTGCTGGAGATTATATTGGAATATTTTCCGAGAATGATTTAAATAAAAATCAAGGTTTTAATAATTATTATGAGCAAAGTAAACATGAGGCAGAAAATTTAATTTTAGATCGTTATTATAATTGCAAGTTTATTGTAAGAATTTATAGACCAGGAGTGATCGTTGGTGATTATCCTGATGGTAAAGTATTGAACCCTGGGCTTTTATATAAACTGTTCAGGGTTTTACTTAAGCAAACTTTGTCATGCATCCCAATAAATAATACTGCCCATTTGAATATTATTCCAGCGAACATAGCTGCAAGCATAATTTATATAATTGCATCTCGTAATAAAGTATGCCGAACTTATCATGTCTTGATGCCGAATTGGATTGAAATTAAGTTAATGGTTGCTACTATTTGTTCGTTGTTTAAACTCGATGAACCTAAAATGGTAACTTTGAATGAGTTTGAAAAAATGGGATTTTCTTCAGTTGTCAAAAGCTTTCTTGCGCCATTTATGCCCTATTTTGGATTTCAAGCATTGATTGATTCAAATTTAACTTTTTCTGAGCTTAAAGATGCGGGTTTTTATTTTCCAGTCTTGGATGAGGAATATTTTTATAATTTATTCGATTACTATAGATGCAATTATTTTAATAATATTACTCAAGATTAAATGGAGATTAACGATGTCTATTGTATCACTAGAAGCTTTGGTGACGTCTATACTTTTGGGTTCTTTAGGTTTTTTTGTTTTCATTAAGAATCGTAAATCTGAGACAAATATTGCATTTTCATTATTATGTTTAAGTGCGTCTGTATGGCAGTTTGCTTATTCATTGGCATATCGAAGTGTTGATCTGGATATTGCTTTGAAACTTTTCCGTATCGGATATCCTGGTGTCGTATTTATTGCAGTAACGTATTTTCATTTTGCAAACAGTTTTCTTAAGATTTTGCAAGCTCGGAAGTATATAATTATTAGTTATTGTATAGGTGTAATCTTTGTATTTTTTATAACTTCTTCAAATCTAATCGTTAGTGGAGTGCATAGTTACTCATGGGGTTTTTATCCGAAAGCAGGGCCGTTTCACCCGCTGTTTTTGGTTTTTTTCTTGGGGTTAATAAATTTATCTTTAGGTTTATTAGGTTATTTCTATTTTTTTCAGCGTTCAACGTTAACTTTGATTCGTCAACAACAATTAAAATACATTCTATTAGCACTTGGTATTTTCACCATTGCCTGCGTTGATTTTATCCCAAATTATGGGGTGTCAATATTCCCATTTGGATTCGTTCCCGCAACTATATTTATTATAATCATCAATTATGCGATAGTTCGCTATCGTTTAATTGATATATCTTTGGCAATGACTCGAACAGGTATTTTTGTTGTAGTTTACAGCTTTGTTCTTTCTTTGCCGTTTGCTCTTGCCTTTGGGTGGCGTGATAAGTTGGTGGGTCTTTTAGGTGACTCTTGGTGGATGGTACCGCTCGTCACGTCGACTGTGCTTGCTACTGTCGGACCGTTTATTTATGTTTATTTCCAGCGGCGGGCGGAGGACAGACTTTTTCAAGAGCAGCGCCGGTATCAGGCCACGCTTCGGCAGGCGTCGGCGGGGATGGGAAAAATCAAGGATTTAAAGCGGCTCGTCACTTTGATTGTGCATATTATGACGCGCACCGTTCGTGTCGAATACAGTATGGTTTTTTTAAATGATGTTTATGCCAAAAAGTTTCGTTTAGGCGCGTATCGCAGTCGTTTGGTGCGTAAAAAGTTTCGCAGTGACATTGATTATTCGACCGCACTCGTACAAATGCTTAAAGAAACGCAAAACCCAATTGTTTACGACGAGATCAAACAGCGCACGCAGGATTATGGGGATTTGAAACTAGCTCGCCTTGAGGCGGAACTCAAAGCGATCGATGCCGCGATCGTAGTGCCAAGTTTTATCGACGAAAAATTAGTCGCGATTTTGGTTATGGGCAACAAAATTTCTGGCAAAACATATAGCTCGGATGACTTGTCGGTTTTTTCGATCCTCGCCAATCAGTCGGCACTCGCCGTTGAGAATGCACAGTTTTATGAAGAGATGAAAAACACCCACGCCCAATTGCTCAAAGCCGAAAAGATGGCTACAATCGGTACCCTGGCCGACGGGCTTTCGCATCAGATCAATAATCGTCTGCACGCGATGGGTTTTATCGCCGGAGATGCGCTAGACACGTTAAAGCTTGGCCATAATTTGCCGATGTCCCTTGAAGTCAAAGAAATGATTCTGGATCTCGAACATGCTCTTAATCGCATTGAATCCAACGTTCAGCAGGGCGGTGAAATCGTTCAGGGCCTTCTTAAATACACGCGCAAGGATGACGCGAGCGTTAAGGATATTTCTCTTGATCAGTTGATTGAGGCCGCGCTGGATATGACGCAGTTTAAGATCAAACCCGGTGAAATTTCGATCAGCCATGAGTATTCGTCCGATTTGCCAAAGATTCATGGTAACTTTACGCAGTTGCAGGAAGTTTTTTTTAATTTGATCGATAATGCTTATGACGCTATGATGCAGCGAAAAGCTGAGCTCAAGGAAGCCAATTACAGTCCTACGATCAAGATCAAAGCCGCAGGCGGCAGCAATGGACATTTGGACGTTATCGTCGAGGATAATGGCATCGGGATACAAGAGCAGGACAAAGAAAAGATTTTTACCCCGTTTTTTACGACCAAGCTCTCGAGCAAAAAAGGCACGGGGTTGGGCTTGTATGTTATTCAGCGCTTGATCGAAGAGAACCATAAAGGAAAAGTTGTTTACGAATCAAAATATAAACAGGGAACGAGCGTTCACTTAACATTGCCAGCAGCGTAAAGGTGATCAGATGATTGCAAAACTAGAAACACTTGAAAGGGTATTGGATATGCCAAAACTTCTAATTGTCGATGACGAAATCGATATCCGTGAGTTTGCCAAAAGCTATTTTCGCAAACGCCACATCGAGGTCTTTACCGCCAGCGGAGGGGTCGAGGCTCTTGAGATCATTGAGCAGGAAAAGCCGCACTTGGTCCTTTTGGACGTGCGCATGGAAGAGATGAATGGCGTCGAGGTCCTTAAAAGATTGCGTGAAGCCGGCAATGGGACCAAGGTCGTGATGGTTACCGGCGTTAAAGAAGAAAACACAATTCTCGAAGCCGAGCGGCTGGGGGTGGCAGGGTTTATTCACAAGCCGCTTGTTCTCGATGAACTTGAAAAGATTGTCCTTAAGGAATTGAAGGGATAAGGGTTGAATGACAACCAAGATCGACTATAAAAAAGAACTTGAGGCCGCCAGCCGCGGCATGATCATGATCCATGACCCGGAGCTTTTGATCAAGCTCATCGTGCGGATGATCGTCGGCAAAGTGCAGATCAAACACGCGGGCATGATCGTTTATGATTCTGATCTCGACAGCTTTGTTCTTAACATTTCCAAAGGAGAAACAGGTTTTAGAATTCCCGCCGGCTTTGCCCGTTTTGACAAGACCCATCCAATCATCGCTTTGTTTAACAAAAAAGAATATCGGTCGCTGGTCCTTAACCGCAACGCGATTGTCACGCAGGATATAAATAAATTGATTTGGCAAGAAAGTATTATGCGCGAGGGCAACGGTAAAAAGGAACTTCTCTACAAGGTTGCTGACCAAATGCACATGATCGGTGCTGTCGCCTGCGTGCCGGCGTATTATAGCGACAAGCTGCAGGCGGTTTTGCTCTTAGGAGAGCGAAACGACGGGGATAAGTTTGACCAGCAGGAGCTTGATTTTTTTGCCGCGCTTGCATCCGACGCGGCGATGGCGATTCGAAACGCTCAACTTTTTAGAGAAGCCAAACGCGAAGCGGACAAGACGCGCGATTTGTTTTTTCGCACCACGCTTGTTTTGGCTTCGGCAATAGAAATCAAAGACGAGTACACGCACGGGCATACAGAGCGCGTGACCAATTACGCGGTTATGATTGCCCAGAGGATGATCGAAAACGGCAGTGCGAGTTTTGACCAAAAGTTTTTGGAAAACGTGCATATCGCAAGTCTGTTACATGACATCGGCAAGATCGGCGTGCCGGAGGTGATTTTAAATAAGCCCGGCAAACTAACGCCCGAAGAATTTGAAATCATGAAGCGCCACACGATCAATGGCGTTGAGATTTTAAAGCCGCTTGTTGAATTAAAAGATGCGCTCGACGGTGTTAAGTCCCATCATGAGCGTTACGACGGCGCCGGTTATCCCGACGGACTAAAAGGGGATGCGATCCCTATGGTCGCCGCGATCATTGCGGTTGCGGATACGTATGATGCGATGATTACCGACCGGCCGTATCGCAAAGGCCGCAGTAAAGAAGAAGCAATCACCGAAATAAAAAATAATATTTTACGCCAATTCCACTTCCAGCCCGCCCAAGCGTTAATCGAATTGTATCAGCAGGGAAAAGTTTGAAATTGTGTATCTGTTTCCTCTCCCCATAAAATATTTTGGGGAGAGGATTATGGTGAGGGGGATTTTTTTAAAACCCTCATCCTAACCTTCTCCCTTAAAAAGGGAGAAGGAAAAAAGGCATATTAGTTCGAGTTTTAATCTTTGCGGGGAAGGATGATCGTAAAGGTCGTCCCTTGCCCGACAACGCTTTCGACTTTGATTTCGCCGTGATGGTCTTTGATGATGCTGTGCGTAATCGGCAGGCCAAGTCCTGTACCCGAATCCTTGGTGCTATAAAAGGGGTCAAATATCGTGACGAGCTTGTCCTTCTCGATGCCGCATCCGGTGTCGGTGAAAGTAATTTGGATTAAGGGGTTAGGGGTTAGGGGTTGGGGGTTAGAAGAATCACTAACCCCTAGACCCCAACCCCTAGTCACTGCTGTTAAAGTTCCCCCATCGGGCATCGCGTCGATGGCGTTTAAAATAATATTCAATAAGGCCTGACGAATTTTGTTGGCATCGAGCATAATCGGCGTATCGCATTCGGGCGCAAGGTCGGGCTTGACCGTGATCTTTTGCTGTAAGAATTTGCTGCTTAAAAAGTCGAGCGTGTCTACAATCAGTTTGTTGACGTTGGTTTCTTTTAACTGTATCGGCGTAGGCCGCGCAAATTCCAAAAGTTCATTGACCAGCTCATCGATGCGATTGACCTCGCCGCCGACGATACGCGAGAATTTTTGTAAAAACTCTTTGTCGTCGAGCTTGTTGGGCAGATATTCGCTAAAAGTCTTTAGCGCGGTCAGCGGATTTTTGATCTCGTGCGCCATGCCGCTGGCTAGGACAGCAACGGACTTGAGTTTCTCGGAATTTAAAACCTCCGCACGCAAAAGCTCGTTTTCTTTTGAAATTTCTTCAGTGGTTTTTTTGAAAATCAATTTATCAACCAGCCGTTGGATGTAGTTGTGCAGAGGAAAGAAAAGTATGCCGATCAGAAAAGCGGTTGCGACGCTGATTGTCAGAGACTTATAGCCCCAAAAGCCATGCAAAATTCTTTCAGAAATAAAAATAATAGAAAAATACAGCAGTGCAACAAACAGGATAAGAAAGGAATAGATGAGGCTTTTCTTAATCACTATTTTTATTTCGAATAATTGATGGCGCAGAATGGCGTAGGTCACTGAAAAGGCGTGAATCGGAACGAGAAAGTTCCCATGGGGGTAGATATTAAGTCCAAATGCTGGCAAGAAGTTTGTGGCGCCTCCCATAAATCCAATAGAGAGAAAAAGAAGATATTTAATCTGTAGACGTTCTTTGGGATGGGAAAGTTGATAGTATTTAATTAGTTCAATATGGGCAAGGGTAATGGTCGATAGCCAAAAAATAAATCCTAAGCCGTATAGTAACGTTGCTTTAGGATAATAAAATGAATTAAAAACATAAATTGCACCATCCCACAGCAAACCTTTGGCGCCACATATTGAAAAGAATGTGGATAAACAATAAATTAAGAAAAGCTGCTTGGGTTTATTTTTATGGGCTAATAATATGATTGAATGATAGAAGAATGCCGCCATAAACATTACAAATGTAATTGGAATTGGCCAAAGCATTAGTATTATTTTTATATTTTTTAACATTGCCCAGAAAAATCCTGCTACTCCCCACATCAAGACAGAAAATACATATAGTTTGAATGTAAAAAAAGATTTCGACTTATTGTTTTGATTAAAGAACAATAATATGCAAAGGGGAGTGAAGGAGATAATTATTATAAGTCCCGACGCCGCAAAGGGATTCAGCGGATTCATGGCGTTGCCTCCCCACGAGATGAGGTCGTCGGCAGGGTGATGGTAAAGGTTGTTCCCTGACTTTTTGTGCTTTTGACTGTGATTTTGCCGCCGTGGTCCTCGATAATTCCTTTGACGATAGCCAACCCTAAGCCTGTTCCTTTTTCTTTGGTGCTAAAGAAGGGTTCAAAAATTTTGACCAAGTCTTTGGGCTCAATCCCGCATCCTGTATCAGTGAGAGAAATCTGGACGCTGGACGTTGGTGGCTGGACGCTGGTAAGGACAGTAAGAGTTCCTCCATTTTGCATGGCGTCGGTGGCGTTGAGAATCAGATTGATAAAAACTTGCAAAAGTTTATTTGTGTCGGCTTTAATTGTGGGAAGATCGTCGGCAAAGTCGGCTTTGACCTCGACTTTGTTTTTGCCCAGTTGATTGGCGGTCAAGTTAAGCGCGTGTTCGAGCGTTTTTTTGATGTCGGTATCGGTTAATGAAAGGGGAGAAGGCTTAGCAAAAGCCAAGAGCTCGTTGAGAATGCTTTCGATGCGGTTTATTTCGGTTGAGGCGATGGATTCAAACTTAGAGATAAAGGCCGGATCGTTTTTCTTCTTGGGGAAATATTCGACAAAAGTTTTGAGCGCGGTCAAGGGATTGCGGATCTCGTGCGCAACCCCGCTGGCTAAGGTGGCGATTGTTCGCATCTTTTCGCTGTCAACCGCATTCTCGCGCAGCAGCTGATTCTGTTCGGCGAGTTCAAATGGGGTTCCCTTAAAAATCATTTTATCTATAAATTTTTGGATTTTATTTTTTAATGGAGAGAACAAAACAGCAATTATAAACACGATGATTATTTTGATTGTCCACGATGTGTAGCCAAACCTATCATGAAATAACTGTTCTGATAATAAAATCAGGCTGACATATATCAATGATGAGATTGTCAGAAGTATCGTATAAGTCAAACCACGTTCGATGATTATATTTATCTCGAGGATTTGATGGCGAAATACGCCGTAGCTTGTGATAAGGCCGTATGCAGATATTAGAATAATTGTAAATGGATAAAAATTATGAAAGCCGAACATTGGTATAAAACTTGACGTGCCACCGATGTAACCAATAATCCCACTTATTAAAAGGATCAAGGATGTTTTGCTGCCGAATTTTTCTGATTTTTTAAAATATATATAAAGCATTGAATTAGCCCAAACAGCTAGAATATACCAAGGTAACGTCAAGAAATTGAATTCAAGATTTTTAACATCCAAATAGTAAGCGTTAGTAAAAAGCAGTACAACGCCATCATTAATAAGATAGCCATCGTTGTATGTATAAAAAAATGTAGTTATCAATCCATAAAAATATATTAGGGGCACAAATATTCGATACTTAAGCCCACAATACTGATAAATGCTGTGCGCAAAAAGTATTGAGATGTATATTCCGACCCTATGTGAATTCAGCCAGTAAAAGTATGCTTGAGTTGGATTGTTTGATGTGCAGGCAAGAGTTACAAAAAAAGCCCAAATACATACGGCTAGATGGAAACATCCATATGTCCGGTGCAATTTGTTTTTACCATATATTAAAAAAGTTAAAGCAATAATCAGGCATACGATAAAATTTACAATCGATAAAATCGCCAGTGGATTAAGCGGATTCATGGTTTGACCTCAAGGCTCGATGAAGTCGTAGGTAGAGTAATGGTAAACGCTGTGCCTTGATTTTTTGTGCTTTTGACTGTGATTTTGCCGCCGTGGTCCTCG
This sequence comes from uncultured Planctomycetales bacterium, assembly GCA_964474085.1. Lineage (GTDB taxonomy): Bacteria > Omnitrophota > Gorgyraeia > Zapsychrales > JANLHA01 > JADLGJ01. The sequence goes on from CAYYRJ010000022.1 coordinate 24,132, forward strand.
ATAATTCCTTTGACGATAGCCAGCCCTAAGCCAGTTCCTTTTTCTTTGGTACTAAAAAACGGTTCAAAAATTTTGCTAAGGTCTTTGGGTTCGATTCCACATCCTGTATCAGTGAAAGTAATTTTGATTGAGGGGTTAGAAGAATCACTAACCACTAGACCCGAACCCCTAGTCATTATTATCAATGTTCCCCCGTCAGGCATCGCGTCGTTGGCATTGAGAATCAAATTGATAAAAACTTGCAAAAGTTTATTTGTATCTGCCTTTATTAAGGGAAGGTCGTTAGAAAAATCGGTTTTGACCTCGACTTTGTTTTTGCCCAGTTGATTGGCGGTTAAGTTAAGCGCGTGTTCGAGTGTTTTTTTAATGTCTGTGTCGGTCAATGAAAGGGGAGAAGGCTTGGCAAAAGCCAAGAGCTCGTTGAGAATGCTTTCGATGCGGTTGATTTCGGTCGAGGCGATAGATTCAAATTTTGCAATAAAGGCCGGATCGTTTTTCTTCTTGGGGAAATATTCGACAAAAGTTTTGAGCGCGGTCAAGGGATTGCGGATCTCGTGCGCAACCCCGCTGGCTAGGGTGGCGATTGTTCGCATCTTTTCGCTGTCAACCGAATTCTCGCGCAGCAGTTGATTTTGTTCGGCGAGTTGAAAGGGCGATTGTTTTAGAAACAAGTGATCAATAAATTTTTGGATTTGGTTTTTTAGAGGGACAAAGATAATAGCAATGATAAAGGCGGATAAAATAGAAACAATTATGGAATTGTAGCGAAAGATGTTTTGGCTGAATCTCTCGACGAGAAGAACAAAAAGTAGGTAAACGATTGTGATGGTTGTGATTAATAGGGAATAAACAAGGCTGCGTTGAAATACAACTTCAATATCAAATGCTTGGTGTCGAATAACACCATATCCAATAGTTAAGCAGCCGAGTGTAAATAGGAAATTGGAGTACGGATAGAGTGCATATCCAAAAACAAGTGGAAAGTCTCCGTGAGCTCCTATCCATATGAGAATCGAGCCAAGCATAATATATTTCAATTGATTCCTTTTTTCGTTTGGGCAGAACTTGAAATGTATAAGTAGCAATGAAAACGAATAAAGGAGAAGTATCCAGTAAAAGCTTATATACATAAAAAGGTATATAACGCTTTTATGTGGCAGCCAATCAATGTAATAAAAATCTCCAAATCGAATTTTAAAATCTGGGATGAATAGGTTTCGGAAAAAGAAATTTATGAAGAGAATGATAGCTGCAATGATATAAAGTATTATAAGCTGCTTTTTGCTTTTTGATTCTATGTAAGCTAAGACAAAATGGTGGTGAGCTACCGGAGCAAAGATTACAGCGATTCCTGCAATTTGCCATCCAAGAATAGCCATTTTAAGTTGATGTGTTAAAGATACAATCAGTACACCGATGCCCCAGAATGTGCAAAGAAAGCTAATGAATCCCCAGATAAGTATAGTTTTTCGATTATTGTGACGTGGAAAGAAGAGGAGCATCATCGCCACGCCAGATATAATATTTAGAATGGAAGATATTGCCAGAGGATTGAGCTTTAAATCTATCAACTGCTCTTCACCCCCAAATTCTTTCTCACGGTCGAGAGAATTTCGTCGGAACGAAAGGGCTTGACGATATAGCCTGACGCGCCTAAACGCACCGCTTCAGCGGCGGTGTCCACACTTTTGTAGCCAGTTACGATAATCACGTTGACTTTTGGAAAATTGGCTTTGATGTCTTTTAAAATTTGCAGCCCCGAGGCTTTTGGCATTTTGATGTCCAAAAGCACAAGCCCCACGTCGGCTGCGCCTTTGAGCGTTTCGACACACTGCGTGCCGTCGCTGATGACAATCAGTTCAAAAAAATCGCTTAAAATCAGTTTGAGCGATTCGCGGATACCTTCTTCGTCGTCACAGATGAGAATCTTTGGCATAAGTCTCCTAAAAAAGGGTCTAGGGGTTAGTGGTTAGGGGTTAGTAAAAGCATTATTAGTTTTTAAGTTTTCCTATTAGACTGCGTAACATTCGTGATTGGTGTTCAATCTCGCTTAAAAAGGATTTGAGGTGTTCATTTTTTATATAGCCTAATTCATGGCTTATTTCGAGTTGTGTTTCTAGTTCGGCGCATGAGCCCAGTGCAATATAGAGAAACTGACGATATTCATTAGTGTGGTGCCGATTAAAACCTTCGGCAATATTAGAGGCAATAGAAACTGCGGCGCGGCGCATTTGGGATTTGAGCCCAAACATTTCGGACTGTGGAAATTTTTCAGTTGCTCTGTAAATTTCAATGGCAACAGTTTTTCCTTTTTGCCAAATGAGTAAATCTCTAAAATTTTTAATTCCTGATTCCATTTTTCTAATCCCTAACCCCTAGTCACCAACCCCTAACCCCACTTACAACGCCACCGGCGTTATGACCGAAATGACCTTGGCCGTTTTTTTGCCGTTGTTTTCAAAATGATGCTCAAGGCTGGCATCAAAATAAAGTGAGCTATTCGGTTTAAGTGTATAAGCATCCTTCCCTATATAAGCCGTGACTTCGCCTTCCAAAACAAAAACAAACCGCTCCGCGCTGGCAGGGTTTTGTTCGGGATTGGTTTTACCCTGCGGCTCAATGCGCAGAACAATCGGCATCATTTTCTTTTTGAAAAGTTGTGTCGTCAAAATTTCATAGGAAGCCAGGTCATTGTACGTAAACGATTCGGCGGTGGTTTGCGGTTTTGTGACTTGCGCCGACGGCGTTTGGGTTTCTGTTTGATCGGCGTGGTTATAAAGATCCACGAGCTCAACGCCTAAAACCTTGGCAATGTTTAAATGCGAATTGATCGTACCGGTCATTTTCAAATTTTCGATGCGGCTTAAGGTCGCGATTTGCACACCGCTTTGTTCGGAGAGTTCTTTGAGGGACATATTTTTTTGTTCGCGAAGTTCTTTAAGTCGTTTTCCGATAAGCATAGGGGTAGTTTTCCTTTCGATGGGATAAGCTTACCACGATTTGATAAAAAATCAAGAGTTTGTGTTTTAATTAAAAATTATTTTTCAAAAAAAGAGCCGAATTTTGGCAATATTGACTTAAATATATGGTGCGTATAGCATTAAAAAAGACCATAAATTTGATTATTTCTCAAATAAAGAGTTGACAAAAAATCAAATTCTTGATATATTTGTCGCGTTGAATGAAACGCTGTTCTTGATGATTAAACGGAAAAACAAAGTCCCCGTCGATATCATCATGTGCGGCGGGGCTGATAGGAGCAAGGCATGACGTCAGACGAACAAAACGATAAAGTCCCCGAAGTTTCTTTTCCCAACGATACCCCGATCTTTTTAAAGAACAATGCCGTAGCCCTCTATACCATGCTGGCGATTTTGACGCGACTCAAGTCAGAGGTTGGTTTGGAGGCGATGCTCGAATATATCGAGCATTACCAAAAGCTCATCGAACGCTACAACCCGGATTTTAGGCAAGCGGTTAATGGCGCTCTTGATCTGATGGACGTTGTCAAAATGTACCGGGATATCACCGAGAATGAGAACGTATAAATTATTTGTCATGATGATCATTTTTTTGCATTGTGCCGGTTTTAGCACTGCGGCTGCAGGCGAAGCTTGGCGCAAGCGATCCTTTGAAATTAGCGAAGGCAAGGTCAACTGCATGTTTTTTCCACTGAAAGGTGAGTCGTATATCCTTGCAGGCACAGACCAAGCGATTTATCGGGCTTCTGACCGCCAAAGCAGATTCGTGCCGGTTTTGCAAAATCATGGTTCCACACCAGCTGTCCATCAAATCATCCAAAATTTGACGGTTTCTTCATCTATATATAGCGCGACCGATTCGGGCGTGTTTGTCAGCGACGACAAAGGCGTATCGTGGCGAAATACCTTTTGGCCAGCCAATATGCTTGGCCGCAAATGCAATTGCGTGCTGCTCGATGCCAAGGCGCTGTATGTGGGGACAGCGGATGGCTTATACATTCGCCAGGTCAATGAACAGGTTTGGAAAAAAGCTGGCTGGGAACTTGGGCGTAAGGAAATTTTTAGTTTGGTCGATGACGCGATGTATCTTTATGCCGCGACGGATTCAGAGATTTACCGGATTGATAAGAATAGCCAAAGCATTCAAAAAGTGTATGCCTTAGGGGCCCGAACCGTTGACGACGGCGAAAGTCAAGATGAGCCGGTTTTTGAAAGGCAAATCAAAGATATCGATCACTCTGGCAATCACAAAGAAATTTTTGTTGCCTCTGCCCAAGAAATATCGACGAGCGCAGATTTTGGATCGACGTGGAAAAAGATTTCTCTCGAAGGCTTGCCGGTTAATCAACTTAATAGGTTTTTTGTGCTCAGCGACGAGAAAAAGACGGACCAATTGTACACCGCGGTGTACAATCGCATCTTTTTATTCAAAGAAAACGATTGGAAAAACGAAATGCCGGATATCCCCAGTCATTCGATTACGGATTTATCAATGGATAGCCAGAGGAATTTGTATGTCGCAAGCGACGATGGAATTTTTGAAATGACGCAAGCAAAGAGCGATGTGTCGAGTCTTTCAAAAGTTTTAGTCCCGGATTTTAAAGATGAACCGACGATCAAAGAAGTCCAGCGCATGGCCATTGCTTATGCCAAGGTCAATCCGTCTCAGATCAACAGTTGGCACAATCAGGCACGGATGAAAGCTTTTTTCCCAACAGTGTCGTTGGGTCTTAACCGTGCCGACGGAGAAATGTATCATTGGGACACGGGGCCTAACCCGGATGTTTTGACGAAGGGGCGCGATTATTTGGATTGGAGCACGTCTGTGTCGTGGGATTTTGGCGATTTTGTCTGGAGCACTGATCACACATCGATTGATTCGCGTTCAAAGCTGATGAGCGAACTGCGTCAGGATATTTTGGACCAGGTGACACGTTTGTATTTTGAGCGCCGGCGTTTGCAATTTCAGTTAGCGTCCAGAGAGGATGCCGAAGATGAGGATTTTTTAGAAAAAGAAATGCGCTTTGAAGAGTTGACCGCTTTGCTTGATGGCTTGACTGGCGGTGGGTTTACAAGCAATCAGTAAGTAAAAACAAATAACAAAAGGAGAGGGAAATGGTTAAGAAGTTCGTAGTTTCGGGATTGTGTGCGGCTGTTTTATTGGTTTCATCGTTGGCTATGGCGGCCGATGTCGTCGTGACAAAGCATGGGAAAAAATATCATGCTCCGACGTGTGGTTTGGTTGTGAATAAGGAGACGACCACACTCGACGAGCAGCAAGCGACCGCCAAAGGCTTAAAGCCGTGCTCAAAATGTCTGAAAGCCGAAGAAAAAGCTGACGTTAAGAAGTAATTTTTGAGTTTGGGCGGGTTTAGTGTGAAGGCATATCTTATCGTCGTTAGGGGTAGCGGCTATAGGAGCCTTAAATAAAAGGGAAATAGGGGAAGACATTAAGCCCGCCCAGTTTTAAAAATAACAGTAGAAATTTTAATAACGACGAGGCGGATTTGATTTTTGTTGGCATAGATATAGTAAATATTTCGACAATTAAAAGGATTATTAGCAACTCTGATCTTTTAAAAAATAAAAGTGTTTTAAACAGCGTCTTTACGGAAAAAGAAATAAAACACTGCGCATTGTTCAAGAACGCATACAAGCATTATGCAGTGCGTTTTGCGGGGAAGGAATCATTTTTTAAGGCGTTAGGTACAGGATTAAAGAAAGATTTTCTTTTTTCGGAAATTGAATTCTTGAATAATAAAAATGGAAGTCCGCATGTTAATTGTTATGGAGCGCTCAAAAAAGAACTGTTGCGCAAAAAAATTAAAAAGATCAATGTGTCATTTAGTCATTCAAGAGAAAATGCAATTGCAATTATTATTTTGGAGCAATAAATATGAAATTTAATTTAGATGCAATTAAGAAAATATTGAAGCATCGGGAACCGTTTCTGTTCATAGACTCAATCGACTCAATCTCTGTGGATACAATAGAGGCATCTTCAAGTATTTTGAAGAATAACATATTTCTTGTGGGGCATTTCCCCGGTGATCCGATTGTTCCGGGTGTATTGTTGGTTGAAACGATGGCGCAGGCTGCAGGATTTTTAATTGGGTATAATTTGAAAAATAAAAGCGGAGGAAAGTTGGGTGGTGATGAATATGATTTTTTCTTGTCAAAAATAAATTTTGTAAAATTTAAATCAAGAGTCACTCCACCGGCTACATTGCGGATTAAAACTAAAATTGGACCATCGTTGATGGATAATTTTTGTGAAGCAAGCGGTCAAGTTTATGTAGACGACAAACTTAAAGTAACCGGAAATTTTCTTTTGTATATGAAATTGAAAAATAAACATTAATTTTTATTGAAGGAGATTTTTATGGAGAAAAACGAATTATTAGGAAGTAAAACTAAATTATTAAAATGGGTAAAAGAAGATTTGATATTCAAGAGATTAAATTTGGAGGATTTAGGACTGTCAATAAATGATGTTGGGGATGATACCCTTCTTTTTAGAAAGGAAGGATTGGATTTGGATTCAGTTGATGGATTGGAGTTGGCGGTTGGAATTGAACAGAAATTTGGGTTAAAAATTGGGAAATTAACTGAGGACACGGCAAAAAATAAATTTGCTACGGCATGTTCGGTTTGTGATTATATTTTTGAATTGAGCCTAACGAAGGTGACCTAAATAAAATAAAATGTTGTCCACGGGTAGCTGTTTATGAAATTTATGATAATTATGGAGATTGAAAAATGGCGTATATCGTAGGCACTGGCGCATACCTCCCTGGGAAAGAGGCAGTTACAAATGAGATGTTGTGCGAGATATTTGGGGATTCGATAGCGCTTATCGGCAATTATTTTGGCGTAACTAGTAGATATTTCGCTGTTGATTATCGGACTGGTGAAAACATAACAGGTCAAAATAATTCTGATTTTTGCTGCATGGCAGTAAAAAATGCACTGCATAGTTCTAAAATTAACGTTAAGGACGTAGGGTTGTTAATATCTTGTACAAATACTCCCGATTATGCGCTTCCTCAATTGTCAGCACTTATTCAAGAAAGAGTTGGTTTTAAGGATATTATTACACTCGATTTAAGGGGAGGGTGCTCTGTCCCTATGCAGGGAATTTTGATTGCTGAAAGCTTTATAAAAAATGGAATAGTTGAGAATGCGGTCGTTGTTGGGAGTGAATCATTTTCAAACATTTATTATCCGTTATTGTTAAAGAATAGAAATAATTATTTAGTTAAAGATTTAATGAGCAGCTTGATTTTTGGAGACGGTGCAGCCTCAGTTGTAATTAGTAAAAATAAAATTGGGGATCATTCTTTGATTATTGAAAAAACTATTTCGCAGTCATCTTTCTCGAAGTGGCCGTCAGGGTTTGTTGTTGCTCTAGGTGGGTCAAAGGAAAGGCAGCTGGGGAATACGGAATTTTTGTTAGGTGAAATGATCAAACATTTCCCAAAGCATATCCAAGCCTATCTGCCTCATGTTACGGAGACAGTATTAAAAAGGATATATTCAGAAACTAAATCGGCCCCATCTGATTTTAGATTCATTGTTGGTCCTCAAGCTAGTCATCGATTGGTTGCAGCTTTAAATGAAAAATTTAAGATTAATAATTACTTTTACTGCGGAGATCTCACGGGCAATATTCCCGCAGGAGCATTGTTGCTTGCGTTGGATAAATTATTAAACAATTGTTCATTAGCTTTAAAAGATAAGGTTTTAATCATGGGGATTGAGTCTCCCAAGTGGATATATGGGTATTGTATTTTATCTAAGGTTTAAATATGAATTTAGTTTGTTTGAATAGTTATAAGAATCTCCTTGGTCAAGCTATCTTAAAGGAGTTTTTGTCTTTGGGAGATACGAAAGTAATAATTTTTCAAGAATCATATCCTGAAAAAAATCATGAAATTTCTGATTCCCAAGTCGTTGATGCATTAAAGTTGTCAATAAAAGATGAAGGATTCGAGGCTTTTATTAAAGACAGCTTGTCTGAAAATAATATATTTATTTTTAATTCGAATTTCATAGATGAAATGAAACAAGTAGGTCTTTCGTATTCTCAGGCTATCTGCGACCAGCTTAATGAACTGTTTAAATCAATTAAATTAATAATTAGCATATTGAATCGGGAAGGTAAAAGCGGCAAGTTTTTATTTATAACAACGAACCCGGGGATCAGTCACTCATGTAATTTCCCAACGTCACCTATTTATGATGAAGCGCTTCATGCCTTGATTCGTTCCCTTGCTAAAGAATTTAAATCTTCGCAGATAGCTTTTCATGGTATTTGTACAGAGTCAATTTTTGAAATGGTAGATAAAAGTGAACTGCGAGATTATCGTCGCAAAATGAAAGTATATGCAATGCAAAAAAGCCCCGTAAAATTAGCTGTTTTAGTAGCTCTCATTAAAAACTTGGCTTTGACAGATTTCAGGCTAACTTCTGGTAATATTTTATACGTTGCTGAAGGATTAGATCAGGTTAATTTCTAATATGTTTACTAATAAAGTGATTGTCGTCACTGGCGGAACAAAAGGTATCGGCAGATGTATTGCTTTGGAATTTTTGAAACGAAGCGCACAGGTAATTGTTGTTTATTCTAATGATGATATTGCTGCGAAAAAGATGGAGGAAAGCTTGCCGGCGCCCCAGCGCGAAAGACTTATTCTCTATAAAGGTTCTATAAAGGATACGGATTTTCTTCGAATGATTTTTAAAGATATTGAAACAAGATTTGGCAAATTAAATATATTAATCAATAACGCAGGGATAAATAAGGATAACTTGTTTTTGGATATGGAAAAAGATGATTGGGGCAGCGTAATAACAACGAATATCAAGGGCACATTAAATGCATCTCTGATGGCTGCTGAAATCATGAAAAAATCAGCAGAATCAAACTATATAATTAATATTTCTTCTATCTCTGGAGTGTTTGGGAGGGCAGGTCAAGCAAATTATGCTTGTTCTAAAGGTGCCATTATAGGCATCACTAAATTGCTTGCAAAAAAATTTGCGCAATATTCTATTTTTGTAAATGCTGTTGTTCCTGGCTTAATGAGAACGGAAATGATCGAGGATATGCCTGAAGACAAGATTTCAGAAATTATCAACACGACTATTTTAAGACGAGTCGGTGAACCTGAAGAGATTTCAAAAGTAGTTTTATGCTTAGTGAGTGGGGACTTTTCTTATGTTTCTGGTACTTGTATTAAGGTGGATGGCGGATATTCAAAATGATCACAAAGTCGACAAACAACATTAAAAAAACTTTTAAAAGAGCCGTTATTACCGGTATGGGGATGATTTGCTCTTTAGGTAATAACAGACAGGAAGTCTTTGAAAATGTACAGAAAGCAACGTGCGGTATAAGAAAAGTTAAATTTCTTAATTTGAATAAACTGCTAACTCAGATGTGTGGAGAAGTTGAGAATTTTCCTAGTGGTTTTCCTCAGGAGATTAAAGATAGAACAAGCCAACTCGCCTATTTAGCCATGCAAGAATCCATTCAAGATTCCGGGTTAGATATTGACAAAGAAGATCCCTATCGATGTGCGGTATCTTTTGGAACATGTAATGGCAATATTCTTACCTTAGAAAAAATTTATGATAATGATCTTAACGATGAAGAAATAGATTTGAGTTCTGTTTATCAAAATAATTTTCTCGCAATTGATTATTTAAATAAAAAATTGAATATTAATGGCGCAAAGATGGTATTCGTCACTGCTTGTAGTGCCAGCAACAATGCTATTGGTTATGCCTATGATTTGATAGCGACAAACCAAGCCGATGTGGTTTTTGTCGGCGGATCAGATAGTTTGGCGAAAACAACTTTTGCAGGATTTAATAGCCTGCAATCGCTCGGCGAGCAAGGATGTTCTCCGTTTAGCGAGAAAATTGGCCTTGCTTTAGGTGAAGGGGCCGCTTTTATGGTGATTGAAAGTGAAGAACATGCTGAAAAGAGAAATGCCAAAATTCACGCTGAGATTTTAGGTTATGGGTTTCGTGGGGATGCTTATCATGCAACTTCTCCTGATATCACAGGGAATGGGGCTATGCGGACTATGCAAGCCGCTGTGGAATCAGCCGGAATAAATAAAGAAGATATTGTTTTTGTTTGTGCTCATGGAACAGGAACAGAAGCTAACGATAAAACAGAATCTCTCGCTATTAATAATTATTTCGGGGAGCATTCAGAGAAATTATATATCAGCACAACAAAATCCATGCAAGGACATACCTTAGGGGCAGCGGGTATAATTCAGGCTGTCATATCTATCGACTGCATGAATCATGATCTTATTCCTGCTATTGTAAATTTTACGAAGAAACGGGAAGCATGTGATTTGAACTATGTAATAAATAAACCCATAAATAAAGAATACGATTATTTTTTATCTAACAGCTTCGCTTTTGGCGGCAATAATGTTTCAGTTGTTTTTGGAAAAAGAAAAGATGTAGTAAGGAGTACGCTGGCTCAGGATTTTGCGGAGAAAACAAAAATTGTGATAACGGGATTTGGTTATTGTACGCCTTTAACTCAAAAAAGTTCTTTTGTGAATTTGCTAAGAGCCAATGATATTTTAACGGGAGAACACATTGAGCCTTTTGATGAATTTACTTTAAGTAATCCTGAATTTAAGAAATTTAAAAAAGCTCCACGCATATCACAATTTGCAATCCAGACCATAGGAAAGGCATTAGAAGATGCAAATTATGATATTGGGGACGGGACAAAAATTGGGATGATTTGGGGTGTCGCTAAGGGCCCTTTAAAAACATTTGAGAAATATTATCACGGAATACAAATTGAAGGGATTGAATTTGCCTCTGCGTTGTATTTCCCACATATTGTCCAAAATTCAGTTGCGGGACAGGCGTCCATTGCTTTTGGAATAAAAGGGTGCAACACAACAGTCGCTGGTCAATTTAGTCCATTTGCAGCATTGCAATATGGAGCGCAGTTAATTAAGCAGAATAGAAATGAAATTATTGTCGTTGGAGGTTCGGATGAGATTTCCCAATTCGATAATTTAATGATGAAAGAAAAAAGATATTCAGATAGCTTCCTTTCTGAAGGTGCTGCCACATTAATTATAGAAAGCGCAGAGCATGCTAAACATCGAAATGCTAGAGTTTATGCAGAAATAGATGGCCTCTCGATGACGAGTAGTTATTATGACAATAATATTATTGAAAGTTATAAAAAATGTATAGAAAAGACATTGCAAATGACAAATTTAAGAGCAGAGGATGTCGATTTGCATATTCCATGCAATTTTGGACAAATTTTGCCAGATATTAAGAATATTGTGAATGTTAAAGAGATTGCTAATTCTCAAAATATTGTTGGTACTCTGGAATCTGCCACGGCCATTTTAAATACTATAGCCGGAATATTAGCGCTAGAAAATGGCTTCGCTCCAAAATATGATGTACAAAGTAAATTATATGAAAGAGATTTTAAGAATATTCTTATTAGTGGAGCGGCTTTTAACGGAGTATATTACAGTTTTATTCTGAAAAAGTCTGACGTTCATATATGAAAATATCGTGGCTTATAGGAATTATTTTTTTGAACATATCAGTGCCTTGTTATGCGCAGATTAAATTGCAACAATTATATGGATTGAGAGAGAAAGAAGTTCTCCAAGATTTTGTCCAGAAAATCGAAAGTGAGATTAGACCTGCCTCGCCCGATATTCAGAAATTTAAAATGCTGGGAATTGCTTATCATAATTTAGCAACATTGAAAGAAAAAGATGCTTCTAGAAAAGCCGTAGAGTATTTACAAAAGGCTTGGGTCTTATCCCCTAATGATGGTGAGGTGCAGGCATATCTTGGTAGCGCAATTACCATGACGGGCAGGGATTCATGGAATGTGTTGACTAAGATAGGTACTGTAAACAAAGGAATAAGAATTATAGACGATGCTGTCGTAAGTATGCCGGATAGTATTGTCGTAAGAATGGTTAGAGCAAAAAACAGCCTTGATATTCCTGATTTTTTCAAGAGGAAAGAAATTTCTAAGAAAGATTTCCAATATCTTGAAGTGCTGATCACAAAAGCGTCTGTAAATGTTGATCCGGACATCAAGGCGGAAATTTTCTATCAACTTGGCATGTTTTGTAGAAGAGGGAATAATGATTTAATGGCAAAAGAATATTTTAAAAAAGCAATAAATGCTTCTCCAGATTCTCGATGGGGTAAAAAATCAGAGGGAAGTCTTCAGCCATGATTTCGATAAAGAATGTGACAAAGGAATACCAATTGGGTAAGTCTGTTGTTCATGCCTTGCAGGGGGTTGATCTTGAGATTAATCAGGGTGAGTTTGTATCTATTTGCGGGTCATCGGGGAGCGGCAAAACAACGCTTCTTAATTTGATCGGATGTTTGGATTCTCCAACAACCGGGGAAATTCTCGTAATGAACAATAATGTAGCTCATTTATCTGATGAAGCACTTTCTAAGTTACGCAATATCGCTATCGGTTTTATTTTTCAGACTTTTAACCTAATTCCTGTGCTGACTGCTTATGAAAATGTGGAGTACCCTTTAGTCATGCTTGGCCTTTCTGAAAAAGAAAAACGAGATAGAGTATCAAAAATGCTTGGGGAAGTTGGGCTTAGTAATTTTATCAAGCACCGGCCAGATGAACTTTCTGGAGGACAACGACAACGTGTGGCTATTGCAAGGGCGCTGGTTACAAATCCTAAAATGGTCTTGGCAGATGAACCGACGGCAAATCTTGATTCAGTAACTGGAGAAGAAATCCTTAAAATTATGAAAAAAATGAATGAGGAGCATCGAACAACATTTATATTCTCAACTCACGATTCAAGGATTATGAAGTACGCAAGAAAGATATATAACATTAGTGATGGGAGGATCGCCAAATGAAAACAATAGTGTCTTTGGCGCTACGTAATATATTTAGGAATAAAAGGCGGACAGCCATTACTTTTATGGCCATTATCACTGGCGTGGTAAGTCTTATTGTTTTTGGTGGCTTTATTGAATATACCTTTTGGGGATTGCGTGAACAAACTATAAAAACTCAGCTTGGCCATATTCAAGTGTATAAAAGAGGTTATTCAGAAAAAGGGATAGCAGATCCGGGCAAATATCTTATTAAAGACCCCGGAGTTATCGAAAATACTATTTCAAATATGCCGAATGTAACTATGGTTACGCATCGGCTTACCTTTTCAGGTCTTATAAGCACTCAACAAAAAACTTTGCCTTGTAAAGGCATAGGTGTTGTTGTTGAAAAAGAAAAAGAGATGAGTGGTTTTGAAACTGTCATCGCTGGTGGTCAACTGGAAGCTAATCAGACGGATGGAGGCGTTGTTGGTAGTGAGCTTATGAAGGCCCTAGGCGCAAAAGTAGGCGATTATTTAACTATTTTGACAACTACGCCGGATGGGGTCATTAATGCTGTTGATTTTAAAGTAGTTGGAATAACGCAAACAGGATCGCAAGATTATGACAGTGTATTTGTAAAACTACCCATTCAAACTGTCCAAAATCTTTTAAATACAACTGCTGTAGAGAAAATCATTGTTTTTTTTAAAGATACAAAAGATGTGGATAAAGTAGCTTCTATGTTAGCCGAGGCAATTGATAAGAAAAAGATGGATCTTGAATTGAAAAAATGGTCAGAGCTGGCAGAATTTTATTGGAAAGTAGTGGGCGTTTATCATGGAATTTTCAATGTTGTTAAAATTATCATTGGGGTTATTGCTCTTTTTAGCATTGCAAATACAATTACGATGTCTGTTTACGAGAGAGTTAGAGAGATAGGGACGATGAGGGCAATTGGGACAACCCGTTCAAGAATAATCACTTTGTTCATTACTGAAGGTGCTTTGGTAGGCGTTTTGGGCGGTTTGATAGGTATTTTGGTAGGTATTCTTGTTGCCTATATAATTAATATGAGCGGCGGAATTTATATTTCTCCTCCCCCTGGGATGTCCAGGGGATATGTTTCATTGATTTTAATAGTTCCTAAGGTTGTTTTCTATGCTTTTAGCTCTATTGTAGTCGTGGCGATTTTATCTTCGATATATCCGGCATATAAAGCATCACGTTTGAAGATCGTGGAGGCGCTTGCCCACGTATGAAAAAAATATTCTTCCTTATCTTATTTATTTTTTATATTTTGCCGATCGGAATTTCTTATGCTGTCACCCCACAGGAAGTTTTAGAAAAAGTGGATCAAATAAGGGCGCCCGCGAATACGTTTACATTTCATCTTAAAGTAACTGTTAATAAAAGCGATCAGGATTCAAAGGCAGAATTCTTTGTAAGAGTCAAAGACGCACGAAAAAGCCTTGTCATATATAAATCACCACCATCAAACAAAGGACGAGTGTTGCTTTTGATCGAGAATAATATGTGGATATATATTCCAGGTACGAGGAATCCTCTGAGAATATCCCCGCAGCAACAAATTATGGGCAGAGTATCTAATGCTGACGCTGCTCGGGTTGTTTTTAGTCTTGATTATAGTGCTGATGTTGTAACAGAAGACATTCTTGATGGGCAAAAGGTTCTGAAAATGTCCCTTACAGCTAAAACCACCGCAGCCGCGTATAAAAGTATTACTTTGTGGATAGAAAATGAAAACTACCAGCCGATAAAGGCAGAATTCTTTGCCATATCGGGTAAGCTTTTAAAAACCACCTATTACAAAGAATATAAAGATGTGCTAGGCCAAAAAAGGCCGACAGTGCTCGAAATACATGATGGAATAAGAGAATCAGAAGTATCCATTATGGAATATAGCGACATAAGGATTGAAGACACTCCGGATGCCTATTATCAGAAAACATTTATGGACAGAGTGGAATAAGATTGTTCTCATAACAATCTTCACCTGTATCCCTTCTTTAAGCGATGCTCAAGATTTTACCTGTGAATTTAGCGGTAAGATTATTGAGCAAGCCACCTATTATCACCGCAAGAAAGATTATCTGCTAAATCCAAATCAAGATATCCTCGATATTACCCCTTGGAAAAACAGATTTTACGCCGATATTAATTTGGATATTAAATACAAAGATACCAAGCTCATTTCTAAATTTAGACCCTCGCTTTTATTTGATGATAACAAAACGAGATCGCACACTACTATTGATGACTTATATGTTGACCAGAAGTTTAAAGATAAATTTTTCTTCTATGTAGGGAAAAAAAATGTAAAAGATGGAGTGGCTCTTGGTTCTAACCCAACAGATTTTCTGGGAGAAGGCAAGGAAGTTGATTTTACGAAGAGGGAAGAGGACAGGCGTCTTGAAAGAGAAGGAAATTATTTGGTAGGGGTGGATGCATTTTATAAAGATATTACGTGGACGGCCATACTTGCTCCACGGCTCAATGATTGGCAGGAAGAAAAAGACAGGGTTCTTTTAAAGGCAAATTATCTTTTAGAATCACTTAACACAGACATGTCTTTGCATTATTTTAATGGTGGTATTCCCGGCATAGGTTTTAATATATCGCACACGGCCAATGATGATCTTGTTTTGTACACTGAGACAGCTTTTCGAAAAGGAAGCAATAAAAAGATTGTAAGATTGATAAGTGAGGGAAGCCCCAACACTTATTCAATCAAAGGCATGGATGTTAGCGAAATTTTTGCTCATGTCGCAACGGGCGGGCAGTACACCTTTAAAAATGGCACAAATATCATATGTGAATATATTTATAATGGAGATGGATATAATCAAAAGAATTGGGATGCATTTGAGGGATTTGTTGCCTACAACAATGATCAATTCAAAAAAGGGCTTTTTTTAGACTCCGCGACTGGCAATTTATCCCAGGCGAATCAAATGGTGACATTTAGACAAATGCGGAAAAATTATTTATTTACAAGAATAAATAACTCATCCATTTTTAATAAGATTGACGGAGCTTTAGTCCTATTAGTGAATTTGGACGACAGTAGTTTTCTTGTAAATCCATCGTTGGATTATAAAATCAATAAAGATTCAACGGCTGGTCTTTCTTCGAGTATATTTGTGGGAGATACGACAAAAGAATTTGGTATGATGCATTGGAATTACCAAATGACTATCACGTATAAGTATTATTTTTAAGAATCTTGAAAATTCAAAATATTTTAGAAATAAGCAGAATAATCTTGACTTGGAGACGATCAGTTTAAAATCAATAAAAGAAATATAAAAAAAGCAACGGAGACCACTGGGGTCAGTATAGATGCTTCCCCAAAAGTTGGATTTTTGTCTTGCGGGTACTAACAAAAATCCAGAAGAACTTTTAACTCAACTACTCAAGGATATAGAATTTGAACCGACTCCGATTTTTTCTTCGGATGACATCTTGAATTTTGATAACGAAACTCATAAATTTTATTTAAAAGCAGATGCTGCTCAGCGGTTATCAAAACTAGAGATCCCAATTTATGGGAGAGCCTTTGTAGTAACTAATAATGAAAAACCGATATTGCTCGGAGCATTTTGGAACCCATTTTCGTCAATTTCATTTAGGGGGATTGTTATTATTATTTCAAAATCAGACGGGCGGGCAGCGCTGGAATTAAAAGAGGGCTATCCGAATAAGGATTTTTTTAAGAGCGCTTCTTCTGAGCAATCCGAAAACTTTGAGCTTTTATTAAAGATTTTGAAAAAGAATGCAAAAAATTCGGAATACTTTTAAGCAATAAGCGGCTGTGAATTGAAAAGTGAGGTTTTATAAGCGATGCGTATTTTTTGTAAATTTATTATAATTTCTTTTTTAATTTTTATTTACATGAATTCTGTAGTTAAAGCAGAAGATTTATCATACAAAGAATGCATTGATAAATTTTATGCTTTAGTTAACCAGGGCGATTTCCGCACCATCTATAAAGACATGACCACTTCGCGGTTTAAAAATAGTGCTGATTTTTCTGTTTTTCAGGGTGCCATGCAGCAGATGAATCAAAACTTAGGCACCGTTGAGAAATATGAGGAAAGTTATAAATATCAGGACAATAGATTCCAAGGCATGTCTTTTTATAGAGCACAATATTACGTCTTACATCCCAAATGCGTTTCTGAGCAACGATTTGTTGTAATGAAAGAATCCGGTAAATTATTAGTGGATGGGTATGCTGTTTTAAGTAATGGAAAATTTGAAATAGCGCAGGGGAATATTAATTTTTTTGATAAGATCGACAAAAAAATTGCTCAACAAAATTCGGATACAAAAAGTGTTTGGGAGGATGTTAAGCAAGTCAGTGCTTTTAAAGATTCCCAAAACATAGAGGCTGTCAACGATTCTTATCGTCGGAGATATTATGCCGCTATTTTATTAGCTGCAAGTGGTAATTTTAAAGGGGCACAAATTTCTTTCGATGAACTGATTGACTATCGAGTGAATGTTATTGAGGATATCAACAAAACTGTGCTTAAAGATGCTCTAGCAGGTAAAACCAATAAAACAGCGGCGCAATTGTATTTTAAGGCTGTCTATGTGGCTGATGTCGATGAGGATGCGCAGAAAAGTTTGGAATTTATTGAGCAAGCTATTAAAGCCGACTCAAATTTTACTGTGGCTTATATTGTGGCGGCTGGAATGAATTTAAATCACAATGATGAAATATCTTATCAATATATTGAGAAAGCTTTGGCTTTGGAGCCACAGAATATATTAGCGAGATCGCTGCTTAGTTATTATTATGCCCAAAAAGAAGATAGTTCAGGAGCATACAAAGAAATTATGACTGTTATTCAAGATTTGAAGAAATTTATTCCGTTGGCACAATTTTTTATTAGCCAAGGTATTGAGAAGAAATATTTTGATAATGGTTCCGTTGAATTTAAAGCAAAATTTGTTAATGGTAGGCCAGAAGGTGCTTATAAAGTTTTTTTCCCCACGGGTAAAATAAAAGAGGAAGGCCAATATAAAAACGGCCAGCTCCAAGGCTGGGGAACGGTGTATTACCCTAAGGGAAGCATATTTATTTCATTCGAACATGATAACGGGCAATTGATAGAGCTTACGCAGTATGATGAATCGGGAGGTATTGTCGAGCAGTTTAGTCTTGGAAAATAAAAAATAATTTAGCATTTCATGTATCATTTTTGTCGGTTTTTTGGGGGGTATCCAGTATCTTATTTATCAAAATTATGAAACACACCAAACGTTTTTTATTATTAAGTATTGCGATTTTGGGGGGAATTTTGGTCTCTCCCGTTTATGCGCAATTTTCGAGTATCGCATCAGCGATTGCCGGGGTTGTGGCTAGTTCTTTGGCTGTTAACGCTAACTCAAATAAGACACAAGAGAGCCTGCTGCCGTGGTCAGAAGATATGTATGAGTCTCACTTGGTCGAGCATCTAAAAAAAGATTCTGGTGAGATAGAATTCAATGGTGATCAGAGAGGATTTTCAGTCACAACAAAAAGGATTATTTGGATAGGATCCTCTCTTTTTTTGAAATCATCCCGTCCGGTTCAGGCTATGTGGGTTGCTCCTGATGGAGATCCGATTGTCACAAAGATTTCCCGATTTACTAAAAAAGTCTATCGAGCCGATTTGGTTAATAAAAAGGAGCTCTTTAGGAAACATCCTGGACATTGGCAAGTTAGGATTATCGCCGAAAATAAACAGGAGTTGGATCGTCAAAGCTTTTATATTGGAAAGGCTGATCTTCTCCAAGAATCTAAGCCTGTTGTGGAAGCACAAGAAAAATTGGATCTTTCAGGCGAAGACGCCGTCGTTGTTTTTTCTAAAAGAGAGATTGTTCTTCTTGATGATTTTTCTTCCGCTGAGCGATTGACCCGAAGAATGATGCTTCTTTCCGATAAAGGAAAGGATTTGGTCGAAATTTATTTGCCGATTTTTTATGGTATCGATGATGTTTTCATAAATTATGCTTATACAATTAAGCCTGACGGAGAGATTGTTGATGCAAGAGAATACGGGATCCAGAATTATGCAAAGGAATACCCTGATTACAAAGCTTTTCAGTTTTTTACCATGACAATGCCGTCTTTGCAAAAAGGGAGTATCCTTGAATTTCAGATATTGATAACTTCCAGAGAACCAAAAGCAAAAGGCATGTTTTTTGATTCCTATCAGCCCAGGCGCTTTTTGCCTGTTATAAAGTCATCGTATTCCTTGAATGTGCCATCTGATCTGAATGTGCGGTATTTACGATTTAATACTCCAGTTGATGTCCAAGAAGCCCCACAGGACGCGGGTCGAAAAATTTATCAATTTTCCATGAACTTGCGGCCGGGCGTTAAACCCGAGCCTGGTATGCCGTCAGAACGAGAATCGATGGGGGAAGTTATTCTCTCGACTTCCAAATCGTGGGATGAAATCGCTCAATGGTGGCATGATCTAATCAAAGATAAATCGAATGTCTCTGCTGAAATTCAATCCCATGTCGATGACTTGATAAAAAATACCGTTGATGTGCGTGAAAAAATTCGCAAAATCAACTTCGATGTTGCGGATAATATCCGTTACGTTGGATTTAATTTTGGGCACAGTATTTACGAACCTGCAGATGCGACCACAGTTTTTAAGAACAAATACGGAGATTGTAAAGATCAGTCGATGCTTTTGTTGGCAATGCTTAAAGCAGCGGGGATCAATGCGCATACAGCCTTGGCTTCAAGTGGCCTGGGGCTTAAAGTCCAGACGGATATCCCAACTTTAAGTGAATTTAATCATGTGATTGTTGTTGCCGAAGATGGAAAAGAAAAGTATTTTCTTGATCCTACCCTCAAGCAATATCCTTTTGGTGTATTGCCAGCCTGGTTGGAAAACCGTCAAATCATGCATGTCAAAGAAGGTAAAGCTGTCTTTGAAGATATTCCGATGTCGAATTATCAATCTAATCGCATTGACACAGCAGTCAATTTGGAATTTGACTCTAAGTTAAACTTACATGGGACAATGGTTATTAATTGGTTTGGCCAGAGTAATGGAAATATCCGGCAAATTCTTTATCAATTAGTTTCTCCGAAGCAAAAAGAAGAATTTGTTGATACGATTCTCAAAGGGATATATTCTTATGCTCGTCGAGACTCGTATGAGTTTGTTTCGGATGAAAATGTCGATTTGCCTTTAACCCTTAAATTGTCGTTTCACATGCACAATTGGCTATTAGAGGCCGGGGCAGGCCAGTATCTGCTGCATCTGTATGGAGGTGATATTGAAGTTCCTTCGTATTTGGGTAAAAATCGCAAGTTCCCGGTCAGAGTCAATGAAAGCAACAAGCAAAGTTTACACGTGTCGATTAAGATCCCTGATAATTTTGATGTCGAAATTCCACCCCCCTTTGATTTGGCTCATGAATATCAGCAGAACCATGTCCATTATAAATTTGAGAATCATATTCTGACTTTGGATCAAGAAATTCTTAACCTTAAGGGGGATATCCCCTTGGATCAAATTGATTCGCTTCGGAGCGCTTGGGAAAGCATAGCTCAGGCTAACCGCAAAGGTGTCTTGCTCAAACCTAAAAGATGATTCATCTCTTAGTAGCGCAAGGAGGGATGAGTTTAATTTTGAATTTATAATTAAGATGCTTGAGAAAGCAATAAATTAGGTGATTGCGAAAATAAGTCTTTGTTTAAAATAAATATTCCTAGAATTTCTTTGAGTTTTTGAGTATATTATCTCTACCCTTAGCCCTTATTACCCCAAAACAGGAGCTGGTATGAAAAGAAATATCGTTTTTGGTTTTATGGTTTTGTCGTTGTTGGCTTTTTGCCGCATCGCCGGTGCAGAAAATCTGGATTTTTCGACGACCAAATGGGAAGTCAGCGGACAGCTTGGAGCCAATATCCCAACGCAGAGTGGTTCAGATGCGGGCGGGTATTTGATGGGTCGTTTAACCTATGACCTTACGCCGAACATTGCCATTGGCGCGACGACAGGATGGACGGGTTACAAAATTTATGTCGACGGGGATAATTGGGGAAATGCCACAAGTATTCCGCTTTTGGGAACTGTGATTTTGAAAATGCCCATTGAGTCTACCCAAAATCGTCTGGTGCCGTATCTCGTCGGTGGGCTTGGCGTTGCCTTCTGGAGTCTCGATGAGAGCTCGTTGCTTAAAGATAATGCGATCAAGGTCGAAGATGAAACGTCTTTTGCCGCACAATTCGGCGCAGGCGTGGATTATTTTTTAACGGATCGTTTTGCTGTGTTTGGTGAAGTCAGTTATCTGATGACCGAAATCGATACGTCCATTAGCGCGCCCGGCTTAACCGGAACGCTCAAAGGGGACACCGACTCGGTTTTAGTTGGCGTCGGCGCAAAGGCGAGGTTTTAATTATTTAATAAATTTTGCACGAAAATTTGTTGAAAATTTTTGAAAGAGACAAGAAAAGACAAGCCAGACTGTGATTTATCCTTAAATTTTCAAACTTTCCCGTGATTTAAAGAAAGTTTTCTGGTATAAAAATTCAGTGGCGTGTGAAGTGGCGTGTGATTAGATATCAGCGATATGCTATTTTCATCAATGGGAGGAGCAATAATGCGATTTCGTAACATGATTTTATTGGGATGTCTTACTTTGTCGGTAGGTTGCGCATCTGTTCCTAAGAAAACGGAGGTCATAGAATCGACAGCATCCAAGAAGGAGCAGGTTGAAGCTCAACAGCTCGCCCAGCTTCCTAAAATGAAGAAATATAAAAGGAAGATCGTCATTGGCCGTTTTACAAATGAAACTAATTATGGTCGAACACTTCTGAGTGATGACAATTATGACCGGATCGGGAAACAGGCGAGTGATATGCTGGCTTCTCGGTTAGTCAAATCGAATCGTT
>CAYYRJ010000023.1:0-44118 GCA_964474085.1 uncultured Planctomycetales bacterium
GCTGGGATTGTCATGGCCTTCCGATTGAGCATCAGATTTTTAAGGATTTAAAAAAGCGAAAGTCCGAGGTTGAGAGTGTTGCGTTTCGCAAATTAGCCTACGCGTATGCGATGAAATATGTTAATTTGCAGCGCGAGCAGTTTAAGCGTTTAGGAGTGATGGGGGAATGGGATAATCCGTATTTAACGCTTTCGACGGGTTATGAGTATTGGATTCTCAATTCGTTTATCCGTTTGGTCGAAAAAGGGTATGTTTATCGCGGGCTTAAGCCGGTCAACTGGTGCGGTACTTGCGAAACGGCGCTTGCCGAAGCGGAAGTCGAGTACGAAGACCATACTTCCCCGTCAGTGTATGTCAAGTTTCAGGTCACCAATGCAAAAAGTTTAAAGTTTTTTTCTTCCGATAAGTCTCTTTATCTTTTGATCTGGACGACGACCCCCTGGACATTGCTGGCGAATGTTGCGGTTGCCGTGCATCAGAATTACCAATATTCTTTTGTCGACATAGGCAGTGAAGTTTTGGTGATTGAAAGCAGCTTGACTTCATCGGTCCTCGAAAAAGCTGGCATTGTCGGAAAAATTATTGCAGAAGTCAGTGGCGATGAGCTTAAAGGTTTGGTTTATGCGCATCCGTTTGGCGCAAAGATCGAAGGCCGCGTTATTACCGTCGATTATGTGACCAAAGAAGATGGAACCGGTTTGGTTCACACCGCTCCGGGCCACGGTCAGGAAGATTTTGAAGCGGGAGTCAAAAATAATTTGCCGATTTTGATGCCCGTTAATGATCAGGGCGTGTTTACGCAAGAGTCTGGAAAATTTGCAGGCCAATATATTTTTAAAGCGAATGAAAATATCATTGCGGACTTAAAAGAACGCGGCATGCTCTTATTAAGTGAAAATATCACGCACTCCTATCCGCATTGCTGGCGCTGCAAAAAGCCGATTCTTTTTCGGGCTACGAAACAATGGTTTTTAAAGATTGACCATGAAAATTTACGCGATCGACTTAAAGATGTGATCAAAAAGCAAGTCCGATGGATCCCTCAGGCTGGAGAGGAGCGGATTTTGGGAATGGTTGTCACACGGCCAGATTGGTGTTTGTCGCGCCAACGGCATTGGGGGGTGCCTATCCCGGCACTTTTGTGTAAAGGGTGCGGCGAACATAAATTGTACCCAGATGTGATGAGGGTTTTTGCTGACGCTGTCAAAAAGGATGGGACGGACATTTGGTTTGCTAAAGACGTTAAAGAATTTTTACCGCAAGGGTTTAAATGCCCGGACTGCGGCAAGGCGGATTTTGAAAAGACTTTTGATATTTTGGATGTGTGGTTTGACTCAGGGGTCAGTCATCAGGCAGTTATTGGGCCGATGCTCCATCAGAAATTGCCGGTCGACCTTTATTTGGAAGGTTCTGACCAGCATCGCGGATGGTTTCAGTCGTCGTTGATTCCATCCGTTGCTTTAGAAGGCCAAGCGCCGTTTCGTGCGGTTTTGACACATGGTTTTGTCGTTGACGGTCAGGGGCGCAAAATGTCCAAATCGCTGGGCAATGTTGTCTCCCCCGACGATGTCCTTAAAAATTATGGGGCTGATATTTTGCGGCTTTGGGTGGCCTTAAGCAATACCAGCGATGATATTCGGCTTTCGAAGGAAATATTGGAGCGCTTAATTGACGCTTATCGCAAGATCCGCAATACGTTACGGTATCTTTTGGGGAATTTAAACGGGTTTGTGCCAGAACAAGATTTGGTTGCGTATGAAGATTTACTCGAAATTGACCGCTGGGCGCTTTGTCGTTTAGCGCAAGTGTTGGATGTGGTCCATAGCGCCTATGAGGCATTTGATTTTCAAAAAGTTTATCAGACGATTTATGCGTTTTGCAACGATGAACTCTCGGGCTTTACGCTTGACATCCTAAAAGATCGCTTGTATACTTCACAGGCTAAATCGCTGGAGAGGCGTTCTGGTCAGAGTGTTCTTTATCATATTTTGAATCATTTGACGCGTTTGTTAGCGCCTGTGCTGGTTTTTACCAGCGATGAAGTTTTTAGCGTTATGCCTAAAGATGCAGACATGCAGGCAGTGGCCAATGTGCATCTTTTAAATTGGCTTAGCGTCCCTGAGAAGTGGAAAGATCCACAGGCGCTTAAAATCGAAGAAAAGTACAGGCTTTTTATGCAGCTTCGACCGTTTGTGATGAAAGCGCTCGAAGAGAAACGTGCTCTTGGTGAAATTGGCAGTCCATTGGAGGCGGCCGTGGTCTTTCGGTCAGCCAGCCAGCGCGATTGCGATTATCTTCAAGGTTTAGGCCCTGTGCTTGCTTCTCTATTTATAGTGTCGCAAGTGAGAATTGAAAAGGTTGCCCAGATCCCGGCTGGTTTGAGTGAAATTTTTGCGCAGACCCAAATTGTGATTGAACGTGCTGCCGGACAAAAGTGTAGCCGTTGTTGGAATTTTAGTACGCAGGTCGGGCATGACAGTCAACATCCAACACTGTGTGAGCGTTGCAGTCCGGTTGTGCGCAAAATTTTGATCGGATAGAATGCGCGTTTTTGCATAAGCGTTGATTAATCAAAGGAGACTTTAAGCATGGCTCAGAAAAAAACCGCGGGTAATAAAAATGAGCAGTTTAAAAAAGTTCTTTTAAAGAGTAAAGAAAATATTGTTCACGACATTAAAAATATGGCCGCTGTCAACTCCGCGAATAATAAAGACAACGGCGGGGACGTGTCCAGTCATTCGATGCACATTGCAGATGTAGCCACCGACATGTATGATCGCGAATTTAGCTTAGGGTTGGCATCCAATGACCGGGAACTTTTAAATCGGATTGAAGCGGCGCTTGCGCGGATTGCAAACAGGACTTTTGGGGCTTGTTCAGTGTGCAAAAAACCGATTGCCGCGGCACGCTTGAAGGCCATTCCTTATGTCGAGACATGCTTAAAGTGTCAAGAACAGTTGGAAACCAAAAAAAGATAGTGAAAAACGAATCAAACGCAGCCTTTGATATTTTCTTGTCTTTAGCTATTGTCTCTTCCATCGTTTTTTTGGATAGACTCTCGAAAATATTTTTTTCCCACGCCCTTTCCTTGGGCGAGTCTTGGGTTATTCTTCGCAATATTCTCCACATGACTTTAGTTCACAATACGGGCATCGCTTTTGGGATGTTTAAAAATCAGGGAATTGTTTTTATCATCATTCCTTTGATTATGATTGCGTTACTGGTCTATAATTTTTATCATTACAAATATAACAATGAAAAGTTAAGCCGCTTGTACGTCGTTGCTGTTTCTTTGATCATTGCCGGGGCGATCGGAAACCTGATTGATCGGATTCTCTACGGGTATGTCATTGATTTTATAGACTTGCGGATTTGGCCTGTCTTTAATATTGCCGATAGTGCAATTACCGTCGGGGCTTGCCTCTTGCTTTGGCGGATCAATGTTAAGGAAACATAAGTATGCATCCTCTGATAGGGCACCTAGGCCCGTTTACTCTCTATTCTTTCGGTTTGATGTTGGCACTTGCGGTTGTTGTTTGTTCACTTTTTTTAAGTAGGGATGCGAAAGCATTTGGGATCAGCCAGGAAATTATTTTTGACCTTGTCTTTTGGGTGATCTTAGGCGGCATTATCGGCGCACGGATTTTCTTTATTCTTCTTAATTTTTCGGACTTTGCGGCAAACCCTAAAGAAATTTTTATGATTGCCAACGGTGGCTTGGCTTGGCAGGGAGGATTGGTCTTAGGCGCACTTTCGGGGCTGTTTTTTGTCCGAGTCAAAAAACTTCCCTTAGGTCTTCTGATTGATCTTAGCGCACCGTACTTGGCCCTTGGCCAGGCGATAGGGCGTATTGGTTGTTTTTTAAACGGTTGTTGTTATGGCAAACACGCTTCGTGGGGCGTATATTTTCCAGTCCATCAGAGCCGTTTACACCCGACCCAGCTTTATGATACGGTTATGCTCACTGCGATCTTCTTTATTCTCAAAGCTCTGCAAAAAAAATCGTTTGTCCGTGGTGAAATTTTTGCCGCGTACTTGATGCTTGCCTCCATCGAGCGCTTTATTAATGAATTCTTTCGTGCGGACCATGTCAACACCGCGGTGGGCTTGAGTATTTTTCAGCTTGTCAGTCTCGGGGTTTTTATTTTTGGTTTCGGTCTGTTTCAGTTTTTGCGGCAGAAATCTAAAACGGTTTAAGTGATGACCCGCCAAACCCTTAAGGTCAATGAAACGTCCACCCATCTTAGGCTCGATGTTTTTATTGCCCAAAATTTGCCGCAGGCCCAATGCCCTTCGCGCACCTATGCTCAGCGCTTGATTGCCGCCGGGGAAGTTCTCGTCAACGGAAAATCACAAAAAGCAAGCTATAAAGTTGAGCTTAACGATGAGATTACTATTGAACGTACTTCTATCGATGGGCCGAATTTAGTCACTGCTGAAAACATTCCTTTAGATATTTTCTATGAGGATAGATGGTTGCTGATCGTCAACAAACCGATTGGTATGCTTGTTCATCCGGTGCATGGGCATCATGGGGGAACCTTGGTCAATGCTCTGATGCACCATTGCCAGAATTTGTCTGATGTTAATTTACCCGACGATGAAGAAGACCATTTTGATCCGGCACTGATCCGGCCGGGAATTGTGCATCGGTTGGACCGTGAAACGTCCGGACTTTTGGTTGTCGCCAAAGATAATCAGACTCATGTTCTGTTGGCTCAGGCGTTTGAACTTAGGCAGGTCAAAAAAAAATATCTGGCCTTAGTTAGCGGGAGTATTGCTTTTGATGAGGGAATGATTGACGCTGCTTTAGGACGCCATCCGGTTTATCGTGATAAAAAAGCAGTTGTTGACGACGACAAAGGCAAGGCAGCCGTTACCGTTTATCGGGTGATCAAGCGTTTTGGCAAAGAGGCGACCTTAGTCAGCCTGTATCCAAAGAGCGGCCGCACGCATCAGCTGCGTGTGCACATGGCGCATTTGGGGCATCCAATTTTAGGCGATGAAAAATACGGACAGGCTAAATCTTTTTCGCGCATGGCTTTACATGCACAGTCGCTTGGATTTTATCATCCTCATTTAAAAGATTTTATCGAATTCTCGACGGCTGTTGTGCCCGAGTTTTTGGCGTTTGGAGCCTAGCTTTATTTATACACTGGTCAGGAAAGTTTCGTTTTACAAAAAATCACTTTACTTGCCTTGCATTCTCCATATAATAAATTTCGATTTTATCTTCTTAAGATTTATCAACGAGGAGCTTATCTTATGAGTCGATCAGCAAAATCCGGCAAAGCACTAACGTTTATTTTGATTGTTTTTGTGGTCCTTATGTTTTCGGTTGCGGCAATTGCGGTTTTTTTCTTTATGAAAGAGTTAGATGCCCATCAGATGGCAGAGAGTAAGGTTGAACAGTTGCAGGCGGTCGAGGCAAAATTAAATGCTGACCTAAAAGCAGCGCAGGATCAGATTACCCTTTTGGATGGCAAAAGAAAAGATGCCGAAACGACGATAGAAAATCTGCAGCAGGAAGTTGACCTGCAGAGAAATGCCAAAGAAGAAGTCCAGAAAGAAAATTCAACCCTTCAAGAAAATCTTCAAAAAGAAGTCCAGGCAAAAGAAGAAGTCCGTTCGCGCTTAACGCAGGATTTACAAGCGGCTCAAGATAAATACAATGCGATCAAATCCGAGTTGGACAAAGCTTTGGCCCACAATAAAGAACTTGAGGCAGCCAAAGCGGCGGTGCAGTCTTCGATGCAAAGTTTGCCGACGGTAGATGTTTCGCCAACGTCTGTCAGCGAATCATCTGCTGCCGAACCTGGCATTGAACTTGGCAAAATTGTTGTCAATCCGTCGCCTAATGGCAAAGGCAAAGTTATCAGCGTAGATTCTGATACTGATTTTGTGATCGTCAGCCTGGGAGAAAAAGATGGCGTTGCCAAGGGAGATTTGCTTTCGATCTTTCGTGGTGGGGAATATTTAGGCGACGTCAAAGTCTCTCGCGTTTTAGCGCAAATGTCGGCGGCGGATTTTGTCCCACCGTTTAAAAGTCAAAGTGTTAAGAAAGACGATCAGGTCGTTCCTAAAAAATGATTCTTAGCGTCCAGCCGGCAGAATTTTTAAATGGCCAAGTCCGGCTTGCTGCTTCAAAATCCTATTCTATCCGAGCTTTTCTTGTCGCCGCTTGCGGCGGAGAATCCACTGTTTTTTTTCCATCCGATTGCGATGATGCCAAAGTAGCCCTTGCGGTCGCGAAACTTTTAGGTGCAAAAGTCCATTCTTTTCGGGGCGAAAAATTTTCAATTAGCGCCAATCCCAAATTATTAAAATCGGCACGGATCAATGTTCGTGAATCCGGTACGGTGTTGCGGTTTCTTTTGCCGCTTCTTTCTTTGCGTGGAAAAAACGCAGTCGTTTTTGGCGAAGGGACTTTGATCGGCCGGCCGAATGTGCATTTGTTAAATGCGCTTAGGTCTTGCGGGGTACATATCAAAGGTGCCGGGCCAAAGGAAAGCGTTCCGATCAGTTTGAGCGGCGGAAGTTTGCGTGGCGGTAAAATTAAAATCGACGGCAGTTTAAGTTCGCAGTTTATTTCAAGCCTTTTGATTGCCGCCCCGCAGCTTAAAGAGAATTCGCAAGTTTTATTAACCGGGAAAAAACTTGTGTCGTCTGATTATATCGAAATGACGCTTTCGATTTTGAAACAGACGGGTGTTTCAGTCAAAAAGATTTCCAGCCGACAGTATAACGTCAAGGGAGGTCAAAAATTTCTTGGCCTGAAAGATTTTTATGTGCCGTCGGATTATGGCTTGGCCGCATTCTTAATCGCGGCCTGTTCGTTGATTCGCAGCGATGTTGTGCTCGACGGAACTTTTAATGACCGATTTATCCAGGCCGACGGGCGGATTTTGGGATTTTTGAAAAAAATGGGAGTCAAATTTAGCTTCAGCAAGGATGCTCTTCTGATAAAGGGTCCGTTTGCGCTAAAGGGTGGGACGTTTTCTTTGCAGCATTGTCCGGACTTAGTTCCGATCATGGCGGTTTTGGGACTTTTTGCAAAAGACGGGGTGCGGTTAACGCACATTGCTCATGCCCGGGCCAAAGAGAGCGATCGGATTAGCGATTTACGAGATGAGCTTCTTAAAGTTGGCGCTCGCGTCGAGGAACGCGCGGATGAATTACGGGTGTTTCCTCTTAAAAAAGCTGTTTCGAATGTTGTTTTAGATCCCCATCACGATCATCGTTTGGCTATGGCGTTTGCTGTGCTGGGTTTAAAAATCGGTGTGACCGTCCAGGATATTGAGTGTGTCCAAAAATCGTATCCGCAGTTTGTCGCGGACATGAAAATGCTTCGCGCGCCGTTTAAAGTTTCGCAATAATTTTAAAAGTGATTGACAGTGATTTTCTTTTCCGATAAGATTTTATCTGTTTAAACGACAAAGTGTTAGAGCAATTTTTTTATTTCAGAGAATATTTTCTCGACGAGAACACCAAACATAAGGATGCCAAACATGCTGCAACGTTTTATGAAAGTTTGGAAAAAGTTTTATAATTGGGCGTTGGGGTTAATTTCCAATGATATGGGCATTGACCTTGGGACGTGTAACACACTTGTGTACGTTAAGGGTGAAGGGGTTGTTCTCTGCGAGCCGTCTGTTGTTGCTATCGAAAAAGACACTGGTATTCCCGTCGGGTTTGGCGATGATGCCAAAAAAATGTTGGGCCGCACGCCCGGCAATATTGTCGCAATCCGTCCGATGCGAAACGGAGTTATTTCTGATTTCGAAATTACCGAAAAAATGTTGCGTCATTTTATTAATAAAGTCCACAACAGCAAAGGCCGTGGATTTTTTCATCCACGCCCGGCTTTGGTTATTGCGATTCCTTCTGGAATTACAGAAGTTGAAAAGCGTGCTGTTCGTGATTCAGCCGAACGTGCCGGGGCTCGCTCTGTTGATTTGATCGAAGAGCCAAAAGCTGCCGCAGTTGGTGTGGGCCTTCCCGTCGAAGAGCCCGCGGGGAACATGATTATTGATGTTGGTGGTGGGACGACAGAGTATGCGGTTATTTCCTTAGGTGGTATTGTTTATTCTAAATCGATAAAGGTCGGCGGCGATGGGCTGGACAATGCGATTATGGAATATTTGAAAAAAACATACAATCTTTTAATTGGGGAACGCACGGCCGAAGAAATCAAAATCCGTATCGGTTCGGCCTATCCTCTGGAGGAAGAATTAACACTCGATGTCCGTGGGCGCGACTTGATTGCGGGGTTGCCCAAGAATATTACGATCACATCTGAAGAAGTCCGCGAAGCTTTGCAGATTCCCGTTCAGGCGATCGTTGATGCAACAAAAATTGTTTTGGAAAATACGCCTCCAGAATTATCATCGGACTTGATCGATCGCGGGATTGTAATGGCAGGCGGCGGTTCGCTTTTGCGCGGGATTGATAAGCGGATTGCTGAGGAAACCGGCCTTCCTGTTCACGTGGCGGATGATCCGATGACCGCTGTTGTTTTGGGGACAGGTGCAACTTTAAGTATGCCGGCTCGTCTACGCCGGCGCCTCGTTGTAAAAACCCGACTAGATTTTTAGTCTTTCTCATTTGACGTGTGTCCAGACAAAGAACAAAGTTTTTAACTTACCTTGGGCTTGGCGCTCTTGCTTTTCTTTTTCTTGTTGCCCGACTCCCGTTTGTAACTTCCATGAAATTTGCCGCAGTTGATGCCCTTTCTCTTCCGATGAAAGTCATCACATTCCCTTTTTTAGAAATTAAAAAGATGCTTTATTATCACGCGAGTTTTGAACAAAATCGCCGTATGCTTAAAGAAGTGGGAATGTTGCGTGCCCGTTTGACGGCGATGAATGAGATCGATCGTGAAAATAAGCGTTTGGAAAAACTCCTTAATTTTAAAGAAAAATCTTACTCGGGTGTTGCCGCCAATGTGATTGTGCGCGATCTGTCTAATTGGAACTCGGCGATCATCATTGATAAGGGCAAGCGAAGCGGGATTGGCGTGGGGATGCCAGTCGTTGATGCTTCGGGGATTGTTGGGAAAGTTGTTGAAGTCACATCTGATCGCGCAAAAGTGATTTTAATTAGCGACCCCAGTTTTAGTGTCGCGGCGATGGTTGAGCGGTCACGGGAAGTTGGTCTTGTTTCCGGGACATTGACCGGTCAATGCCGCATGCGCTATCTTTCGACGGGCGCCGATGTAAAAGTCGGGGATGAAGTCATTTCTTCGAAGTTAAGTTCGTCTTTCCCGCAGGGGTTAATTTTAGGAAAGGTCGTCTCTGTTGAGAATTCACCCGGCAGTCCTTTTCCTACGTGTTTAATTAAACCGGCCGCCGCCCTTTCTAGAATCGAAGAAGTGATTGTCATCCGTTCGTCGACGAACATTGATAGAGATTAAACCCGGATAATTATGCAAAAGATTATTATTGTTTTTGTGATTACAGTGCTTTGCCTTGGGCTAGAGCTTCTTTTTTTGAAAACGTTTGGGACTTCGTTTGTTCCGAATTTTGTTTTGATCGGCGTTGTTTTTTTTAATCTTTATCGCGGGCTTAATTACAGTTTGGGCGCGGCGTTTTTAGGAGGTATTCTTTTAGACAGCTATAGCGTCGGGTTGCCGGGGGTCAATACTTTTACGTTGGTGCTAACTGCGTTTTTGACCGGAACTTTAAAAAAATATATTTATCAGCCAGGTGTTGTCGAGTCGCGGGTTTTGATGGTTGTCATGGCGGCGGCTGCAAACAGTTTTTTGCAATATTTTGTCAATCTCGCAAGCGCAATAGAAATTAGTTTTGGTGAAGCATTGCTAAGAGGAATTTTGCCGGAAATTATTTTAACAGCTCTGGTGGCATCTTATACATTTGAAAGGTTAAAGCAGTGCGCCTTAAGATTATTGGCATAATTATTTTTGTTTTTATGTTTTTGGTGGCTTGCCATCTTTTTTATTTGCAGATTATTCGAGGTGAGGCCTATTACAATTTAAGCGTTAACAATAGTATCCGCATTGTCCCGATGGAAGCGCCGCGCGGCCGGATTTTAGATCGCAACGGTGTTGTCTTAGCCGACAATCGACACTCCTTTAATGTCACTGTCCTGCCTCAGGAAATGGAAGACAAGGATGAACTTTTTGACTTTCTTTCAAAAACATTGCGTATTGAAAAGAAAAAGCTGTTGCAGCAATTTGCGCGGCGAAAAATTGCACCGTTTTCTCCGGTCATTGTTGCCGAGGATGTGACCAAAGAGCAGGCTATGCTCTTGGAAGAGAATCGATATCGTTTTGGCGGTGTTTATATCGAGGAGGCGTATAGCCGCTATTATCCTTTTCATGAGGTCGGGGCACACGTTTTAGGATATGTTGGAAAAATAAGTCGCGAAGAATTAGAAGAGCTTAAAGACTATGGCAGTTTTTCTGTAAGTACGATTGGAAAAAATGGGATCGAAGATTTTTATGATTCTTTTTTGCGCGGGCATGAAGGTGGTTTACAAATGCAAATTAATAGTCGTGGACGACAGGTGCGACTTTTGGGAATTCGGCAAGCGCAGTCGGGTCAGGACATTACGTTGACGCTTGACGAGCGAGTGCAACAGATGGCTTATGAAGGGTTGGCCGCTCGTCGGGGAGCGGTGGTTGTGATGAGCT
The DNA here is from genome assembly GCA_964474085.1 of uncultured Planctomycetales bacterium. Lineage (GTDB taxonomy): Bacteria > Omnitrophota > Gorgyraeia > Zapsychrales > JANLHA01 > JADLGJ01. The sequence continues at coordinate 10,652 of CAYYRJ010000023.1, forward strand.
TGGAAACCGGTGAGGTGCTTGCGATGGTTAGCTCACCAGCGTATGACCCGAATGTTTTTGTCGACAGCCAATTGAAATTTCAGGCGAGTGGACTTTTTAATGATAGCCAGGCGCCGTTATTAAATCGTGCCATTAAGGGGCAGTATCCGCCGGGGTCGGTTTTTAAAATTGCTGTTGCAGCTGCGGGACTTGCGACTGATCGGGTTGATCCGGCAACCGCATATAATTGCGACGGGATTTATGAATTAGGCGCTGCAAAATTTCGCTGTTTGCATGTGCATGGCCCTCAAAACTTATTTCAGGGAATGATGCATTCGTGCAATATTTATTTTTATAATATCGGCAAAAGCATAGGGGCAGAAACAATTTATCGCTATGCGCATCTTTTAGGGTTAGGCCGCCGAACGGGCATTGATATTCCTTTTGAAGAAAAAGGGAGTTTGCCCAACCCCAGAGAGCGTGCGTGGTATACGGGCGATACATTGAATATGTCAATCGGGCAGGGCGATGTTTTAGCGACTCCGCTTCAGCTTTTGCGGATGGTTTCAACGATTGCTCTTAATGGCCGGGAAGTTCAACCGTATTTTTTAAAATCGATCAATGGGCAGGAATTGGTTAAGTTGTCGACGAGCCGCCATGTGGGGATGATCCCGCAAGTGTATGAAATTCTTAATAATGCGCTTCGCATGGTCGTCGATGAAGCCGCGGGGACAGCGCATATTTTGGATATCCCTAACATGAAAGTTTTGGGAAAGACAGGTACCGCGCAGGCGGGCCACGGCCGTGAGAGTCATGCGTGGTTTGTTGGATATACATTAGATACGCAGCCGCGGGTGGCGATTTGTGTTTTTTTGGAGAACGGCGGGTCCAGTTACAATTCGGTTGTTGTTACACAACAGATGTTGACGCAAATGCGTGCGGCGCAGATATTGTAATTTTAAAATAATTTAAGGAAAAAAATGCGACGGGAATTGGAATTGAGACTTTGGATTTTTACAGCATGCGTTGTTTTGATGGGGTTGGTTGTGCTTTATAGCGCATCGTATCAAAATGCACGCGTTTCGATTAAAGTTTTTTATGATCAGCTTTACTGTGCAGGGATCGGGTTTGGCTTGATGTATATTATTTCGCGCATCGATTGCCGGCGTTTTTATGAAATGGCGTATGTTTTTTATGGCATCATGCTTTTGTTATTGTTTTTAGTTTTAGTCAAAGGAAGATATGCTTTAGGCGCGCAGCGCTGGTTTTCGATTGCGGGCGTTAGCTTTCAGCCGTCAGAAATTGCAAAGTTAGGTTTGATTTTGGCGCTGGGCCGTTATCTGAGTCATCGCCGGCCAATTTTTAAATTTGGCACAAAAAGTACGAGTCTTGCGTTATGGAATCATTTGGTTGCGCCGCTGTTATTGACCTTGGGGCCGATGCTGCTTATTTTTAAACAACCGGATTTAGGAACGGCGATTCTTGTTTTTGGAATTTTCTTTATTATGGTTTATGCCAGCGGTGTGGAACTTAAATTCTTAGGGGGGTTTAGTGTTTTGTGTTTGGTTCTTGCGCCGTTTATGTGGCATATTTTGCGGCCGTATCAGCGCGACCGGCTTTTGGTTTTTTTAAATCCCAATATTGATCCACTGGGTGCAGGCTATACGATTATTCAATCAAAGATTGCGGTTGGTTCCGGACAGTTTTTTGGTAAAGGCTGGCTGGCGGGGACGCAAAATCAATTAAATTTTTTGCCAGAACAGCATACGGATTTTATATTTTCGGTTGTCGGTGAAGAATGGGGTTTTTTGGGTGCGATGTTTCTTTTATGTGCTTATGGCGGAATTATTTATACCGGATTAAAAATTGCCCAACAGGTCAATGATAAATTTGGTACGCAAGTGGCCATCGGCATCGTTGGCATTGTCGCTTTGCAGGTGATTATCAATATGGGGATGGTCATGGGGCTTTTTCCGGTCGTCGGGATTACGCTTCCGATGATCAGCTATGGACGAACATCATTTATGGTTTTTATGATTATGATGGGATTTTTGTTGAGCTTAAGCAAGCGCCGTACTGTTTTTTGAGAGGAAAATTTTGCATTTCCTGATAGGATTCTTGAGAGAGTAAACTATAATAAAACCATATTTTGATAAGTCAATGAAAGGTAAAAATGGCTACTCTTAAAGAAAAATTGACGCGTTCTGTTTTGAGTAATAAATATTTACGACAAGAAATTTTTATTGCATTTTGTTTGGTTCTTTTATCTCTTTTAGTTTTTTTAGGTTATCTTTTCCCCGGGGTTACTGCAAGTTCTTGGTTTGCAAATCGTGCAACACTTCCTTTAGTTATCGGTATCATCATTATGATTTTGGTGATTTGTTTTTTAATTATTTGGCAGATTGTCGAGCCGGTCATTCGTTTAAGCCGAGAAACAAAAATGATCGCGTCTGGCGACTTAAGCCGTGAAATTCTTTTAGTCCGCGAAGATGAATTAGGCCAGCTAGGTTCGTCTGTTAATGCACTCACCCGTCGGATTCGCGAAAATGTTGAGGAGTTAAATAGTCTTAACAAAAAAACAGAAATGCTCAATGATGAGATTAACAATCGCATCGTGATGCTTTCTAACCTGATGGAAATTAGTAATGGCATCGCCCAAAAAGTTGCGCTTAAAGATATTTTACGCATTGCTGTGACCAAGTGTTTTCCCGAGCAGGAAATGTCCTTTGGCTGTGTTGTTTTGAAAGACAATCAGACCAACGAATATAAATTGCAGTATTTGCACAGCCCCCAGCAAGAGCAGCTTGAGCGCCGCGGCATTGGGAATCTTAAAATTTCATTGGGGCAGGGTATTCTGGGCAAGGCCATCTTAAGACAAGAAGCGATTGTTATAGATCAGACAACCGCTATGACGCAAGAAGTCGAAGATTTCAAAGGATCATTTTTAATTAAGAATGCGATCATTGCGCCAATTTCATCGACGGGAAATGCCTATGGTTTAATTATTGCTGGCAATGATCAGCCGCATTATACCTGTGGGGAAACACAAAAAGATCTTTTGCAGTTAGTCTCCAAACATATCGCGATTGCGGTTTTAAATGAAAAGCTTTCTTTGGAAATCGAAAAGTTTGAAGTGACCGATTCTTTAACCGGCCTCTATAACAATGCTTACGCCCGCAGCCGGCTGGGTTTTGAAGTCAAGCAGGCGGTCAACACACAAAAGACCTGTTCGTTTGTGCTGATGAAGATCGACCGATTTAATGATTATTTGGCGGCATTTGGACATATTGGTGCGGAGGATGCGCTTTTAAAGATTGCGGCTGTCTTGAAAGAAAATTTTTCCCCGGATGCTAAAGCAGCCCGGTTTGCCGAGCATGAGTTTGCTTTGGTTCTTCCGTCGGTCAACAAGCGTGAAGCGATTGCTTTAACGCAGGTCATTGTTGAAAAGATTGCTGCTAAATTTTCATCGGAGAGTGACAAAAATCGTCACTTGACCGTTACGGCCGCGATTGTTGAAAATCCGCTTGATGGCAGGACGGCCGATGAACTTATTCTCAAAAGCGGTATTATTCTCGCAGATACCATTGAGCAGGGCGGGAATCGGGTCGGTTATCACAAATGAAAAATTTTAAACGCGCGACCACAAAACAACTGGGCGAAGTTTTAGTCGAACGTGGGGTTATTGACCATGAGCAGGTGCTCATGGCGATTGCCTACCAGCGGGAGAAGGGCGGACTTTTTGGGGAAGTTTTAGTACAGCTAAAGTTTGCGACCGAAGAGGATATCGCGCAAGCTTTGACCTGCCAGTATGGATTTCCTTATTTGCCTTTAGCCAATTATGAAATAGATCGTGAAGTTATCGCTGCTATTCCCGAGAATGTTTGCCGTCAGTTTTGTCTTATCCCCGTCGATAAAATTGGAAAAAGTTTAACTTTAGCGATGGCGGACCCTTTAAATCAAAACGCCATTGAAGATGTCGAACTTATTACCGGCTCAACCGTCCAGGCTTTCGTGAGCACTGCAAGCGATATCAAGGAAGCCATCGCGCGTTACTATAAACCGGCAAGTTAAGTCTTATGTCTTCACTTAAAGAGCGCTTGCTCGACATCCTTATCTCCGACAAGATTTTAAAGCAAGAGGACCTTGACCGTGCGCTTGTCGAGCAGAAAGAAAAAGGAGGAGAGCTTTCTAAAATTTTAGTCCGACTCAAATGTATCAGTGAAGATGATTTGACCCATGCGTTGAGTTCTGGCCTAGGCATGCCGCCGATTGATATTTCCCGTCTTAAGATTGATCCTGCCGTTGTCAAAATTATCCCTCATGACGTTGCCGCCAAATATCAGATCATTGCGATTTCTCGCATGGGAAACAATTTGACCCTGGCGATGGCCGATCCGCTTAATATTTTTGCTATTGATAATGTGCAAGCTTTAACCGGGATGAATATTGTCCCGATTATTACCCGGGCTTCTTTGGTGCAGCAGAATATTGAAAAGTATTATGCGACGGATTCGGGCGAGACTTTGCAAAAAATTATCGCGGACATGAAAGAAGCAGACGACATTGAGCTTGTTACCGACAGCGAAACGCGCAAGAAAGATGGCGTTGAGGATTTAAGCGAAGATGCGCCGATGATCAAGCTGACTGATACGATCATCCATCAAGGGGTGCTTGCTAAGGCCAGCGACGTTTTTATTGAGCCTATGGAAAAGACTGTGCGCATCCGTTACCGCGTCGACGGGATTATCCGTGAAGTTGATCGTATGCCCAAGGCGCTGCATCTGCCGATTATTTCGCGTATTAAAGTTATTAGTTCGCTGGATATTTCTGAACAGCGGCTGCCGCAAGATGGACGTTTTAAAACCATCATGGCGGCAAATCGTGAAGTGGATTTTCGCGTGAGCATTTTACCGACGGCATATGGAGAGAAAGCTGTTTTGCGTATTCTGGATAAAACAGCCGGGATTTTGGATTTAAGCCGTTTAGGCTTGGAAGCGGATGCGATGAAAAGATTGCAGGATTGCGGCCTGCGTCCTCATGGGATGATTCTTTGCTGCGGACCTACCGGCAGCGGAAAAACAACAACACTTTATTCGCTTCTTAAGTTTGTGGACTCACCTGGTAAAAACATTATTACTGTTGAAGATCCCGTTGAGTACCAGATTAAAGGCATGAACCAAGTCAATGTTCGTCCGTCGGTAGGCTTGACGTTTGCTGCAAGTTTGCGTTCGATTTTGCGTCAAGATCCGGATATTATCATGGTCGGCGAAATCCGCGACTCGGAAACGCTTGATATTTCGGTCAAGGCGGCATTGACGGGACATTTGGTTTTAAGTTCTCTGCATACGACGACAGCAGCTGGTTCGGTTGTGCGTATGATGAATATGGGGATAGAACCGTTTCTTTTGTGCTCATCGGTAGTTGCGATTGTCGGTCAGCGTTTGATCCGTCGGATTTGTCCTAAATGTAAAGAGCCTCTTGCGGTCCCCCCTGAGGTGGCAGCGCGACTTAAGTTAAACAAAAAAAATCCTGGCCAAACGGTTATGTTGTCGCGTGGCAAAGGATGCAATGCGTGCGCCAAGACAGGTTACGTAGGTCGGGTGGTCATTTGTGAGATCATGGTTTTAACGCCTAAAGTTAAGGAGAGGATTTTAGACCGTGTCGGGGAAATTAAAATTAAGGATATCGCCCGTCGGGAAGGCATGGTCACGATGCGGGAAGATGGGCTGATCAAGGCTTTTGCGGGGGTAACAACGCTTGAAGAAGTCTTGCGCGTCACAGCGCCGGATGAGGATTTAGTGTAACTTTGGATGTTTTATGGCCGAAACTTTAAAATCAAAAATTATTAATCATCTTTTGGAATCGCTCAAATTAAAAAAAGAGGATCTCGACGCCGTTTTGCATTTGCAGAAAGAAAAATCAATTCCTTTAGAACGTGCACTGATGGAAAAGGGGCTGATCAATGAAGAAGACCTGCTTTTGTTGCTCGTTAAAGAATTACATATCCCTTTTATTAATCTAAAGAAATATAAGATTTCTGTAGATCTAAAAGCTGTTATTAGTGAAAAGGTGGCACGGCAATATCATATTGTTCCGCTCTCGCAGATGGAGGAGACATTGACGATTGTCATTTCTGACCCGTTAAATATTTTTGCGCTCGACGATATTAAAAATATTACCGGAAAACACATTGATGTGGTCATGAGCACCGATACCGAAATTATGCATGCGATCGATCAGTTTTATGGCTCGAAAGCAACTGCGTCGGTTTCGGATATCAGCAAGGGCATTGAGTTTGGCGAATTTGAAATTGTTTCCGAAACAGAAGGAGCCCAGCAGGATGATGTCAACGCCGAGGAAGGCGAACAGGCGCCGATTATCCGGTTGGTTAATCTTGTCATTCAAGAAGCGCTCAAGCAGCGGGCGTCGGACATTCATATCGAACCGATGGTGGATATGGTGCGGGTTCGTTATCGGGTTGACGGGACACTTTTGGATGCGATGAATTTCCCAAAAGAAAATCAGAACTCGGTGCTCGTCCGCTTAAAAATCATGGCGCGGCTGGATATTACCGCAACGCGCACGCCTCAGGATGGCCGTTTTAAGATGAGTATCGGAAACAAACAGGTGGATTTTCGCGTGTCGGTTTTGCCGACGATCTTTGGACAAAAAGTTGTTCTTCGTATTCTTGACCGAAAAAACTTATCAATTGGTTTGGATGGGTTGGGTTTTTCGCCGCGCTCGATGAAAATTTTGCAGCAGGGCATACGCAGTCCGTTTGGGATGATTTTAGTCACAGGTCCCACCGGAAGCGGAAAGTCGACGACGCTCTATTCGATTATCAATGAGCTTAACAGTGTCGAAAGAAACATTATTACCGTCGAGGATCCCGTTGAATATTTGATTGAGGGGTTAACACAGATTCATGTGCGCCCGGAAATCGGGCTGACCTTTGCGTCGGGGCTTCGCGCCATTTTGCGTCAAAGCCCGGACATTGTTATGGTAGGCGAGATCCGCGACGTTGAGACGGCAGATATTTCGATCAAAGCGGCTTTGACCGGACAATTGGTTTTTTCGACGCTGCACACGAATGATGCGGCGGGGGCTTTGACTCGTTTGGTTGACATGGGCGTCGAACCTTTTTTGGTCGCCTCGAGTATCGTTTTGGTTTGTGCCCAGCGTTTGTGCCGAAAGATTTGTCCGCATTGCAAGCGTCAGGTAGAGCCTCCCGTTTGGATTACCAAGGCGTTTAAGGATAAAATTCCGCAGGGAACCTTGTTTTATGAAGGCAAAGGGTGTGATCATTGTCGCAAGACCGGTTACTATGGCCGCATTGGGATTACTGAGGTTTTTGAGGTCGATGACGCGGTGCGCGAAATGCTAATTTTAGGCAAGTCCTCGGATGAAATTAAAAATTATGCTTGCAAAAATAACGGAATGAAACTTTTGTGGGACGAGATTATGGATAAATTTATCAGCGGAGAAACAACCGTGCAGGAAGTTCTGAGGTTAACGACTGAAGAATAAAAGGCCATTTCTTTAAACTGTTGAAAGGTTAGAAAAAAAATTTCGTCAGAATAAATTGTGCTAAAATGCTTTCGTTTCTAATTCTTGTGAAAGGAATTTTTTATGCCAACATTTAAATATGTGACAAAGGACGCAAACTCCAAGAGCGTTGTCGGTAAAATTGTCGCTGACGATGAAGGCAAAGTCATTGAAGAGTTGCGCAAGCGCAATCTGATTATCATTTCGATTGATGTTGTCAAGGAAGCTGGGGCACGCAAAATTGCGTTTGGCCGGGCGAAGGTTAAGGAAGACGATCTTGTTATTTTTAGCCGCCAGCTCTCGACGATGATTGATTCCGGTATCCCGATTCTCCAGGCGCTCGACGCATTGCAAGAGCAGATTACGCATCCGGGTTTTAAAGGGGTTGTTGTCGCCGTGCGTGATGATATCCAAATGGGCAGCAGCCTTTCGGTTTCTTTTGCCAAACACCCCGGTGCTTTTGATACGCTGTTTGTTAACATGGTTAAAGTTGGCGAAACGGGTGGCGTTTTAAGTCAGATTCTTGATCGTATTGCCAGTTACCTTGAAAAATCGCTTAAGCTCAAACGCAAAGTCCAGTCGGCGATGATTTATCCGGCTGTCGTCGTGAGCATGGCTGTTCTTATTACTGTGTTGCTTCTTGTCAAAGTTGTTCCTACTTTCGCAGGGATTTATACATCGTTTAATAAAGAATTGCCGGGCATGACGCAGGCCTTGATTAATATGAGTAATTTACTGCAGCATAATTTGTTGGGGTTAATTGCAGGCATTGTTATTTTTGGTTTTTTGCTTAACCGAGGGTATCGCACTGACAAGGGACGTTTGTACATTGACAGTTTTGTTTTAAAAATGCCGATTTTTGGCGATATTATTCGCAAAGTCGCGATTGCACGTTTTAGCCGAACCTTGTCGATTCTTCTGCAAACCGGTGTTCCGATTTTGGAATCGTTTGATATCGTTGGAAAATCGAGCGGAAATCGGGTCATCGAAGAGGTCATTGAAACCGTCAAAGAAAATGTCCGCGAAGGGGAAAGTATTGCCACCCCGCTTTTAAAAAGCGGCGTTTTCCCTCCTATGGTCACCCGCATGATTTCGATCGGAGAAAAGTCGGGACAGCTAGAAAAAATGCTGACAAAGATCGCCGATTTTTATGACGATCAGGTCGACACCGCGGTTAATGGATTAACGAGCATTATTGAACCTTTGATTATCGGTGTTTTGGGTATCGTCGTTGGGTTTATCGTTATCGCCTTGTTCATGCCGATTATCAGTATCACGACAATTATTTAGGAATATTTATGAAAGAATTTCGATTGCAAAATTATTTGCCACATTTTTCAACTTTAGTCTTGGCAACGTCATTTGTTATTTTTTTGCTGGCCTTTAGTTCGAACGCTTGTGCAAAACAGTCATTCTCCTCCGACGAATTGTTTGATAAGTCGCTTGCTGATTTGCATTCGACGATGGAAAAGGCCAAGAGCGGCAATGAAGCGTTTAGAGAAAACAATCGTTCTTTACGTAAAGAGGTCGATCGACTTGAGCAAGCTATCAGCGATGCACAAGTCCAAAAGAGTGAAACGCAAAAAGAGGTCAGTGTGTTTTTTGACACACAGGCTCTGGAAGATAAAGAAAGGGCTTTGTACGAAGCTCGGGTAGGGAATCTTTCCAGTCGTTTAGCACGTTATGAAGTTGAAAAAACAATTCTGCAAAAGAAAATCAAATCGTTTGAAGATCAGAACAAGGAAGCTCAAAATCAAATTGCCCAACTTAAAGAAGAAATTGAAAAAATCCAATCTTCCGTCGGGCAAAATAAATCTGTCAGTGCGGACAATCCCTTAGGACAGTCCAGTCTTGCCCAAAAACTCGAGAGTTCAATAAATCGCATCCATGCTCTTCAAGCACAGTTAGCTTCGCAAAAAAAGATTTTGCAGGACAACGCAGGCGCAACGTCAGAATTGGAAAAATTTTATGCGGATTTGACAACTGAGTTTTCGTTGGGGCAAGAACAGCTTGCTCGCCTTCAGGCTGAAAACAAACTCGTTGTTCGTCAAGCGGATGTTGTCAGTGCTCAACCTTCTGTCTCGGAAAGTTCTCTCCATGATCAGATATCGGGTTTGAAGGATTACCGTCAGCAACTAAAAAAATCTTTAAGCGATTTGCAAAAAGCGCTTAGTGCAGTCAATTCAGGCAATAAGATGGATTTATCGGTTATTTTGAAAAAGTTTGAGCAAAAGCATGCGCTTTTAAAAGAGAATTTGGCTCTTTTAGAGAAGAAGGACATTGCGTTTGAGACAAAGCCAGTTACCAAAAAGACGGATTTATTGGCCGATAAAAAACGTTTGGAGACTCAACGAAATGCGCTGAAGGTCAAGATTGCTGGAGCAAAAAAAGAGTATGAAAAAAGGCAAATGCCGGCGGCAGGGTTAAGCAAAAGTGATGCAGAACTGAAAAATAAAATTAAGCAAAGTTCTTTACGTCTGCGCAATCTGCAGGCAGAAATCAATGCGTTTCGCAAAGAATCTTCATTAGAACAAAAGAATCAGGACCTCGATAATGAAGCGCAAAAATTAGAAAAAGATTTGCAGGCTTTGCGCAGTAAGTCTACGAATATTGCAACGCAAGAAGAGGTCTCTTCCCTTAATCAAGATGAACAGGCGCTTAGACAGGAAATTGATCAATTGCAATCCCGTCGAGCGATTTTGGATGACTCGGTGAGCACCATCAATAGCAAATATCAGGTGGATGATATTTCTGCAAAAGACTCCATGGCCAAAGAAGTGCAATTAAAAGAATACTTGGCGACCTTGACGCTCGAAAATTCTGCTTTGCAAGAAAAACTCCTGACCCTTCAGATGCAGCAAGACAAGAAGCCGTAAAATTTCTTCTTTAAGTCATTGCTATGTATAGTTAAAACCGGCAGCCCTTGACAGCGCTAGATGCAGGTTTTATACTCTAGGCGACAGTAAGATAGTAGATGAAAAAGGCAAACCATTCGCAAGGATGGGACGCAAAGCTAAAGGGTCCCTAAAACAGTTTAAAGGGATTGCCAGTTACCATCAGAAAAAAAGCTATGTATCCTATTCTTCGTATGCGCAAGAATAGGATTTTTATTTGGACGCGAACACATAGGCCTACGTCCCAATAATTCCGCGCGAGGCATGGCCCGAAGAGCGGAATTAGAAAGATAAAAAAACTTGTAAGTATAATTGACACAGAAAGGAGGTGTGTTAGGATTGTACCAATGTAGTTAAACCATGATAGAGGAACATCGAGTAAGCGTTTTGCACAGAAAATAAATTTTGTAAACCGTTATCATTCATTATCTTCCACGGTTTATTTTCTGGGTAAAGGCTTTAAAGAAAGCGATGTCGACCTTTATCGAAGAAAGGAAGGAAGATCATGAAAATGAAATTCAATCGTAAGGGGTTTACACTCGTTGAAATTATGATCGTTGTCGCGATCATAGCCCTCTTAGCCGCAATTGCAATTCCTAACTTGCTAAAAGCCAAGATTTCAGCGAACGACGCATTGGCAAAAAGCACGTTGCGCTCGCTCTCGACAGCTTCTGAGACTTTCGCAACAGCGAACACCGGTAATTATCCGACTGATATTACCTCGTTAACGGGAGCAACTCCGCCGTATATTCAGGTTCCATATTGTGATCATCAAAATTCTGGTTTCAGCTTTACTTGTACGATGGGATCAGGCGCCTACACGTATGTGGCCACACCTGTAACGGTTGGGACTTCAGGGACGACGACATGGACAATCTCTACGGGGGGTGTTTTGACTCCGTAATTTGAACAAGTCGTTTGTCGTACTTGTCTTAACAAGAAAAATGGGGGGCCAATCAAACGGTCCCCCTTTTTCTTGAGAAATGAAAAGAGTAAAAACTATGACACGGGACAAAAACAGATTTGGTAAATTTTGCGCGACGGCTGAAGGTTTTTCTTTGGCGGAATTGATTGTTGCGGCGGGAATTATGGGTGTTGTTGTCGTTGGAATCCTAGTCAGTTATATGCGCTGCATGGAACTTAATGAAGCCTCACGCAATAAATCATTAGCGACAAAAGCGGCACGTGATCGTATGGAAATTATTAGGGGAACAGCTTTTGATAATTTGGTGACGACATACAATAATGTGGTTTTTGATGTGACGGGCTTTACGGGCAAGGGGATCAGTTACGTTACCGTTTTGGATCCTCAGAATATCCAAATTGTCGTTTCAATCAGCTGGAAACAGAAAAATGGCCGGGTTTATGGTGAGGACAAAAATTTAAACGGTGTTCTTAACGCAGGCGAAGACAAAAATGGTGATTCGAAACTTAATTCGCCAGTGGATATTTCGACGCGAATTTTTGACAGGAGCTAAAGGTGATGAAAATTGACACGACAAAAGGTTTTAGTTTAGTTGAAACCATGGTGACCGTTGTCATTATTTCTTTGATGGCCGCCGGCGGGTATGCCGCTTTGTCATCGGGGGAGGCGTCGTGGTTTACGGCTGAAGCAGGTATACAGGTCCAGGAAAGTTTGCGTGAGGCTTTGGATAAAATGACGGCAGAATTGCGCCAAAGTAAATTTTCGCAAGTCACATTAACAGACGGTGCTGGTTATAGCTCGACGGACATTATTAAGTTTAGTATCCCGGTTATTTGTCATACGGGTGATAATTTATTGGATGCCAGCGGAGACGTGGCGCATTGGGGCGCGACGACAACGTGGGGTTGCCGAGATGCGCTTTGTATGGATCTTAATAATACCTGCTCGTCAGTAGAATATAAATACATCCAGTACGAAGTCGTCAGCGGCAATAAGTTGGTTCGAAAAGTTCTTAATAATGTTAGCACTTTTGTTCGCCAGGATACGATTGCTAATAATATTTCAGACTTTCAGGCGGTTTTGCCGGGGGCGACTTCTCCTATAACGCTGACACTCAAGGCGCAAGTGACTTCGGTTTTAAAACGTCCTGTTGTAGCAACAGTGCAAAATAATGTTGATTTTCGAAATAAATGAAAAGGCGGTGGTTGAGATGAAAACAAAAATTTTGAAACACTGTTCGAATGAAAAGGGTATGGCTTTAGTCATTGTTTTGATGGTCGTCATGGTGTTTGCGATTTTAGGTAGTGCATTTGTGGCTCGCACGGTCAATGAAAAAAATACGGCCGAGCGTGAAAAATTGCTTAATCAGGCTTATTATGTCGGGGAAGGCGGCGCTGATGCAGGGCTAGCGAAACTCGATGAGTTGATCAATACGGACCTTTTAAATACGGTTAATGGGACCAATCCAAATATTTTAGGAACGAAGGCCGAGAATTATGCCAGTGTCGGCAATGGTTTGGGATTTTTGATTGAGTATGTTAAGGTTGGCGGGACAGCGCAGCTGACATTAGAAGGGACAAGTGCAAAATATTCTTCATCGACGATTAGCTTCGGAGCTGGAACGTATCGATATGACATTATTTTAACTCAAAAAGCAAATCCTATTACAATAGGGACGGATATTTGGGATTTTCCGTATTATTATCAAATTCAGGCGACTTCGACAGTCCAGAATATGACACGCAAAGTCCGATTAAATGGCGATTTGACTGTGCGTGTTCAGCGGGATAATTTTGCGAAGTATGCGCTTTTTACCGATCATCATGGTTTGCCGTCGGGCGATACGGTATGGTTTACCAGCAAAACAGATTTTGCCGGTCCGCTACATACCAACGAGAGATATAGTTTTGCTTTTAATCCCAGCGGAACATTTGAAGGCCATGTGACCCAGCATCATAATACCGCGCGATTTTATAATAGTGGTTTTCCGATCCTTTCCGACGCAGATAGTAACGGCGTTAAGGATGTCCCTGTTTTTTATGATGGATTTGAGCGCAGCGTTAGTGAAATTGTTCTTGCTTCATCGGTTGTAAAAGCTGATTTGGCTGATCAGGCGACCGGAAGACAAAGCCTTACGGCCACGGGTATTTATGTTCCGAATTCAAGCGGAAATTTAGTCGGTGGGATTTATGTGAAAGGTAATCCGGATATTACGCTGGGGGTCGATGGTTCCAATAATGCGCAATATAACATTAAGCTCGGTGGCGCCAGGAAGGTTGTTACAGTAAATCGAGCTGCAAATACAACTACGGTCACCTCTATTCCTGGCACGACGGTTATTTATAACGGTCTTCCCGACGGTATTGATAATCTTGGGACTATTATTTATGTTAATGGGACTGTGAATAAACTGGAGGGCACCGTTCAGCAAGACACAGAGCTTACGGTATCCAGCGAATGGGAAATAAACATTACTAACAATATCAAGTATCAGAATTATACGCCTGCAGTTGGAACCCCAGGGACGGTTGGCTACGTACCGCCAAATGCTGACGGAGAGAAAAATCTTTTAGGTCTTGTCGCGTGGGGTGGGAATGTAAACGTTGCAACGACAGCTCCGGATAATATCGAAATGCACGGGATTGTTATGGCTCGCAATGGGATATTTCAAGTTTCAGATTACGATAACACAGGACGAGGAATACGCGGCGTTGCAACACTTTTAGGTGGTGTTATTACTCAATTTTATGGAGCATTTGGTCTTTTTAATGCTTCTAGTGGTGCCCCGATTTCAGGATATGGGCGCAACTTTGTCTATGACCAAAGGACTTTATTGGGGAAAGCGCCGCCCTATTTTCCAAGCATGAAAACTTTTATTGCTTTTACAAATGACCTGACTGATAAAGTTTCTTATCAGGAGGGCGGTTTTTAAGTCCTGCCTATAAATTCATATGAATAATTTAGCCGCACGGGTTTTTTTTGCTTTTATCGGCCTATTTTTAATTATGAACTTCATTATTAACCGATGGATTAGTAAAGAAGTTGTTGAAACACTTAAGCCGAGTATCGTCGCTTCAGGCAAAAAACCATTGCCTAAAAAAGAGATCGTTGAGGAATATGACGTAAACTCGGACTATCCGCCCTCTGGACCGGCGGAGTTAAAAGAGGTTGTGCCGGCTATTAAAAAACCGGAGAGAATTTTGGATGAAAAAATTATTTATGAAATGCCCACAAGCAATAAATTTCTGTTACAATAGCGGCGTTATTAGCTGATTTTTAACAGTTCTGTGAATGAAATTATTTAAATATTTATATTTATGGCTTTAGCTAATCCCCTTGCTTCTTTTAAAAATAAGTTTTTATCTTCTGCTGTCGCCCGCTCATCGATAGGTTTAGATATTGGAGTCGGTTCTTGTCGCATGGTTGAATTAGTCCGCCGTGCGGATGGATATGAATTGGTCGGTTTTGCAATTGAGCCAATCGTCGGGGGGGATATCGCCAAGTCTGTTCGGACGATTATATCTAAAGCCAAAGAGCCTAATCTTGCCCCCGTGAGTGCCTTGATGGGCAAAGGGACTTTGATCCGTTTTGTTGATATGCCTAAAATGTCCTTGGTGGATCTTAAACGGTCATTTGCTTATGAGGTCGATAAATATTTTCCGTTTCCTAAAGACCAGATATTTACAGATTGCCATATTCTTGACTTGCAGGGGATTGATAATAAATTGCCTGTGCTCGTCGCGGCCGCAAAGAAAGAATTGGTCAATGAACGGATCAAACTTTTAAATGATGTAGGCTTGCAGGCGGATTTTATAACGCTTAACTCTATTGCGATTGCAAATGTTTTTGAAGTTTTGAGAATTCCTCAGGTTGCTTTAGGCGCAAATTCGCAAAACAAAAAAGCGATTGCTGTTTTGGATGTCGGCGAGATTGTGAGTAATTTGACGATTCTCGCCGATAACCGTCCAAAATTCAATCGTGACATTTTTATCGGCGGCCGGGATTTTACAAAAAATATCAGCAGTGTCCTGCACGTGGGTTTTGAAGAAGCCGAAAAAATTAAACAGGATCCTAAAGAGCGTTCATCAGAAGTGACCGGATGTATAGAGTCGGTTGCGTTTGATTTAGTTTCTGAACTGCGCTTATCGTTTGATTATTTTATAACCGAAACAAACCTGCCTTTAGGGCAGCTTTTTTTAACCGGAGGCGGAACTTCTGTTGAGTCGTTGCGGCACATCCTTTCAAAACATTTGGAAGTTGAGGCGCTTTCTTGGAACCCATTTAGCCTTGTGAAATTGGGTGCTGGAATATCCTCTCAAGAGATTAATGCAAAAGCCGGATATTTGGGTTGCGCTTTAGGGTTAGCGCTTTATTCTTAAAGGGCATTATGATTGAAATTAATTTAGTCCCCGAAAATATGCGAAAGAATCGCCGCGCACAAGCAGCGGCGGTAACTAATGAAGTCTCTTCGGGTTTGCCGCAACACGTTATTTATGGAATTCTTGGCGTTTTTACCGCAATTTTGGTTGTTCTGGTCATTGTTTTTCAGGTTATTGTTACGACCCAAATTTCCAAGCGTAATTATTTTAAAAAAGAGATGGCCGCCATCGAAAAACAGCGGGAGAATATCCAAAAAATTAAAAAGGAAATGGAGCAGCTTAAGGAGCGTGTTAAGACGTTCGAAAAGGTTGTCGGCACCCACACGGTTGTTTGGGCGCAAAAGCTTAATGAAATTAGCGATCATTTGCCGCGCGGTGTTTGGCTGACGAAGGTGGCCCTTGAGGGAAAATTTTTAATTGTGGAAGGTAGTGCGGTTTCTAAAACAAAGACGGAAATTGCTGATATTCACGCGTTGACAGGTAAGCTTAAGGCGAGTCAAAGTTTTATGGCGAATTTAAAAAGCCTTGAGTTGGACATGATCAAGGCGCACAATGTCGAAAATCTTTCGGTCGCCGATTTTAAAATCAAGGCGCAGTTGGTTAATTAAAGGATTATGGCAAAAGCATCCTCTGAAAATATTAATGAACAAATTTCAAAATTGATCAGCAAGATCAATGAGCAAAATCCTTTTCTCGTCGTCAGTATTGCCGCTGGAGTGATTTTAGTCCTTTTTTATTTTATTTTTTTTCAGGCGAAAATAAAGGAAACCACGGCGTTAGGGGCGGAGATTGGTAATTTGTCGCAGTCTTTGGATCAGACTAAAAGCGATTTGCAAAGAATCAATCAATATAACCAGGAACTTGATAATTTACGCAAGAAAATTGAGAATTTTAATAAAAAGGTAAAATCGAAAGACGAAATTCCTGTCGCCTTAGAAAGTCTTTCTCGTTTGGCTTCGGATAACGGAGTTAAAATTGAGCAAATGATGCCTGATGAGGCGCGCAGTGAAATTATTCTAAGCAATGCGGAAGGTAATTTTGTGGCCATTCCAGTGGTGATTGGAGCGCGTAGCGGTTATCATGATTTTGGAAAGTTTGTTAATAAGCTAGAGGATTCCGGGATTTTTTTGGGCGTTTCTGATTTTGGCGTTATGACCAATTCGGCAGACAGTAATCAGCATATGGTCAAACTTGTTTTGCGTTTAGTGATTTTTGAAAAGGTCGAAAAGTCCGATAAGCCTGAGAGAAAAAAAGGAAGGGTGATCAAATAGTGTTGCGTGTAAATCTCAACAGTGTTTTTTGCTTTCTTTTTTTGGTGCTCGCGTTTTTTGCGCGGGGCGAATTTGCTTTTTGCAGTGATTTGCCGGTGGTTACGAATTTTGTTTATGATGATCATGGTAAGCGTGACCCGTTTTGGTCTTTGTTGGGCAGCCGCGGGACAATTTTAAATTTTGATAATGATATTCAGGCTAGCGATATGGTTTTGGAGGGGATTCTCGTTGAGCCAAACGGTGATAGTGTGGCGATTATCAATGGCAATATCGTTAAGGTGGGCGATAAGGTGGGATTTTTTATTGTGAAAGAGATTCAGGTCAACGTTGTGGTTTTGGGTAAAGGCCAAGAGATTGTAACTTTAAAATTAAAGAAGGAGGAATGACATGTCAAAGATCCTAATGGCGGCATTTGTCGCTTTGCTGGGGGTGTCAAGTCCCTTGCTAGCGCAGGAAAAGACAGAGACAGCCGCAGAAATAAATCAGAATGCGACAGAAAATTTGCCGGAAACTGTGGCAGCGTCTGAGCAAAGTACGACTGCGGTAGAAAAGGTCGACGTCGCCGAAGGCGGCAATGTCAGCATTGATTTTCGTGATGCGGATATCCAAAATGTCCTTAGGATTCTTTCGTACAAAAGTGGTGTGAATATTGTGACTGGGCCTGAGGTTACGGGACTTGTCACGATTAAGTTAAAGGATGTTCCATGGAAGCGTGCGCTTGAAGTTGTTCTTGAAACATACGGTTACGGTTATGAGCTTAAGGATAATATCATCACGGTTACAACAATTGAGGGAATGAAAAAACGCCGTGAAGATGCTACTCTTTTAGCCGAGCAGGAGCCGCTTGTCACAAAAACGTTTATTTTAAACTACGCGAAAGCGTCTGAAGTTATTGCGTCTTTGGATAAAATGAAAACTTCTCGTGGAAGTATCAATTTTGATGAACGGACGAATACTCTTATTGTGCGTGATCTTTCGCGTAATATGGATCTTGTTGAAGCCGTTATCAAACAGTTAGACCGTACGACGCCGCAAGTTTTGATTGAGGCGAAAGTTGTTGAAACAACGCTTGATAATGCCGAAAAATTGGGAATTGACTGGACGACGAAGCTGACCCTTAGCGGTGCGAAACGTCCGACGTCCTGGCCATTTTCGAAGCATGCCGAGAGTCCTTATTTAAAAAATGATGATTTCCCGGGAGCCGAGGATACGGATTTTGCTTTAGGGACGTTAAATTTTCAGCAGATGCAGGCTGTTTTAGAAATGTTGCGCAATAGAACGGATACAAACATTTTGTCCAATCCGCGGATTGTGACAATAAATAACAAGCCGGCGAGGATTGTCGTGGGACGCGAGTATCCTTTTCCACAATATTCGTACAACGATCAGCAGGCAAAGTATCAGGTTAGTGGTTGGGAGTATAAGGATATTGGAGTTATTTTTGATGTGACCCCGCATGTTAATCATGCAGGGTTTATTACCTTGGAGCTTAGGCCGCAAGTGACTGACATTTTGGGTTTTGTAACAGTAGAAAACGCTTCGGTTCCTCAATTAAGCAAGGAAGAAGCAAAAACCAATGTCATGATTAAGGACGGTGAGACGCTGGTTATCGCCGGACTTATTAAAGATCAAGTCACCGACACCAAGAAGAAAGTCCCATTTTTAGGGGACATTCCTTTGTTGGGGCTGCTCTTTCAGAAAAGTGAGAAGACCATTGTTAAACAGGATCTTCTCATTTTTGTGACGCCGCACATCATCAACAACGACGAGACGACTCCTCCCGCAAACTAAGTCAAAGCGCGGAAAGGTCTTTAAGGGAAAATTTATTATCCTGAAGGTAAAGGAGAAAGATTTCCCTGTAAAGACGTGCGTTTGGCTTTTTGGAATTTTAACATTTACAAGCGAGGTGTGGAGTGTCACGTGAGATTTTGGTTCATATCGGCCCCGGCGAAACGCAGGCGGCCATCATTCAGGACGGCCATTTGGATGATTTTCATCTGGAAGTCGGTCATCATCAATCCATTTTAGGAAATATTTACAAAGGCAAGGTTGAATCCATTTTGCCGTCGATCAATGGTGCTTTTGTCAATATCGGGCAGGAAAAAAACGGGTTTTTGTATTTGACGGATGTCGTCGCAGCGCAGACAGCTGATGAGCCGGCAGGCCCGATGAAGATTATTAAAAAGATCTTTGGCCGCAAGGAAAAAAAAGATCCCGCATCTCAACCTCAGGCGCTTGCTCTAAAGCAAGGTCAAGAAATTTTGGTCCAGGTTGTTAAAGAACCCTTTAGTACTAAGGGGGCGCGTTTAACAAGTCACATTTCTTTGGCAGGACGTTTTGTCGTTTATATGCCGTATGATACGCATGGCGGGGTGTCTAAAAAAATTGAAAGCCATGATGAGCGCCAGCGTTTGCGCGGGCTCTTGGACGGTTTTGATTTTGTGACCAGTGGTGGTTTTATTGTCCGCACCGCTTCCCACGAAAAAGGTACTCAGGAGTTAACACGTGATGCCAAATTTCTTTACAAAATTTGGCAACAAATTTTAAGGCTTTCCGAGCAGAAGCAAGCCCCGGCTTTGATTTACAAAGAATATGATTTGATCTGGAAAATTGTTCGCGATTATTTTACCAATCAGGTTGACAAGCTTATCATTGATTCCGAAGAAGAATTTATTAAGGTCCGTAAATTTGTGGCCAACTTAATCGGCAAAGAGCAGATTGAAAAAGTTTTTCTATATAATGAACCGACTCCGCTTTTTGAAGCCAAAGGGGTTGCGCAGGAATTGCATAAGATTTATGACACCAAGGTCATGCTCAAATCCGGCGCGTATGTGGTCATTGAACCGACGGAAGGCTTGACCGTCGTCGATGTCAATAGCGGAAAATTTAAAACACGTGCAACCCCGGAAGATGCGGCATTTATGGTTAATATGGAAGCGGCAACCGAGATTGCGCGGCAGCTTCGTCTGCGGGATATGGGCGGGATTATTGTTATTGATTTTATTGATATGAGCAAAGAAGGGCACAAGCGCAAAGTTATTGAAACGCTCGAACAGGAATTAGCGCGCGATTATGCTAAGACCGAAGTCAATCGGATTTCGCCTTTAGGGTTGGTCGAAATGACCCGGGCTCGTACGGGCAAGACTTTAGAGGCGATTTCGTTTGAAGCGTGCCCCTATTGTGACGGCCGGGGAAAAATCCGCATTGAATGACAGAGGACTTGACAATTCTTTATATTCTGTTTAAATACTAGGTTTCACAGGGATAAAGGATTATTAACTGTTAGTGAGGATATACTATGTACGCGATTGTCCAAATTGGTGCTAACCAATACAAAGTCGAAGAAGGTGAAACGATTGGTGTAGGAAAAGTTCCTTCTGAGGAAGGTGCAACTGTTAAGCTTGATAAAGTTCTCCTTGTTGCCGACGGAAACAATGTCACCGTAGGCCAGCCGTTTGTCCCGGGCGCAAGTGTGAGTGCTAAGGTTGTCAAGCAAGCCTTAGGCGAAAAAGTGGTTGCGTTTAAGTTTCGCAAGCGCAAGGACTCCATTCAAAAAATCGGTTACCGCCAAAAGATTACGGCCCTTAATATCGTCAAGATCGCCGCTTAAATATCCCCAAAGCGGTTTTTACCAAACCCAAAGGTGCGGTTATGGCGTTTGTTGATGAGGTCAGGATTTTTGTTAAGGCCGGTAACGGCGGGAAAGGCTGCGAAAGTTTTTATCAGGACAAACTGACCCGCTATCCGCGGCCCGACGGTGGGGACGGTGGAAAAGGCGGGGACATCACCTTCGTCGCCGACAAATCCATTCATACTTTGCTCGATTATCGCTTCAAGCAGCATTATGAAGGTGGGCGTGGTGCTCATGGCAGCAGCAAAAATTTTAAAGGCAAAAGCGGCAAAGACATTTTTTTGCGGGTCCCGGTCGGGACGATCATCCGCGATTTTGATACCAAACTTTTGATTCGGGATTTAGTTGAGGACGGCCAGTCAATACTTGTGGCTAAAGGTGGTTTGCAAGGCCGTGGCAATCACGGCGGCCGGCGGCCCTTGCCTCCTGGTCAAGGGGAAGCCAAGACGATTCATCTTGAGCTTAAACTCATTGCGGATGTAGGGATTGTCGGATTTCCAAATGCCGGCAAGTCGACCTTGATTTCAAACATTTCCAAAGTGCGCTCTAAGATTGCCAATTACCCTTTTACGACACGCCAGCCAATTTTGGGTGTTGTCGTTGGGGATGATGGTTCACATTTTATCGTCGCGGATTTGCCGGGCTTAATTGAAGGGGCGCATTTGGGCAAGGGTTTGGGCGATAAATTTTTGAAACACGCCGAACGCACCAAAATTTTGATTCATCTTTTAGACATGGCTGGCAGTGAAGGCCGCGACCCGTTGGATGATTATGTCAAAATTAAAAATGAATTGGAACTTTACAGCGACAAACTCGCTTTAAAAATTCGACTGATCGTCGCTAACAAAATGGATTTGCCAGACGCGGCCGCAAATTTAAAACGTTTTAAACGTAAATATAAAGAAGAAGTTATCAGTATTTCTGCGCTTGAGAATAAAGGTTTGGACAAACTCGTCGAGCGCTTGCGGGAGTTGTTAAAGCAAGGGG
Organism: uncultured Planctomycetales bacterium; assembly: GCA_964474085.1. Lineage (GTDB taxonomy): Bacteria > Omnitrophota > Gorgyraeia > Zapsychrales > JANLHA01 > JADLGJ01. The sequence goes on from CAYYRJ010000023.1 coordinate 32,263, forward strand.
CATCTTAAATTCAGGCCACGTGGCCTGAATTGGGAATAACAAAAAATTATGACACGCACATTTTTACGTCCTGTCAAAAGAGTTGTCGTTAAGGTTGGCTCAAGCGTGATTGCAGGATACACGCTTAAGGCCCGCACCGCACAGCTGCGTTCGCTCGTCGGAGAAATAAGCGCTTTAAATGCTAAAGGTGTTGAAGTTGTTTTGGTCAGCTCTGGTGCGATTGTTTTGGGGATGGGAGAGCTTGGCATTAAAACCCGTCCGTCGGACCTTTCGTCTTTACAGGCTTTGGCTGCTATCGGGCAAGCGGTGCTCATGAAAACCTATAGCGATTTATTTAAAAAAGCCAAAGCCAAATGTGCGCAAGTCCTTTTGACGTGGGACGACTTTGATTCGCGCCAGCGCTATATTAATGCCAGCCATACGTTAAAAGCCATTTTAGCTCACGGTGTTATTCCTGTTATTAATGAAAACGATACGATTTCAACTGAAGAAATCAAGTTTGGCGATAATGACAAACTTTCGGCGTTGGTTGCCGGATTGGTCCATGCGGATCTTTTGATTTTGCTCTCGGATGTCGAGGGGCTTTATGAAAAGCGTGACGGCCAGAAAAAATATTTTACAGTGGTCAAAGAGATTAACGAAAAGATCCATAGCCTAGCGGGCGGGTCGGCGAATCAAAATATTTCAAGAGGCGGCATGACTGCAAAACTCAATGCGATTAAGATCGCCACACACGTTAATATCCCGTGTGTCATCGCCAGCGGGGAGAGCCCGGAGGTTTTAACGCGTGTTGTCGCTGGGCAAGAGGTTGGGACGTTTTTTGTGGCCCAAGAGGGTAAAGTTATTGACCGTCGGCACTGGATTTCTTTGCGCAAAAAAATGGCAAAAGGAAAATAAAAATGGACAAAAAATTAAAAAGCCAGATTTGTAAAATCGCCCAGAAAGCGAAGAAAGCCTCGTCTATTTTAGCGCAGGCTACCATAAGTGAAAAAAACAATGCGCTTCTGAGTATGGCCGGTGCTTTGTTGGCTAACAAAGATTTCTTGCTCAAGCAAAACAAAAAAGATTTAGCGCTGGCTCAAAAGCAAAAATATCCTTCGGCGCTCATCGATCGTTTGACTTTGGATGAAAAGCGGATTATCGCGATGGCGCAAGGGTTAAAAGATACCGCGTCGCTTCGCGATCCTGTGGGCGAAATATTAGATACCATAGCGCGGCCAAACGGCTTGCTGATTAAAAAAGTGCGCGTGCCGATTGGCGTTGTTGCAATCATTTATGAATCTCGTCCGAATGTAACCGCTGATTGTATAGGGCTTTGCCTTAAGTCAGGCAACGGAGTTATTTTAAAAGGCGGCAAAGAAGCGGCATATTCCAATGAAGCGATTTTTAAAATTTGCCGTGACGCGCTTTTGGACAGTGCTATCCCGACGGATGTGATGCAGTTGATTTCTGTCAAAGAGCGTAAAGCTCTCGAAGTGCTTTTAAAATTAGATGACCTTATCGATCTTGTGATCCCGCGCGGTGGTGAAGGTTTGATTCGTTTTGTTGCCGCGCACTCGACGATCCCTGTCATTAAACATTTCAAAGGTGTTTGCCACACCTACGTCAGCGATCAGGCGGATCTTGCAATGGCAGAGGAAGTCTGTTTTAACGCTAAGGTCCAGCGGCCGGGCACATGCAACGCGATGGAAAAAATGCTCGTACACAAAAATGTTGCTGAACAATTTTTAAAAAATATGCTGCACCGATTTATTGAAGCTGGCGTTGAGATTCGGGGTGATGCTGCGACGCGCAAAATTTCTAAGCGGGTTAAGCTTGCGACCAAAGAAGATTGGACGACAGAATATTTGGATTTGATTTTGACGGTCAAAGTCGTTGATTCGCTTAATCAGGCGATTGTCCATATCAATACCTTTGGCTCGCACCATTCGGATGCGATTATCAGCAAAAGCGATGAAGAGATTGAAAAGTTTTTTAAGTCCATTGATTCGGCATGCGTCTATTCAAATGCGTCGACGCGTTTTACCGACGGTTATGAATTCGGGTTTGGCGCTGAGGTAGGAATAAGCACAGACAAAATTCACGCCCGTGGACCGATGGGGTTGGAAGGTTTGACGACGTATAAATATGTCGTGTCTGGCAATGGGCAAGTTAGAAAATAAATTGTACTGGGACGACTTGGTATCCCGCGCTCAAACAGTGATTTTTGTTTTCTCTAAAATTTTGGGGTAAACAAAAATCAAACTCGCCCGGGATACCAAGTCATCCCAGCAAACAAAAAATATAAATTTGAAAGAAATTTTCATGAAACGTATTGGTTTTTTTGGCGGGACATTTAATCCTATTCACATGGGGCATTTGGCTATTGCACAGATGGCGCAGGAAGCTTTTAAGCTCGACAAAGTCATTTTTATTCCCTCGCATCAACCGCCTCACAAAAATATTGCTCCGCTGGCCGACGCACGTGACCGTTACAAAATGGTCAAATTGGCTGTCGCCGGCAATGACCGTTTTGCAGTGTCCGATGTTGAGACTTTGCGTGATGGAAAATCTTACACGATTGACACCTTGCGGCATTTTCGTAAAATTTATTCTTCAAAAGCCAAACTTTTCTTTATCGTCGGGGGGGATAGTTTTTCGACTTTGCCGAAATGGAAAAATATTGACGAGATTCTTAAGCTTGTCACTTTTATCGTCGTTAATCGTCCGGGAACGCATGCTACTCAAAAAAATATTAAGCACTTAACCGTGACAAAGCCGGGCATTGATATTTCCTCCTCGTATTTGCGAAGCCGCATCGAGTCTGGAAAGTCTGTCCGTTACCTTGTCCCGGAAGCTATTTTTCATTACATCGAGAAGCATAGACTTTATAAAAATAATAAGAAAGGTTAACCTTATGACAACAAACAGTGAAATCAAATTCGGTACCGACGGATGGCGTGCGGTTATTTCGGACACGTTTACTTTCAAGAATGTTATGGCTTGCAGCCAAGGCATTGCCGAGTGGATTAATAAAGATTTGCAGCCTATTGACGGCAAGAAAGCCATTTGCATCGGCTTTGACACCCGCTTTATGTCCGGGGACTTTGCCGGGTTGGTCGCCCGTGTTATTGCCGCCAACGGCATTGAAGTTATTTTGTCCGACAGCCCGCTTCCGACTCCAGCGCTTAGTTATGGCGTCCCGACGCACAAATGTGTGGCCGGCATCATGATTACGGCCAGCCATAATCCTTACAAATTTAACGGGATTAAAATTAAAACGTGGCAAGGCGGTGGCGCATCACGCGATATCACTGACAAGGTGGAGAGCTATCTTTTTACAACAGAGGTCAAGCTGATTGATTTTGAACAAGCCAAGGCTGACGGAAAAATCCGCATCCATAATTTTAAGACCAAATATTTGCAGTTTATGAAGAATTATATTGATCTTAAAAAGATCAAGCCGACCAAATTTAAAGTGATCATGGACGCGATGCACGGCAGCGGCAATGGCTTGATCGCTGAGATCCTCAAAGGGACGAATGTCCGTTTGTCCTTGATGCGTTCGGAAATTAATCCGTATTTTGACGGCAAAAAGCCAGAGCCGATTGTCGAAATGTTAGGTGGGATTTTGGCCCGCGTCAAAAAAGAAAAGTTTGATTTAGGACTTGTGCTTGATGGAGATGCGGATCGCATCGCGGCGGTTGCTGCCGGCGGGGATTTTATCCATCCGCAAAAAATTTTAGGACTGCTCATTCTTCATTTAGCGCGCAATCGCGGGCGCAGAGGTGGTGTTGTCAAAACGATTTGCGGCACGACCTTGATTGACAATATCGCCAAAAAGCTGAACTTAAAATTGCACGAAACGCCGGTGGGTTTTAAGTATATTTCGGACTTGATGGTCAGCGAAAGCATTATCGCCGGCGGAGAAGAGGCAGGCGGGATGGGTTTTCAGGATTATATCCCTGAGCGCGATGGAACCTTGGCCGGGCTTTTGTTACTTGAGATGATGGTTTACCAAAAAAAGAACATTAAAAAGATCATCGATGAAATGGAAAAAGAGTTTGGCCGTTATTATTATCTTCGTGCCGACGTCAAATTAACGCCCGGCGTGCGTGTGGATTTAAACGCATTTAAGGCGCTTGACACTTTGCTTGGCAAAAAAGTTGTAGCGATGAAGGATTTTGACGGCGTTAAACTTATTTGCAGCGACGAGAGTTGGCTGATGTTTCGTCCCTCGGGAACAGAGCCTTTAGTCCGCGCTTATTGCGAGGCCAAATCGCTTGCTCGGGCTAAACAACTGATTAAGTACGGCGAGGCATTACTTTTAGGTAAATAAAATGATTCCTTGTTATTGGCCGGCTTATGCGGTCATCAAAATCATTAACCCATTCTTTTTCCCGCTGACAATAAAGGGAAGAGAGAATATCCCCAAGAGGGGTGCTTTTATTGCGGCGTGCAATCATATCAGTAATTTTGACCCGCCGTTAGTCAGCTACGCTGTCCGTCGGCCGATTTATCATATCGCCAAAAAAAGTTTGTTTGATAATAAAGCTTTTGGTTTGCTGCTTTATAGCGTCGGAGCTTTCCCGATCAAAAGGGAAGGCTCTGATGTCAGTGCTATGCGCGAATGCCTGCGGAAATTAAAAAAAGGCGAACCATTGGTCCTTTTCCCGACGGGAACGCGGGTTGTGGGGGATAATTCGGTGACGCCTAAATCCGGGGTTGGTTTTTTGGCGGTCAAGGGAAAAGTTCCTGTTATCCCACTTAAAATTTTGGGCACCGATCAAGTCATGCCCAAGGGGTCCAAAAGGATTAACAAACACCCGGTGTCGATCATTATTGGTAAACCCATCCATTTTTCTTCGCAAGACAGTTACGACCAAATCGCCGCCGAGATTTTGAAGAAAATTAATGCGCTTTCTTAATTGGCCTGTTGAGCCAAAATATTAATTGACAAAAAAATTTATTTTGCGATAATCGGAATTCACTTTAAAAGAGAGCCGACTCTTTTTTAAAGAATTCTGCGTCAAGAAAAGGGGAAATAAATTCATGAACGAAAATCCACAAAGTGCAATGGCGTTATTGTATGCCAGCACGGTCAAAAGTGTCAAAGAAGGTCACATTGTCAAAGGTACGGTTGTTGCCTTAACTGCTAAAGAAGCGGTCATTGACATTGGTTTCAAATCCGAAGGTTTTATTCCACTCGAAGAATTTCGCAACAAAGAAGAGCTTGAGCTTGGCCACGAAATTGACGTTTTAGTTGAGTCGGTCGAGGATGATGAGGGCCGTTTGGTTCTCTCCCGATCGAAGGCTGAAAAAGTCAAGGGCTGGCAAAAGGTCATGGTAGATATAGAAGAAGGCCATGTCGTTGAAGGTCGTGTTGTCAAGCAGGTCAAAGGCGGGTATATGGTCGATGTCGAAGGCGTCGAAGGATTTTTGCCAATGTCTTTGTCTGCCTTTAAGGGTTATGCCAATGACATCATTATGGCCAACAAGTTTAATTTTCAGGTTGCCAAGATTAATAAACAGCGCCGCAATTTGATTCTTTCTCGTCGAGATATTTTCCAAAAAGAACGCGATTTGGTCCGCGAAAAGCTTTGGGGCGAGCTTAAAAAAGGCGAGCGCCGCAAGGGGGTCGTTAAGGGAATTACCGATTTTGGCGCTTTCATTGATTTAGGCGGCGTGGACGGTCTTCTGCATATTACGGACATGAGCTGGTCGCGTATCAATCATCCCAACGAAATCGTTCAGTTAGGCGATAAACTTGAGGTCATGATTCTGGATTTTGATAAAGATAATTCCAAGGTTTCTTTAGGTCTTAAACAAATTTCCCCTAATCCGTGGGATGATATTTATCAAAAATATCCTGCCGGTGCCAAGATTAAGGGGAAGGTTGTCAACATTATGCCGTATGGCGTTTTTGTTGAAATCGAAAAAGGTATTGAGGGGCTTTTGCACTCTTCCGAAATTTCCTGGCAAAAGAAGATGGTCAATCCGCAAGAAATGTTTAAGTTGGGTGATGAAATTAGCTGCATCATCATTAATGTCGATAAGGATTCCAAGCGTATTTCTCTTTCGATGAAACAGTTGGAAAGCAATCCGTGGCTTGAAGCGCAAAAGAGCCTTCCCGTCGGAAAATCTGTTAAGGGTGTTGTCCGCGGCTTTACCGATTACGGGGCTTTTGTTGAGCTTGAGTCGGGCTTAGAAGGCATGATTCATGTTTCTGATATGTCATGGATTCGCAAGGTCAATCATCCGCAGGAAGTTTTGCAAAAGGGCCAGGACGTGGAAGTCATGGTTTTGGCTGTGGATGCCGAGAGCCGAAAAATCACTTTAGGCTTAAAACAACTCACCGAAAATCCTTGGGTTTCGATCGCCGATAAATATCCTGTCGGCAGTGAGGTTGACACCCAAGTCGTTCTTAATTCCAGCTTTGGTGTTTTTGTCCGTCTTCCCGGCGATGTTGAGGCGTTGGTCTATTCTTCAGAAATTGATAAAGATCAGGCTGCGGCACTTAAACCCGGTGATTCTTTGAAGGTTAAAATTATCAAGGTTGACATTGACCAGATGAAAATCGGGGTCAGTACTCGTCTATAAAATATTCAGGGGCACGGTTTTTGTGTGCCCCTTTTATTTGTTTTAATTTTTGTTGGTGACTTTTAGGTTGTGTATGAATGACCAAGATATTTTTCAGCGTCTAACTCGTGGGACGGTCGAGGTCATAAGCAGTGATGACTTACGCACGAAGTTGCTGGAAAGTAAAAAAAGCGGACGGCCGCTTAAGATAAAAGCCGGTTTTGATCCGACAGCCCCGGATATCCATTTAGGTCATTGTGTTTTGCTTCGTAAGCTTCGCCAGTTTCAAGATCTTGGGCATGACGTGTTCTTTCTTATCGGGGATTTTACAGCCCAAATTGGCGATCCCACCGGACGTGATCAGTTACGTTCCAAAATGTCTTTGGAAACAATCGCTGCTAACGCAAAAACATATAAATCCCAAGTCTTTAAGATTCTTGATGAAAAAAAGACCAAGGTTGTTTTCAATAGCGCATGGTTGGCCGCGTTAACTGCCCAGCAAATGTTGGAATTAACGGCCTTTTCGACGGTCGCGCAAATGCTTGCCCGGGCGGATTTCAAAAAACGGTTTGAAGCCGCCAAAGAGATTAGTATTTTGGAGTTTATCTATCCTCTAATGCAGGGTTTTGACTCGGTGCATTTGCAGGCCGATGTTGAGTTGGGCGGTTCTGATCAGAAATTTAATCTCTTGATGGGGCGGCAGTTGCAACAGGCTTTTGGTCAAAAACCTCAAGTTGTTATGATGACTCCGCTTTTGGAAGGGACTGATGGCGAAAAGAAGATGAGCAAGTCGTTAGGCAATTATATCGGCATCAATGAACCGCCGGCTGAAATTTTGGGTAAGGTGATGTCGATTAGCGATGAACTGATGTTTAAGTATTACGAAATTTTAACAGACTCTAATCTCGCTGAAATTAAAGCACTTCATCCTAAGGAAGCCAAGTTGCAGTTAGGGCAAGAGATTGTCAGTCAGTTTTATTCCAAGCAGGCGGCCAAACAAGCGCGGGAAGAATTTGAAAAAGTTTTTAGCAAGGGTGATCTCCCGCAGGATATTATTGAATACAAAGTTATCGCAGCTAATGAAAAAATTGCGGACATTTTAGTTAAGAGCAAACTCGTTGCCTCTAAAAGTGAAGCGCGCCGTTTGATGGTTCAAGGTGGGCTTGCGATGGATGGTGAAAAGATTACCGACGAGGATTGGAAGATTAAGGCAGGCGTTGTTAAGGTTGGTAAGCGGCGTTTTTTACGGATTGTTTTTTGAAGTGATTGGCGATTGTACTAAGAAATTTTCTTGACAAAAAAAATTAACAAAGTATACTTGGTATTTATTTATCGCCCCTGTAGCTCAGCCTGTGCTTCAAACGAATTGATCTCTGAACAGGTAGAGCAAGATACAAAGCTACAGCTTACGGGGATTAATTTTTTGCCCCTGTAGCTCAGTTGGTAGAGCGCGTCCTTGGTAAGGACGAGGTCACCGGTTCAATACCGGTCGGGGGCTTAAGTTTAGCCTAGTGTTGGCCGGCTTATTAGCGGTAGATAATAGAGAAGAGAAAGCAAAAATATTATATGCGTGAAAATATACAGTTTGAATGCACCGAGTGCCGCAGAATCAATTATTCAAGTACGAAGGATAAAAAACAAAATCCAGATCGTATTGAGCTTAAGAAATACTGCCGGTTTTGCCGCAAGCACACAGCGCATCGGGAGTTAAAGAAGTAATCCTCATTGATGATTATTAACATTGCTGTCCTGGTGATTATAGGCCTGTAGCTCCAATTGGTAGAGCAGCGGCCTCCAAAGCCGATTGTTGTGGGTTCAAATCCTACCAGGCCTGCATAATATGATAGAGAAAATATGTTTGCTAATGTCAGTAAGTTCTTTACAGAAGTCGTCGTCGAGTTAAAAAAAGTATCGTGGTCTACGCGCAGCGAATTAATTGAATCCACGCAGGTCGTTTTGATCAGCACCGCTGCCCTGGGGATTTTCATCGCCGTTATGGACATTGTTATTTCAAAATTTATCGGAGTCCTCATAAAATAATATGGAAAGCCAGAGTCCTTATAAGTGGTATGTCATTCACACGCAGACCGGCGCTGAAGAGAAAGCCAAGGCTGGGTTAGAAGGGCGGATGGCCAAGACGGATCTTAAAAAATTTGTCGAAGAGATCGTTGTCCCGACCGAGCAGGTTTCCGAAATTCGCGGCGGCAAAAAACGTATTACTTCGCGTAAGTTTTTTCCGGGCTATATTATGGTGAAGATGGAAATGACCAAGGAAAGCTGGTATTTGGTCAAAACAACTCCTGGAATTACAGGATTTATCGGTCCTGGACGTCGGCCGACACCGATTTCTGAGGATGAAGTCAGCTCGATCCTTCGTCGTACCGAAGATACCGAAACAAAGCCGAGTCCTAAAATTGTATTTGATATCGGCGAGGCGATTCGAATTTCTGAAGGGCCTTTTGCGAATTTTAACGGTTCGGTCATGGAAGTTTATCCGGATCGCGGAAAATTAAAAGTGAGCGTTTCAATTTTTGGTCGTTCGACCTTAGTTGAACTCGAATATTGGCAGGTTGAGAAGATTTAAATGAGCACATGATTTAGGGAGCATAGCGACGTAAATCATCTGTGCGAATTAATCCCGTTCGTCCGCAAGGACGAATCGGGAATGAACTTAAGGAAAAAATCAAATGGCTAAAGAAGTAATTGCGCAAATTAAGTTATATGTTCCAGCTGGACAGGCTAATCCTGCTCCGCCTGTTGGTCCGGCTTTAGGTCAGCATGGCGTCAACATTATGGGTTTTTGTAAGTCTTTTAATGAGCAGACCAAGGGTAAGGAAGGTTTGACGTTGCCGGTAGTGATTACCGTTTACAAAGACAAATCTTTCGATTTTATTATCAAAACCCCGCCGAGCGCTGTGCTTATTAAGAAAGCTGCCAATCTTGCCAAAGCCTCCGGACAAGCCGGCAAGGAAAAAATTGGTCAAATTTCTCGCGCCAAAATTGAAGAAATTGCAAAAATGAAAATGGACGATTTAAATACAATTGATGCCAAGAAGGCAATCATCACGATTGAAGGAACAGCCCGCAGTATGGGCATTGAGGTGGTCGGTTAATATGGCACACACTAGCAAACGCAAAAAAGATTTTGTTAAAACTTTTGAACCTGAAAAGAAATATACTCTCGAAGAAGCGCTCACTCAGGTAGAAAAATTTCCGAAAGTTAAATTCGATGAAACCGTTGAGCTGCATTTTCGGTTGAACCTTGACACAAAAGAAACAGATCAGCCGGTTCGCGGGACAGTTGTTCTTCCGCATGGTATTGGTAAAAAGGTGCGTGTTGCCGTTTTTTGCAAAGGGGAATTAGCACAAAAGGCACAGGATGCCGGCGCTGATCTCGTCGGATCAAATGATCTTATTGAAAAAGTTGCCAAGGGTTTTCAGGATTTTGACTGCGTTGTTGCCACTCCGGATATGATGCGTGATTTAAGTAAATTGGGAAAAATTTTAGGTCCGCGCGGGCTTATGCCTTCTCCTAAAGCTGGCACGGTAACGCAAGATGTCGAAAAAGTTGTCAAAGAGCTTAAGGCAGGACGTATCGAGTTTAAAGCGGATAAGCAGGCTGGAATTCACGTCGGGATTGGAAAACGTTCGTTTAACAAAAAGATGCTTTTGGAGAATGCGCGTCAGCTTCTGGAAGCTATTGAGCATTCAAAGCCGACGGCAGTTAAAGGAAATTTGATCCGCACAATTTCGGTTTCGACAACAATGGGCCCGGGGTTGGATGTTGTTGAAGTGGGAATAAACTAATAAATGGACACTTTGCTTTCGCATAAAGCAAAGTATCTATTTTTGAATAATGAAGCAAAATGAAGCAAGAGGGATGAAGGGATTCAAAAATGGAAAAAGTCGGTAAAGTTCTACGGGCAAGTCTTCGCAAGGGAATTAAAGACGGGATTGAAGCTAATCAAGCGGTTTTTCTTTTAAATTATTCCGCGATTTCATCGGCGGAAATGGGGACCTTAAGAAAAAACTTGAGCAAGGTTGGCGCCAAAGTTCATGTCCCGCAGAATCGTATCGCTAAATTGGTTCTTAAAGAGCTTAAGAATGATGTTTTGGCCGATAAAATTAAAGGTCAGACGGCTTTTGTTTGGACGAATTCTGATGCGGCATCTGTTTCTAAAACTTTGATTAAGTTTTCAGATCAAAATAAAAATGTTGTGATCAGCGGTGGACTTTTGGATGGTGTGGTTTTGGCAGGCAGTGATGTGAAGAGATTGTCTGATTTACCGTCGAAAGAAGTTTTGCAGGCGCAATTGTTGCAGGTTTTGTTAGCGCCGATGACGCGTTTTGCTGGAATTCTCAATGCCAAATCGCGCGATTTATTATCTATATTGAAACAATACGGTGAAAAAAAGGGAGGAAATTAGAAATGACTGAAGCTACTGTTGCAGAAAAAAAGAGCGTAAAGCTTTCCCCAAAGCTTGAAGATGTCGCTAAGCAAATTGAGGGATTGACCGCGCTTGAATTGTCTGACCTTGTTAAAGGGTTGGAAGAGAGATTAGGAATACAGGCTGCCGCTCCGATGCCTGCTGGCATGATGATGGCTGCCGCTGGTGCGGGTCCAGCTGCTGCTGCCGCTGAAGAAAAGACAACTTTTGACGTCGTTTTAGCTGAAATCGGGGCTAACAAGATCGGCGTTATCAAAGAAGTCCGTGCCGCAACCAACTTAGGGTTAAAGGAAGCCAAGGATTTAGTCGAAGCTGCTCCGAAGACCATTAAAGAAGGCGCGACTAAAGAAGAAGCTGAAGATCTAAAGAAAAAACTTGAAGCTGCTGGTGCAAAGGTTACGCTTAAGTAATTTCTTGTTATAAAGTTATTGTTCGGCACCGCTGGCCTGCTTTTCTCGACGCTATCGCTTAGAGAAATATCGTAAAGACGTGCAGGACATGTGCTATAAATCTTGTCTTTGAGTGCAGAGTGTTTCTTAAAAAACTTTTGTCAACTTACTAAAAAAATTTCCCCGGAGTTCTTGCCGAAAAGGTGAATTTGACTCCGAGGAATTTTTTAGTTTTTGACTTTTTATACTGCTTCTTCCGAAATTCAAATAAGGGAAGCCGTATAATACCCAAACGCAATAATTCGAATTAATTTCGCAATTTCATTGTATTTGGGTATATATCTCGCAATATAACCCATTAGCAGGGTGAATCAAATCTATGAAAAAACCAAAATTCAGAAGTTTCGCCAAGGCCAAGGACAACTTTGAATTACCGTCGCTTTTGGATATTCAGGTTAAAG
>CAYYRJ010000024.1:0-43562 GCA_964474085.1 uncultured Planctomycetales bacterium
CGCGAAATAGAAAAATACCGCACCGTTTATCAGGCAACATCGACGGTGACAGGGCATTTGGCGAAAGGCAAGAGTGGTTTTGATTTGATCAGGAATTGTTTTCCCAGCGGTTCGGTCACTGGATGCCCTAAAATCCGCGCGATGGAGATTATCAGTGAGCTTGAGCCGTCGGCGCGCGGGATTTATACGGGTGCTTTGGGGTATATGGATTTTAGCGGAGATTTAGCGTTTAATGTGCTTATCCGGACAATGCTTGTTAAGGGCCGCAAGGTCAGTTTTCACGTCGGAAGCGGTATTGTGGCCGATTCCAAGCCGCAGGCAGAATACGAGGAAACCTTAGTCAAAGCGCAAGCCTTAAAAGAAAGTTTACACTATGAAAATGCTAACAATCTATCTTGATGGCGAGTATAAAAAAGTTTCCGAAAATACGCTCAGAGCTTTGTCGCCGGGGCTGTTAAAGGGCTTGGGCGTTTTTGAAACCTTGAACAGCGAAAACGGCAAGGTGTACTTTTTGACAGAACATTATCGGCGGTTTTTGCACGGGGTCGACCGCTACATTTTGCCAAAGCCGCCGGCGCTTGGAGAGATTAAAAAAATTTTAAAACAGCTTTTGAAGGACAATCAGCTGCAGACTTCGCGGATTCGGTTTGCAGCCTGGCGAAAAGGCTGGCAGTTGCATTTTGCGATGATGGCCCTTGAGCGTTTACCGTTTCCCGAGTCTGTTTATCGTCGGGGATTTTCGGCGTGCATTTTCCAGCGGCCGCTAGACAGGTCGTTTCATTTGGCCAAAGTCAAAAGTCTGGATTACGGGTTTTTTCTTAAAGCCTACGAATATGGGCTAAAACACAACTGCCACGAAGCGCTGCTTTTAAATAGCAGCGGACATATTGTCGAAGGCAGCCGCAGCAATGTGTTTTTTGTTAAAGACAATAAGCTTGTGACGCCTTCTTTGCAGAGCGGTTGCTTGGCGGGCGTGACCCGGCAGGCGGTTGTGTCGGCTTCCAAGGATTTAAAAATCCGAACATCGATGGCCCATGTGACGCTTGCGGATCTTAAAAATTTTGATGAGGCTTTTTTGACGAACGCTTTGGTGGGGATTATGCCGCTTGTGAATGTTGCGGGCCATAAAATCGGCAGCGGGCATCCCGGGCCTTTGACGCAGCGTTTGTCTAAAAGTTATGAAAAATTAAGCCAGGCTAAAAGCACTTTTCTGGTATGATATATTTCCCCATTATTTAAAAAGAGGAGATGAAGCATGCGATTGATAAAAATTTTCTTAATTGGTTTCTTTTTGTTTTTGGGCGTCAGTTCTGCTGCCCGGGCCCAAAGTGAAGAAGTCGATATTTCTTCGTCGCAGGCGCGTAACTTAAACGATCCGAAGTGGCAGCAAACGCTCGATGAGGTTGCAGCGCAGACTAAGGAATTGCTGACCGAAAATGAAAAGTTAAGCTCTGAATATGAATTTTTGCAGGAAAAGGTTTCGACATTAAAGGCGGATTTGGAAAAGACCAGATCTGAAATCAAACAGATCCAGGATAAAAAGCAAAAGGCCATGCCGCCGTCGGGGCAATATAAGGACCAGACTGCAGAGGCTTCGGCCAAAATGACGGATTTGCAAAAACAGATTGACGAAATGTCTGCAGGTAATCAGGATCTTGAAAAAGAGTTGGCGGACATCCAAGAAAAGAATCGTCTCTGGAGAATGAAAGTTTCGACGCTTGAAACCCAAAAGCGTGACGCTAAACTCGACGCGAATTATAAGGAAGCCTCCGCGGATGCCGGCCTTGATGAGCAGACGCAAAGCTTGCAAGCCCAATTGGATAAGTCTTTGGCGGATGAAAAAGAATTGACGCAGGCTTTGAAAAAGGTAAGCGCCCAGAGCGAAAATTTGCCGCAAGACACTACAGACCTTAAGAAAAAGAACCGGGATTTGCAGCAGCGGTTAAAAGTTTTAAAACGAGATATCGCCGCCGCGCAAATTGAAAATCAGAAGCTGGCAAAATCAGCCCAAAAGTCTAAGCCGAAATCACAAGGGGTTTCTGAATCTTTGGTCAGGCAGAAAAAAACGTTGGAAGTCGAAGTCGAAAAATTGACCAAACAGCTGGATTCGGTGGGGAAAGCGGTCGGACAATCCAAAGAAGCTTTGGAAAAAAAGCGCCAGCTGATGGATCAAATTATGCATTTGGATGCCGAAAACCAAGAGTTGCACGCAAAAATTGATGCGCTTGTCGCAGAATCTCCGACGAGATAATTCCTATTTAAAAAGGGGGAAAGCTGTGGACGATATTTTAGAAATTTTAGCCAATGATGCGCGTTTAACGGCAGAGGAAATCGCCAAAATGACGCGGCGAAAACCGGCTGATGTTAAAAAAGCGATTAAGCAATACGAAGAGGACGGCACGATTGTCAAATATAAAACCGTGCTGGATTTGGACAAAATTCATGATGAGCATTCTTCGTTTGTTCGTGCTTTGATCGAAGTGAGCATTACGCCGCAGAAGGATGTCGGGTTTGACAATGTCGCGGAACGTATTTATAGTTTTCCCGAGGTAACCAGCTGTTATTTGGTCTCTGGCGCGTATGATCTTTTGGTCGTTGTTGAGGGCGAAAATATCCAGACAGTTTCTAATTTTGTCGCTTCCAAACTTTCGCCGATGGAAGGTGTGCGCAGTACCTCGACGCATTTTTTGTTAAAAAAGTATAAAGAAGACGGACAAATATTAAAAAAAATCAATAGCCGCAAACGCTTGGCTATTTCTTATTAATTGCTGTCGGTATTTATGTAAGCTGATCCTAAAAATCCTTTTTTGGCTCAATTGTTTGGCGCCTCTATGGCGCTATTCGCCTAAAAAGGATTTTTAGGACCAGCTTAATTCGACATACGTTATTAAACCTTTTAAAAATAATCTATGAAAATTGCAAAACGTGTTGAACAGTTAGCCCCTTCCGGCATTCGCGCTTTTTTTGATCTTGTTCTGGGCATGAAGGATGTCATTTCTCTAGGCGTCGGCGAGCCGGACTTTGTTACGCCCTGGCATATTCGTGAAAAGGCGATTTCGTCTCTTGAGCAAGGCTACACATCTTACACATCCAATAAAGGGATGCCGCAGCTGCGCGAGGCGATCAATAAATTTTTGGAGAAACGTTTTGGCATTTCGTACGATTTTAATGAAGAAATGCTCATTACCGTTGGGGTCAGCGAAGGATTGGATTTGGCGTTTCGAGCGATTTTGGATCCCGGCGATCAGGTTTTGATCCATGATCCCTGTTATGTTTCCTACGCGCCCGTTGTGACTTTGACCGGTGGGCAGCCGATTATGTTAAAGACAGAGCTTTCGACGGGTTTTAAATTAACGCCACAGCTTATTGAGGCGCATTGTACACCTAAGGTCAAAGCGCTTATGATCAATTATCCGTGCAACCCGACGGGGACTTCGTACACCAAAAAAGAACTCGAAGCGATTGCCGCGGTTGTTCGCAAACATGATTTGATTGTCATAAGTGATGAGGTTTACGACGAGCTGACCTATGATTTTGAGCACACGCCGTTTGCATCTTTAAAAGGGATGAAGGAGCGCACGATTTATTTAAACGGCTTTTCGAAAGCGTATGCGATGACCGGTTTTCGTTTGGGTTGGGCAGCCGGGCCTTCTGAAATTATTGCGGGCATGACAAAAATTCACCAGTACACGATGCTTTGTGCGCCTATTACCGCGCAAATGGCGGCCCTGGAGGCGATCAAAAGCGGGTTTCGCGATGTCCAGGAAATGAAACGTGAGTATCTGCGCCGGCGCAATTATATCGTCGGGGCACTTAATGATATCGGCTTACCCTGCCATATGCCGCAGGGAGCCTTTTATGTTTTTCCGTCGATAAAAAATACGGGGAAAAAATCCATGGATTTTGCCAAAGGCCTTTTGCATGAAAAGAAAGTCGCCTTGGTCCCCGGGAGTGCCTTTGGAGCGTCGCTGGATGATTTTATCCGTATTTCGTATGCGTCAAGCTATGACAATTTAAAGGAAGCTATTTTACGGATTTCAGCATATTTGAAAGAGTCAGGACATGGCCCCCAAAAAAGAAAATGAAGCGGACTTTCAGATCCGTTTTTATGAAGCGATATTGCAACAAGCCCCGGATTTTATTGAGGCTTTGATTGCTATTGGCGATTTGTACACACATAAGGGGATGATCAAGCAGGGCTTGGAAGTGGACCTTCGGCTTTCGCGCCTGCGGCCGGATGATGCGATGATTCTCTATAATCTGGCTTGCAGTTATTCTTTGCTTTGCGAAACTGACAAAGCTTTTGGCGCGATGAAACTGGCCTTGGAATGCGGGTATGACGATCTTAGTTTTTTGGAAGTCGACGAAGATTTGGAACATTTGCGAAAAGATGAGCGTTTTCAGGAATATTTGAATCGTTACCGTCGTGAAAAACTCCCGCAACCGAAAACTTAAGAAAAAATGCCGTTCTTGCCTAAGCGGATTTTTGCGTTTGTGCTTTTGAATTTTCTTTTTGCGCCGGCGTGTTTCGGCCAAGAGGTTGCCCGCTATAACATCGACGCGAAGCTGGATGTTTTAACCAAAAAAATTACCGCCACCCAGACAACACAATGGACGAATCCCGGCCCCCGGGAAGTTTCTCAGCTAGTGTTTCATATTTATCCAAACCGTCGTTACACCCCGCAGGAAAGAAATTTGCTCTGGCGTTTTGCCGGGTATTTCAAAGTCAATCCGTTTCCGCAAGGTTTTCAAACAGGGACCATGAAAATCCTTTCGGTCAGCGAAAATAGCCAGCGCTTGAATTTTTCAATTGAAGGCGAGGACGAGACTATTTTAACAGTCACGCTTGCCGATGCTCTGAAGTCCGGCGAGTCGGTGCAAGTGGTTTTGGATTTTTCCGTCGATATCCCGCATATTACGCTGGGGCGTTTTGGCTGGAACGACAATGTTTTTCGCGTTTCCCGTTGGTATCCGATTTTAAGTGTTTATGACAAAGATAAGGGGTGGAACAAAAATCCCGACTATCCGTTTCATCGCCCGTTTTTTAGCGAAGCTTCCCTTTATAAAGTCAGCCTGACTATTCCCCAAAATCAGGTCGTGGCCCATACGGGAATTCACAATGGCGAAAAGTTTAATCCCGATGGGACAAAAGTCTACAGTATCGAAACGCTTGATCCGGTCCGGGAATTTAGTTTTGCGATGAGCCGGGATTATCAAATTTTTAACGAAGAGTTTGACGGCATTCGAATCCAATCGTTTTATTTGCCCGGCGACGAGAAAGCGGCCCAGGCGGCAATTGTTTCTGCAAGAGACTTAATCCGGTTTTATACAGAGCAATTTGGAAAACTCCCTTACGAGCATTTTAGTATTGCCCCCGTTGATTTAGGTTACGGCGGGGAGCAGATGTCCGATTTGATTTTTATTGACCGCCGGGCGTATCAGATGCCGGGGATGATGACCCGGTATTTTGACTTTTTGGTCAGCCACGAAACGGGGCATCAATGGTTTTTTAATCTTGTTGGAGTCAATGAGTATGAGGAAATGTGGCTTGAGGAGGGACTCAATTCGTATTTTATGGAGCGCTATTTATCTGACAAATATGGTGAGGATGGCGAGGTCATTGATTTTCCGTCGTGGTTTAAGAAATTTGCAGGTTTTTTACCTAAATTGACATTTAAGAATACTCGCGATACTCGTTATAAGATGATCGCGCGGGTCGGTAAAGATCATGAAATTATCAGTAAGCTTTCAAGTTTTAGCGAGCCGAGCGCGATTTTTTCGGTGACCTACGGCAAAGGCGCTCGTGTTTTGGGTATGCTCAAAAACTATATCGGAGAGGCGGCTTTTGCAAAAGTTTTCAAAATAATTTTTGAAGAATACCGTTTTAAAAATTTGAGCGTCAAAGAATTTATTGCGATTTGTGAAAAAGAGCACGGTTCAAGTTTGGCGTGGTTTTTTGATCAATGGCTCTTTTCGGACAAACAGTTTGATTATGCGCTTGTTGTAAAGGGCAGCCGGATTGTTTTAGAAAATCATGGTGGGATTGCGATTCCGGCAGAGATTGTCGTCGACAAAAAAGACGGCAGCCAAGAGCGTTTGACAACGACGCTTAAACTCAAAGAACAAATTTCGTGGCCGCAAAAGGATGTTGAAAGTATTGCCCTTGACCCACAGGCTAAGCTGCTGGACATTGACCGGACCAACAATTTTTGGCCGCGAAAAGTTCATGTTAAGTTTGTGCCTTTATATTTGGGGCTACATGAAATTTCCGCACTTTTGCCGGATGACGGTTATACGATCACCGTCGGGCCAGAGCTTGCAAATAACGGATTTGGCCTTAAGGCGTCCTGGCAAAAACCTTACGACCAGATTTTTTATGCGGCCAGCGATTATGAATTTAGCGAAGCACTCCAGCATTCACGGGTGGGGTATTCGCTTAAAAATGTTTTTAACACGCAAACGGTTTTTGGGGTGGAGATCTCGGATACGACGGATTATAAAGATGGGGACGATGATTTAGTCAGCGGCAAAGTTTTTTTACGTCGCGAACTTTGGCCTGCGCAGTATAATATCGCGGATTTAAACGACCATGTTTCTGTGTATCTGGTGCGCAACCAAAGTATCAACGATGGTGCGGATTTTTTGTCCGGACGCGAGGGGATGCGCAATACCGATTATGGCCGACGCAAAGAAGCGATTGTGGGAGGCGCTTTTCATTTAGATCGCAGCGGCACCGCGCCGGATCCGCGGCAGGGTTATAGATTGGATGCTTTTGCCGAAAACGCGGGTCATTTTTTAGAAGCGACGCAATCATTTTCGCGGGCGGCGATCGATACGAGTGTTTATGTGCCTGTGACTACAAAAACAAAGGCGGCTTTGCGTTTAAAATACGGCGGTGGTTACCCGGATGATAAAGCTTTGTTTTTCGTCGGGGGCATGGATGGTTTACGCGGGTATGAGCGCAAGTCTTTGCGCGGGGCGAATATGTTGTTAGGAAGTTTTGAGTATCGATTCCCAATTGTGGATAATTTGAAGATTTCTTTTCTTGATCATATCTTAGGATTGGAAACGATCGGTGGTGTTGTTTTTGTTGATGCGGGAGAGGCGTGGTTTTCGTCGATGGCCTCTTCGTCACTTCGTAAAGATGCGGGTGTAGGTTTGCGCTTTGTTATCAACGTTGGGGCTTTGTTTGAAAAAGTGATTGTGCGCGCTGATGTGGCGCAAGCGATCAATGACGAAAATGAAGATCACCCGCGGTTTTGGTTGGGCATCAATCATGCGTTTTAAATTTGCGAGGATTTTATGAAGCATTTTCGTGAAGAATTATGGTTTAATACGAAAACCCGTCGAGCGTATATTAATATTACGAACCTTGTGCAAGCTGCGGTTGACAAAAGCTTGATTAAAGAAGGCTTGTGTTTGGTTAACGCGATGCATATTTCGGCAAGTGTTTATATCAATGATGATGAAAACGGTCTTCTCCATGATTATGACCAGTGGCTCGAAAAATTGGCACCCCATGAGCCTGTTTCGCAGTACCGGCATAATGATACCGGCGAGGACAATGCCGATGCGCATTTGAAACGTCAAATCATGGGACGCGAGGTCGTCGTGGCGGTAACAAAAGGCAAGCTGGATTTTGGGCCCTGGGAGCAGATTTTTTACGGAGAATTTGACGGCCGTCGGGAAAAAAGAGTTTTGGTCAAAATAATTGGAGAATAGGTAATTTTGAAGACGCCTTTAAAATTGCGATTAAAAGAAAGGAAATGTTTATGAGCTTGTTAGTTTTAGGGACGGTGGCGCTCGACAATGTCAAAACGCCTCACGGGGTCAGGCGCGATATGTTAGGCGGCTCAGCGACACATTTGGCGATGAGCGCGCGGCTTTTTACTGACGTGCATTTGGTGGCGGTAATTGGAAAAGATTTTCCGCAAAAACATATTCAATTTTTAAAACGCAAAGGCATTGATCTTTCGTCGTTGAAAGTCGGCGACGGAAAAAGTTTTCGATGGGAAGGCGAGTACAAAAAAGAAGATCTCAACACCGCTTTGACTTTGGCGACGGAATTAGGGGTCTTGGTCGGATTTGACCCGCATGTGGCCCATCATCAGCGCGGCATTCAAAATATTTTTTTGGCCAACATCGACCCGGACATCCAAATGGGCCTTTTGGCAATGATGAAAAAACCAAAACTTGTCGGGCTTGACAGCATGAACCTTTGGATCACGCACAAAAGACCATCATTGCTAAATTTGATGAAACGAGTTAATCTTTTTGTCGCTAATGACGCAGAAGCTCGGGCTTTGACTGGGGAAGCTAATTTGATCAAGGCCGCAAAAGCGTTACGACGTTTGGGGCCGGAATTAGTCATTATTAAAAAAGGCGAGCACGGCGTTTTGTTTGAAAGCGATAAGGTCAAATTTTCTTTTCCGGCTTTCCCGATTGACGAGGTTAAGGACCCGACGGGCGCAGGTGACACGTTTGCCGGCGGGGTCATGGGCTATTTGACGAAGGTCAATAAAATCAATGCCCAGACGCTTAAAACAGCTGTCATTTACGGAATTACCGTTGCGTCTTTTAACGTGCAGGGCTTTGGCAATGAAAAAACAGCGCTCTTGACTCTCGCGACGGTTGAAAAGCGAAAAAGAGAATTGTTGAATTTTATCAGCTATTAGCATGAATGACATCATCGAAAAAATCGGGCTGGTCACGGCGATTATTCTGCCGTTGTGGAATATTCCACTGATCGCCAAAATCGTCAAGCGCCGCTCGTCGGGGGATATTTCTATTGCCTGGGTTGTGGGCGTATGGGTTTGCGTGGTTCTTATGGCGCCGTCAGGCTTTCAATCCAAGGATATGGTTTGGCGCGTGTTTAATGTGATGAATTTTATTTTGTTTACCGCCGTGTTTGTGGTGGTCCTCAAATATCGAAAGGCAAAAAACTGATCATGTCCGAAGAAATCAAAAATAAGTTTCGTTGCGGGATGGTTTCGATTGTCGGTCGTCCCAATGTCGGTAAATCGACGCTCTTAAATCGAATCCTGGGCGAAAAAGTTGCGATCGTCTCCAAGGTCCCGCAGACAACGCGCAATCAGATCCGCGGGGTTTATACCGATGAGCGCGGACAGATTATTTTTGTCGATACACCCGGAGTCCACAAAGGCGGCGACCAGTTGGACCGCTTTATGAATCAAAGTGCGTTTGGGATTACCTCGCAAGCGAATGTTATTATTCATTTAGTCGACGCCAATGACCGCGTCGGGTTAGAAGAGGAAGAATTGGTCGCGCGTTTGCATAGTCTTAAGGTCCCTGTCATTTTGGGACTTAATAAAGTGGACTTAAAAGGCAAGACGATTCCGGAATATATTGTCCTTTGGGAAAAGGTAACGGGCAAGCCCATCCAAGAAAATCCGTTGATCACGATTTTGCCTTTGTCGGGCAAGGATGGTACTAATATCAGTAAGCTGATCGACATTGTTTTTGAGCTTTTGCCCGACGGACAAGCTCTTTATCCGCAGGATACGATTTGCGACATCCCGCAAAAAATGGTGATTGCTGATATTATCCGCGAAAAGCTTTATATGCTTGTCAAAGACGAGCTTCCGCATTCGATTGCGGTTGTTATCGATGTTGTCGAGCCGCGCAAGGGAAAATTGCTTTATATCCAGGCGGTCATTATGGTTGAGCGCGATTCGCAAAAGTCGATTGTGATTGGCAAAAGCGGCGCGCTTTTAAAAAAAGTCGGCAGTCTTGCGCGTGTTGAGCTAGAAGAACTTTTGGAGTCCAAGGTTTTTTTGGAGTTGTTTGTCAAGTCGCATAAAGATTGGCGCGACAGTACGAGCCTTTTGCAGGAAATGGGTTATCAGTCGATGTGATTTTTTTAGAGGATTGCCTTCCCGATGAGTGTGACGAACAAAAACATTGATCTTATTGTCGCGATTTTAAAAAAGGCGCTTAAGGATTTGCCTGATCCGTCGGTTACGCTTGTCGGAAAGAAATGGAAAACGCCGTTTCATGTTTTGATCTCGTGTCTGTTAAGTTTGCGCACCAAGGACCAGACGACGTTGCCGGCTAGTGAGCGATTATTCGCGCTGGCTAATAGTCCGTCGGAAATGTTAAAATTAAGTCTCGAAAAAATTGAAAAAGCAATTTATCCGGTCGGGTTTTATAAGACCAAGGCGCGAACGATCCACGGGGTTTGTCGGGATATTTTGGAAAAGTTTTCCAGTCAAGTTCCTGACGATTTGGACGTTTTGATGACCATGAAAGGCGTTGGCCGCAAAACCGCCAACCTTGTTTTGACCGAAGGCTTTGGCATCAAGGCTATTTGTGTCGATACACATGTTCACCGGATTTCTAATCGTTTTGGGTATGTCAAAACCAAAGACCCGCATGAGACAGAAAGTGCCTTGCGAAAACATTTGCCGAAGAAGTTTTGGATTGATTATAATGCGATGCTTGTTCTTTGGGGGCAGAATGTTTGTAAACCGATTTCACCGTTGTGTTCCACCTGTCCGCTTATCAAGATTTGCGGTCGCGTGGGCGTAACGCAGAGCCGTTAAAGTATGTTGAAACTTTTTTTATTTCTTTCAGAAATTTTGGATAATCCGGTCATCGATGCCGACGGGAATACTATTGGAAGACTGCACGATATTCCGATGAAGGTCAGCGAGGAGGAAATTTATCCGCGCAGTAAGGGGCTGATGATTTATCGCGGATTTTGGCAGCGCGAATTTGCATATGTTCGCATGGAAGACGTTAAGGAAATTGATGATCTGATCAAATTGAAAATCCCGTCTGAAAAAATTGCCTTTTTGAAATCCCGACCGCAACATGAATTTACCCTGCGCCATGACATTTTGGACCGTCAGGTCGTCGATACCGAAAACCGTAAAGTTGTGCGTGTCAATGACGCGCATCTTCTACGTGTGGACAATCATCTTTATCTGGCCCACGTTGATGTCGGGATGCGCGCTTTGGTTCGTCGGTTGGAGTGGACGAAGTGTGTCGATTTTTTTGTCAAAATTTTTTCTTCGCGTTCACCGTATCTGACACAGGAAGAATTTATCCCGTGGAAAAATACCCATGTTTTTACGTCGGGGCGGCAAAAAAATGTCCTGCGGCTTGATGTGGCCCGCCAAAAACTGTCGCAGATTCCTCCGACGGATTTGGCCGACATTATGCAGGATTTGGATATTTTTGGAAAGCTCGCACTTTTTAAATCACTGGATGTTGTCCTGCAGCGAAAAGTTTTTGCAGACTTGGCGACACAGGAAAAACAGGACTTGGTTGATCATATTGATGACAAAGAAGCGGCCAGTTTGATCGAAAACATTCCCGCAGATGAGGCCACCGACCTTTTGATGACGCTTTCGAAGGACACGATTTTGCGTTTGATGCGTCATATGGAAACCAAACAGTCAAAAAAGTTGCGCAAACTTTTAGGATTTGCGCGGGATTCGGCCGGCGGGCTTATGACGACCGAATATTTGTATCTTAACCAGAATGCCGTCGTTGAAGATGCTCTGCAATTAGTCAAAAATAATGTCAATTACCCGGGCAATATCCACCACATTTATATCGTCGATGATTTTCATCGTTTAGTCGGCATGACCTCAATTCGCCGGTATATCCATTTGCCGGCGCAGACGCCGATTATGGACACATGTTTTCCGAAAAAAGTTTTTGTCCGCACTTCTGATGGGATGGAAGAGATCGCTTTGCTTTTGGAAAAATACAAGTTTACCTCTATTCCTGTTCTTAGTGAAGACGATATTCTTCAAGGGGCGGTCACAACGGATGACGTGATGGAAGCGTTGATTTCAATTGCGTGGACTAAGTATAAAGAAAAATTAGCGTAACATTTTTTCGTCGGGAAAAATTCGGTTTTGCTCAAAGGCAAATTTTATCCCGCAATAGAAGACCACGTTCTGTTAAGGCGTCGATGGGATGGTCTTCTGGCGGGACTGCGCTTAAACGGAATCCAAAAACCGCCAGAGGCTCCGGCTGTAAAGCTTCATTTTTACTATTGCGTTAGAAATAAAATTGTGTTAATTTTTATACTGCAAATTGAGATTTTTGCGCTTTTTTCTTTATACATTAATCATTAACCTTTGGTGGAATTTTTACGGAAGCAGTATCCTAAAAAATGAAAACGCGAAAGACGCTAAAGGACCTTGCATTTAAAAGGGTCCTTATTTTTTTGCAAACGGATTGGACAATAAAATGAAAATCGGCATGACGTACAATTTAAAATCAGATTGGCAAATCACCGACGGAGATATGGCTGACGGGAATGCCGAGTTTGACCGTCCACAGACGATTGATGATGTGGCGCGGATTTTTGAATCTTTTGGGCATACGGTCATAAGAATCGGCAATGTCCAGAATCTTTTGGCGCAAATTAAAACCTTGGATGTCGATATTGTTTTTAATATTCATGAAGGGATTGGCGACCGCAATCGTGAGTCGCAGGTCCCGATTATTCTAGACCTTCACAAAATTCCTTTTACCGGTTCGGACGCGCTCACGCTGGGGATCACGCTAGACAAAATGGTCGCTAAAAAGTGTTTTATGGCCGATGGTGTTCCGACCCCACGTTTTTTTGTCGCTTACAATACTGACAATCTCGAAAAGCTTAACACGATTGGTTTTCCGCTTATCGTCAAAACGATGTGGGAAGGCACGTCTAAGGGCCTCTCCGAACATTCACGCGTTGAGGATTTTGCGGCGCTTGCGCGTCAGGTTAAGCTTATTACCGAAAAATACAAGCAGCCGGCCTTGGTCGAAGAATTTATTAGCGGTACAGAATTTACCGTTGCTGTTATCGGTAACGAAAACCCAGTGGCCATGCCGGTAGCGCAGGTGTGCATCGGCGGTAATAGCGATTTGGGCGATCAATTTTATACGTTCGAACTTACCCAAGGCAATGATGTGCGTTATATCTGTCCGGCAAACATTTCGCCCGAGTTGACAAAAGCGATGCAGGCGATTTCGGTTGCTGCTTATCAAAGTGTCGGTTGCCGCGATTATGGGCGTGTGGATTTTCGTGTTGACCAAAAAGGCAATCCGTATGTTTTGGAAATAAATCCTTTGCCCTCTTTGGATCGCAAAGATGTCTTTAATCTTTTCCCAAAGGTGATTGGCACCACTTTTGAAGCGATTTTGCAGCAGGTTCTTAACTTGGCCCTGAAACGTTACGGCTTAATAGTCGGCGATGTGCGCAAGCCGGCGGCCGTTTCCTAAGACGGGTTAAGGTGCGCCTCTCGGTTGAGGCTTTATAGGGAAGGAAAATCATGAATCCACTCGCAACCATTGCCAAAGATGCGCTTGTTAACGATAAGATTGCTGTCAAACCTCAAATTCCATTAACGGATCGCGAACACGAAATTTTGGCGCTTTATAAAAACGCTACGCCAGCTGATTGGGAAGATTGGCGCTGGCAGCTTCGCAATCGTATCCGTACGCAAGAGGACATCAGCCGGATTTTGACGTTGACCCCTAAAGAAATTAAAGGGATTGAAGGCAGCGGCACAAAATTGACAATGTCGATTCCGCCGTATTTTGCGAGCTTAATCGATGCTTCTGATGTGCGTTGTCCGATCCGTTTGCAGAGTGTTCCCTCTGGCGATGAGTTAAAAAGTTCTCCCGAAGAAATGCGTGACCCCTGTGGTGAGGACAAAAACTCGCCGGTCCACGGGCTTGTGCACCGTTATCCGGACCGTGTCCTTTTTCTCGTCAATGAAATGTGCGCGATGTATTGCCGTTACTGTACACGTTCGCGGATGGTCGGCGACGGCAATAGGACTTTAAGCACAGCGACTTACGAAAAAGCTTTTGAGTATATCCGTTCCAACAAAAAGATCCGCGATGTCCTTATTTCCGGCGGGGATCCTTTAACGATGAGCGATAATATCCTCGAATTTATTATTAAAAACGTTAAGGCTATCCCGCACGTCGAATTTGTTCGTATCGGCACGCGCATTCCGGTGACTTTGCCGCAGCGGGTGACGCCGCAGTTAATGGCGATGCTTAAAAAATACAGTCCGATTTGGATGAGCATTCACTTTAATCATGCCTGTGAAATTACCGATCGCGTCAAACATGCTTGCAATATGATTGCCGATAACGGAATTCCGATGGGCAGCCAGACGGTTCTTCTTAAGGGCGTCAATGACAGCCCGGCGGTGATGAAAAAGCTTATGCATGAGCTTTTAAAAATTCGTGTGCGGCCTTATTATATTTATCAATGCGATCCGATTATGGGGTCGAAACATTTTCGTACTCCTGTATCGGTGGGAATGAATATTATGGAGCATTTGCGCGGGCATACGACCGGCTACGCGGTGCCGACCTATGTGATTGACGCACCCGGTGGCGGTGGAAAAATTCCCGCCAGTCCCGGCTATATCGTTTCCCAGAAAGAGGGCAAAACAGTCCTTCGTAATTATGCTCATGAAAAATATACCTATTATGATCCGTAATTTTGTTTTAGCAAAACTCCTTGATTTTAAATAACATCGGGAGTATCTTGGTAATGTCAATCTAAGTTTTTTGATTAGAAAATTTATTTACGGGATCAATAAAAATAGGAGGCGAAAAATGAAAAAATTAAGTGTAGTCCTGCTTGCCGGGGCCATGATGGCCGTTTTTGTAACGCCGAGTTTTGCGATTTTGCGTAAAGATTTACAAAGCTCGAGAGGGCCCGTAACCTATATTAATCCGGCCCGTACGGAACTCACCATTAAAGATAGCAGCAGTGGTAAAGAAATGACTTTCAGTGGCCCGGTTCTTGCGCCAACTGTTGTGACGGGAAGTACAGTTATAATTTTGTATAAGACGGGGACGACTGTTGCAAAAACGGTGCGTGTTGTTCCAGCCAAAAGATCCGGTGCGCCAGCAGCAGCCGCACCAGTTCCTGCGTATAGCGCACCTAAGGCGGTAGTGGCCACACCGATTTCCACGATGCCTAAAACGACAACGCCTGCCAAAAAGAGCAGCTGGTAAGCTTAAGTTTTTAAAAATAGCAATATCCAAGGCCGCTATGAATGTTATAGCGGCCTTTTTTTATGGCCGGAATATTTCAACTTTACAATTAAGAGAACTTGGTTATAATAACCGTGTTTTTAAATCAGTAGCATTCAAATATTATATTTAGCGAAGGCGGTGAATTTCATTATGGTGGAAGTTAAGATCACGGACAAAAACGGCTTTGAAAAGGCCATGCGCATTTTTAAGAAAGCGTGCCAAAAAGAAGGATTTCTCGTCGAAATCAAGGAACGTCGGTATTACTCAAAGCCTTCAGAACGCAAAAGACACAAAAAAAGTTTTTGATATGGCTAAAAATAGCCAACACATCGCTATTCTCGTCGAAGATCAGTATCAGGTTTTGGAAGTCTGGTACCCGCTTTTGCGCCTTGCAGAGGCGGGTATCCGTGTTACGACAATCGGAACCGGAAAAAAAGATACGTATCAGAGCAAAGAAGGTTATCCGATTGTCGTCGATGCCTCAATTGACAAAGTTAATGTGCGTGATTTTGACGGGGTCATCATTCCTGGCGGCTGGGCGCCGGACTTTTTGCGGCGTTATGAGCGGATTATCAATTTTGTTAAACGCTTATACGCCGACGGAAGAGTTGTCGCTTCGATTTGTCATGGCGGCTGGGTCTTGGTGTCAGCCGGTGTTGTCAAAGGAAACCGCGTGACCTGTTTTTCTGCGATTAAAGATGATCTGATCGCTTCCGGAGGCATTTATCTGGATCGCGAAGTTGTGATTGACAAAAATTTGGTGACGTCCCGCAAACCGGAAGATTTGCCGGCTTTTGTTGCGGCTATTATTAAACTTGTAAATAAATAAATAAATTTCTATGATTAAAGTCAAGCGTGCGTTAATCAGTGTTTCGGACAAGACAGGACTTTTGGATTTTGCCCGCGGGTTGCATCAGATGGGCATCGAGATTATTTCCACCGGCGGAACGGCCAAGTTGCTGCAGGCTGCGGACATAGCTGTTGTCGAAATTGACCAGGTTACAGGTTTTCCGGAAATTCTCGACGGACGTTTGAAGACTTTACACCCGGCTGTGCATGGGGCGCTATTGGCCCTGCGGGACAATCCTTCTCACTTAGAACAGCTGCAAAAATACAAAATCGGTTTAATTGACATGGTCGTTGTCAATTTGTATCCGTTTGAACGTGCGATCCAAAAGAAAAATGTTTCGCTTGCTGAAGCGCTGGAAAATATTGATATCGGCGGGCCAACGATGCTGCGTTCGGCGGCAAAGAATTTTAAAAGTGTCGCCGTCGTTTCAAACCCTAAGCGTTATGCGCAAGTGTTAAAAGAATTAGACACCAACAGCGGTCTGTTGTCGGATGCGTTTTTGATGAATTTGGCGATTGAAGTTTTTCAATACACCTCCCAATACGATAGCGTCATTTTTGAATTTTTGAATAATCGGCTTAAGGGCGGCGATTATCCTTCGTTTCCCAAAGAAATCAGTTTGCGGTTTTCAAAATTGCAGGACCTTCGCTACGGCGAAAATCCACATCAGCGCGCCGCTTTTTATGCCAATTCCCAGGAAGCTTGCGGTTTGCCTGTGATTAAACAAGTGCACGGAAAAGATTTGTCATTTAACAATCTTTTGGACCTTAACGCTGCGGTTGAAATTGTGCGTGAGTTTTCACGCCCGGCAGCGGTTGTCATAAAACACAATAATCCGACGGGAGTCGCAGAGGATAAAACGCTTGCGGGTGCCTATAAACAGGCTTGGAGTGCAGATCCTCTTTCGGCTTTTGGTGGGATCATTGCATTTAATAAAAAAGTTGACCTTAAAACAGCGCAGCTGGTCAACAAAAGCGGTTTTATGGAATGCGTGATTGCTCCCGGTTACGACGAGGCGGCCCTTGTGATTTTGTGTGAAAAAAAGAATGTGCGTATCCTTGAATTAGATTTGGAGAAGTTGACAGATGAGCGCTGGGACTTTAAACAAATAAACGGCGGAGCGCTCATTCAGGACAAAGACGTTAAGGCGCTCGACGTCAATGAACTTAAAGTTGTGACCAAAGTAAAACCGACCAAGGCGCAGGTCGCGTCGCTTCTTTTTGCTTGGAAAGTTATCAAGCACGTGCGTTCCAATGCGATGGTTTTAGTCAAAGGCACGAAAACCGTCGGCATCGGATGCGGCCAGACGAGCCGTGTCGAGAGCACAATGACGGCGATCAAAAAAGCCGGCAAGAATGCCAAAGGAAGTTTGCTGGCTTCCGAAGCGTTTATTCCCAAAACGGATAATGTTATTATCGCCGCCAAGGCTGGAATCAAAGCGATTATTCAGACCGGCGGATCGATTGCCGACGAGGAAGTCATCAAGGCTGCCGACCGTGCTAAAATCGCAATGGTTTTAACCGGTGTGCGGCACTTTAAGCATTAACAGGGCAATGACCGCGCGGTATCTTTCGACTTTTCTTAATTATGAAAAAAATCTCAATGCTTTTTCTTCGCGCAACGTAAACCTTGCGCGTGTGCGAGCGGTTCTTTCCAAACTAAATTCTCCGCAAAAGTATTTGAAGGCCATTCATATCGCCGGCAGCAAGGGTAAGGGCTCGACGGCAGCTTTTGTCGCGCAGATTTTAAGTCAAGCCGGATATAAAGTCGGACTTTATACCTCTCCGCATCTTTATCATTTGCGCGAGCGGTTTCGTATTTTGGACGCTTCGATTGCTGTCAAAGCTTTGGGTAAGGACGAAATTTTTTCGGGTTGTATTTCCCAAAAGCAATTTGGGAAGTTAATAAAAAAGATCCGTCCAGTCCTTGAGGCGGCAAGGCATCATCCGAAGTTTGGGGATTTGACATATTTTGAGGTTTTGACAATTGCCGCGTTTTGTTATTTTTACGACGAGAAAGTTGACTTTGCGGTCCTTGAAACTGGCTTGGGCGGACGGCTGGATGCGACCAATGTTTGCCAGCCTTTTGTTGCGGCGATTAGCTCGATTAGCTTGGAGCATACGCAGCAGTTAGGTAAGACATTGCGCAAAATCGCTTTTGAAAAAGCGGGGATTATTAAAAAGAATTCTGCGGTAGTCCTTGCGCTGCAAAGTCCAGAAGTCTTAAAAGTCATTAAAGCGCGCTCTGCTGCGCTTAATGTTGTTCCGATGATCGCTGAGAAAAATATTTTTAAAATTTCACTTTTAGGCGAGCATCAAAACACAAATGCGGCGCTTGCGGTTGGGATTATCCAGGCTTTGCGCGCCAGGGGATTTTCGGTCGATCAAGCGGCTGTTAAAAAAGGATTAGCCGGGACTTTTTGGCCGCTTCGTTTTGAAATCGTCGGCAAAAATCCGGCCATTGTTTTGGACGCTGCGCATAATCCCCAGTCTTGCCAAAAATTAGCAGAAACGATTAAGAAAATATTCCCGTCCCAAAAAGTCATTCTGATTTTTGGAAGTTCGTACGATAAAGATATTCGGGGGATGGCGCCGCATCTGCAGGCGATTTCGCAAAAGGTTATTTTAACGCGTGCACGCCATCCGCGGGCTTTGGGTTGGACGCAAAAGTTGGCCAAAGAAATTTTTGAAAAAGAGGATTTTATTATCACTGCATCGGTAAAAGAAGCTTGTTCTCAGGCTTTGAGGCTTGCCGGGAAAAAAAGCGTCATTGTGGTAACAGGCTCGCTTTTTGTCGCTGCAGAGGCGAGAAAAATATTATGACCCACACAATTCCACAGCTTGACGATACGATTGCTGCGATTGCAACAGCCAGCGGCCCTGGGGGAATCGGAATTGTGCGTTTAAGCGGGGCACAGGCACAAGGGATATTGTCTCAAATTTTTTGCCGGGCCAATGCAAAAAAATCGGGGCCGCTTAAAAGCCGTAAAGTTTATTATGGCCGGATTATTGACCCGCAAACCGGCGGGATGATCGACGAGGTTTTGGTTGTGCTTATGCGTGCGCCAAAAAGTTATACACGCGAAGATGTCGTTGAGATTAGTTGTCACGGCGGATTTATTGCCGTCAAGGCGATTTTGAATTTGACGCTTAAGCTTGGTGCGCGGTTGGCTTTGCCCGGAGAGTTTACAAAACGCGCTTTTTTAAACGGCCGGCTGGATTTGGTTCAGGCTCAGGCGGTGCTCGATATCATTGCGGCAAAAACAGAAAATGCCCTGCGGGTCAGCTCTCATCAGCTTAAAGGCGATTTGACCCTTGAACTGGAAAAAATTCGCGGCGATTTACTGCAGGCGTATGTGCACCTTGAAGCGCTGGTCAATTTTCCTGAGGAAGGTATTGAAGAGCGCAACCGAAGTCAGATCGCCGAGCATTTAGCGCTCGCAAAAGAAAAAATCAATACGCTGCTTTCGACCAGCCAGCAGGGCCGGATTTTAAGGGAAGGCGCGAAAGTTGTCCTTTGCGGCCGTCCGAATGTTGGCAAATCGTCATTGCTCAATGTTCTTTTAAAACAGCCGCGCGCAATCGTTAGCGAAGTAGCCGGGACAACACGTGACACCATCGAGGAGTCGGCTCAGATTCGCTCCATTGCTTTGGAGCTCGTCGATACAGCTGGAATTTTGGACCCGCGCGATACGGTTGAAGTGCAAGCTGTCGGACGCAGTCATATGCATATGAAAAACGCGGATTTGGTTCTTTTGACCTTTTCTGCGACAGAAAAACTCACGCAAGAGGATTTGCGCATTGTAGAGCGTTTAGCAGGGCAGAATATTCTTGTCGTTATCAATAAGAGTGATTTGACATGCGTGCTTGGGGATCAAGATCTGCAGGCGGTTTTACCTGATTGTAAGATCATTAGAGTTTCAGCGACGACAAAATCTGGAATTGCCGAATTAGAAAAAGCCATTGAAGAAAATATCTTGCACGGACAGCCGATTGACACAACGCATATTCTTGTCAACAATGCCCGGCATATTGCGGCTTTAGAAAACGCCCGGCAATGGATCAGCGAATCGCAGGAGTTTTTGCGCGATAATTTTTCTCTGGAATTTATTTCGGAAAATTTAAAGGAATCGTTGAGCGCTTTAGACAGAATTACCGGCCGCAATGCCGACGAAGATCTTTTGCAGGATATTTTTTCGAGTTTTTGTATCGGAAAGTAAAGGATTAAAAATCTACTGGCCTGTCTTTTCCTGGGGTTCCCCGCCTAAGTCCTTTAACTTTTTTCGGTAGACCATTCGGGCGACTCTCGTCAAGCTATACATTGCATTATCATCAGTAACAAGATCACGCAGTGAAGAGTTTTTAATGAGTTTAAGGCTGTCTTTGGCAGCCAGCGCGTCGATGACTTGTGGGTCATTTAAAAATTTTTGCACTTTGGGGTCGGCGTAAAATGTTGTGAATTCTTCTGTGCTTGTAATCATTTGCATTTGACTTGGATCGCGCAATGTCGCAAACGAGGCAACCACAGCTTTGAGCCGGTTGTCGGGGGCAATGATTCTTTCCTCATAATACGCGACAATTTTTGATTCAGTAATTTGGCGCTGGTAATCTTCAAGTTTTTCGTTTTTAATCGGCAAAGCAGAAAACACAATAAGAGACACAAAGAAAATATTGCCTTGCCAAAAAATATTGACGAGGCTTCCTAAGATGCGGCTGACAAAAAATGTTTTTCCGCGAAACTCTTTGTTGACCGTTGTCAGAGCCAGTGCCAAAAGAACATTGAGGGTGATGGCCATCGCAAGGGTTCCTATTGTGGCGATCAATACTGACATGAGGATGTTGCGGTTTAAGTCGTAAAAAATTACCGCAGAAATAAAACAGCACACGAAGGAAGCCGGTCCGATCAAGGACTTGAGAAATCCGCGTAGCCATCCGGAGAGAAAGAAAAAAAAGAGTATTGCAATGATGATTTTATCGAGAAGTATTAATGACATTTTGCACTTCGTCTTTTGGCGGTGGCGCCGATGGGGATGTGAGAATCAAATAGATAATGTAAGGGATAAAAAGAATGCCGAACAGAAAGATAATGACAAATGGCGTTCCCAAAATAAATTGAACGAAAGCGGGAACCTTGAATTTTGAACTTTTGCGTGCAGCTTTGGCTTTGGCGGCTTCATATTCATCATACGTCATTTGCTGAGCGCCCTTAAGCTTATATTTTTCAGCCAACGTAAGATTTTTTTTGTCTTTGGGATCGGTCATTTTTCTTCTCCGGTCGAATTATAACATGCAAAGTTTGAGAGTCAATGGAAGTCAATTGAAATTTTGGGATAAAATCATTGAATAATATTTTTGTCGAGGTACAATAAAATCAAATCAAAATAACCAATCGCTTTTTCTTATAATTAAAGAAGGAGCTTTGCCAGATGAAGCGCGTCAAAAACAAGCGAGAGAGCCAACGCAAGAGTTGCCTTGTTCCCGTCGAAGGGAAAAAGGGGACCTCTTTTGCGCAATCTCAAACTGTTGATATCAGCGAAGGCGGTATAGGCTTGATTTCAAAACGCGCAGTTGCACTTGATGAAAAGATCGCAGTTGAGATCGCGACAGCCCCGGATGCAGATCCGATTTTGATGCTCGGGAAAGTCGTGTGGATCCAGAAGTTGGGTCGCGAGGATCGTTACCGCGTCGGCTTGAAATTTCAAAAAGCCTTTTCATCCGCTGCTCGGCAAAAGCTCAACCGTGTTATTACGTTATAACGGCTAAACTTATGGATAGCATTTTGCCATCTTCACAGCAGAAGCCTGCTGGCTTTGATCCGCCATCCCGCAAGATTGAGCATCGGCTCTTTGAGCGTTTTTCTGCACGCTTTCCTGTCAAATTTCGTCATACTCGTTCTGAATATGGAGCTGATGTTTTTTTAAGAGATGCTTCTGCTCGCGGTGTGCGTATTTCAACGCGGGAACGTATTTTTCTCAACGACAGCGTTTCACTCGATGTGAAAGTCCCCGACGGCAGCGATCCGTTGACTTTAAATGGCCGTGTTGTGTGGATGCAGACAAAGTCCCCTACACTTTGGGACGCCGGGGTTGAGCTGCACGAAATTAATTTTATGGAAATGCAACGGATCTTTAAGTACGTTTGCGATTGAAAAAAATTTGCTGCAATTCTGCCTCAAAAATCTTGACCGCTTTTTTTTGCTGTGTTACTATCCCTGATATTTCTCGAAAAATCAATTCTAAAATTCCCAATGAAAGGTTTAACGCATGGAATACGGTCATTTTTCTACCGACGGGCTTGAGTACATTGTTACGAACCCTGTCACACCACGTCCGTGGATCAACTATCTTACCAACGACAAATATTGTGCGATTATTTCTCAGTGCGCCGGCGGGTACAGTTTTTACAAAGACTGCCGCACGAATCGTTTGACGCGCTGGTCGCCGGAGAATTGGCATTTTGATCGTCCTGGAAAATATATTTACGCCCGTGAAGGTGGTAAGGCTTGGTCTTTGAGTTATCAGCCGATTCGCTCCAAGCCGACGTCGTTTCGTTCGCGTCATGGGTTAGGGTATACGACTATCGAATCGGTCAACAACGGCATCGCTTCGTCGGTCAGTTATTTTGTCCCCGAACACGATGAATGCGAAGTGTGGATTGCATCGGTTACCAATAACACAAAAAAGACCAAGACGATCGAACTTTTTCCGTATGTTGAGTTTTTGATCGGCGATTATCATGAAGAATTGCGCTACCGCAATATTATGCACCTTTATACCCGGGCTTGGTTTGACAAGGCGCATTCGGCTGTCTTCGCCCAAAAAACAGCGTCGTGGGAAGGGATGAATATTCAGCCGTTTGATACGTTAGTCTTTTTTGGTTCTTCTTTGCCTGTAAAAGGATGCTGCACACAAAAAGATGCGTTCTTGGGACGTTATAATACCGAAGAAAAACCGACTGCTGTTGTCGACGGAAAATTTGAAAATTTCCCCGTATGCTCGGGTGAGGATTCGGTCGGCGCATTTAAACACAGCGTCACTTTAAAGCCCGGACAGACCAAGGAATTTACCGTTGTCTTAGGACAGACGGCCGGCGTTTCGCAAGCTAGCCACATGCTCACCAAATATCGTGATGTTAAAAAAGCCAAACAGGAATTAGAAAATACAAAGAAAATTTGGCTAGAGAGAATTACCGGCAACATCGAAGTCAAAACGCCGGATCCAGATTTTAACGTCCTCTATAATATTTGGGTCAAATATCAGGTTTATATCTGTAATTTTTGGTCACGTTCACCGAGCTATTATCATGAAGGCTCCGGCGGGCGCGGGTATCGCGATTCGGCGCAGGATTCTGAGGCCTTGGTTTCGATCAACTCTCAATTGACCCGCAACAAAATGCTTAAGATCGCTTCCTTGATTCGTCGTGACGGAACTTCGGCGCCAGGCTGGTCAGACACCAAAGGGCCCTATAAGTTTCGGCCCAACAAAGACCATCAGGTGTGGTTGACGATGACGGTCAGCGCGTATATTAAGGAAACCGGCGACAAAGCCATTCTCAACGAATATGTTCCATTTTTGAAAGACGCCTGGATCAAAGGTTGGGACACAGACCCCAGTTTTAAGGGCGGCGCTCAGACCGATGGGGAAGGGACGCTTTTGGAACATCTGGAGGCGAACCTCAAGTTCTGTTTTAATGATGTTGGAGAAAAAGGTTTTCCCCGCATCGGTCATGCGGATTGGAACGACGCGATTGACGCGGCCGGCATTAAGCATCGCGGTGAGAGCGTTTGGTTAGCTCAAGCCTTGGTCCGCTCGCTTAAAGCATTGGCGGATATTTTTGAACTTATCGGCCAGGAAGAAAAGAAACAGGAATATTTGCAAATGGCCAAAACCATGGATGAACGTCTTAACACGATTGCTTGGGACGGTCAATGGTATGCCCGTGGGTATGATGACAGCGGTTTAGTTTACGGCAGCAAGCAGGACAAGGAAGGAAAAATCTTTTTAAACACGCAGGCGTGGGCGATTCTCTCAGGGGTTGCACGCGATGAGCGCTTAAAGCAAGTCGTTACTTCCGTCGATAAATATTTAAACGGGGCGCACGGGTTAGCACTTTTTTATCCGGCGTATTCTTCGTGGGTCAAACGCTTGGGCCGTATCAGTATGTTTTCCGAGGGGACTAAGGAAAATGCGGCTGTCTTCTGTCATGCGGCGACTTTTATGGCCGTGGCGTATGCGATGGCTGGGTATGGCGACAAAGCCTACGAAGCTGTACGAAAGATCATGCCTAATGCACAGAAGAACATGGATTTATACAAAACCGAGCCGTATGTTTTTGCGGAATATCTCGTCGGGCCGGAAAATCCGTATCGTTACGGTGAAGGCGCTTTTACGTGGATCACTGGTTCTTCAGGTTGGAACCTGATGCTGGCTACCGAATGGATTTTAGGTGCGCGACGTGATTTTCATGGGCTGCGCATTGACCCGTGTATTCCTAAAAAGTGGAAAAAGTGCTCGATCCGCCGGCCTTTCCGTGGGGATGTTTATGAGATCGAAATCCTTAACCCCGATGGTAAAGAAAAAGGCGTTAAGCAGCTTTTTGTTGACGGCCAAGAAGTCCGTGGAAATCTTGTCACCCCGTTTCTAGACGGAAAAACGCACAAGGTCAAAGCGATTTTAGGGTAAAGTTGATTTATAAGGTTTAGGAGGTAGAACCTTCTTGCGAGTTCCGCAGCCAAACCGCTTACTTAAAAGCCTTTTAACTTTTGAATAAGCGGCTTGTGCGAGGACTGTTTGAGCAAGGAAGGTTCTACCTCCTAAACCTTTTGTATAATATATCCGCAGTGCAAGAGGAGTTTTGGTGAAGAAGATCATCGTTTTTAGTTTTATCTTTTTTGCAATGATCATCGTCGGCCTTGGTTGTACACCCGATGCGCCTAAGACCGATCAAATCGTCGTCTGGCACTGGATGACGGATCGCGACAAAGCTTTCCAGGAGCTTGCCGCAGAGTATGAAAAACAAACCGGCGTTAAGGTGATTTTTGAGCTTTACGCCCCTTCGGATGTTTATTCCCAAAAAATTATTGCCGCCGCACAAGCTAAAATTCTTCCTGACGTTTTTGGAATTCTTGACCAAAAATCTGTGGTCGCGGATTTTATTAACAGCGGCTTAGTTGCTGATTTAACGTCTGACTTTAAAGCCGACGGAGCAAAATGGGAAAGCCAGATTTTTGCCAAAGCTTTAGCCGCGAATCGTTTTGAAGACAATAATCCGTATGGCGTTCTCCCGGGAATTTACGGCGTTCCCATTGATATGATGAACATGCAAATGATTTACAATAAAAACTTGCTTAAAAAAGCGGGGATCGTCAAACTGCCGCAAACGCTGCAAGAGTGGATCGAAGTTTCGTCTGTTTTAAAGCGCAGCGGTGTTCCCGGTTTTGTAAGTGGTTTAGGCGAGTTGTGGATCATCGATACGTTTGCGTTTAACTATGCGTTTAATGTCATGGGACAAGAAAAAGTGATGGCGACTTTCCGCGGGCAAATCCCGTATACCGATCCGTCGTGGATTGAAGTATTTAAAATTTTTGAACAGTTAAACAAAAAAGGTGTTTTTGTGACCGGTATTGTGACTAAGACCAACAAGGATGCCGAGCAGGATTTTGCCCTGGAACGTGCCGCGTTTGCATTTAACGGTTCGTGGTGTGTGAACGTTTATAAACAGATGAACCCGGATTTGGATTATGGCATTATGTTGCCACCGCGGGCCAATAAGGACAACCCCATGAAAATTTGGGGAGGGGCCGGCTCATCGTTTTTTGTTAATAGCGGCTGCGCCAACAAATCCAAAGCTGTTCATTTCCTTAAATGGCTTACCGAAAAAGATCAACAAGTCTATTTGGCTCAAGCGACAAAAAATCTGCCGGTCAACCCCTCGGCATTGGAAAATATTCCCAAAGTCCTAAGCGATTTTGCCGCAAGCATGGATGCGACGATGCATCCGACGAGTTGGCCGTTTTACGAAGATGTTCTTGTTCTTGAAGCTTTTGATAAGGGGTTGCAGCAAATGATTGTCGGTTCAAAAACTTCTCAACAGGTTGCACAAGAAGTCCAAAAAATCAAAGATCGTCAGATGCAAAAGAAAAGCAAGAAATAGATTTCTCTGCTCACCGAAAGGGTTTTTAGTGTCGAGATCCACAAAACAGTTTTCGCTTGCCGTTTTCAAAGATCATTCGGAAAGTTTTCTTTTTATTCTTCCGGCCGTCGCTATTTTTTGCGTATTTTACATGTATCCCTTTTTTTCCATTCTTAATCTTTCTCTACATGAATGGAATGGGATTAGCCCGACGATGACGTTTGTCGGGCTTGATAATTTTAAAATGCTTGCGCAGGATGCGGGTTGGTGGAAGTCGGTGTCAAATGCCGCGTATATTACTTTTATGGCGTTGACGTTTCAAAACGCTTTGGCTTTTGCACTGGCCTTAGCGTGCGACCGCAAGATGCGTTTAAAAGGATTTTATCGTGTGATATTTTTTTTGCCGCCGGTTCTCTCGGAAGTTGTCGTCGGATTTGTTTGGAAATGGATCCTCAACGCCGATGTGCAGGCCAATGAACATGTCGGACTTTTAAATTATTTTTTAAATTCGGTTGGGCTTAATCATTTGGTTCATGATTGGCTTTCGGACCCGAGCACAGCGTTGACATGCATTGCAGTTGTACATAGCTGGAAAGGTTTTGGGTGGGGGTTTGTCATGCTTTTGGCGGGTTTGCAAACCATTGACCGTCAGCTTTATGAAGCCGCAGAAGTCGACGGGGCAGGGACGTGGAGCAAGTTTTGGAATGTCACGATTCCGATGATGATGCCGGTTATTGTCATGGTTGGTGTTTTGACGATTTTAGGGTCGATGCAATCCTTTGTGCTAATTCTTTCGATGACCTCGCAAGGCTTAGGCGACTATACCAGTGTTCCGGCGATACAGATTTTATCCTCGATGATGCGGACGCATCAGTTTGGTTATGCCTGTGCACAGGGCGTCACGCTTGGAATTATTCTTGTTGCGATATCTTTTGGGATGAAAAAGTTTTTAGACACAGTTAAATGATGATAGGGACAAAGTGAATTTCTTGAATAAATACCGACTTTTGCGCTGGGTCAAAGTTGCGGCGATCCAGGTTTTTTTGATGGGCACAGCGCTGACATGTCTATTGCCGCTGTTGTGGATGCTGCGCACGTCGCTTATGACGGCTGAAACGGTTTTTGTGAGCAAATCATTTTTACCGTCCGTGTTTCATTTTGAAAATTATCGGCTTGTGTGGACAGAAGGTAGCTTCGGTGTGTATCTTTTCAACAGTATTATCTACACAACTTCAGTGGTTTTTGGTATAGTTTTAATCTCCTCTTTAGCGGCATTTGCGTTTTCGCGGCTGAAGTTTTTTGGTAAAGAAATTTTCTTTTATATCTTTATTGGCGCGATGATGATCCCTTTGCCGGGGAGTTTTGTGCCGCTTGTTGTTCTGATGAATAAATTGCATTTGGTCAATACACGCTTAGGGTATATTTTCTGTATGATCAGTGTCGGGCTTTCTCTGAGCGTTTTTATTTTAAAAACTTTTTTTGACAAAATGCCGACGGATGTGGAAGATGCGGCGCGCATTGATGGCTGTTCAAAGATCGGGATTTGGCGCCATGTCGCCTTGCCGTTGGCTCAGCCAGCTATTGCGGTGATTGTTATTTTTAATTCTTTAAACGTTTGGAACGAATATATTCTTGCGATGCTTCTTCTTAATAATAAAGCACTTATGCCTCTGCAGCGGGGGCTTATGGAATTTCAAGGGCCGCATAGCGTCGATGACCATCTTGTGATGGCAGGTTTAACGATTGCTGTTGTCCCCATTGTTATTGTGTATCTATTAATGCAAAAACATATCATCAAAGGACTTTCCTCCGGAGCGATTATAGGGTAGAATACCTCATGAAAATTTCTTATATGAAGAGAACCTCGTTACTTATTTTCCCGATTACTCTTGTTTTGGCTGGGCATGCTTTTAGCCAGGATGCGCAAACGTCTTTGGCAACAAACGCTGTCAACGCGATTTTGCCTTCAGAACAGATCCCTGAAGTTTTCGACACCGTTGGGCAGCCCCCAGAGATGTCATCCACAGACTACGTCAAAAAAGCCTGGGAACTTTCAGGAAAAAATGATTTGGAGGTTTTGTTTAAATTGGTTGCCGAGTGTTTAGAAAAATATGATGCTCAATCCCGAATGCAAGAGGCTACGCTGACAGGCTTTCCGCTTCGCGGCCATGAAGCGGACGTTTCTGTTTTTAACGACGTTGCAACGATTCTTTTCATTAAAGCCGAAGCTCTGATGAACAACGGGCGCACCGATGAGGCTGTAGCGCAATTTCAAAAGATCATCGAAGAGTACAGATTTGCCCAAGCGTGGGACCCTGTTGTTGGGGTATTTTGGTCCGTTGCCGAAAAAAGTCAGGCGAGTATTGATGTTATGCTCGGCAAGATTGAGGAACGGGAAAAAGCGCAAGATCAGCCGGCATTAAAAACTTTTCCGCCCGTTTTTAATCCGGGTTTGGAAAAAGTCGTCGATTATCGTAATTACGGTCAATTTGAAGGTGTTGGGGCCAAGGATTACAAATATGTCGTCAAAAATCCTAAAGAATTAGCAGCGGCTGTCGGGCATGGGATTTATCCGAGCAATACGACAAATATTTTCAAAATGTCGGAGCATAAACAAGCCAAGCAGGAAGGTCGCCTTGAACCGAATCATTGGGATATGCTTCGTAGCAGTGATTTGGAAGCTGTGTATTTTAAATGGATCAGCGCGCCGGAACCGATGGGCATTCGGCTGTATTATCAAGGGCTTATTTTTGAAAAAGCAAAAATGTATTATGAAGCGATCAAGGCTTATCATGCGCTTATTGTCCATTTCCCAAAGACCATATCGTGGACATACTGGCAAACGCCTTGGTATCCGGCGCAGGCCGCTGTTTCCAAAATCCAGCATATCATTCGGACTCACCCCGAACTTAACTTGGCCGCATTATGGATGAAGATTGAAGTGGCCAATGGTTTTGATAATGATGTCACCAACGACGTTGTAACAACCTGGCCGGGGATTGTGAAAGAAAAAGGAACCGCGGATCGCTTCAAAGACAAATTGAGTTTTGGGAAAAAATCGGCTTCTTTAGGAAAAGTCAAAACGACCCGCGGGCATGGACGGGTGGTGCTAAAGCAGTATGACAACAATCATTGGCAGATGTTTGTGGACGGAAAACCGTTTACCATCAAAGGAATCACTTATTCTCCGACAAAGATTGGCCAAAGTCCGCAGAAGGGGACGATTGTCAGCTGGATGAAAGAAGACAGCAATAATAACGGGATCCTTGATGCGCCTTATGAAACCTGGGTGGATAAAAATCGTAATGATCTTCAAGAT
Organism: uncultured Planctomycetales bacterium; assembly: GCA_964474085.1. Lineage (GTDB taxonomy): Bacteria > Omnitrophota > Gorgyraeia > Zapsychrales > JANLHA01 > JADLGJ01. Next base: position 29,327 of record CAYYRJ010000024.1, read on the forward strand.
GCCGATGAGCCTGTTGTTGGAGATTTTCAATTGATGAAAGAGATGGGTGTTAATACATTGCGTGAATATTATCAGCCCTTTAAACCGGATAAGGACGTTTTGCGAAAGATGTACAAGGAATATGGCTTTAAGGTCATCATGGGAAATTTCGTCGGGAAATATGCGCACGGATCCGGCGCAACGTGGTTTGAAGGTGCGGATTACAATAATCCTGTTCACCGTGAGAATATGATGAAATCTGTTAAAGAAATGGTTTTGGATCTAAAGGATGAACCGTATATTTTAATGTGGGTTTTGGGTAATGAAAACAATTATGGGAGTGCCAATAACGCGGACAAAGACCCGGTTGCGTATTTTCAATTTGTCAATAATGTTGCCAAGATGATGCATGAACTCGACCCGGATCATCCGGTGGCTATTTGTAATGGGGATACGCTTTTTTTGGATGTTTTTGCCAAGAACGCTCCAGAGATTGATATTTTTGCCGGAAACGTATATCGCGGGGATTATGGTTTTGGTTCTTTTTGGGAACAAGTTGCTGGTGCGGCGGATCGTCCAGCGTTTATTACTGAGTATGGGGCTCCCGCTTATGGAAAACAGATGACGTTGGAAGAGGGCGAAATAGAACAGGCCAACTATCATCGCGGCAACTGGTTGGATATTCAGGCGAACATGGCTGGACAGCCCGACGGAGCAGGAAATGCTTTGGGCGGGGTTGTCTTTGAGTGGCTTGATGAATGGTGGAAAAATTACGAGCCATTTTATCATGATAAAAATTCTGAAGCGATCGGTCCTTTTGCCGGCGGATATTACTATGAAGAATGGTTTGGCCTTAATGGTCAGGGCAAGGGAAAGCATAGCCCCTTTTTGCGTCAGACCCGAAAGGCATATGACCTTTATAAGGAAATGTGGAAATCTAAGCCGTAACGATGTAGAATAGCATCACCAAAAAGTTCTTTGAAAAAGCTGCACGTAGAATTTCGTTTCTGTTATCTTTTTGATGATAATTTTAAAATCTTATCGACAATGAGGGGAGGTGTATTAAAAAGGCGAGCGTTAGCAATTTTAGGAACGTTCTCTTGTCATCGATCTCTGTCCTGTTGTTTGAAAATAAATCGTTGCAAAAAGTAGATTATTAAAAATTTTAAAAACGTAGCGCTTTTGAATTTAAGGAGGAATTATTCATGATCAAAAAAGCAATTCTTGTTTTTAGCATTCTTTGCGCCGCCATGATTGTCGGCCATCCGACGAGCGCGAGCGCGTATAATTTTGGCGACATGAAATCCATGACGCTGGTTGGAAAAGCCTGGAATGCGCTTAACCAGAGTGATTTGGAAGGGGTTTTGGCGTACACTAACAAGTGTTTGGAGCTTTATACGGAACAAGCCAAGGAAATGCAGTCAAAGTTGACCGATTATGCTAAAGGGACCAACGAAGAAATTAATGCCTCGTGGGCCTTGAATGATGTTTCGACCGCGCTTTTTATACAAGCGGAAGCGTATGTAAAAGCCGGCAAGAAAGAAGAAGCCAAAGCTGCTTATGAAAAACTTGTTCAAGAATTTACTTTTGGTCAAAGCTGGGATCCACAAGGCTGGTTTTGGAAGCCTGCTGAAACAGCCAAGCAAAAATTAGCCACAATCGATAGCCCGAATGCTCCGGACTTTGGCGATGTTTCTTCTTCGGCTTTGGTCGGAAAAATCTGGAAAGCTTCGAGCGATAATAATCAGCAAGCCCTTGAGGCGTATGTCGGTAAAATCCTTGAGCTTTATGAAGATAAAGCTAAAGAAATGCAGAAGTCTTTGACCGAATATGCTTGGGAATCCAAGGAAAAAATATTTTCCTATTGGGCTCTAAATGATGTGGGAACGGCGCTTTTTGCAAAAGGAGAATTTTATCGCAAGGCTGGTAATAATGAAGAAGCCAAGAAGGCTTATCGTAAACTCATCGATGAATTTTCATATGCGCAGTGCTGGGACACTCAAGGCTGGTTTTGGAAGCCTGCCGAAGCTGCCGCAGAAAAAATCGCAACACTTGAAGTAAAAAAATAAATGTAGTTTTTTTGATCCTCCCCTTTTTGCCAAAATTGATTATGGCAAAAGGGGAGGATTGTTTTTGGTGGAGATTGTCGTAGGAAAAATGGAGTGATAAGCGTTTCGTACGCGAAAGGTCCTTTGAGTTATGAGATACTGTAATATTCTGGTGATATGTTTAGCAGTTTTTTTAGTCGGATGTGAAAAGCCGACGCAAAATGCAACGACGCCGGACGCCTCGATGCAAGAGAACGAGTCTGGTTTTAAATCATTTTTTATTTATAAAGACAAGGCGGCGAGCGTAAATCATTTTGTCCCATCAGGTTTTATGCCTAACGGCAAATGCCTCAAATTTGATGATAACTGGAAAGACAATTGTTATGAAGGCTCAAGTTGTATTAAAGTTTTTTATGATGTGGTGTGTTCGCAAAATGACCAAAAATGGATTGGCGTTTATTGGCTTAACCCGGCCAATAATTGGGGAAAGCAAAAAGGCGGTTTTAATTTGCAAGGCGCACAAAAATTGACATTTTGGGCAAAAGGCGAAAAGGGCGGGGAGCGTATAGAGGAATTTAAAGTTGGGGGGATCGGTGGTGATTTCCCGGATTCGGACAGTGCGGTTATGGGGCCCGTGATACTGACAAATCAATGGCGACAATATACGCTTGACTTAAGAGGCAAGGATTTGTCCTATATGAGCGGTGGGTTCTCATGGTCGACCAGTGTTGATGTCAATCCTACAAGTTGTTTGTTTTATCTAGATAACATTCAATACGAATAAATAAAGGAAGTTTAGACATTTTTTTCATTAGTCTTGCATGAACTCATTTCTCGCCGAGAAAAATATAGAAATTCAATTCTAATTCTTAAAAATTTCCGAATTTTTCTTGTATTGATTTTTTTCATTTGCTATAGTCTATACAAGTTTATCAATCTTTAAAGGAGATCATATGTCGCAAGCCGCAAAACAAGTTCTGGGAATTCTTGTAGGGGTTCTATTGTGTTGCGCACTTGCTTTTTGTGGTTTTCTCGCCTTTAACAACAGCACACTTCTTAAAGAAAAAAGTAATTTAACAAAACAGCTCGATGACTATCGTACCCGCGAAACAAACCAGGCTGTCGAACACAAGAATTTACAAGAAAAATTTGATAAGGTCGAAAAAGAAAAGAATGAACTGCAGGCCAAGATCAATAATGCGGGCGGTAATGTGGACGAGATTTCCGCAAAACTCAAAGAGATTAGCCGCGAACGCGATGAACTAAAAACGCGTTTTGAAACTTTGCAAAAAGAGCGTGATGATCTGACCGCAAAATTAGTCGAAAAGTCTAAAGCGCGGGCAGAGGATGCCCAAAAGACAGCACAAGATCAAAATGCTGCCAGTGATAATTCCCAACAAGCTCTCGTTGATCAAAATGCGAAGCCCGGCTCGCCGGATGATGAAGATTATTGGGCCAAAATTCTTAAGGCCAAAGCGGCTTTGCAGATGGATCTTGATAAGATCAAAGAAGATTTGTCCAAGAGTGCTCTAGAGGTGAGCGAGCTTAAGAAACAAAATTCGGATCTTCAACTGGAGATCAGCAAACTCAATACCGACAAAGAATCTATTGCCCGCGAAATCAAATATGGCAATGATTTGGCAAAAAACCTTTCTCTTGAACTGGCCCGTTCCCAGGGAGAGAAGCAATTTATGGCTGATCGGATGAACAAGATTGCCGAGGAGAATACGAACCTTCACGAGCAGCTTAAAAGTTTGACCTCAACGAAGGTCGCTTTAGAAAGAAGTATCGTCAAGCTCCAGGGCGACAAGAAGCAGATTGAAGGAAAACTTTTTGAGACAGAAGGCGTTATCCAAAATCGCGTTGAACAAATCTATCAGCTTAAAGATAGCTTAGAAAAAGATTTCAAGCCTGCCGTTAAAAATCCTAAAACCGGTGAAGTCGATTTGTCTCCGATTATTGTAAGTTCAGACAAAAATCCCAGCGAAATCAAATCACAGGCGGCGCAGATTAATGGTTCGGTTGTGAGTATCAATGACGAAAATAATTTTGTTATTGTTAATTTGGGCGAAGACTCGGGAATTAAAGTCGGCGAAAAACTTAATGTTTATCGAGGCGCTGAATTTGTCGCTGGCCTTGAAGTCATTCAGGTGAGAAAAGATATTTTGGCGGCCGATATCAAAAACAAGATGATGGCCATTGAAGTTGGCGACAGTGTTAAATAATTTAACCTTTCTTTTTTAGTGTCTGCAAACCGCAAAGCCAGTATTAATGATGTCGCCCGTCGGGCGAAGGTCTCTATAACGACGGTTTCGCGTGTTATCAATAAAGTCCCTACCGTAAGCAAAAAAAATCAAATCAAAGTTGAAGAAGCAATCGCTGCTTTAAAATACAAGCCGGATATCAGTGCTCAGCGTTTGGCGCGCGGCTTAAACAATGCGGTCGGCCTTGTGATGCCCGGATACCCTGGCATTTTTTATTCGTTTTATGCCATTGAAATTATTCGTGGCGTTGGCCATGCGTGTGAAATTTTAAAGCAGGATTTGGTTTTTCATATTACCAATGGATATAACGATTTGAATGCCAATAGTGTCGGCGGCATTATTTTTGCGGACGTGATTGAAAATCGCAAGCAGGTTATTTGTGCTATGGAAGCTGGTATTCCATCAATCGTAATTAATAATATTGCCGCTGATCTTGGCGCTAATTATATTGCGGTTGACAATGTTGCTGGCGGCGCAATGGCTGGGGATTATTTGGCGAGTTTGGGACACAAGAAAATAGCGACGATTACCGGGAATTTACAAACGCAGGCTGGAGTGCATCGTCTTGAAGGGTTTAAAAAAATTTTAGCAAAAAGAAATATTGACCTTCCCAACGAATACGTTCTTGAAGGCGATTACTCTCGCCGAAGCGCTCGCATTGCGGGTGAAAAATTATTCGGCTTAAAAAATCCGCCTACCGCAATTTTTGCGGCCAGCGACGATATGGCCCTCGAAGTGATTACGGTAGCGATGGAAAAAGGCCTGAAAGTCCCGCAAAATCTTTCTGTTATTGGGTTTGATGATAACCCGGCTGCGATTTTTGGGTCGGTTGCTTTAACGACAATCAAACAGCCGTTATTTTCGATGGCCCAGCAAGCGGTTAAATTCCTCAATCTTCTAGCCAGCGGCAAAAAGAAATCGCCGATCCAAATCATGATGCCGCCGGAGCTGATCGTGCGCGATTCCTGCGCTGCGCTGGTTTAATATGAATCTTGCGCCGTCGGCCTCGCTTAGGATGAGCTCGGCACTCCTTCAGACATTGCGTCTTCAGTCGCGGTGCTCCGGCATCAACTCTAGAGCCCGTTGGCTCTTAAGAGTTGACAAGCATTAAAAATCCCTGTAATTTATAGCCTTATGCGAAGCTAAAAAGGAGGACGGCGTGGAGCGTTTTCTTTCGATTGTGATGTATTTTCTTTGGAGTGCGACGATTATCGCAGTTTTGTCGACGACTTTTACAAATTTTCAGTACGAGGATCTTAATATCCTTGCCGGAGTTTTGCTGTTTTTTTCAATTGTTAATTCAATCCTTGTGACGATAAAGAAAAAATGAAGAATTTTGAATTTCAATGTGTTGTTATAGGCGGTGGGCATGCTGGTGTTGAGGCTGCGTTGGCTTCTAGCCGCATGGGGCTTAAGACCGCTATGGTCAGTCTTTTTGTCGAAACGATCGGCCAGATGAGCTGTAATCCGGCTATTGGCGGCGTGGGCAAAGGACAGATCGTTAAGGAAATCGATGCGTTAGGCGGGCAAATGGGTTTGGCCGCGGACTGCACCGCAATTCAATTTCGGCAACTCAATGCCTCCAAAGGCCAGGCGGTGCGCTCTTCACGCTGTCAGTCAGACCGCAAGCGCTATAAGCTTTACATGCAGCAAATTGTCTTAAATCAGAAAAATTTGACGGTCATCCCTGACGAAGTCAGTGAAATTTTAGTGCACAGCGGCAAGGTAACCGGCCTTAAAACGTTATCCGGGGCAGAAATTAAAACGCAAACGATTGTGATTACCGCCGGGACTTTTTTAAAAGGACGGATTCACATGGGGACAGAGATTGTCTCCGGCGGGCGCATTGGCGAGCCTGCGTCGATACGCCTGGCGGACAATATTCGTGATTTGGGCTTTCCGGTCGTATTTTTTAAAACAGGAACCCCGCCTCGTCTTGACGGAAAAACGATTGACTTCTCTTCTCTTCAAGCACAGGATTCAGACCAGCCGCCGATCCCGTTTTCATTTCGAACTTCTCAAATCCCTAAGGAACAAAAATTAGTTGCCTGCCACATTACGCATACCAGCGAAGCGACCCATGATATTATCCGGCGCAATATGCATTTGTCGCCGATGTATTCCGGCCAAATTCAGGCGACCGGCGTGCGGTATTGTCCGTCGATTGAAGACAAAATTAAAAGATTTTCTGACCGTAAAAGCCATCATGTTTTTTTGGAACCTGAAGGCCTGGACACCGACGAATATTATCCTAACGGGATTTCGACCGGTTTGCCACTTGTTGTTCAAGAACAGATGGTCCACTCGATTGCGGGATTAGAAAATGCAAAAATTGTCAAAGCCGGTTATTCGATTGAACATGGCGTTATCCCACCGACTGAGCTTTTCCCGACGCTGGAGACCAAAAAAGTGCAAGGGTTGTTTTTGGCCGGCCAGATTAATGGCACGACAGGGTATGAAGAGGCCGCAGGCCAGGGCATTATCGCCGGTATCAACGCAGCTTTACAAGTCCAAGGTCAATCGCCGTTTGTTCTGCGGCGCGATGAAGCGTACTTAGGGGTTTTAATTGATGATTTGACGACTAAAGGGACAGAGGAGCCGTATCGGATGTTTACTTCGCGCGTTGAGTATCGGCTTATTATCCGAGAAGACAATGCGGACCGGCGTTTGAGCGCCTATGGTCATCGCTTTGGTCTATTAAGCGACGAAGATTACGCGAAAGTCGTCCAAAAATATGAATCGATTGATGCGGAAATCGCGCATTTGCGCAATACCCGTATTTTGCCGGGCACGGATTTAGACAGAATTCTGGCGGACAATAACAGCTCGCCGTTAAAACAGCCGACGACGTTAAGCGCACTTTTAAAGCGGCCCGAAGTTACGTATCAGATGATTGCGCCATTCGACGGGAAATTGAAAGATTTCCCGCAGCAGGTCATTGACCAGGTTGAGTATGAGATCAAATACGAAGGTTTTATTGACCGCCAGCAAAAAAGTGTACAGCGGTTTCGGCATATCGAAAATATTAAGATCCCGAAAGATTTTAATTATCTGCATTTGCCGGGTTTGTCCAATGAGATTCAACAAAAGCTAAAAGCCGCCACACCTTTGACTTTAGGCCAGGCCAACCGCATCAGCGGTGTTACGCCGGCGGCGATTACAATTTTGATGATCCATTTGCGCAAGCAAAGTTTGGAACGCAGTACTTCAAAAAATTCTCAAAATCATCCATGAAATTTTCTTTATCCAATTCGACAAAACAGTTTCTTTTGCTCGTCGGACTTATTAGTTTGTGCTGGTTTTTGGGGCGCACGCTCGATATTGACCTTTTGCAAGTGCGTATAGAGCTTGCGCAATATCCGTATTGGATTTCGGGAGTATTGTTTGTCTTAATTTATGTCGGAATAACGACCGTGCTTTGGTTTGGGACGATTGATCTTTTTCGGATTGCTGGGGCGATGTTGTTCGGACCTTATTGGAGTACGCTTTTTGTGACGATTGCGGAAATCGGCAATGCCAGTATTCTGTTTTTTTTAAGCCGAAAACTCGGGCGGGAATTTGTTGAAGAAAAATTTCACTTAAAGAAGAATGACAAAAAATATTCGCCCGCCAACTCGGGATTTTGGACAGCGTTTGTTTTGCGGATCAATCCGTTAGTGCCGTTTCGTTTTATGGACGTGGGTTTTGGGCTGACAAAATTGCCGTTTTTAAAATATTTTTATGCAGTTGTTTTGGGTTCTCCGTTGCGCATTTTTTGGCAGCAGTTTGTTATCGCATCCGTCGGAGAAGCTGTCTTAAAAAATCCTTCGCTTATGGTCGAATATCTGCAAAACAATAAACCGGCGATGGCGGTGAGTCTCTTTTATATTTTTGCCGTTGTCCTGGTGACGCTATCAGCTTTTGTCGTGACAATGATCAAAAGAAATGCCCTTTTGCATCAATTGTCAAATTCCAGATAATCTCACAACGTTGTATTTCCGATCGGCCGCCAGTCGGTAAAGACAGGGTCAAAGTTTTTGTCTTTGAGAAGTTGGACAATCTCTTTGACGGACCGGGAATCCTCAATATCAAATTGCGGATCTTGCTCGTCGGTGGTTTTGATCGTGTATCCGCCGACGGATGTATTTGAGCCTGCCGACATACGCGTAAAGCCTAGTTCCAGGGCGTTGTTTCGAAGCATTGCGGTTTCGCGTGTTGATAAATTGATGCCAACACGGGGAAAAAGAATTCTTGTTAGACAAATGATTTTGATAAACATTTTGTCATCGACGGTGCAAATAGCAAAATCGCGCCCTTTTATTTTTCGCAGTCGCGGGAATGAAACACTGTATTCAACGCCGGGAAAATGCTTTTCCATCAAACGCAAATGTTCATAAAGCGCTAAGAGATCAGGCCCGACATCTGCAAGTCCCAGAAGAATGCCTAAAGAGATTTGCCGTATCCCGCCTTGGGCCGCGCGAAGGGGCGTGTCATAACGAAAATCATAGTCGCTTTTTTTCCCGGAAACATGGACTTCCTGATAGCGTTTGCGATCGTATGTCTCCTGATAAACTGTAATTCCGTCGACGCCGTTTTTAAAAAGTTCTGCATACTCGGCGGTTTTCATCGGATGGACCTCGAGGCTAATGCCGGTGAAATATTGTTTGGCGATCTCAACACTTTGCTTAAGATAGGAAAGCGGCGTTGCTTGATAAGATTCGCCGGTTAAAAGCAAAATGTTTTCGATGCCGCTGTCGGCGACGTGTTTCATTTCATCGTGCATTTGTTGGGTAGTTAATTTGATACGCTCGATACGATGGTGGCTGTTAAATCCGCAATATGTGCAATGACTTGAACAATAATTAGAAAGATACACCGGCGCGTAAAGAGAAATGGTGCGGCCAAAGTATTGTCGGGTGATGCTCGAGGATCTTTGCGCCAATTCTTCGAGCAAGAGTGGATCGTCGTTGGCGAGAATATTTTTTATTTCAAGTATTGATAGCATATTGATTGTGAGTTTAGCTGGTCTGAAGTTGGACGTTGCGAGACGAAGCGCGCTGGTAACGGCGCGAGTCGAGCATCGAGTGAGTTGAGCCACGCTGGGGCTAAACGAGCGTTCCAACGAAAGACCAGCTGAACTCAGGTTTAAACATTTTTATTCTTTATAAAGAAATCCTGTTAACGGTGATGAGGCGCAAGCGATATCAGTTGTCGACGGTAATTTGCTCAAAAACCCAAGCCGACCGGCTTTTACCGCTAGGGCAAAAGCCTCTGCAATCACAGCCGGATATCCTGCCGTGGCCACAGCTGTGTTGACCAAAACCGCGTCGGCCCCGATTTCCATCGCCTCTGCTGCGTGCGAAGGAGCCCCGATCCCGGCATCAACGATAATCGGAACATCAATTTCTGCGACGAGGATTTTAATAAATTCTTTAGTTTTCAGTCCTTGATTGCTGCCGATCAGCGACCCCAACGGCATGACAGCCGCCGCGCCGACTTTGACAAGTTCACGGGCAACGTAAAGATCAGCGGAAATATAGGGAAGAACAACAAAACCTTCGCGGCATAAAATTTCGGTGGCTTTGATCGTTTGTTCATTGTCGGGCAGGAGGTATTTACTGTCGTTAATCACTTCAATTTTGACCCAGTTACCGTGACCGGCGTCGCGGGCGATGCGGGCGATGCGCAGTGCTTCATCGGCATTGCGCGCGCCGGAAGTATTTGTCAAAAGCGTCACCGACGGCGGAATATATTCGAGAATATTTTCTTCGTGGCGTTCTAGATCAATGCGCCGCAGAGCCACTGTGACAATTTCAGTCTGTGAAGACTCGATGCTGTCTCTAAGGTCAGACTTATTTTTAAATTTCCCTGTGCCTAAAAGAAAACGACTGGTAAAAGATTTACCTGCGATCACCAAAGGATCGGCAGTTGTTGTTTTTTCTATTTCCATTTTTTTCTCTGAATCTTTCGTTTATCCGCCGGCAACCATCCGGACTAATTCGATCTGGTCGCCTTCTTTAACCGGAGTTTGTCGCCATAGAGGGGACTTGATCACACTCCCGTTTAATTCGGCGATCACATATTTATTGTTTTTGCAAAAATGGTCGATTAGATCATCCAATGTTGTGATGTTTTTGACATTGTGCGATTTTCCGTTTAATGAAATCTGCATACAATTCTCCTTTAAAGTCGTCGCCATTTTAGAGGAATTCACGGTAAAATGCAAATTTAACGCCAGCCGTGACACCAGAAAAAAAAGTGGATATTTTTGTTTATTTGTAGTATAAATTGGACTAATTTACTGGTGAACGGGGCCACTTTGCTCCCTAGATTTAACAATCTAAAAAAGGACACATGTTCGGATGAATAAAGTGAAAGATGCTAAAAGCCCGGCTTTTGGTTATCAGTTGCTTTTGGATTTGTATAATTGCAAAGAAGGCGCTTGCGATGACTTGGCGCTGTGCTACAAATTTTTGGATGATATCGTCGGATATCTAGGGATGGAAAAGCAGTCGCCGCCGAATATTTTTCGCAGCGATGAGCGTCTTTTTCCAGAAAAAGCTGGTCTCTCCGGCTGGGTTCCTTTGATCGAAAGCTCGATTGTTATTCATACGCTGACGGTCAAGAATTTTATTTCGATTGATATTTATTGCTGCAAGTATTTTGATGTCGAGGCGGCCAAAGAGTTTTGTGCCAAGTTTTTTGCTCCGCAAAAGACAGACGCCCAATATATGGAACGCGGACAGGATTATTTCAAGAGCGATTCGAATTATCATTCGGTGAGCGTCAAAAAGGTCGTGGGCAAAAATCCGCAGATCGAAATTCACAAAAAAGAACCGCAATTCGCTACAGCGAAGTAAGGTCATTTTAGGTTTAATTTTTAAAGGGGGATTGCGATGGCCGTAATCCCCCTTTTTAGTTTATAAGCAGGGACATCCCCCGAAAATACCCATTACATAATCTACCCCTCCAACTCAAGGAGGAAGTATGTCAAAAGTTGAAGTTCCTTTAGCGCAAATTGAGCCAAAAATTTATTTGATCAGAGGGCAAAAGGTCATGTTGGATCGTGATTTGGCTCAACTTTATGGAGTTTTGACTAAATATTTAACTCGTCAGGTTCGAAGAAACATTGAGCGCTTTCCCAATGATTTTATGTTCCAACTGTCGAAAGAGGAAGCTTATGATTCAAGGAGCCAAATTGGCACCTTGAAACGTGGACAAAATATAAAGTATCTTCCATGTGCTTTTACTGAACATGGGATTCTTATGTTGTCGAGTGTTTTGAATAGTCCTCGTGCCATTAAGGTTAATATTCAAATCATGCGGGCATTTGTGAAATTGCGTGAATTGATGACAACACATCATGATCTCGCTAAGAAGATCAATGATCTTCAGCAGCAGTATAAGGATCACGATCAGAAAATTATCATGATCTTCGAGGCTATTCGTCAGATTATGATTACACCGGCATCTGAGCCACATGAAAAGAAAAAGATTGGGTTTCATACAGATTAAATTTTCTTCGATGTATTTTGCCCTTTGGGTTATAATCGAAAAAAAGTTAAGGGAGAAGAAGTTAAAGAAATTTATTTGATTGATAATAACGGAGAAAAATATGAAGTGGATGTTAAATGTTTGGTTTTCCATTGCTCTTTTTATTTTTGCGTGTGTGTTTAGTTTTATAGCGGAAATTTACAGGTATCATTTTGTTATTCAGATAATTTTTACAATAAGTGCTTGTCTGTTAGTAGCTGGATTAGGATATATTGCTGACCTTCAAAGCAAGAACAATAATAAAAAATTATCTGATCTTGGCAAGGCATTGCTTATTTTATTTTTTTTCATATATTTATGTGGAATTCGTACGACAGGGATATTTATCAAGGGATCCAATAGTCCTTCAGGGCGGCTTAGAAGTGCCAGTGACCAATAATAAAAATGAAATCTTATAATACACAAGAAATCAAGCGCATTGAGGACAAGTGGCGTAAAGCATTGGGATTTGGAGTTGCAGTGAAGGAAATTAAAATATATTGATAAATATTAAGTAGGATAGGTTTTATAACGAAGAGCGGGAAACAGGGCAAGAGACATGAAATTTTTTTCAAGGCGCGTCAACGGAAGAATTAAATGTCGGGTTGTAATTTCCCTTTTTTCCATTCTTCAGACTGAGTCAGATGGAGGGGCAATTTGAAAAGGGGATTCCCGCTTTCGCGGGAATGACAAAAGAGGTAGTGTCATCCCTGCGAAAGCAGGGATCTAAGGCTTAAGAGGCGTATGATTTAAGAATTTCATATTCTCGACGATAAAGTATTTTAAGACATGGAACTTAAATCGTCATTCTCAGAAGCATAGCGACGAAGAATCTCATCTATAATATATCCTTCGCTTAAGGATGACGTAACTTGGACAGCAATGGGGACAGAAGCACATCAATCAGAAATTATTTTAAGAATACAAGATAAGAAAAGTTTTCGGAGGATTGTAGATTGCGAATCAGCAAAGACTATATCATCCCATTGATAATTTTTTCTTTTATTTGTGTTGGGCTTTTAGCTTGGGCAGCATCATCCGGAAATCAGCCATGTATGTGGACATTAGAAATTTTAGGTGGGGTGTTTATGTTTGGGGTGTTTGTTTTATTCCCGGCAGCTGCGTTTACCTCGATAACGCACAATCAAGAGATTCCTAGGAAACCATTTATTGCGTTTATTTTTTCTTTTATTGTGCTATGGGGATTAGTTTTTTTTATTGTTGAGATTCAGCCGGAATTGGGCTGGGATTATGTAAAATTTTTTAATAAGTATTTATTTCCCATGATTCGTATTTTACGAAAGTTGCTGCCTGGGGGGAGTCATGGAGGTCAATGAAAAAGAAGATGTCCCGAGGGTGTTGTTTTTTTTGCGATTGTTGATGCGACTGTTAGGTGTTTGGTATGTTTTATTGGGGTTATCTTTATTAATTGGATGGAATCTTAATCCTGCCCCTTGGGTAGAGTTGTTCAACACTATTTTTTTGTCTTTTATCATCTGTGGTGTTGGGCTTGTTGGGTTAAGAAATTGGGCGAGGGTAGGAATTACTATTTCTTCAATCTTGCTTGGTGTTTTTTTAATTGGCGGTCATCGCATGACATTTGTTGAAAGCCCCGGATTTTTTGGGGTGCTTTTATTCCCAGTTTTTTTTATAAATATAAAGAAATTACGTGAAAATTTTGACGAAATTAAAGAAGATAAAAGTTTTTTTGAAAAAGTTAATTGGGCAAAAATTGTAATTATTTTTATTTTGTTTGCCATTTGTTTGATATTTCTTTTTTCATATTTTTTTTATGATCCACAAAAGCATTCTGACCAAGGAGACGGATATTTAAAAGCAGGAAAATATGAACAGGCTATAATTCAATATGATGAGGCAATTAAGCAAGAGCCTCAATTTCATGATGTGTACTCTCAGAGAGCATTAGCATATCTTGGTAAAGGGGATTACGATAAAGCAATAGTTGATTATACGAAGAGAATCGATTCATTTTTGGGGGATGACACTGACCCGTATTTTAATCGTCAGAAAGCGCAAGCTATTCTTGACAGGGCAAGGGTGTATTTCCTTAAAAAAGAATACGATAAGGTTTGGGAGGATGTGCATAAGGTGGAGTTATTAGGTGGAACAGTTGATAGTAAGTTTGTGGAAGATTTAAAAAGAGTTTCAAATTAAAATGAAATCTTACAATACGCAAGAAATCAAGCGCATTGAGGACAAGTGGCGCAAAGCTTGGGACGAAAAGAAAACCTTTAAGGTTTCCTTTGATCCGGCTAAGCCTAAGTATTATGTCCTGGAAATGTTTCCTTATCCGTCGGGAAAAATCCACATGGGCCATGTTCGCAATTATACGATCGCCGATGTGATTGCTCGTTTTAAAATGATGCAGGGCTTTAATGTGCTTCACCCGATGGGCTATGACGCTTTTGGCCA
>CAYYRJ010000025.1:0-38404 GCA_964474085.1 uncultured Planctomycetales bacterium
TTTTACCTGTCCACTTTTGAGTTGTTAAGTGTCCACTTTTGAATTGGTGGTAACAAAAATTATTGGCCCGCTAACTTAAATAATCTAAATCCTTGCCATGCGTTTCCTCAAGAGCTTTGAGTGAAATCCCGGCGAAAAGAAGGCATATCGCAGCAATAATTCCCCCTGAGGCCACAATTCCCACAAAAGGTTTTAGCGCCTGAAAGCTCAACGTCAGCGGCACAACCGCCCCACGGACAAAATTCGGCACGGTCGTTGCAACCGTAGCCCGGATATTGGTCCCGAACTGTTCCGCGGCAATGGTCACAAAAATCGCCCAATAGCCGTTGGCGACTCCCAGCGCAAAACAAAGGAAATAAAACAGTCCCAGCGGCGGGCACGGATACAAAAGATAAATCCCAATAAGAAATGCATCCAGTAACAAAAAAATCGCAACGGCTTTTTTACGGCTGGCTAAATAGTGGGACAAAATTCCACTTAAAAGTCCTCCTAAAGCCAAGCCAATATAAGTAAACATAACAGCCTCTGCGGCGGACGGCGGTACTTTGATCCCTAAAGCTACACCAAACTCCGGGGAGAACGTAATCAAAATTCCGACGACAAACCAAATCGGGACACCGATCAAAATACATTCAAAATATTTGCGTACACTTTTCCAAGAGCTAAAAATAACAGCCAAGCTCCCTTTTTTGACATTTGCATTTTGGACCTGACAAAAAAGCCCCGATTCGCTAGCCTTGATCCTTAACAATAAAAGTCCCAATCCCATCGCGCCACCGATCCAAAAAGCGATACGCCAGTCAAAAAGCTCGCCGACCAAGGCCGCGGCAATCGCACCTAAAATACCGACGACCGCAACAATCGTCGTCCCAAAAACACGCGTTTCTTTAGACATCACCTCCGAAACAAGCGTAATGCCGGCCCCCAGCTCACCGGCTAAACCCACCCCCGCCACAAATCGCAAAACTGCGTAAGCCCCGATACTGTGCACAAAGCCGTTAGCAATATTCGAAATCGAATAAAGCAAAATCGAACCTAAAAGCACCGACAGCCGTCCGCGCTTATCAGCCAGAATTCCCCAAAAAATCCCGCCTAAAAGCATCCCCGTCATCTGCATGTTAAGAAGCAGAATCCCAACGGGCAAAAGCTCTGCCTGCGTTACTCCCAGCCCCACCAAACTTTTTACGCGCACAATGCTAAAGAGAATCAAATCATAAATGTCGACAAAATACCCCAAAGCGGCCAAAAGTACCGACGAAACAACACGACGTTTATCCATGAAAGCTCCCGCGCAGCATCTGTTTCTTTGTGCCGTAGCCGGGGAATTTTTGGACACTAAATCCGGCCTCTTCTAAACCACGGCGCACAGCGCCTGCGACCGTAAAAGTTGAAAACGTGGTGCCGCTCTTACTTAAACGCGCCATCGCTTTAAAAACATCCAGCACCCACATTCGCGGGTTGGCAAACGGCGAGAATCCATTTAAAAGCCACGCGTCGACTTTTTGTTCTGCGATATTTTGCTGATAAATTTTTTCCAAAGCATCCACGACATCTTCAAAGACAATGGTCAAACGCACACGATTGTCCTGAAAATATAAATCCGCCAACTGATTAGCCAGCGGTTGATACTGTGCCGTCAACAGATGCCGATACTTTTCCATATCCCGCCACGCGCAAAGGGCACGGTCAAGTTCTGCGTTAGAAAGTGGATAAAGCTCAACCGAGAGATAATGCAAACTCCACGAGGCTGGCGCACAATTTTCCCAAAGCTCCCAAAGCGTACAAAAGTTTAGGCCCGTTCCAAAACCGGTTTCGCCGACAACAAAAGTCCCTTTTACCGACGGATCCAGCGCTGCGAATCGCTCTGCCAAGCGGCTGCCTTCTTTTAAAATATAGCGGTACTCTTCCAATCCGTTTTGCGTACAAAAATATTTGTCGCGAAAAACAATCGAGTGCGGCACGCCTTGAGTGTCCCAACGGATAGGATTAATATCAGTCATTTTCACTTAACAGATCCTCGGCAACTGCTCGCCGCTGATCATATCCACAATGCGTTTAACGCCGATCACACTTTCCATACTGACGACCCCAGGCCTGTGTGCAACAACTTGGCCAATAATGGCGGCATCTTTTCCGACGGAGTTTTTTTTCATGACCGCAAGCGCCTTTGGCGCATCGTCGCAAGATACGAAAGCAACCAACCGCCCTTCACAGGCGACATACAAAGGATCAAATCCTAAAAGCTCGCAGGCTCCTTTAACGTCCTCGCGCACAGGAATCAGGCGTTCAAAAATTTCAATCCCCAACTGCGATACGGCTGCAATTTCATTTAAAGCGCTCGCCATCCCCCCGCGGGTCAAATCGCGCAAACAATGGACATCAACCCCTGCGTCAAGCAATTCTCCGACGATAAAAGACAACGGTGCCAGATCGCTTTGAATTTGGCTTTCAAATTCCAAACTTTCGCGCACAGCCATAATCGCTATGCCATGACGCCCTAAGTCCCCGCTGACAATAATCTGATCCCCTTCTTTGACCGAATACGATGAAATTTTTCTTTGATGTTCGAGCAGACCCACCCCGGAAGTATTAATAAAAATTTTGTCCGCTTTTCCCCGATCAACAACTTTAGTGTCGCCTGTAATAATCTGCACTTGCGCTTTTTGTGCCGCGTCCTTAATCGAAAGCACAATGCGCCAAAGCAAGTCCATCGGCAACCCTTCCTCAAGGATAAAAGCAACGCTCAGATACAAAGGTTTGGCTCCCGACATCGCCAAATCATTGATCGTCCCGTAAACCGCTAAAGAGCCGATATCCCCGCCGGGAAAAATCAAGGGGCTTACGACAAACGAATCCGTCGTAAACGCAAGACGACCCGTCGGCGGCACAAAAACCGCAGAGTCATGCGCAAAATCTCTCTGATGCGAACAAAACGATGCACGAAACATTTTGTCAATCAGGTCATTCATCAGGATCCCCCCGCCGCCATGAGCGAGTGTCACCGTCGGATAATTGCGGATTGAGACCGGGCAGGAGAATCTAAATTCTTCAGGCAAGGGATTCATTTTATCAAGACACTTTCTGCTCAAATCGCCGATACCGGTAATAGGCCGCGCACGCCCCTTCGGAAGAAACCATAGGTGCGCCCAAAGGTTTTTCTGGGGTACACTTACCCCCAAAAGCCGGGCACTCGTGCGGCTTTTTAACGCCTATTAGAACCTCGCCGCTGATACACTCCTTGGATTCTTCAACATTAATCCCAGCAAGGCCAAAACGTTTTTCGGCGTCAAAATCTTCAAAGTCTTTTTGCAAACCCAGCCCGCTTTTTGGTATTTCACCCAAACCCCGCCACTTTCGTTTAACGACACAAAAAACCTGCTCGACAATCTTTCGCGCATGAAGATTTCCGTCGGAAAGCACCGCCCGAACATATTGATTTTCCACTTCACAGCGCCCCTCTTCCAATTGTCGGACACACATATAAATGCCTTCCAAAATATCCAGCGGCTCAAAGCCTGTGACAATAATCGGCACTTGATATTTTGGCGCAAGCGGCACATATTGCTGATATCCCATAATCGCGCACACGTGTCCGGCGGCCAAAAAGCCTTGAACGCGGTTTTTTTCCGACGACAGAATCGCTTCCATCGCCGGAGGGACCAAGACATGAGAAACCAAAATCGAAAAATTCTTAACGCCCTCTTTTTGGGCCTGATAAACCGCCATCGCATTAGCCGGCGCGGTTGTTTCAAACCCGACAGCAAAAAAAACAATTTGCTTGCCCGGATTCTTTTTGGCCAATGCCAGCGCATCCATTGGTGAATAAACTATACGAACATCGCCTCCCTTGGCTTTGACGCTAAAAAGATCCTGCCCCGAGCCGGGCACGCGAAGCATGTCCCCAAAGGAACAAAAGATAATTTCAGGACGTGACGCAAGGACAAGCGCCTGATCGATTAATTCCAAAGGAGTCACGCAAACCGGACAGCCCGGACCATGCACCAGTTCAATGGTTTTTGGCAAAAGCTCGTCGATACCAAACTTGACAATCGCATGCGTCTGCCCGCCGCAGATTTCCATAAGAACCCAAGGCTTGGTCGTGATCTTATGGATCGCCTGTGAAAATTGACGGGCCAATTGCGGGTCACGGTATTCGTCTAAATATTTCATAATCCGATCCTTATTCAATTAACGACTGGTCGGGTTTGGGAATCCTTTTAAGGCGAATTGCGCCATAGAGGCGCCAAACAATTGAGCCGAAAAAGGATTCCCAAGTCCGACCAAGAATTTCTCAATTAATGAAGTTCTTCTAACTCGCCCATCTTTTCTAAATACGAAAAAACTTTTTTGGCTTCGTCTTCTTGCACCACACTAATCGCAAAGCCCACGTGCACGATCACATAATCTCCGACGGTAGCCTCCGGCACATACGCAAGAGACACTTCTTTAACTATCCCGCCAAAATTGACTTTGCCCCGAGAAGAGAGCGGGTCCGCATCGTCATTAATAATTTTTTCTATTTTCCCGGGAATTGCTAAACACATCTAATTTTCTCCTGAAGCTATCCGGCCACACGCGACGACAATTTGTCCTAAAGAAAGCCCGCCGTCATTGGCCGGCACTTCTTGCGGCCAAAACACATTAAATCCTTCTTGCTCTAAACGTTCAATCCCATGTTCCAATAAATATTTATTCTGAAAACACCCACCCGTCAAAACAACATCTTTGCGTTTCGCCTGCTTGGCCATTGTAACGGTCAGATTAACAAGCGTGTTATGAAATTTCATGGAGATTTTTCCCGTCGACAGTTTGCCTCGGACATCCTCAATGATCTCTTTGATCATCGGCGCCCAGTCAAAAACAAAAGGATCTTTCCCTAGAAAATGACACGAATAACTTTCATCGCCACAAAAGCCTGAGAGCGCAAACTCGAGTTTCATCGCAGCCTGACCTTCAAAATTTGAGTGCTGACAAATCCCTGTCAAACTGCTAACCACATCAAACAAACGTCCCATACTGCTTGTTTGAGGTGAGTTTAGCCTAGCGCTTAACATTTGTCCAAAAATTTTTACTTCCGACGCGTCAAACGACGCAAAACAGGGCAAATCAAAATATTCTTCCCATTTTCCCGCGGAGAGTTCAAACAACAGCCCTAAAGCCAATTGACAGGGTTTAGACGATGCTGCGTCCGCTCCCGGCAATGGGAAATTTCGCAAATGCCCCAACCTTTGATATGCGCCGCTGGTGCACAGCAAGAATTCCCCGCCCCAAATTGTCTTGTCATCGCCTAAACCCGTCCCGTCCCACGCGACACCTAAAACCTCGTCTTTGAGCTTATGCTCAGCTATGACAGCGGCAATATGCGCATGATGATGCTGGACTTGCAAAACTTTTTTCCCGCATCCTAAAGCAAACCGCGTCGAAAAATAATCCGGATGCAAATCACACGCATATTTTAAGTCCGTCGGGCCATAAAGCTCCGACAAATTATCAATCGCTTTTTTAAACACATCCAGCGACAAAGCATTTTGCAAATCGCCGATATGGCTGCTTAGAAAAACATTTCCGTTGACCTTTAGACTGACGGTATTCTTGTAATGCCCACCTACACCAAAAATTGAATCTTTGGTCTCCTCAGTTTCAATGGGCCACGGAGCATACCCGCGCGCCCGGCGCAAAACAAAAATTTTTTCCTTAATCACACGGACAACCGAATCATCCAAGGGACGCACAATCGGACGATTGTGTACCAAAAAAAAGTCTGCAATTTTTCCTAACCGCTGCAAAGCTTCATTCTCGTCAATACAGATCGGCTCATCCGAAATATTTCCGCTGGTCGCCACCAGCGGCGCACCAAATTCGCGGGTGAGCAAGTGATGCAGCGGCGTATAGGGCAACATGACCCCCAGATATGGGTTGCCCGGAGCAACAGCTTCAAAATCTTTTTTAGCTGGCAATTTTTCCAAGAGCACAATCGGCGCTGCAGCACAGAGGAGCAAATCTTCTTCGAACTTTGAAACGGCACAAAAATCCCGGACTAAATCGAGTGACGCAAAAAGAAGAGCAAACGGCTTTTCCTCTCTGTGTTTTCGTTTTCGCAATTCCAAAACAGCCTGTGCATTGGCCGCGTTGACAAAAAGCTGAAAACCCCCCAGCCCTTTGAACCCTAAAATTTTTCCATCCCGCAAAACTTGGACAGCTTTTTTTAATGCGTCCTCGCCCTTTTCTAAAACTTGTCCCTTGGCTAACCAGAGCTCGACGCGCGGTCCGCACGTCGGGCACGCATTGGGCTGAGCGTGAAAGCGGCGATTGGAAGGATCATCAAACTCCGCCTGGCATGCAGAACACATGCGAAAATCTTTCATCGACGTTGTTGCCCGGTCATACGGCAAGCGTTCAAGGATCGAATAGCGCGGGCCGCAATGCGTACAATTAGTAAAAGGATACCGGTAGCGGCGATTGCGAGGATCAAAAATTTCCTTGAGACATTGCGGACACGTTGCCAAATCCGGCAAAGCAATAGTACCGGCAAAAGCCTGACTCTGGCTTTCAAGAATCAAAAACTCCTTGTACCCTTGCAAAGGGACAAAAGAACTTTCGATCTTCTGAATAAGTGTGTGGGCCGGGGCATTGGTTTTGATTCCGGAAAGAAAGTCTGAGAGCTGCTCTTGGTTTCCCTCGACGAGAATGCTTAACCCCTGTGAGGTATTGCGGACAAAACCGCGCAGATTAAATTGACGGGCCAGCTGATAAACAAAGGGGCGAAATCCAACGCCTTGCACAGCGCCATAAATTTCAACGGCCAAAGCATGATTCGCCCTCAAAGCACTTGATGTCTTTTTTAGGTGTTGCACAACTCGATCGACTCGACGGTGATTTGATTGCCGCGTATCGGCTTGACATCCACCGCATAACAAAACGGACAAGCGACAAGATGATGATCTTCGACAAACGTCGTTTTTTTGCAATGCGGGCAATAGACTTCCATCGACTCTTCCTGCAAATCAAGGACGACGCCTTCCAAAGATGTGCCTTTGGCTAAAACCTCAAAATGCATTTTGACCGCCTCGGGCACCAAATGAAACACCTCGCCAACCTTGACTAAAACCGACTTGGGCTTTTGTCCGGGGAATTTTTTGAGTTCTACAAGAATAGCGTCGACGATTTTTTCTGTAAATTGGCCTTCGTGCATATTATTTCTCCTTTAAGAATTCCTCAATCTCCGCTAAGGCCTGCGGGAAGATGTCCAAAACCTGCGGGGACAAAGTGTTTCCGACCTCAAAATTAACTCCGCGCAATGAACAGACATACAAGCTCAAATCTTTTTCATAAAGTTCACGGGCCATCGCTAAAAAAAATTCCGGAGATAAATGATGGGACGATGCTGCTGGCCCGTTTTCCATAATTTGAACTTTTTTAAAAACCAGCCCTTCCCCGACGGCGCTTGCGTCAATGACCAAAATTTTTGCATAGCCAAGGGTATCTTCTAATAGTTCAAGATTCAGTAATTGCGAAATAATGACTTTAACGCCCGGAATATTTTTTTGCGCAATTTCTGCGGCCAAAAGCGGACCTAAACCATCATCACAACGCAGAGGATTCCCAATGCCGATGACAAAGAAGTTTTTATCCTCTTTGGATGGCATTTAACAGCTCGCCCTTATAGTCCCGCACTTCGATTAAAAGCGGCATCGAACCAATCGCGTGCGTCGAGCAAGAAAGACATGGGTCATAACAGCGGATGGCCGCCTCAACACGATTAAGCGCGCCTTCCTTAATATCTTTTCCGTTAACATATTGCTTGGCCACCTCGAAAACCGAACGGTTCATCGCCGGATTATTTTGGCCTGTGGCAATAAGCAAATTCACTTTAAGAAGCTTGCCCGTTTCATCGGTCTGATAATGATGAAACAGCGTCCCGCGCGGGGCTTCGGAGCAACCAATGCCTTGGGTGTAATTGTGCTTACCCGTCACTTGCGTTTTAGCGGCGGTCACCTGCGGATCTTTGAGTATAGTTTTGCATTCCTCAACGCACTGCATAAGTTCAATCAACCGCGCATAATGAAAATAAAACGTCCCGTGAACAGGTCCTTGAGCTAATTTTTTGAACTGTTCAAATTCTTTTTGCGCTAAAGGCGTTTTCATCTTGGCAGCGACGTTAAGCCGCGCTAAAGGCCCGACACGATAAAACCCGCGCTCAAACCCATAAGGCTTGTAATACGGATATTTTAAATACGACCATGGGATCACCCGCTCGGCGATATATTCCAAATAATTTTTAGGATCCAGCTGATCAGCGGCAATCTTGCCGTCCTGATCGATAAAGCGCAATTTACCATCGTAGAGTTCCATTTCTCCCTGCGGCCCGACGGTTCCCAAATACATCGAGGGAAAATTGGCAAATGTGGAAACCTCTTGGGCATGTTGCGTATGATACTTTTTGATCAACTCCATCCCCATCTGCGTTGTTTCTAAAGCTTCCGGCACCCATGCCAAAAGCGCTTTACGATTTTCTTCTGTCAACGCAAAGGACATCCCCCCGGGCACAATCCCCATAATATGAATTTTCTTTCCCGTGACCCGTTCGCTGATTTCCTGGCCAAACTTGCGCAAACGGATTCCCCGACGGGCAAGATCAGGAAACTTTTGGGCCACACCCAAAATATTTCGCAGGGCCGGATCGCTGTCCCAGCCTAAGAGAAAATCCGGTGAAGACAGATGAAAAAAACTCAAGGCATGCGAAGAAATGTGCTGACCTAAGTGGATCAAACGGCGTAAAATATCCCCCGTATACGGCGGGGTAATGCCCATGATCATTTCGCAAGCTTTCGCACTGGCCACTGAATGGCTCACCGGGCAAATCCCGCAAATCCGAGGAGTGATCGCCGGCATTTCCGTAAAGTAACGGCCTTCGCAAAATTTTTCAAAGCCGCGAAATTCATTGACGTGAAACTGCGCGTCGTTAACCTGCCCCTGATCGTTGAGCATGATCGTGATCTTGGCATGTCCCTCAATGCGCGTGACAGGGCTGATCAAAATCGTGTTAGGCGGCGTATTTTTATCCATATTTAATCTTCCTTTCCTGCTCCAAATTCGGGATCCGGCCGTTTAGAAACTCAAACAGCACATAGAATATCGTGTCTGCCGACGGAGGACAGCCGGGAATATAAAAATCTACCGCAACGACCTCATGCAAAGGGACAACTTTGTCATGTAATTTTAAAAGCGTAAAATGCTCCGGCATCTGGCCTTGGGTATCATTGCTTTCTGCCTGACGGTAAGCCCGGTCTAAGACTTCTTCCTTTGTAAGCCAATTGCGCAAACCCGTAACATTGGCCGTCACCGCGCAATCGCCAAAAGCGATCAGGACCTTGCTTTTTTTACGGATTTCCTGAATCTCGTGCCAATGCTCGTCGCTTGTCACCGACCCTTCCACGAGGGCAATGTCAACGGATGGAAACTCTTTTCCGTCGACAATCGGGCTTTTAATAATATCCGCGAGTGCGGCAACGTCTAAAATCCTCTCATCAATATCCAACAGCGACATATGACAACCGCTGCATCCGCCCAACCACACCGTCGCTAATGTTTTTTTGCTCATAAATTTATCTTTCTTTTTTCGACAAGATCAGAAACCGCCTGCGGGTATTTCTGCAAAGATCCTTGGGTCTGTTCTTTATTCCACAGAGCACCCGTCGGACAAACATCTACGCATTTGCCGCAATAGGTGCACGTCACAGAATCGCCCCACGGCACATTAAAGTCCGCAATAATCCTCACCTTAACCCCACGGTTCATGATGTCCCAATTGTGCGCGCCCTCAACGTCGGAACAGACCCGAACGCAGCGCGTGCACATGATGCAACGATTATGGTCCATAACAAATTTGGAATGCGAGCTGTCGACTTCACACTGCTGAAAAAGATAAGGAAAACGGACACTTTCCATCCCGACCTTATAACCTAGGTCTTGCAATTCACAATTGCCGTTGGCGACACACACTGAACAGACATGATTGCGTTCCGCAAAAAAAAGTTCGGTAATCATCCGTCGGTACTTCTTGAGTTTATCGGTCTGTGTGGCAATGACCTGATTGGCCGCAACCTTGGTCGTACACGCTGGCAAAAGTTTTGCCACGCCCTCAACTTGCACCAGACACAGCCGGCAAGCGCCCACATCAACAAGCCCTTTTAAATGGCACATCGTCGGAATATCAATAGCATTTTCGCGGCAAACGTCTAACACTGTTTTGCCGACGTCGACTTCGAGCTTTTTATCGTCGATGGTAATAGGAATCTTTGGCATACTTCTCCTCTCTAGCAAACGACTTGGGTCTTGTTGACGTAGTCAACATATTCATTGCGAAAATAGCGCAGTGTGCTTAAAAGCGGATTGGGCGCCGACATGCCCAAACCGCAAAGACTTGTTTCCTTGACAAACACGGCTAATTCTTCCAAACGTTCCAAATCTTTGGGCACGCCTTTTTTATTACAAATCTTCGTCAGAAGATCAAACATCATCTTGGTTCCCACACGGCACGGGACGCATTTGCCGCAAGATTCGTCCATACAAAATTCCATAAAAAATCGCGCCACATCGACCATGTCGCACGTGTCATCCATAACAATAAGTCCGCCGGAACCCATGATTGATCCTAACTCCACAAGCGATTCATAATCGACCTTAACATCCAAATGCTGCTCTGGAATGCATCCTCCCGAGGGTCCGCCGGTTTGGGCGGCCTTAAACTTTCGCCCGTCGGGAATTCCCCCGCCTATTCCAAAAACGATCTCCCGCAGCGTCGTGCCCATCGGCACTTCGATTAATCCGGAGTTCATCACTTTGCCAGTCAAGGCAAAAACCTTGGTCCCCGCGCTTTTAGCCGTTCCTAAAGCGCTAAACCATTCCCCGCCGTTTCGCACGATCGGCGCAATCGCAGCCAACGTTTCGACATTATTAATCAAAGTCGGCTTTTCCCACAAACCCGACTCCGCTGGAAAAGGCGGACGAGGCCGCGGGGTACCGCGCTTGCCTTCAATAGAAGCGATCAACGCCGTTTCCTCGCCGCAAACAAAAGCACCGGCACCAATACGAATTTCAACGTCAAATGAAAAAGTGCTGCCTAAAATATTGGGTCCCAGCAAACCGATTTTTTTGGCTTGCTTAATCGCCAGCTCAAAACGCTTGACTGCCAAAGCATATTCCCCGCGGATATAGGCGTATCCTTTGTTTGCCCCGACAGCATAACCGGCAATGATCATTCCCTCCAAAACGCGGTGCGGATTACTTTCCAAAACGCTGCGATCCATAAAAGCGCCAGGGTCACCCTCATCGCCGTTGCAGATCACATACTTTTGATCCGCTACATATTTATAAACCGTCTCCCACTTAAGTCCCGTCGGAAAACCAGCCCCACCGCGCCCGCGCAAACGGCTGTGCTTAACTTCCGAAATAACATCTTCCGGCGAAAGCAAAAATAACGCTTTTTCCAAAGCGCGATACCCTTCATTGCCGGCAATATATTCTTCGATAACTTCCGGATTTAAATCGCCACGCCCTTCCAAAACAATGTGGCATTGCTTCTTAAAAAATGGGTCCTCCCACGCATTAACAAACGGCTTTTCGCGGGTTTCATGGAACAAAAGCATCGACTCGATGGGGCGTTTATTGATGATATGCTCTTCAATAATTTTGACAGTATCTTGCACCTTGACCTGTTCGTAGATCGAATTTTCGGGCACAATGCGCACCAAGGGCCCTTGCGTACAAGCGCCCATGCAGCCGGACAAACTGATATCGTAATCCTGATCTATTCCTTTTTCTTTGGCCACCTGCTGCAAATTTTTTAAAATTTCCTCGCTGCCCGCAGCCAAACAACCTGAACCGCAACAAACACGCACCTTGCCCTTTTGGCAACTATGCTTTTGGTCCTGCTGAGTTTTGATAGCACTTAAATCCTGGCGGTTCATAAAGCGGCTCCCATCTTTTGCTTGAGCATATTTGCAACATCCAAAGGCTTTGCCCTCGGGACAACTTCCTCGTCGACAATAACAGCCGGAGCCAACCCGCACGCACCGATACAACGCGCTGTTTGCACGCCAAGCTTATTATCCGCTGTCACCTCGCCATTCTTAAGGCCAAATTGTTTTTCAACCTCATCAAGAACAGCTTGAGCACCTTTGACATAACAGGCTGTTCCGGTACAGACCAAACAGGTATGCTCGCCCTTGGATTTGAGGGAAAAGAAATGATAAAACGTGACCGTCGAATACACGCGGCTCGGCGGGACTTTAAGTTCTCGGGTAATAAACGCCAACACATTAAGAGGAAGATAACCGTAGGCGTTTTGTGCGGCGTGGAGAATTTCAATCAAAGCGTCCTGGCGATAGTTTTCTTTTTTAATTTTTGCAAGAATAAGCTTAACCCGCGGGTCGCTTTTAGGCAGTTCAACGTCGAGAAAACTTTTTTTGTTCTTAAGCATATTCATCCTTTTTTAAAGAAAAAATGCTCCCTAAAACTATGCCCGCTTGGCTTGATTATAAACGTAGCTGTCGAGCACCTTGATATAATTGGCCCGTTCAAACGCGTGCGGATTGGCACAGGATTTTTGGCTCATGCTCCCCTGCATCTGTTTGACCGACTCATAATCATGCTCTTGCATCCATTCCTTCATTTCTTTGAGGATTTTTTCAATATACTGCGGGCCATTCTTAAGCAGCGTCGAGCAAAGCATCGTTGCGTCCGCCCCGACCATCAGCATTTTCAAAACATCTTTCGCGTCATGAATCCCGCTTGTAGCTGCCATACTGCATTTCAAATGGCCATAAAGAATCGCAACCCAGCGCAGCGGCAAACGCATCGCCTGCGGGGTGGACAAAAGAACATTGGCGACAACTTCCAGATTTTCCAAATCAATGTCCGGCTGATAAAAACGATTAAACAAAACCAGCCCGTCAGCTCCGGCATCATCGAGTTTTTTGGCCATATTTGCGGTCGCGCTAAAATACGGCGAAAGCTTGACTGCAACCGGAATTGTCACACTTCCTTTGACCGCACGAAAAATATCGAGATACTCTTCTTCCACTTCAAAAGCGGTTTTGGACATATCCGTCGGCAAAGAGTAAATATTAAGTTCCAAGGCATCCGCCCCCGCCTCTTGAATACGCTTGGCATATTTGATCCAGCCGCCTTTGGTAAACCCGTTGAGACTTCCGATAATCGGGATATGCACATTGCGCTTGGCTTCGGAAATATGCACCAGATACTCATCCGGCGTCAAATTATAGGTGTCGGGCTCAGGAAAAAAACTCAAAGCCTCCGCATAGCTTTCGGTCCCAAACGTCGAATGATGCATAAGTTCCAAGGCTTCGTGAACAATTTGCTCTTCAAAAAGCGAAAAGAAAACCACAGCGGACGCCCCAGCATCTTCAAGCCGCTTGATATTTTCCAGTTTATGCGACAGTGGACCAGCGGAAGCAATCAGCGGATTTTTTAATTTCAACCCTAAATATTTCGTCGTCAAATCAAGCGATCGTTTTTCGTTCATACTTTGATTTCCTTTGGCGTTTCTTTTTGCGGTTGGGCGGCCGGCTCTGCGGCCATGTCTTTATAAATGCTCCAGCGCTTGTCCACATCTTCCTGAGCTAAAGTCATCAAACGCTGTGCCTCATCCGGATTGGTTTTTGTCAAAATCTTAAAGCGGTTCTGGCGATACGCGTATTGCGAAAACTTCGTCTGCGGATCACCAGAATCCAAGACAAGCGGATTTTTGCCTTCAAGGGCCAAAAGCGGATTGTAACGAAACAGCGGCCAATGACCGGATGCGACCGCAGCTTTGTGCTCCTGCAAGCCCGTCGTCATATTAATGCCGTGCGCAATACAATGGCTGTAAGCAATGACCAAAGATGGGCCGTCATAACTTTCGGCTTCCATGAGGACCTTGATGGTGTGCTCATCTTTTGCGCCTAAAGCGACACTCGCCACATAAACATGTCCGTAAGTCATCGCCATACGCGAAAGGTCTTTTTTGCCAAAAAGTTTTCCGCCGGCCGCAAACTTGGCGACCGCACCGCGC
The DNA here is from genome assembly GCA_964474085.1 of uncultured Planctomycetales bacterium. Classification (GTDB taxonomy): domain Bacteria; phylum Omnitrophota; class Gorgyraeia; order Zapsychrales; family JANLHA01; genus JADLGJ01. Next base: position 14,075 of record CAYYRJ010000025.1, read on the forward strand.
GGAGTCGATTTGGACATTTGCCCGCCGGTATTCGAATAAACTTCCGTGTCTAAGACCAAAACATTCACATTGCGGCCCGACGAGAGGACATGGTCCAAACCGCCGTAACCGATATCATACGCCCAGCCATCGCCGCCGATAATCCAAATGCTCTTTTTGACGAGCATATCCGCGACACTTAAAAGCTGACCGGCTGCCGTGGTTTTGATCGAGGCTAATTTCTTTTTAAGCTCTTCAACGCGCCCACGCTGTTCAAAAATTTCAACCTCATCGTTTTGGGTCGCGTTTAAAATCGCCGAAACAAAGTTATCGCCTAAAGTCGATGCAAATGTCCTTAACAACTCGCCGGCAAATTCTTTTTGCTTATCAACGGTAAGCCTAAAACCTAAACCAAATTCGGCATTGTCCTCAAAAAGCGAATTGGCCCACGCCGGTCCGCGGCCTTCATTATTTTTTGTCCACGGCGTTGTCGGCAAATTCCCGCCATAAATCGATGAGCAACCCGTCGCATTGGCTACCATCATCCGGTCGCCAAAAAGCTGGGTCACAATTTTAATATACGGCGTCTCCCCGCAACCTGAGCAAGCGCCGGAAAATTCAAACAAAGGCTGTAAATATTGCGACCCGCGAATGCTCGCCTGTTTGACCTTGGTGCGGTCAACTTCGGGGAGTTTTTCAAAACTTTCCCAATTTTCACATTCCCCTGCAAGTAACGGTGCGATCTCGTGCATATTCAAAGCCTTGACCTTGACCTCGGTCTTGCTCTTAACCGGACAGACGTCCACGCACAACCCGCAACCGGTACAATCTTTTGGCGAAACCTGAAGCACAAACCGGGAACCCGGCAAATCTTTGGCCGCAACGTGCTTGAAGCTCGCCGGCAATGACTCGGCCAAAGCCGGTTCAAACATCTTCGCACGAATAACCGCATGCGGACAGACGCTTACGCATTTGCCGCATTGGATACAAAGGTCTTTTTCCCAAACTGGAATCTCAAGAGCAATATTGCGCTTTTCCCATTTAGCGGTGCCGACCGGATAAGTGCCATCGACGGGAAATTGGCTGACGCGAAGAGAATCCCCGCATTGGCTGACAATTTTGCCGATCACTTCACTGACAAATTGCGGCGCACCTGCAGCAACGGCAGGCACAAGCCCCATGGTACTTGTGACCGTCTTAGGCACTGTCACCTGATGCAAATGCAAAAGCGTCTGGTCAACGGCGGCATAATTCATTTGGACCACGTCTTCGCCTTTTTTCTCATAAGTCTTTTTAATCGACTTTTTGATTTCTTTAATCGCGTCTTCCTTGGACAAAATCCCGGAAATCGCAAAAAAGCAGGTTTGCATAATCGTATTGACCCGTCCGCCCATCCCCGCCTCATGCGCAACCTTATATCCGTCGATGACAAAAAAGCTCAATTCTTTTTCGATGATTTGCTTTTGCACGTTGGCCGGCAAATGCGCCCAGACTTCGCTGGGGCCATATTGCGTGTTGAGCAAAACGACCGCCTTTTGGTCAGCGTATTTCAAAACATCGTATTGAAAAAGGAAATTGAATTGATGGCACCCGACGAAGCTTGCTTTTTTGATCAGGTAAGAAGAACGAATCGGTGAGGGGCCAAAGCGCAAATGCGAAATCGTAAGCGAACCCGACTTTTTGGAGTCATAGACAAAATAGCCTTGCGCAAAATTAAGCGTGTTCTCGCCGATAATTTTAATCGAATTTTTGTTCGCACTCACGGTTCCATCAGCGCCAAGTCCGTAGAAAACCGCGCGCACGCCGCCTTCGTTTTCAGTTGAGAAATTCTCGTCATAGCTTAAAGACGTATGCCCCAAATCGTCATCAATACCAACGGTAAAATGATTCTTTGGAGTTTCTTTCTTTAGCTCATCATAAACCGCCTTGACCATAGCCGGGGTAAATTCTTTGGACGATAACCCAAAACGGCCGCCGATAATTTGGGGCATTGCGCTAAATTTCTTTTGGCTGGCAGTTTCAAAAACAGCATTGACAACATCCAAGTACAAAGGCTCACCACCGCTGCCAGCTTCTTTGGTCCTGTCTAAAACGGCCAAACTCTTTAAAGTTTTAGGCAACGCGGCAATCAAATGTTCATTCGAAAACGGGCGATACAGCCGAACGATCAAAAGACCGACCTTTTCGCCTTTTTTAACCAAGCAATCGACCGTTTCACGGCAAGCGTCCGCACCCGAGCCCATAATCACAATGACCCGTTCTGCGTCGGGCGCGCCGTAATAATCAAAAAGTTTATACTGACGGCCGGTTAATTTTGCAAAATCGTCCATCGCCTTTTGGACAATGCCCGGGCAAGCCGTATAAAACGAATTGGCCGCTTCGCGCGACTGAAAAAACACATCTGGATTTTGGGCGGTGCCGCGAATAACCGGCGCCTCCGGAGTCAAACGGCGGCTACGATGCTCCAAAATCCGCTTTTCGCTGACCATAGCCCGGATATCATCGTCAGATAAAAGTTCGATTTTGTTAACTTCGTGAGAGGTTCTAAACCCGTCAAAAAAATGGACAAACGGAACACGCGATTCAAAAGTAATAGTGTGCGACAAAAGTGCAAAATCCATAACTTCCTGCACGCTTGACGAACACAAGAACCCAAAACCTGTCGCCCGCGCCGACATGACATCTGAATGGTCACCAAAAATAGAAAGGGCATGGGTAGCCAAAGAACGAGCGGCCACATGAAAAACCGCCGGTGTAAGCTCGCCGGCGATTTTGTACATATTAGGGATCATCAAAAGCAACCCTTGAGAAGCGGTAAACGTCGTCGACAAAGCGCCAGTTTGAAGCGCGCCGTGTACCGCGCCGGCCGCCCCGCCTTCGCTTTGCATTTCCTGCACCAAAGGAACCGTGCCCCAAATATTTTTCGTCCCCTTAGCCGCCCATTCGTCAGCCAACTCGCCCATTGTTGAAGAGGGAGTAATCGGGTAAATGACAATGACTTCATTCAAACGATACGCCACATAAGCGGCCGCTTCGTTTCCTTCAATCGTAACGTGTTTGCGCATACTTTTGTCCTTTAAGAAAAGAAGATTCAAAAACAAAAAAGTTTTTCTCTTACAAAACTTTGTCATTCTACCTTATTTTTTTTATTTTGCTTTCAAAAATTATGTTATATTATCGATAACTTTTACTTATCAATTACAAGCTTTTTAAAGCCTTTGAGAAAAAATGGTCCACCTTTTTTTTATCAAAACCTTTGTCGCTGTCGCCCGAACCGGCTCGTTTCGCAGCGCGGCGCTCGAAAACCATATCACCCAACCGGCTGTCTCCCAGCATATCCGCCAGCTTGAAAAACGCTTAAACTGCAAGCTCTTTGAACGCTCTTCTAAAAAAATCGTGTTAACAGATGCCGGCAAGATTTTCCTGACCTCTGCCCAAGAACTTCTTAAACTTTACGAAAATGCCAAAAGCCAAATCGAAGAACTTTCAAGCTCTTCAACCGGATCAATTCGCATTGCTTCCATTTATAGCATGGGCCTTTATTTACTCAAACCGGTCATGCAGCATTTCCTTAAAGGATATCCGGGGATTAACATTCAGCTCGAGTACCGGCAAAACGAGCGGATTTATGAAATGGTGAGAAACGATACAGTCGATTTTGGACTCGTCGCTTTGCCAGAACAAAAGCCGGGGTTGACTATCAAGGTCTTTGCCTTTGACAAACTTCTGCTGGTGCAGTCACGCCAGCATCCGTTTTTTAAAAGAAAACACATCGAACTTGCGCAGCTTAATAACGTCAAAATGGTCGCACTAGACCCACAAACACCGACAGGAAGAATGATCGCTGAGTTTTTGCATTCAGCAAAAATTACGCCGGATATCATTAAAAAATCGGACAATATTGAAACGCTCAAAAACGCGGTTGAAATCGGAATGGGCTGCTCAATTTTACCGGAATCGACAATCGGGGATGAACTAAAAAATAAAATTTTTGAAAAAATCGCGGTGACCGATCTTAATCTGACACGGCCTTTGGCCATTCTCTACAATAGCAAAAAAAATTTTAACCGCCCCAGCGGGCTGTTTTATGAAATGATCACCGACAAACCGTTTAACTAATCCAAGGAATCATCCGTGTGCTAATAGAAATAATCTTACTCATCACTGCCGCATTGTTGCTCTTAAGCGTCGCTGCCAGCAAAATCTCCGACCGCTTCGGGATACCCGTTCTTGTCTTATTCCTTACAATAGGAATGTTGGCGGGGTCCGAAGGAATCGGAAAAATCTATTTTGATGATCCGCGGCTAACACAAACCTTGGGCACAATTGCTTTAGCATTTATTCTTTTTTCAGGTGGATTTGAAACGGATAAAAGAGATATCAAGTCTGTTTTCTTAAGCGGTCTTAGCCTTTCGACACTAGGCGTATTACTGACGGCATTGTCGGTTGGCTTATTTACGACATTCGTTCTTAAGTTCTCGCTGCTGGAAGGACTTTTATTGGGATCTATTGTTTCCTCAACGGATGCTGCGGCTGTTTTCAATGTATTGCGATCCAAAAATGTCGGACTGCGCGGTAAATTACAACCCCTGTTGGAATTTGAATCTGGCAGCAATGACCCGATGGCCGTCTTTTTGACAGTAGGAATCATTGGATTATTAAAAAATCCAACCCTCTCCCCTTTGCATCTTATTCCAAACTTTTTAATGGATATGGGAATAGGTGCCGCGGCGGCCTTTGCGCTAAGTCGCGCGGCTATTTTTATCATCAATCGTCTTAAATTGACCCATGAAGGACTTTATCCAGCGCTGATCATTTCACTGGTTCTTTTTATCTATGCGGCCACAACAGCCATGCACGGCAATGGCTTTCTTGCTGTTTATATTTCCGGCATTCTCATCGGAAATGCGAATTTGATCCATAAAAAAACCATTAAGAATTTCTGCGATGGAATCGCGTGGCTGATGCAAATTGTCATGTTCCTGACCCTTGGGCTGTTGGTTTTTCCTTCAAAAATCATTCCCGTGATTGGCGCAGGACTATTGGTCTCAGGATTTCTGATTTTCTTTGCACGACCTTTAAGCGTTTTTATTTCTCTTTATTTAGCAAAAATGCCCATACGCGAAAAAACATTGATCGCCTGGGTCGGCTTGCGCGGCGCTGTTCCAATTATCCTGGCGACATTCCCGCTTTTAGCAAACCTGCCAAAAGCAGAAATGATCTTTAATATTGTGTTTTTTATTGTCCTGACTTCCGTCCTTCTTCAGGGGACAACGCTTTCGATGGTCGCCCAATTTCTTAATGTCAATGTCCCTCTTAAAAACAAACGTGTTTATCCTATCGAATTTGAACATTCCAGCGAAATCAACGCGAATTTAGAAGATTTAATTGTGCCCTACAACTCCAAAGTTGCCGGAAAACCTCTTTTTGAACTTAGTATTCCTCGAGGGTGTCTTATTGCGTTAATTTGCAGAGACGAAAAATATTTTATTCCAAACGGCAGCACACTGTTAAACGAAGGAGATGTTCTTCTGGTTATTGCAAATACCGAAGATCTGCAAAAACTTCAATTAATTCTCAGAAATCAAACCTAAATTAACCTCTGTGTAAATGCTCACTCAAAACGCGCTGGCTTAGAAAACTGGCCCTGCCTCTTTTAGAACAACGATCGAAAATACTTCAGAAGGAATTTAATACTCGGCTTGACCCAAAATGCTTTCAAAAAATATTGACTGGCCTCCCTGCGCCTGCCAACACGCGAAAGGTCTTTGCCCTTATTCTGATAAAACACAGAAAGATACCCAGGATCCTTGCGCATTCGCTCAAAATGTTTTTTTGTAAAACGATCATTGCCTAAAAAATATCCCGGCGAATAACATCCCTTTCTTTCAGAAGAAAGATGTTTATTGCCCAAAATATCTTTCAAATAATAAATCCGCGCTTGCGCAAGAACACGCACAAAATAGTCCGCATCTTCAACAACATAGATCTCTTCATCAAAAAAACCGATGCGGGCAACCATATCTTTGCGCAGCATCCACGAGGAAGGCGGCGAAAAAATCGAACCCGGAAACGCAGAAGTGCTGACATATCCACTGGCAGTCTGCGCCGGGACGTAAGGACAATATCGTTTCCCTGAATCATCCAAATTAGAAATCACAAGCCCCACATCTTGCTCAAGTCGTTGAAATTCCATGATTTGTGTTTCTAGCTTTTTCGGCAGAAATTCATCATCCGAATCCAGAAAAGCTAAAAAATCACCCACTGCAGCGCGCATTCCTGTATTGCGAGCAGCTGCCGCACCTTTGTTCTTAGAATGTCGATAAAACTTGATCCGCGGATCAACAAAGGACTTGACCGTCGGTTCAATCGGTTCCCCCGAACAATCATCGACAATGATCAATTCAAAATTTTGATAGGTTTGCCCAAGAACACTTGCAATAGCGCGAGCAAGCGCTTGAGGGCCGTTATAAACAGGAATAATAACGCTGACAAAAGCAGATGGTTGCATCTATCGGTCTTTACTTTCTTTCTTTACCCCAAAGTTTATCCAAAATTTGTTCGCGCCCGGAAGCCTCATGATACATTTCATAGCGCCCTTTATTCTTTTTGTAATAGTCCTGATGATATTCTTCGGCTGGATAAAAGGTCGTCGCCGGTACAATTTCGGTGACAATCGGTTTTTTGAACTTGCCAGAGGCGATTAAAGCTTTTTTACTTTCCTCAGCAAGTTTTTTTTGCGCTTCATTATGATAAAAGATCGCGCTGCGATATTGTGTCCCGTGATCAGCAAACTGACTGTTGACCGCGGTCGGGTCAATATTATACCAAACGGTTTGCAAAATTTTGGCATATGAAACGACGCTTGGATCAAAGACAACCTCAACGGCTTCCGCATGTCCGGTTGTCCCTTCACTGACTTCTTCATAGGTCGGGTTTTCAATTTCCCCACCGGTATACCCTGCCGTAACGCTAATGACACCTTTGATTTTTTCTAAAAACGGCTCCATACACCAAAAACACCCCCCCGCAAACGTCGCTTTTTCCAAGGATGACTTTGTCGCTGGTTCTTTTGCAGTCTCTTTAAACTTAAGCGAGGCGGAGTTGATACAGAAACGTTGGCCCGTCGGATTTGGCCCGTCATCAAACACATGGCCCAGATGCGCCCCACAGCGCGGGCAATGGACTTCAACACGTTGCATCCCATGGCTCTCATCGACAGTTGCAGCGATATTAGCTTTGTCAACCGGCTGATAAAAACTCGGCCAACCTGTGCCGGAATCAAATTTATGATCGGAATGAAACAAATCCAGCCCGCAGACGCTGCATTTATAATGCCCTGTGCGCTTATTGTTGTTATACTCGCCGCTAAAGGGGCGCTCGGTTCCATGTTCACAGGCGACATGATACTGCTCTTTGGACAATTCTTTTTTCAACTCTTCGGGCGTTTTGCTGACTCTCTCGACTTCTTTGTAAGAGTTTGTCTCAGCGTCAAATACACGGATCATTTCCCCTTTATTATTTGCCATAGCGGATCCTCCCAGTAGTAATACGGCACAAAAAATTAGTATAATTTTATGTCTCATCGGACTTCCTCTTAATATTGGTTTGTGTCTCGCCCTAAAAAATTTACCCGCAAGCATTATAATCTGATACAGTAATTTTTCTATGAATAATACGGCCGTCCCACAAAAAACATTTGCCGCCTTAAAAATCCGTGATGTGCGTTTTTTTATTTTGGCTATTGGATTCTTTTCTTTAGCCAGCCGCGCGCTGGCGGTTGTCATCGGGTTTCAAATTTATCAGCTAACGCACAGCGCTCTGGCTCTGGGAATTTTAGGACTTATCGAGGCAATCCCCGCGCTTTGTTTGGTGCTCTTTGGCGGGTATGTCGCCGACCATTATGACCGGCGCAAAATTTTGATTTTAACCCGCCTGACAAGTTTAATCTGCGCGATCGTACTTATTATTTTGTCCGTTGAAATTAAATCGTTTTCCTTGTTGGGCTTGTACACCGTTATTTTCGTTGTCGGAATCGCCCGCGGCTTTGCCGATCCGGCCAATTCAGCCTTTGAAGCGCAAGTCGTGCCGCAACATTTGACGGTCAATGCCTCCTCATGGATTGGCAGCACGTGGATCGGTGCCTCCATCGCAGGACCGGCGATAATCGGCTTTGTCTTTGCCGGCTATGGCGCTATCGGTTCTTATATTGTAATCAGTCTTTGGTTTTTGTGCGCGTGCGTCGCAACAACTTTTATTACACCCAAACCCGTTGTCCAACAAGAGCATAAAGAACCTTTCTTAAAAAGCATCCGTGTCGGCTGGGACTTTGTCATCAAACATCAACCGCTGTTTGGCGCACTCGCGCTTGATTTGTTTGCTGTTTTGTTTGGCGGGGCCATGGCCCTTTTGCCGATTTATGCGCAGGACATTTTGCACGTCGGGCCGATTGGATTAGGATGGCTTAATGCCGCCCCATCGATTGGCGCACTGGCGATCATGCTTATTGCGACAAAACATCCTCCTATTGAGCATGCCGGACGAAATCTCTTGTGGACGGTAGCAGGATTTGGTGTTAGCATTCTCGTCTTTGCCATCTCAAAAAACTTTGCGCTTTCTATTGTCGCGCTTATTTTTAGCGGAATATTTGACGGGGTCAGCATGGTCATTCGCCGGTCAATGGTTCGGCTTTTGTCGCCGAATCATATGCGCGGACGAATTGCCGGGGTCAGCTGGATTTTTGTTTGTTCGTCGAATGAATTAGGTGCTTTTGAAAGCGGTTTGGTCGCGGCATGGATTGGTGCAGTGCCTTGTGTGGCCGTCGGTGGAATGTTGACGCTTGTGATTGTCGCGTTAACGGCATGGAAAGCACCGCAACTGCGACGACTACGTTTTGATCCTCAAACGCTAGAAAGAAAACTATGAAAAACAGAGACGATATTGTATCCTACGCTCAAACAGTGTCTCGCCCCAAAACAAAAATTTTTGTATCAGCAAAAAGGCTGGGGATCGCCAAACTCGCATAGGATACAATATCGTCTCTGTTAAATCTTGTGTAACAAATCATTAAATATAAAAAATGGAAATCACAAATACAGACATTATTATCTTAGGCGCAGGTGCGGCCGGTCTTATGTGCGCTATCGAAGCGGGCAAACGCGGACGAAGCGTGATTGTGCTTGAACATAATGAGCAAATCGGCAAAAAAATCCGTATCTCCGGCGGTGGACGTTGCAATTTTACCAATATTCATACAACGGCAGACCAGTTTTTGTCCCAAAACCCCCACTTTGCCAAATCGGCGCTATCGCGTTTTACCCCTCAAGACTTTATCGACTTGGTCAATAAACACGCTATCGCCTTTCACGAAAAAACCTTAGGTCAGCTTTTTTGCGACGAGAGCTCGCAAAACATCATTGAGCTTCTTAAAAAAGAATGCGATCTGGCCCGGGTTCGCATTACAACAGGCGTTCACATAAACGCAGTTGCCAAAGATTCAGAATTTATCCTTACAACAAATATAGGCGAGTTTCGCAGCCAAAGCTTGGTCGTGGCCACCGGCGGACTTTCGATTCCTTCTTTGGGCGCAAGCCATTTCGGGACAAATCTTGCGAAACAGTTTGGGATCAATGTCACTCTCTGCCAGCCGGGCTTGGTTGCTTTAACTTTAAAGCCCAGAGATTTAGAAATATTTAAAAATTTGTCCGGCGTTTCGCTCGAGGTCATTGTCCGTTTTAAAAACACGAGCTTTCGCGAAAAAATGCTCTTTACCCACAAAGGTTTAAGCGGCCCGGCGATTTTACAAATTTCCTCTTACTGGCAACCCGCAGAGCCGATTATACTCAACCTTTTGCCCGACGTGGACATCTTCCAAATTTTCAAAGACAATCACGCGTCCAAATTAAATCTCAAAAATTTCCTTAAAAGCTACCTGCCGATACGGCTTGCCGAAACGCTGGCCGACCATTTTTTTACCGATAAACCGCTAACGCAAATTTCTCTCGAGGATTTACAAAAAACGGCAGAACGTTTACATAGCTGGCCGATCATCCCACAAGGCACTGAAGGCTATGCAAAAGCGGAAGTCACTGTCGGCGGCGTTGACACCAACGAGCTTTCATCCAAAACGATGGAAGCAAAAAAAGTGCCGGGACTGTATTTTGTCGGAGAAGTCGTCGATGTCACCGGCTGGCTGGGAGGCTTTAATTTTCAGTGGGCGTGGGCATCCGGCTTTGCCGCTGGGCAATATGCTTAAACATTTTATGCAAGCATTAATTTTGCGGCCGTAGAAACCAATTCTTTCGAATCAAACGGCTTGGCGATCGCCGGAAAAAACTTTCCGTCGATATTAATACTTTGCGCATCCTCATGCGCTGTCGTATACGCGGCCAGCGCCGTCAAAAACAAAATCGGAATATTCTTTGTTTCGCTTAACAATTGCAAGCGTCGTGCGGCGTCCCCGCCGGACATTTTGGGCATAATCACATCCATAATGATCATCTGCGGATTGTATTGCAATGTCTTTTCAATGCACTCCTCGCCATTAAACGCGGTAATCACTTCATAATCACAGGCTTCAAATCGCGCTTTTAAAACTGAAACAATATCCACCTCATCATCGACGATCAAAACTCTACGACTCATACAATCCTCCTTTTAGCGACCGACACATTGGGCTACGGCCCCCAATAGCATCTGCGCATCAAACGGCTTTAAAAGAAAATGCTCAATTCCCACCGCATCAAATTCCTTTTTGGCATTCGCGCGTGCCGTCAAAACAACAACGGGAATTTCACGAATGTCATCGTCCCATTTCATTTCTTGCAAAAACTGATACCCGTCCATAACCGGCATGCTAACGTCCAAAACAATCATGTGCGGCTTCTGTTCACGGGCCTTAATGAGGGCCTCCAAGCCATCCGAGGCTTTGATGATTTCATACCCGTTGGCTTTAAGCCGCGCTTCGACAACAGCCGCCAAGTCTAGGTCATCCTCGACAACAAGAATTTTTTTCATTGCTTTCTCCTATCTTTAAAATGTCTTTAAAAATAAAAAAACCCGTCCTTTAAAACTAAGACGAGTTAAATTTTGACTTTCATTCGGCAACTGGCTATCCAACTTTCTAGGACCCTTTAGCATTGCGTCGCCGGGTTTCCCCGGGTTTGCCTTTTCGTTTAACTTTTGTACCGTTGAAAGTATATCCTATGTTTTGGGAAAAAACCAATCGGGGAAAGAAATATCTATGAATTCGACGCGGCGGAATCTTCGAGCATTTGGTCAATCAAGCCATCGGCATTTTTGCCCTTCATTGTTTTCTTAAACTCATCTTTATGCTTTTTAAAATGCTGGGCAATCATTCTGTTAGGAATCGCGTTGATCATATTGTAAATCTGCTTTTTGCTCGCAAACGAATTAATCTGGGCAATGGCTTTTTCTTTGGTCATCTTTTCAGTGACCCCGTAAGTGTCCTTAAGTGCCTGCGGCAAATCGACTATCATCTCGCGATAAATTTTGCCGTAAACGCGCTGAAACTTGGCCTCGTCCATCTTCATAATCTTTTTAATGTTCTTTTCTTTAAATTTTTGCAAATTCGTCGTCGCGACATACGTCTTGGCGAAAGTTTTGACCATCGAACCGACAAGCTTATCCTTAAGTGTTTCACGTGGTTTAAAAGGCTGTGCGCTATGGGCAAAACTGCTAAGAGAGAAACTGAGAAAAAGGAGAGTTAAAACTGTTGTTTTCATCGCCTATATAGTACCGTATGAACAACATTCTGGCAAGGGCAAGAAATTTTTTTAAACCCGGCTTTTGCATTAGCCTCGCCCCTGCGAGGCCAAGCAAAAGCCGCCCAAAGGGCCGCATGTCTTAACACAGTTAAGACGTGCGGGGTTAATCCTTGTCCCTACGGGACAACCGAAGGCTAATTTTGCATTTCACTTTTAGGCGCGACGCATCGTCGCGCAATAAGTTGTAATGCAAAATTAGGGATAAAATTTGACACTTGCCCAACTTGTTCTTATACTACTTTCTTTCGAAGCCGATATTATCCTTACAATAAGACTTTATAAAATGAGTGTTTTTTCTTTATTCTTCTACTTTTTTGCAACAATTCTGGTTTTGTCCAGCCTTGGCGTTGTTGTGGCGCGCAATCCGCTTTACAATGTGCTCTCTTTAGTTGTCTCTATTTTTTGTCTGTCTTCTCTATTTATGCTTTTGGAAGCTTTTTTTGTCGGAATCATTTTGCTGATGGTCTATGCCGGGGCGATCCTGATTTTCTTTCTGTTTGTGGTCATGTGCCTGAATTTAAATGCCCCTAATCTCACGACAGCCCAACAGAGCCGCTTTCGTTTCTTAGGCTGGCTGGCTGGCCTGTTATTCTTTTGTCAATTGCTTTTATCGAGCAAAAGTTTTTTAATGGCGCAGGCACTTGAAGCGCCATCCACCCGCGGGACTATCGAAAACATCGGCCGCATCCTTTTTACCGACTATCTGCTGCCATTTGAATTAACATCGCTGTTACTGCTTATTGCCGTTTTTGGGATCGTTTCTTTGGCGCAAGGCGCCTTAAAAACCGGCATAGAAAAACCCAACGTATGATCGAATTAAGCCATTATCTTATTTTAAGCGGCATCATTTTTACCGTCGGCATTATCGGGGTCATGACCAGCCGCAATGTGCTTAAAGTGCTTTTGTCGCTAGAGCTTCTTTTAGCGGCCTCCAACCTTTCTTTTGTCGCCTTTTCTCGTTTTAACGGCGATTATGAAGGACAGCTGATTGTCTTTTTTGTCATCCTTGTCGCTGCCGCGGAAGTTGCCATTGGCCTGGCGATTGTCGTTTTGATGTATCGACACTTTGGCACAATTTACGCCGATGAGTTAAAGGAAATGAAATGGTAAATCCCGCTTTGGTTTGGATCGCTTATTTTGCGCCGCTTCTAGCGTGTCTTTTGATTGCCTTGTTTTTTTTGCGCTCAAAAACCCTGAGCTCCCTGACTGCAATCTTAGGCATCCTCACCTCTTTTGTTTGCACAATTCTATTAGCCACACAAATTTTGGGCTCACAGCAGGCGATTGAATTACAACAATCCCTGACGTGGATACAGTTTGATACTTTAACGATTAACTTTGGCTTTCTCGTCAACCCATTGGCCATCATGATGCTGTTAGTGGTTACCGGCGTGGGCAGTGCGATTTTTATTTATTCGGTCGGCTACATGGACCAAGATCCAAGCCTGCCGCGCTTTTTTGCTTTTTTAAGCTTATTTGCGTTTTCGATGATCGGCATTGTTTTGGCCAATAACTTGATACAGCTTTTTATTTTTTGGGAACTTGTTGGTCTTAGTTCATACCTGCTCATCGGGTTTTGGTATCACAAACCGTCTGCCGCCGACGCTGGTGTCAAAGCCTTTCTCGTCAACCGATTTGCGGATTTTGGCTTTTTGTGCGGCATTGTCTTGTTATGGAGCCTTTCAAATGTTGGAGCTGGCCGAAGCTTTCAATTAACCGATTTAGCGGCTGGCGTTTCCCAAATGGATCCGCATCTGTTAACAATCGCAGCGCTTTTATTGTTTTGCGGGGTCATCGGAAAATCCGCGCAAGTGCCTCTACACGTCTGGCTGGCTGATGCGATGGAAGGCCCGACACCAGTCAGCGCCCTTATCCACGCGGCAACGATGGTCGCCGCCGGCGTTTATCTTTTAGCGCGAACGTTTTTTATTTTTGCACCGCTAACAAACGCTTTAACGATCATCGCTTATACCGGAGCGATAACCAGCCTTATGGCCGCAACGCTTGCATTGGCCGAAAATGATATTAAACGAATCTTGGCTTACTCGACGCTTAGCCAGCTGGGTCTTATGGTCATGGCTTTAGGGTTAAGCGGCCCTATCGTTGGCATGTATCATTTGACAACACACGCTTTTTTTAAAGCGCTCCTCTTCTTAGGCGCAGGCAGCGTGATTTATGGGCTTCATCACGAACAAAATATTTGGAAAATGCGCGGGCTCTTAAAAAGCATGCCGATTACGGGAATCACTTTTCTCGTCGGAACACTTGCCTTGTGCGGGATTTTTCCGTTAAGCGGATTTTTTAGCAAAGATGAAATTTTAACACTCGCCTTTGAACGTAATAGCGCATTATTCACAATCGCAACACTCACATCCGCCTTAACAGCTTTTTATATGGGCCGTTTGTTCTGGACCGCATTTTGGGGCAAACCGGCACAAGATAACCACGCCCACGAATCTCCAGCGGTCATGACTTATCCGTTAATCTTTTTAGCAATTCTATCGGTCATCGGTGGGTTGATCGGCATTCCACATTTTCTTGACTCTCAAGCACCGCATGCGCCGCTCAATATGAGCGTTGCGCTTATTTCAACTTTTGTGGCTCTCTTCGGGCTGAGCGCCTCGTTTTTGATCTACAGCAAACGCCCATCAGTTGATCCTCTGGAAAAAAATCTGGGATTCTTTTATGTCATTTTAAAAAACAAATATTATTTCGATGCGCTTTATCGTTGGTATGTTGAGCGTGTCCAACAAAGCTTTGCCGGACTTTTGTCGGGTTTTGAAAAATTGTTTATTGTCCGCTTGGGCGTTCATGGCTTAACGAATACAGCCAATGCCGCCGGTAAAACATTTCGCTATCTACAAACGGGAATGGTGCAATTTTATGCAATCGTTTTTGTTCTGGGAACCGTTTTACTTTACTTCATACTGGCCAAAAATTTATGATGCCTGTTAATCTTTCTTTATTTTTATTGTTGCCCGTGGCAGGGTTGGCCCTCTTGGTTATGACCCCGTCGGACAAAACCGCTTTACTGCGGCGCATTGCCCAAGCCACAGTCTTTTTGACAACGCTTTTGTCTGTTTGGTTATTCTTTTCGTATAATCCAGCCTCAGGCGGTTTTCAGTTTGTGCAAAAGATCGCTTGGGTTGTCCCGTTAGACATTTCGTATCATCTAGGCGTTGATGGGATCAATTCTCTGCTTGTTCTTCTTTTGGGCATCGCGTCTTTAGCGGCCGTCTTAATCAGTCAAAACATCAAAGAGCGAGTTAAAGAATATTACATTCTCTTTCTTATCACCGTGATCGGCACCTACGGCGCTTTTTTGTCGCTGGATATTTTCTTTTTCTATTTCTTTCACGAAATTGCCGCTATTCCCGTTTTTTTGATGATCGGCATCTGGGGGTCAGAGCGCAAAGATTATGCGGCGATGAAATTAACTTTATATTTAGTCGCCGGCGCAGCCCTAGCTTTGATCGGCTTGTTGGCCTTATATTTTGCCACCGGTTTGCAAACCTTTGATCTGGTCCAAATCCAACAACATCTTAATGCCTATCCGATTCCCATCGAATTACAAAATTGGATATTCCCGCTTATCGTCGTCGGGTTTGGTGTTACATTGACCCTTTGGCCATTTCATACCTGGGCGCCCATCGGCTATGCAGAAGCGCCGACTGCGGTCAGTATGTTGCATGCCGGAGTTCTAAAAAAAATGGGCGCTTATGCGATCATCCGTTTTGCGATCGCTCTTATGCCGCAAGCGGCTCACACATGGATGCCGTTAATCGCCACGGCTGGCGTCGTGAACATTCTTTTTGCTGGCCTTGTCGCCTTGACCCAACGCGACTTAAAATACCTTTTAGGTTATTCGAGCGTCAGTCATATGGGTTATATTTTGTTGGGCCTTGCCTGTTTTAACAGCGTCGGATTAAATGCGGTTGTTTACCTGATTTTTGCCCACGGGATTATGGCAAGCCTTGCCTTTGCGCTCGTCGGATTTGTGGCTGACCAAACCAAGACGCGAAATCTCGATGAACTAGGCGGACTGATTAAAGCACTTCCCTTTGTCGGGACATGCTTTATCATGGCGGCCTTGGCCTCTGCCGGTGTTCCCGGATTTGCCAATTTTGTCGCCGAGATCATGGTGATTTTAGGTGCATGGGACCAATATCGCCTATTGACAATCCTTGCTATCTTGGGAATTGTTCTCACAGCAATTTATATGTTAAAAGCGATTCGCTTAGGATTTCAAGGGCCGCTTAATCCAGCCTGGACAAATTTAAAAGATGCCCACTCGTTAACTGAAAAATTGCCCTTTGTTCTTTTGTTGGCTGTCCTGATCTTAGTCGGTTGCTGGCCGTCTTTAATTCTTAATCACATAAACACAAGTACAAAACCAATAATTGAAAGTCTCTATGTTGCCCAACGTTGATTGGCATCTTATTTCTCTGGAATTATTCACCAGCCTTATCCTTGTGGCTTTGGTGATCTGCGATATTTTGCTGCCTGCAAGCATACGTCAAAAACGGCTGGGCTTAATCAGTTGTGTGGCCGTCTTTGGCTTGTGCGGCTTTTGGCTGACACAGCGCGATGTTGCAGGGATAACTTTCGGCGGCATGTTTGTCGTCGATTCGCTCGCGTGGTTTTTTAAAGGCTTTTTTCTTTTGGCCATGATTTTTATTTTTCCGATGACGGAAAAATTCTTTAAGTCCTCCGGCAAGAAAGGTAATGAGTTTTATTTTCTCTTGTGGCTCTCTTTAATTGGAATGTGCTTAATCGCTTCTGCGGCCGACTTTTTGGTTCTTTTTATCGCGCTCGAAATTCTTACCATCTCGCTTTATGTGATGACCGCATATCTTAAAAGTGATAAAAACTCGCTTGAAGCCGGCATGAAGTATTTAATTTTAGGATCTTTAGCGTCGGGCTTCTTTCTTTATGGCCTAAGTTTTCTCTACGGGGTTGTGCACACAACGCGCTTTGAGGCGATCCAAATCTTTGTTAATACGCATGCGATGTCGCCTGTAATGCTTTTTGCTTTAGTACTCATTTTTTCTGCTGCAGCTTTTAAAATTGCCGCGTTCCCTTTTCATATGTGGGTGCCAGATGTTTATCAGGGCGCGCCAACCCCGGTGACGGCACTTTTGTCAGTTGGGTCTAAGGCTGCCGGGTTTGTGATCCTGATTCGTCTTTTTGGAAGCGTTTTTGCCTCCTGGCAGCCGCAGTGGAGTTTAGTTTTAGCGATCCTTGCCGCCGTAACAATGACCTACGGAAATCTTGTGGCGATGTTCCAAACAAACATCAAAAGACTGCTGGGTTATTCGAGTATCGGGCATGCCGGATATCTTATGATGGGAATTGCCGTTGGGTCAGTCTTAGGGATATCCGCCATCAACTTTTATCTTGTCGGTTATCTGTTTGCAACGCTGGCCGCATTTTTTGTTGTGATTATCGTTTCAAAATTTGAAAGCACCGACAAAATCGCGGATTACTCGGGGCTGGCGAAGCGTTCAGGCATTTTAGCAGCTACCCTTTTGCTAGCTTTGACGTCGTTGGCCGGTATGCCGCCTTTGGCAGGATTCTTTGGAAAATTCTTATTGCTTTTGGCAACCGTCAAAATCGAAATGCTTTGGCTCGCCCTTATTGCGGCAGCCAATATTGTTGTTTCTCTTTATTATTATCTGTTGGTCATCAAAAAAATCTACGTTGACGCACCGCAAACCAAAACCTCAATCCCCGTTTCCTTACCCGTACGTATCCTGCTTATTGCCCTTATGATCGGCATCGTTGGAATCGGAATAGTACAGGGGCCATTTCTTAATCTGGCAATAAAAGCAGTTCAAAAAATGTATCTGCTTAACCTCTAAATCTTTTGTCCCAAATTTTGCGTTACAACTGAAATAATAAATTTGCCTTTTGAGGGCTTTGCTTGTATATTTTAGCTGTGTACCTTATCTGTATTTTTCGTCTTTTCTAATTTTCCTTTGACAAAATTTATTTGTTTTATTTTTCTTAAGGAGCAAAAACTCTATGCAGGCTCTCTTTAATCACGAAACTTTAAAGTTTTTTAGAAAAATAGTCAGCGTTTATATTGTGCTGACGTTTTTAACTTCGCTGATCGTCTCGCCAGCAGGCGCACAAGTACTCCCAGTTTTAAATAATCCAGGGAGTCTTGTTTCTAGCCTCGCCACGGATGGGCTCGGCATTCCCTCGGACGTTACGTCCTCGGTCACATTTCAGCCGCCGATTTTGCTTGGCCTTAAAATCCATCCCGAAAATCCGCTTTTGTTTGACTTTATCGTCGATCAAGGGCAAGCGAAACTTTCGACAGACGAACTAAAAGAGGAAACAACTAAACTCGTTAAATATTTCCTCGCCGCTTTAACGATTCCAGACAAAGAAGTTTGGGTTAATCTTTCGCCGACCGAAAAGGATAGAATCATCCCCGATGTGCTTGGCCAGACGACGATGGGTAAGACCATGCTCGAGCAAGATTATGTTTTGAAACAATTGGCTTCGTCGTTGACTAACCCCGAAACGGAATTGGGAAAAAAATATTGGGCCAACGTAGGGAACAGGCATGCCTGTTCCCTACAAAACAAGGTTTGGATCATGCCGGAAAAGGCCGAGGTTTTAGAAAGCAACGGCATTGTTTTGGTTGGAGAGAAGCGCTTGAAGGTGATGCTAGATGAGGAGTATGGAGCGCAGATTTTGTCATCCCCGCATGCTTTAAGCGGGGATCCACTTTCCAAAATGGATTCCCGCTTTCGCGGGAATGACAAAGCGGGCGGGAATGACATGAAAGAATTATCTACTCAAGTCTTCCGAGATCTGATCTTGCCTAAGATCGTTGAAGAAGTCAACAGCGGCAAAGATTTTGCCGACGTCAGACAAATTTATAATTCCGTCATTCTCGCCGCGTGGTACAAAAAAGCTTTGAAAGAAAGTTTGCTGGGCAAGATTTATGCCGACAAAGGCAAAGTCGCAGGGGTTGAAACCGACGACAAAGCGATGAAGCAGAGAATTTACGAGCAATACTTAGCCGCCTTTAAAAAAGGCGCGTACAACTTGATTAAAGAAGAAGCCGACGAAAACGGTGATCTTATCCCGAGAAAGTATTTTAGCGGTGGGATAACATCGTTGGGGTTGAATACTGCAGGGACTCCTATCATTGAAGAACGGCAGATTTCTACAGAGCAAGCCGAAAACATGTTAACAGCAGCTACACCGCTAGTTGTTCAAGTTTATGCGGCAACAGCAGTTTCTGAAGGAGAAACCGTTTCCGCCGCCGCGCAAGCGCAATCCCAGTCCGCTGCGAGTGCTGTGGTTGATCAAGTTATTAAAAGTAGTCCTGAGTACATGACTTTTCATCATAGAACGGATGAGGCAAGTGCTAGGTCAATTGTTCGTGAAGGGCTAAGGGTTGGTGGTTTTCTTCTTAATTTAGACTCAACAGCATCTCCAAGCGCAACAGATATTCAGATGGCAAGAAGTCAGTATGAGCAGCGACATAGAACAAATGACACACATGTTGTTATTATAGCTTTACCTAGAAAATTTCTTCTTGATATTCAGGCCCAATTAGGTGTGCACTATCGAGACGCGAGGGAAGAATTTTTAGAAAAACTCGACTCATTGGCAAAAAAATTCAACTCACCCATAGGCGGTGGAAGCATTTTGCCAACGGAATTTGTTAGAGGGTATGTTAACAGAGCAACTGAAGAATTTGTCCCAAACCCTAAATTTAATCCGAATTTTTATAATGATCAAATTTTGAAATTGCTAGGATTAAATAAACTTAGTAAGCCATTTGAGATTAGAAGCCATGAGGATTTTTCGCTTGAGATCTCCAGTGGACAATCTGTCGGATATGATATTAATGGCAATAGGTTTCAATTTGTTCTGTCAAAAGACGGTAAAAGCGCGACTTATCAAAGAGAACCCGGTGGGAGTGTTCGGCAAATTAGAGAAACTGAACTTAAAGAGTATATTCTTTACGAAGGTTTATTGTCAGAACTCAGATTTATTCCATTTTTGAACGAGGGTAATTTGTTTATACGAAATTCGATGGAAAAGCCGTTATCAATTGTCGCCGCCTCGAGCGGGGTAGATGAAAATCCTAGGAAGAACCAAGCAAAAATTGAAATGCTTAACAGGGAGATCGATCGTTATATTAGGATTATTAAGGTTGGAATAGGTGTCGGGGCTTTCTCTCTCGCAGCCGTTTTTGGGGGGTTGATTTATTCTTTCAACATAGATTCTACCTCTAGTTTAACAACAACGATCGATAAAGTTGCGACAAGAATGGTGGATCAGAATTATAATGTTTTTTCAAATAATTTCAAAAAGTTACCGAAGGCAGAAAAGGGGAGTCCGCAATGGCAAGAAGTGCAAAGTTTAATCCGTTTGGCTTTAAATGACCCTATCATTAAGTCGAATTCGGATTTTCAAAAATCTGTTGAAGCGTTCCAAAGGGCTTCTCAAGAGCAAATTTACCTTATATCTGGGCAAACTTTTGGATTTGCTGCAATGGAACCCACTGCGAATCATGATTCACTAAAATTTTATGTTGGAATCAACTTAGGCGCTGTTAAAGAATTTTGGGCAAGGTCATCAGAAAATCCGATTTATCGTCAGATCGCCTTTGGCGTTTTTATTAAAGAAGGAAGCACGATTTTTAAAGAAAAGGAGATGAAAGAACTTTTCTCAACGGCAGATTTGTTGACGCGTCCCAGCTGGACTGATGATGAGGTGAAAAGACTGACAGCTGCGTTTGTTCTCGGAGAATCGATTGGTTACAAGATGATGATGCGGTATTTAGTGGAAGCTAACCCCGGGATACCTGAAATCCATAGGTATTTCTTGACTGCAGGTAAAACAAACAAAGATTCTCATATGGGATCAATGCTGATAAGTTTAAGCCCATTTTTATTTACAACAGTTTCTGAAAGATTCAAAAATGGAGACGAGAGAGAATTGGCTTTGCGGGCCGTGACGTTCACCATGGTTGCGTCTAAGTTACTACCAAGACCGTTAATTGATCGTTTGAACGAAATTATCAAGCAAGAAACAGGTTCTTCGGAGAGCATGAATAATCTTATGGGGCTTGAATTTTTTAGAGACCCCAAATTATTGCGACCATTTTCATTCTTCGTCGATTCCAAATCATCGAGTGGGGTTACACAAATAAACGGTGATGTGGGGATTCAATCTTCTTCCGTCGGCGGTATTGATTTTGACCCGACCAACATGAATTTGCAAATCAAGCGCGACGGCAAAGGTGTTCCACTGCCGCTACCGCAGCAGAATTTGGAACAGATCAATATCCAAGGTTTGTTTCCGGTCATCATCAATATCATGCCGATCAATGCAGAGACCTTGCCAATCTTTCTTGGCCAAGCACCTAAAGAACCGGCGCGAGATCCGGAATTAGCTGCAAGTTTTGCGGGATGATCCTCTACGCCATTCAACGAAGCGGTAAAAAACCAATCAGTGGTTTTTTCGATATCATGGCAATACCTTGCTCGGTAAATGCCAAGGGTAATTTACGTGTACCACCTTTCTTTGATATGCCAAAATGGCACATCAAAGTGTTTAACTCCTCCAGCTGAATCATAAAATCACTAGGAAACCGCGCAATATTACGTTTCACTTGACGGTTAAGTTGCGAAGTTAAAACACCATACAATTGTGCTAAGTCCCTATCCAACATTACTTTGATCCCTCTAATCAAATAAATCTTATTTTCGATACGTTCTTGTGGAATAACAACGGCAGGCATACTTTCTCCTTTTAGTGGGGTAGTATTTTTATATTAAGGGGAAGGCAGGATAAAAGACTTTTATCCGTCGAGCAAACGCTTTTTGTCGTAGATCATATTCGCGCGGGAATATTCGGCGATATCCAGCCGGCCTGTGTCCATGCGAATCGCATCTTCTGGACAAACCTCGACGCAAAATCCGCAATAAACACACTTGCCTAAATCAAGGATAAATTCGGCTGGATACTTTTCGATGTTGGGATCCGGATGTTCGGCTGCCGTAATTTCGATACAGCGGGCCGGACAAACCGTTTCGCACATCATACAGGCGACACAGCGAGGAGAACCATCTTCGCGTTTGGTCAAACGATGGCGCGTTCTCAGACGAGCGGCTAGAGGGCGTTTTTGTTCCGGGTATTGGATCGTCACAGCACCGGGAATATCTTTACAGAGTCCAAAAAGATGCAAAATATGCAAAGCTAAGTTGCGAAAGAAATGCGCGGACGTCAGCCACAATCCGGAAAAGAGCGTTGGGATATACGTATTTTCCCACCAGCTTAATTGACGGCGGTTTTGTTGTTTCCACGCGCGTTTCATTTGCGCGACACGCAGCAAAGCAAACGGACCCTTAGGGTCAAAATATTTTTCTAATTCTTCTCGACGCTGTTTATTGGGATTTTCCATATCTTTTACCGTAATGCCGTGATAACAATCGCCGTAACCGCAATATTGACCAATGAGGCGGGCAGCAAAATCTTCCAGCCTAAGCGCATCAACTGATCATAACGAAAGCGCGGCAAAGTCCAGCGGACGGTCATCAAAAGCCAAATAAAAAACGAAAGTTTAATAAAAAACGATGCCACCCCTAAACCCACGACGGCCAAATGCGGCATGGCGACAAACGTCCCCCACGGAAAATGAAAGCCGTCCGGGTGCAAATACAAAACCTGCCAGCCGCCTAAAAATAAAGCCGCCATCAGCGCTGAGACCAAAACCGTTTCAACCAAGTCCGCCATAAAAAACATCCCGAACTTCATACCGCTATACTCAACAAAATATCCGATAATCTCAGATTCTCCCTCGGGAAGGTCAAAAGGCGTGCGTTTGGTTTCGGCTGTGGCCGCGGTCAAAAACAAAAGAAAGGCCAACGGCTGAACAAAAACGCCCCATTTAGGAAGCCAGCCGCCCAAAAGATATTCCCCCTGGGCCCGGATCAACAACTGCAAATCGAGTGTATTAAAAACCATAATAACCCCGATAATCGAGGCGCCCATCGTGATTTCATAGGCGATCATCTGCGCTGCCCCACGCATGCCGCCTAAAAACGCGTAGTTATTATTGGAAGAAAATCCGGCGAGCACAACGCCATAAACGCCCATCGACATCATGGCAAAAATAAAAATAAAACCGATATTAATGTTCGCCGTCTGAAGTTCAATGACCCGATCGCCAAGGATCAATTGATTGCCAAAAGGAATTGCCGCAAAACCAACCAAGGCAAAGACGATCGATAAATATGGCGCTAAATTAAATAAGAATTTATTAGCACCCTGCGGAATAAATTCTTCTTTAGACAACATTTTAAGCACATCGGCAATCGCATGAAAAAGCCCCATGGCCTTAAAGCCAAAAATTTTGGCCCGATTAGCGCCAATGCGATCCTGCATAACTGCGCTTTGTTTGCGTTCGACCCATGTCAAAATCCCGGCGATGCCAAACGCGCCAAAGACCGAGACGCAGGCTAAAATCACTTTGATAAGAATATCCGTCATTGTCATCATGCTTACTTTAGAATCATTCCCTGATCAGAAATTTTTTCATACGTCATTTCATTAAATGCGGCAAATGTGCTCGCTAAATCCGCAAAAACATCTTCTGAACGTTGATACGAAAAACTTTTTCCTAATTTTTCGCAAAGCAACGACAAAATTTCCCAATCGCCCTTGGCTTGCCCGATAGGCAAAAAGGCCGGCCAAATCCGCTGGACACGGTTTTGGAAATTGGTAAACGTCCCTTCTTTTTCGGCATAGACACTGCTGGGCAAAATCAAATGCGCGAGCGAACAGGTGTCATTGATATTGCTGGCCTGATACACAAAAAGCTTAACAGCGCTGGCGATTTTTTCGACGGTATCCTTGCCGTAAAGCTTGACTAAATCATGACCAAAGACATAAAGCACGTCGAGTTCTCCTGCGATAGCTTTTTGAATCATCTGATCCGTCTGGGCCAACGCGTCGTGCGCAAAAATCGCCGCAGCGCCGGCTCTGTTGGGATTGCGGTCAGCCATAAGCAAAAGCTCATCTGCCTCTGCCGGCTCTTGGGGCAGACGAAAATCGACCTGCGCCCCTTTTAAATTTTCGACGAATAATTTACGCGCTGCAAAAAGATCTTCATTGGTCAACTGCACAGAGGCTAAAACGCCGATCTTCTGGCAACGTCCCGCATCTTGCAGAGGCTTAATGGCTTGCGCAAGCGTTGCAATCGCCTGTTCCCAAGTAATTTCTTTGCCTTTTAAAAGAGGCGTTTTGATGCGATTCTCATCGATAAAATGATAATTATACCGGCCGATATCGCACATCCAATAGCTATTAACGTCCGGATTAAGCCGCGGCTTAAGGCGCATGACCCGGTCCTTTTTCAACTGATGCGGACGGCTTTTGTCCCACTCGACGGTAATATTGCATCCACGGCTGCAGCCAGGACAAACGGAATTGGTCTTCTCTAAATACCACACGCGGCATTTGAACCGAAAGTCCTTGTCCGTCAAAGCGCCGACCGGACAAATATCGACGACGTTTCCGGAATAATTAT
>CAYYRJ010000026.1:0-33166 GCA_964474085.1 uncultured Planctomycetales bacterium
GGGCAAAGGCCAAGACGGACGCTGGCATCAACCGAGTGTTGAGATTTGAAGATAGACTTTTAGGCTATGAGTATGTGGCCTCTGCACAGAACGTGCTCGCTTTTGTCGTCTATATAATTTCCATGCCGTTTGATTATGTGATTGATTCTCGAGTGAAATTATGGAATGCGAAAGATACTCTTGGAGCATGGGCAAAGGCTAAGACGGATGCTGGTATCAACCGCGTGTTGAGATTTGAAGATAGACTTTTAGGCTATGACTACGTTGGCATCATCAAGAATTTGCCTGACATGATCGTTCAGATCGTTTCTATACCGTTTGATTATGTGATTGATTCACGAGTGAAATTATGGAATGCGAAAGATACTCTTGGAGCATGGGCAAAGGCTAAGACGGATGCTGGTATCAACCGCGTGTTGAGATTTGAAGATAGACTTTTAGGCTATGACTACGTTGGCATCATCAAGAATTTGCCTGACATGATCGTTCAGATCGTTTCTATACCGTTTGATTATGTGATTGATTCCCGAGTGAAATTATGGAATGCGAAAGATAGCTTTGGGGCATGGGCAAAGGCCAAGACGGACGCTGGCATCAACCGAGTGTTGAGATTTGAAGATAGACTCTTAGGTTATGACTACGTTGGAATCATCAAGAACCTGCCTGACATGATCGTTCAGATCGTTTCCGTACCGTTTGACTACGTGATTGATTCACGCATGAAATTATGGAATGCGAAAGATACTCTTGGAGCATGGGCGAAAGTCAAGACGGACGCTGGCATCAACCGAGTGTTGAGATTTGAAAATAGACTCTTAGGTTATGACTACGTTGGCATCATCAAGAACCTGCCTGTTGTGTTGCGGCTTACTCACAATGCGATTGTTGACGCTTTTGCTAGATTTTTTGTCTGGCTTGTCCTATTTGTACTCGCCCCGAAAGTCTTTCGTTTAAATAAATTCGATGATTTCATCGCTTTAGTGAAAGCCGTATTTACAAATGTCCAAGGGGACAAAGCTGGAATTTTAAGAGCAATACGAGTTCTCTACGCTTCTGGCGCTTATAAGAGATTTGGCCAAGGCGAATTAGTTTCGCATTTAATCAAATTATTAGAAGATCATCAGGACAATGCAATTATTCACATTGTTGCTTTAACAAAGATGCATCGCAAGACTCGCTTCGGGGTTTTGAAAGCTCTATTTAGCCAACTTCTTGCTTTGAGTCTTTCAGAAAAATTAAGCCAGACAAACACAAGAATTATCGTCGATGTCCGCAACATTAAAGGCATCGGCGGGGATCGCGATGAGGAAATCTTTATTAACTTATTTGCTCTCTCTGCCAATTTAGGTTTGCAGCCGGATCAAATTGAAGTTGTGGCAGACAAAGAGCAAAAAGTTTGGCGCTTTAGGAATATTGTTTTGCAATTTAATGATGAAGTTGCCGCTGGCCCGCGCCGCGGGATTTTGTATCTTCCTGAAAATCTTCTTTCCAGTCAGGATGTCCTGATTAAGTCTAAGATCACAGAACAAAGTGCTGGGCTAGAAGCTCATCCGGCGACGGCTCCACCGGAAAGTCAAGAGCTTCAACAAATAGCCGCATCGTCTTCCGTCGTTTTGCAGCCTGCCTTTGCAAAAATTTTAGTTGGCGGTGCGATTGTTTTAATGCTTAGCTCGGGATGGTTTTTGAGCACCTTCCCGGTTCTAGGTTCTTTATGGGTCGCATTAGGTTTTGGCGTTGTTAGTAGTCTTCTTTATCTTGTAAGCCGCAATTCACAATCTCCGACGAACGTTGGAAATGCCGCTAAAGTTTTTGGCTTGATGGCCATCACGGTTTTGACGACGGGTGGTCTAAAATCAATCGCATCTATTGCTGGAGTTGTATCATTGCTCTTAGGGCAAGCAGCGTTAGCTGTTTTTACAGGCGCAAGCGTAATTGCCCTTGGCGCATGGGCGATCGGATTCTTTAGCAATACGATTAATGAGAAAGTTATCAAGAGTTTGCGAATTGTTTCCTATCTTGCGATGCTTTTTGCGATGGTGGCAACTGGGATTTTGATTTTAGGGACAGCTTTCCCGGCGGCGGAAGGAATCATCGAAGGGTCGATGCTTGAATTGATGATCAGGGTTATCGGCGGTCTCTTGTCATTAGCCATCGTGATTTCGATCTTTAAGGGCGCGTTACGGTTAACAACCCAAAACGTGAAAGAATTAAATGTCTATCGTTTAACTAATGAAGAGTTAAATATCCGTTTGCGCTATTACGGTACGCTTTTAGGCAACGCTGGAATTATTCCACAAGTCCAGGCGATCATTAATAGTGAGGATTTGCAAAAGAAGAGAAATTTCTTAGTCGATTTGATGCAACGCGATTTCCAAAACAGCATTCGCGCTGCTCAGAGCAAACCGACGCGCTTTGTGCGTATCGAAGCTTTCCGTCAGTGGTTACGTGCAAATCGTATTGAGTTTGCCGAAGAATTTATTGGCGCCTTGCTCTCGACGCTTAATTTTATTTGGAATATCGCCGGCAAATTCCACTTCACGCAAAATAATTCTGGCATTATCCGCAACTCAATTTTATTTGTGGTCGCAGTTGGATTGAGTCTTATCCCAGCTTTCTTCTTGTTCCTTGGAGAATTAACGTATAACTTCTTTGCTCGTCACGCGGTGCGCACCTATGAATTCTTACGTATGCAGGAAGCTCTCTTAAATGCCGCACAACCTGCTAAATTGACCGCCGAACAAATCAATGCCGAAAACGCTCGTCGTATTCTTAATGCGCAAATTGCGGATGCTAATGTCAACAATAATGGACGCTGGTTGAGAGTTAAGCGCGAATGGTTTGCTTTCAGCTTGGCGCATCCGATTATGGCCAATGCTTTGAATTTGTTCAAAGGCCGTCTTTTGATCTTTGTCGTCGGTGGGCCATTGTTGGTTTTGATTAAGGCCAGCGTGCTAGCGCTAGATGGTACGGTTTTAGGGTTGGTCTTAACGCCGATTGTCTTTGCTTTGACTTTGATCTTTCACGTTATTGTCGAAATTCTTTCAAGCGTCTTTGGTTTGATTGGCGGGGCTTTAGGCGCCTTTTTGATGGGCACGATGCTTTCGCAGGGTGTTGAGAGCATTGCACGGGTTTTTGTTATGAGTTTTGTATTATCGTTTATCAGCACAGTTAGAACGATTGTCCACGCTTTTATGGAATATCGTTATGCAGGCCTCGTTGAGAAGAATAAATTAACAGGATTTAAAGATCAAAAAGGTCGTCCCGCCGCATCGCTTGAACAGATTGCCTTATCCCGCATTGTTGAGAATCCAAATGATTTAAAGAGATGGATGAATGATGCGGCTGTGCGTCAACAGTTCCTTTCTGGATATCTTTATGCACAAGACAACAGCTTAGCCCGCATCGTTATTGGAAATAATCGTTGGTCAGCGCGAGTCAAGATTTATCTTAGCGAAGGCCGTGGTCGAATTTTGGTCTTTGCTTTGGCTGTTCCGGCGGCGATTTTCATTTACCTTTTAAATACCTTTATTCCGTTTAATTGGATTCATAAAGTTGCTGGCAAGCTTTTTGGGACAACAGGTGCTGGTTACGAAAGAATTGATACGCTTTATCAGCAATTAGGTAATCTGAAACTTGCATTTTGGTCAGGTGTCGTCGGCATGATGACGATTAATGCCGAAATTGAAGGCGCGCTTCATTTTGCTGATAAGATCGGCGGGACGCCGGGGCAAGTGATCACCTCTTGGGAACGGGATGTCCTTAATATGGGACATGCCTTTATGGGCAACAATTCGCAGGAAGGGTTCTACGGACTTCTAACGGCGGGCAATAAATTTATTTATGGCCCTGATGGTTTGGAAGTTGGACCTGCAGTGGTGACCAATGCCATTTATAGTCAGGTGGGGATTAATACGCAAGAAGCAAATGCAGCGCTTTATTATCAGGCTTACCGCGAAGGCCGTATTTCCAGCTTGCCTCCGATTGCTTGGGCTTTGGCTAAGAATATGGAAAAAAGAACGCATGCGACATTAACGCAAGAACAGTTTGCGTATGTGCTTGTTTCTGCAGGCCTTATTCCTGATATGCGTGATCCGAGTGCTAAGGGTAAACCTTTAAGCCATGAGCTGCGCATGGCACTTGATCCGCAGATGGCACATCTGATTGAAATGAAGTTTCTTAATAACGTTAGCAACTTGATTGAGAGAATCAAAATTGCCGTCGGTATTCCAGGGCAAGTTGCTGACGGTGATTTGCTTGCTTCTGCGCAGAAATATAGCCAAGAAAATAACAAGTCGGTTGTGACCCTGCAACTTTTCCCCAAGAAAGACGATGATATCCGAAAAGGAACATATTGGGTTGTGAAGAATGAAAAAGAACAAGAACTTCTTATTGTTTCTGCAGATCGCTCCCAGCCGGCGGATGTTGTGCCAACCGCACCGATGATTGAACAAAACAAGGGTAAAGTTTTCACGGCATTTTTAGTGATTGATTCAAAGGATTTAGTGTCTGCTTTGATGGCGAGGAATCTGGCAGAAACACCGTTAGCTCAAAGCTTATCGGACATGTATCAGCGTGTTGCCGAAAAAATGGGCTTTAATCCCGGCGAGGCTATTATTATGCTGCCGCAACATGTTGGTTTTGAAAAGTTTGCCCAAGCGCTTCAAGGGGAGAAAACAGTTGAAGTCAAAGACAAGGAAGACCTTGAGCCTAAGGAGAAAATTAAACCCGGCGAAGAAGTTAAAGATGGAGAAAAAGAGACTCAGGCGATTGAAAAATCGTTTAGCCTTGCCGATATTTTGGAGGGGAATAAATTTGATTCCTGGAGAAGCGTTTATTTAAATATTGACGCTTTTGAAGTGACAAGAAGGACATTAGGAAACCTTGGATTGCCGTTGCGCAATAATACATGGGAAGAATTCCAGCGTACTATTTCCGTTTTTGACACAGACAAATCGCTTTCTTTTAAAGAAGTTCTTGGAAAAATAATTAAGCTGGATTCGGACCGCATCGATAGCGAAAAACAAATGGCGGAGTTTAAGGATGTTGACAACAATCAATATGCCAAGAAGTTGTTTGAGCAGAAGAATCGTCAATACCAGTTGCAGGATGCGAGAGCTTTGGCGATTGCGGCAGAAGCAAGTTATTGGGATAGATTTGTTTTGTGGGTAGGGGAGCTATTTAATACAGCGGAGAGCCAGTTTAGAAATGAATTAAAGAATACTCAAAAAACAATAATAAATCTTGAGCGCACACAAGATGCTCTAAAGACAGCTCTTGCTGCTAATGTTTCGATCGAAAATATTCGTAATCTGGGCGCTCTGCATTCTTGGTTTATTGCGCAAGTTGATGACGTTAATGTTCTTGAGCCTGCTGGTTATCAAAGACTTCAAGCGACTTTGACTCAACGAACTATTCGAGGGAGCATCTTTATTTTAGATATTGATGAAGATGCCCGGGCAAGTATTACGACCCTGTTAAGTCATCAAAACACTGTTGACGATAATTTATATGCCTTGCTGAATCCTTCAACGAAGACGGCTGCTAAACCTGCACTTTTAAATGGCCTGCGCTTAGCAATGGTCAATGTCGCAGAGCAAGAAGAAAAGTTGTGGAATAGTAATTCGCCATTAGCTGCGACCATAGCAAAACAAAAAATGCTTGCGGCGAGTGTTAACGCGAATGCGATGAGTGTTCATGATTATTTTAATGCTTTGACAAAGAATTCCGATCTTCCGGCTGAGAAATTTGTCGATATGAAAAAGACGGCTTTAGAAAAAATCAGCAAGACGATAAAAGAACTTAACCTTTCTTCTCAGATGCAGATTGAAGAAACTACTTTTGTTTTAGCTGATATTTATACGAAATTATCTGAGGAATATCAGAAAAACTTGATGGTTCTTCAAAGCAGTAAAGAAGCTTTGCTAAATAGCAATATTGACGAACAGAAAAAGAATCTGCAGGCTCTCATAACGGGTACCCGCCAACAATTAGATGCAATCGCGCAAGACTTGAAGTTGTTAAATAAATTTAAGAACGAATTAGCCAAGACAAATGTTTATGTTTCGGAAGATATTCTTAGTGCGCAAGAATTGTACGAATCGGTTGCACAACCGGCTTTGAATGTTTTACTTGATTATGATGCTGGGAAAGTTGGCTTTGCAGATGTCCGCGCAGCATTTTCAGTGATCGATGCGAAAGTCAAATTATTAAATCTCAAGCATGAAATATTTATTACCAGAAATAGGATCGATAATTTGGAAAAAACGTCAAGCCTCGAGGAAAGGAATGTTCAAAATCCAAGTCTGTCTAACGCCCGCAATGAAGTTAGAAAGGCAGAAGCTGATGTGGCACGTACGCATCTTGCCTGGTTGAAGGCTATGGTAGCTCAAACAAGTCACGGGAATATCGCTGACCGAGAAGAGCAATCCGCTCGCGTCTTTGATCTAAAAGCAGAGAAATTGTCAGCAGCTCCTTCCTCCCGCGCTGATGGGGCAGACAGTGCTTATTATGGTGTTGTTAAGAGTAATGGTGATCTTAAAGAAGCAGCAAAAATATTAAAAGACATGTGGGCTGGCAAGGAGTCAGAACTTTTGATCCGCGGCTTAACGTACTCAAAGGTTGTCGGGTCAGATTACAGGAGTGGGTTTGATTGGGATAAAAATATCGGCGATATTCAAAAGCTAAAAGATATGGGTGTTAAAACGATTCGGACGTATTATCCGATCACTTCCGAGCGTTTCCTTAATGAATTAGCCAAGCAGGAAATTAAAGTGATTATTGGGATTCCAAATTACGATGATCGCCGTGTCGCGGGTCCGGATATTAGCCGCGGTGGATATAAACATTATATTGAGAAATATAAGAATCATCCTGCAGTTTTAATGTGGGAATTTGGGAATGAATACAATTACCATCGTGAATGGTTTAATGGGAATGTTGATCAATGGTATTCCATTTTGGAAAATGCCGCTGGTAACGCAAAACGCATTGATCCGATGCACAAAGTTTCTACAGCTCATGGTGAAGTTCCTTTAGCTGGTGTTTTACGTCAGGTTCCGTCGGTCGATGTTTGGGGGCTTAATGTTTATCGTCAAAATGTTTCGGATGTATTTAGCGATTGGAAAAAAGCAGTTGCAGAATCTGCAACGCACAAAGATCTGCAATTCTATTTTTCTGAAACAGGGGTTGATTCATTTGATTGGGCTGAAAGAAAAGAAGATCAGGGCAAGCAAGCTCGTCAAATGAAAAATATTTGGAATCAGGTGCAGATGCAAGCTAAGACTCAGCCTGGTGTTTTCTTAGGGGTAACATTTATGACTTTTGCGGATGAAAGTTATAAATCGGAAAAATCAGATGACAAAACTGCTTTAGAAAAAACCTCTTTGTCGACAAACCGCAACGGACAAAGCAATCGTGAAGATGCGAATTTGGTTATTGCGCAAGAAGCGGTTAAAAATGCGCAAGCGGATGTTGTTCGTGCGCAGCAAGCCAACAAGCAAATCATTGAAGCCTTAGCTGCATTAGAACAAGCCCAAAAACAAGTGCTATTGATTTATCAAAAACGGTTGGATTTAGTAGCTGCTGTCGAGAAGGCGCAGAAAGAAGTCCAATTGGCGTTTAACAATGGTGATTTAGCTGCCTACACGAAAGCCACTTTGACGCTCGCTATAAGCGCATATCAAGCTGGTTTTAGCAATGATCGCGATAAAGCCAATTTGCGTAAGCTGCTTATTGAAGGAAGTATTCTTCCGACTCTTAACGCACCGATGGTCATTATTGAGCAGCAGGACATTAAAGCGCTTAGAACGCAATTGCGTGATCAGTTAACTGAGCTTCTTCCGCGTTTATCAATTGACACTTTAATTAAACTTCAGAAAGCACGTTCGAGTGAAGATATTCTCAAAGTCGTGATGCACGATTATTCTGGGCTTGATACGGCGACCAAACGGCTGATCGATGAAATTAATACCGTCTTTTATCGTCTCGAAGGCCGCAATAATATCGGAAATTCTGCTCCGCTTGATCGCAATGAAGCGCTTTTCTTACCCGGAGAAGGTGGAACATTTAGTGAATTAGACAAGCCGATTATTCCTTTGATCAGTGGCGTTATAAAGAGCCGTTTCCCTGATGTTAATGTTCACGATTGGTGGACAAGATTTGGGATTGTACAAATTCATATCGAAAGTAATGGTAATGCAAAAGCGGTCAGTTCAGCCAAAGCTCGCGGTTTGACTCAGGTTATCGAACCGACATGGAATCGGACAGTGGATTATATGATCGCGAAAGGAATTATTTCTAGTCGTAGCGGTTGGTCCTTTGCGGAAAATGTAGATAATCCAATTAAGAATTACATGGTTGGCCATACCTATATGGCGATGATTATTAAGGAAATGGATCGCAAGTTTGCTGGTAAAGCTTTGACTTTGAGTGAATTTACGAATGCTATTGCAGCCGCTTACAATGCGGGCGAAAATTATAGCCCCGCTTTCTATTTAAATCCGACGATTGACGAAACTCGTAAATATGTAGTCAGGTCGGCACATCTTTTAAAACATATGACGACCGATGAAAACGGCCACATCGTTTCTCTGGATCAGGCGGGACGAAAGGTCCTTTTCACCCGAACACTCGCTGCTTTACGGATCAAATCTGACGATATCAACAACAAAGATTTTGACCAGCTTGCCGCTGAGTCTGATGCAAAAACGCTTTTGGCAGAAGATTCTATCAACTATAGAATTAAACCGCAAAGCGGCGATATCGGGCCGATGCTCGAGATGATTGTGCCGCAAAAATCTGCTGTGCGCGCCATCTTAAGCGGTATTGTCACGCAAGTTGCGACGACTGCTTACGGCCAGTATGTCAAAATTTCTTCGATGCTCAACGGACATCGTGTTGAACAAATCTTTGCTTATATGGGTGGTGCTTTGAAAGCCGAAAAGGCCTTAGGTCAGGAAGTTAAGGCCGGGGATTTGATCGGCATAGCTGGTTTACAACAAGGCATTAACCGTTATCTTTTTACCTTAAAGATCGATGGCAAGGCTGTCGATATTATGAGTGTTAATGAAAAAGAAGATGTTGCAGTTGAAACAATCCGCACGATGGTCGCTAAAGCTGTTGAAGATAACTTTAATACTGTTACCGGCCGTTTAAAGATTAAGCTTGCGACACCCGAAGAAAAAGAACAAGAGTTGAAAGAAGTTTTGGCACAGTTAAAAGCAAATGTTGAACAATCTCGCGCGGCTTTGGCTGAGCGTGAGTTTAAGGCTGGCCAGGGTCAAAAGATCCTAGCCGAAAAAGAAGCGCGAGCGATAGCGGGTGTTGTCATAAATGACAGCAATATTGGATACAGCAAGCTGGATGTTTTAAGAGCGATGAAGATCAATGAAGAGACCGCGCGGATTTTGGGTGCGAAAAATGTCGGCCCGTCTATCGTAATCAGCGCCGG
Organism: uncultured Planctomycetales bacterium; assembly: GCA_964474085.1. Lineage (GTDB taxonomy): Bacteria > Omnitrophota > Gorgyraeia > Zapsychrales > JANLHA01 > JADLGJ01. The sequence continues at coordinate 9,449 of CAYYRJ010000026.1, forward strand.
TCAAGGCATGTCGGCTAATATTCTGGCGCTGGGCTTTAAAGGCAAGCTTGGCAGTTTGCCGATTGGCATTTCAGCGTCGATGGGAACAGAAGGATCTAATTGGGCAGAACAAATCGGATCTCTCTCCGGCCTTGGCCAGTTATCGGAACTTAAAGGAGCCGCTTTAATTACAGCTTTGTTTTATACCGCAGATAAAATGATGCAATGGAAGAATCTTTATAATGCCCATACTGCCCGTCAGTGGATGCTCGAACATAATGATTTCCCGACGTCAGACGGAGAAACGATCGAGAAAGATTCCAACCTTCTTTGGGTCAATAACAGGATTTTCCATGCGAATGGCGCAGAAATTGCAGAGGGTGAAGAAAGCTATCGTGAAAACCGTGTTACGTTTGTTAAAGGTCTTGAAGATGCGATGACCGTTATTGAAGAGACCCTTTATGGCCGCAATAAAGATGCGGCCCAGAAGATTGTTAAAGAAAAATTAGAAAAAGCCGGCAGTCTTTATAAATATGGGAGAAAAGAAGCGCAATTGACCTATGAGAAACTCAATAACACAGACCGTAATATTCTTTATGTGACTTACCGCGGGGAAGCGGGCAAGACGGTCACCATTACAGATAACGATGGAAAAGTGCACACGTATGACGCCAGCGAATTTGTTTATGATGTCCGTGTTCATTTAAATCAAACAGATAAAGATAAACAAGTTGAAGCGCTTTTAGCGGCTCGCCGTTATCCGATTGTTAAGGCTGTTGACAGCGAAACCGGCGCTGAAAAGAAAGTTATGCTAAATGAAGAAGCCGAAAAAGCCAATCACGCTTATCTTGAGCCGGGCCAAGCTTATGTTGCTCCGTCTTTGATGCGTTTAGGCGAAGGGGCTTGGCTCGCCGATGTAATGGAAAAGAACCCGCAATACAGCACGATTAAGACAAATCGTTTAACCGGCGAAGTGATAAGTATCGAAAGATCAATGCCCGGGCTTTCTGCCCAAGAAGTCATAGCCAGCGGCAGCGAATCGACGAAGATTTCCTTTAAAGATAAAGCCAAGATGAATGTCGATAATACCATCAGTACCGGTAAAGATTATCGCGGGGATCCGATCTTTGCGCAATACAGCTTTACGATGGGCGCGGTTATCAATGAATATTATTTGCGTAGCCGCAATCCTGGGCAATACGGTGATTTGATTATCTTTAGCAAAGACGGGGATGTCTATCGTCAAAGCGAAATCCGAAAGATTGATGATGCCAAAGAATTTGCGGATTACAAAGCGCGCGTCACGAATATTGGTCAAGACACAGAAGAAATACGTGTCGTGATGCCCGGCATAACGGATACGTATAAAGCGCGTGTCGGGTTTGTTTTCCTCAAGGGGATCAAGTTGGAGGATGGGCGTTATGGTTATTTGATCGAAAGACCGGCGCAAGAAAAGATTTTAGCCCGTGTTATTTATAAAGATTTTGCGATGTATATTCACAGCCAAGCGCAATTAGGAAAATTCCTCACCGAAAAATTGGCTGACGGCCAAAGCGTGCGACTAAATTTTGTTAAAGACGGTAAGACTGTTTTGACCCGTGATGTTGTTAATGAAAAAGGCATGCTTTCGACCGTTATTGCCCGCGCCGGCGAAGGAATTGCTGCTGGAGAAGTTGCTATTATCGAATACGCCGCTAGCTTACCTGATATTGAAGAGACGGCTGATGCCAAAAGTCAAGATGCCTATCAAGATCTTATGACAGGTGAAACGCAATATGAAAACGGCCGTTTGACTTATCAAAAAGAAGTTTCAATCAAAGCCGATTCGATGAAGTTTTTACAATCGGTAAACTTGAATGATTTTGATCTGGCGACGGTTAATCGGATGAAAGAGCTTGTTAAGCAAATGAAGGAAACAGTCGCTGCGAATCAAGTTTTAAACACCAAGATTGGGGAAATTCAAAATCAACTTCGTGGCGAAGAAGATGCTTTAAGAAAAGCTGCTGTTGATAATTTTGAGAATATCGCCGGTGTCGTGAAGAATATTGCCGAACTTAATGTCCGCGTCAATGACTTGAAGTTTGTCCTCGGCGTTCTACGCAAAATTGCTGAAGGCCGAGGCGTTAAGTTTGAAGAATATTTGGCGACTTTGAAGAATTTTGATGATGTTGCCAATGCGATTCGAAATGATGTTATCCGGGCGTCAATCTTTCAAGCTGGCAATACACTCGCCGGAGAAGAAGCGGTTAAGTCTTTGCAAGAAAAAATTGCTGCGACACAAAAAGCGATTGCAATAGCCGATGCATACCCAGCAGGCAGGAGAGTCGATATCACGCCGTTAACTCGCAGTAATGAACAAATTGAAAAAGATATGGTTGCTTTAAAGGCGCGAATTATAGAAATTCAAGTTAATAGTATCGATTATTTGAAATCAGCCATTGATACTGGACGGGTTTCTGCTTCGGCAAAGCCTTTGGTGGAAGCATTAATCAAGAACTTGGAAAAGGAGCGTACTTATATTGAGACAAAGGGAATATATGAACTTGAACAATTAGCATTTTTCAACACTCTTGAATTACCGCCGATTGCTTTTGTCGAACGTATTAAGGGAGTTCGCCAAGCAGAGCAGGAATATTTAGTGGAACGGTTAAAAATTATCCAAGCTTTGACCGCACTGGGTGATGATTTCTTAAGTCCAGAGGCGAAGGCTGAAATTACCAAAGCCACCGAGTTTGAACGCAACACTGCTTTACAAGCTTTGGCTAATATCAAAGCCCGCTCGGGCGCTAATGATCCGAAGCTTCTGTTAGCCTACACTTTAGCTGCACGTAATAAAGTTACCGAAAACTATATTGATGCCAAAGTTAATATCGCGAACTTAAATAAAGAACAAAAAGAAATTGAGCAAGAGTTTATTGCTAACGTGAAAGCTCTGAAAAAAGATCAGGATGAATTTGAGCTATTGCAAGCCAAGCTTAAAGAAAACACGCAAGATAATGCGTTTGCTCGTGCGGTGACCAATAAGTTTATCGACAGTTTTGGCGCTGTTGCGGGTATCAATAATCAAGTTGGACGTACTTTGGTTTTTGAGAATAAGAATGGCGAGTTTAAGATTGTTCATCTGCATGATATCAAAGCTTTGCAGCGCAATCCTGAATATGCCCAGATGGTTCTTCATATGCTCGGCAAGGATGTAAAGACCAGCCGTGCGTTTGGTGCAGAGATTCCGTTCTTTGGCATGAATGTCAATTGGGGCGATACTGTCCCGCAAGTAGCCGGTGTCGACGGACAGCGCCACTTGCTCGTAGGGATTGAGCTCTCGTCGGAAAATATGCCGAAGTTTGTTAATCTTTTTACTATGGGTACCGTTGACACCACACGCACGAATCAAACAGCGCCGGGCCAATATGTCAGCGAAACCCGCAAGGCGTTTTTGATGATCAATTCTTTAGGGTATAAAGAGGGCAATACCTTTTTGGGTATTACTGGTTTGGTTTTAGCGGATACCGATCGCAACGGAAAAATCACCGGTATCGTCGGGACCTATAAGACCAAGATAAACAAAGAAACCGAAGCGATCCTTGAGATCGGCCGCGTCAATGTTTCTGGCAAGGCAAGTTATAATTTGTCCCTGTATGATCCTCTGCTTAATAAAGTTTTGGGCTCCGAAGACCGCAGGTTTGGCTTGCAAGAATCTTTTAACTTCCAATCTTTGCGCATCGTTCGTGATTTTAATGACACGTCTAAGGGTTGGATTTCGATTACCCGCGAACAAAACTTAGATGCCATTTTTAACAAGTCGGCAAAAGTCATCGGTTCTATCGGAGTGAGTTTGACCTCTGATGTCGCTGGACAGCAGTTCCAAACTTCCGCTGAAATTAACACGCGCCCGGGGGTTGGCGTTGGGATATCGACTAAAGTCGGCGAGTATACAATCAAAGGCGATTTTCGCAGAGTTGAAGGTCAGGTCAGCTTTGGCGCCGGGGTCAATTTCAAATGGAATGATCTGGATATCGCCGCCGGATTTAGACAAAGAGCCAACTTCAAGCCGGAATTAATGGCAGAACTTAGAACAGCCAGTGGGTTTACTTTTGGAATTGGGACGATGGGCACCGCGTCTTTAGGCATTCCTCTATTATTTAGAGATAGTGCAAAAAGCTCTGCTGAAAAAGCGCAAGAGAAGCCGGCAGTCTTTTTGAGTGCGGACAAAGTCAGCCGTTTGCCCGAAAATATTTTAAATACGTTTGTCCCCAGCGAAAATTATTCGCTCGATGCATTGCTCAAGTTGGACATGGATCTTTCTTTATTAGGATTTGAAGGTCAAGATGTGATCAGATACCGCGCCGACGCTTCAGGCCGTATCATTAGGCCAAGCCGCGCTTCTATAGAACGGGATTTAGATATCAGCATAAATTCCCAATATGCGGGCTTTTTGTATTACTTAGACGGACGAGGGACCCTGCCGGCGACGGCAAAAGATTATAGCTACGCTATCGGACTTGAATATTTGACCGGGCAACAGCGTGCGGCTTATCAGATTCAACGGCGAGGCGAAGAATATTTTGTGAAGATTATGGATCCGACTATCGGCCGAATCGTGGATTATTCACTTGGCAGCGGCAAATCAATGGTGATCCTTTCTGAAGACAGCAAGCATGTCGGTCAAGGCATGGAAAGCCGCTATCCGATTATTGTGCAGGCTAACCAACGTACTCTCGAGGAGAATTTGGTTTTCAATAATGGCTTTGGCGCTTTGCGCGCTCGCGGCGCAGGTTCTATCCCGTTGACGTTCGAGATACTTAAGATATTGACGGATAATAATCCGCATAATGGGACACTGTTGCCGATTCCGACCTACACCTTTAATGAAAAAACAGGCGAAATGAATCAAAAGATGGTTGTCGTTAACTTCAAGGTTAATGGTGTTGATGTTAGCGGGGCTATGCTTGACCTAGGTCGTGAGGGAACTGCGTTTATGAAGCAGCTGGCGAAGACAACCTTTACATTGCCGCTCAAAGAAGGCAATGCGGTTTTATCAATGGAAGAATTAGGCCGTCGCGCTGATGAATTTGGCGTGGAGTGGGCGAAGGATAATCGTTTATTAAGCATTCTTTCAATGCCTGCCGAAAAAGCCAATCCTCAAGCGCAAAGCTTTGTTGATGTGGCTGGACGTAATCGAGTTGCGATTGGGCTTTCTGATGACTTTAAAGCGATAGCGCAAGCTTATAAGGGTAATGATCTTTATGTTGTCAATGGCAAACTTGTTATCGCTTCAGAATTGTCAAACCTGCAGCGTGCGGCTTTGAATGCCAATGATCAGGTGATGTCTCAAGTCGTCGGATCAAACTTGCCAATTTTGGGACGCTTTATGACTCGCGGACAATTGCAGGCTTTAGCTAATCGTAGCCTTGCGCCGTTAACTGCAAAACATTTGCCGATCCAAGTTGTTGGTACGGATAATAATCAAGTTCGTCCCTACTATTACGATGAAAATTTAAATAATCGTTACGATGAAGATGAACCGATTGTTAATGTTGCAGACGGCCAAAAAATTCCGGCGGGTTTTGTGGCGCTTGAAGCTTTGTTTGTCGAGTCGTTTGTTCCTCAGGTGGGAACGTCATTACCTGCCGTTATGCCTTCGCAGCCGGCAGGTTCCATGGGCTTGTTTAATGCTTTGCCACTTTTAGGCAAAGCTATTAGCGATGTCTTTCGTGTTTCGGTTGTTGAGGCCGCTGAACTTCCTGCGCCTGCAAAATCTGCTGAAAAGTCATATGGTTTAGTGTATAGGCCCGGCGTGGATTCTGGAATTTTGAAAGTCAATGAGGTGGGCAAGGAATTTTTAAATTCCATCGAGCAACAATATCAAGATAGCTGGGGTGTTGCGCGCTGGAAAGCCAAAGGCAGTGTTCGTATGACGCCTGAACTTTTAACGCAAATTATCAACTTGCCGGCTGGTCGCGTGGAAATCGCTGGTGAATCAGTCCAGAGCAATATTGGTCAGGCCCGCTGGAAAGCCGAACAAGCAATCTTTACTCTTAAAGTGACAAAAGATTTAGTCATTGATGGGGTCGTTGTGGTTCCTGCCGGCTCAGTGTTGGAAACGGGCGTCAGAGCCAAGGAGATTTTTGATGCGATTGAAGCTGTGGCCAATCTCAAGGACGAGGCGACAAAGGAAAATGTCTTAAAGAAACTTCAGTCGATCTTTAAAGGCAATGATCATATCATTAAAGAATTTGTAGAGCGTTATTATGGGGCCGCTATGGCCCGTACAGAGCAAGGGACCGTTTTTATACCGGCTAAAGATTTCGTTCGTTATTTCGATTTAAATCATGGCGTTATTTATATCCGAGGGGAACCGGTCTTGCGTGATGGTCAGCCGGTTTTTGAAAACGGACGCCAGCTATTTAAGCTTTTATCAAGCCGTGAAATTCGTCTTTCTGACGGGACATTGATTCCGGTTGGAACGGTACTGGAGACGGGAAGCGATGCCAATGAACTCCTTAACTTGTTAACAGCTGTCAGCGCAGGGTTAAAGTCAAAAGATGTTTTATATCAAGAAATGCTTAAACATCGTCAGGTTGTGGGAATTGATGAACAGACAGCCAAAGATTTTATTGAGAAATATTATGGTGGTGTTATCGCGCGAACTGTCAACCGGACAGTATTTTTAAGCGCTCGCGAAGCGGTTCAAGCGTTTGTTGATTTAAAGAAAGCCCATATTGAAATCGACGGAAAGCCGGTCCTTATCAATGGACGGCAAATGATCAAGAATGATAAGCCTGTCTATAAGCTTTTGACTATTGGTGAAAAAGAAATTAATGGCCGTATAACTTTAGCAGCCAATACAGTTTTGGAGCCCGGCCGTAGAGTCCAGTCGCTTTTGGATCGCTTAGAAGCTGTAGCTAACAGTGAAGGCGAACGCGAAATTTTACGTCAGGGATTGTGGGCATTTGCCGATATACTTGAGCCGCAAGAAACACAGAGTGTGTTTAATGATGTCATGCATCGTTTGCACTCGACGGACATTGATACCTTTGTCGATCGTTTCTATGGCAACCCGATGGTCCACATGAACAGCGGCACGTACTTTTTGCCGGATAGAATTGTCGGTGAGATGATTGATTTAAAGAAGGCGCAGTGGAATTTCCGTGCTGCTCCAGTCATGGTTGACGGAAAGGAAATGTGGAGTTTGGGTCGGCAGACCTTTAAGCTTACTACGAGTAAAGAGTATCAGTTGGATAATGGCGTCTTTATTCCTGCCGGGACACAGTTAGATATGTTTTCTGAAACTAATCGTACCAGAAAGATCTTGCGTACATTCGAGGAGATTTCAGCGTTTGGAGTCGAGAATAAACAGGATGATAAAGAAAGTCTAAAAAATACTCTGGCGCAGTATGCGGATGTTTTAGGTGTAACTCGAAGCGATATAAATGATTATGTTGAAAATTATTCTGGTCAACCGATTGTCCGCATGGCAGAAGGTTCTTACTCGTTGCCACGATTAATCACGAAAGAATTCTTTAAATTTAAGCAAGGTTATGCTCAAGGCGCCGTTGCTCCAGTGTTGCAGGATGGGAACGAGCTTTGGGTTAACGGTCGTCAAATTTTCCGTCAGATTACGCCACATGAAATCGTATTGCCGTCAGGAAAAGTTATTCCTGCTAATCAAGTCATGGAGGTCAGCACGGGTTCCGAATTTGAAGATTTACAAAAAAGCATGGAAGCGGTTGCCAATGCCAGCGTCAGCGATGTTAAGAACATCGGCAAAGAGAAAGAATCTTTACGTAAGAATTTGAGTGCACATAAGGCAACTTTGGGAACTGATGAAAAAGGGATCAGCGAGTTTATCGACAAGTTTTATGGGACAGGTTTGGCGCGCGTTGAGAACGATGCTGCGGATAAGAAGTATCGAAGGGGGACTTATTGGATACCGCAGGAAGCTTATCGTCGTGATATTAATCCTGGTAACGGTTGGACTTATTTGAAAGCACAAGCGCAGACACAAAAAGTCGATGGCTCAATCGTTGAGTATCGCAGAACTAACGAAGGGGAAATCATTAATATTCTTAGAATGATGAAACCCATCGACTTAGGCAATGGAACAATATTGCCTGCGGGAACGATTTATGAGCCGGGCGCCAACTCTGTTGCAAATAGACAATTGCAGGATTTGCGCAGTGAATATTTAGCGGTTGGCAATGTCAAAGTGTTATTGCAACAAAAAGATTTTGAAGTTGAAGCGCTCATGCCGGAATTGATTAAGAAAGGATATGTCAGTCAGCAGGGTCGGGTTAACGAGAATTTTAGAGGGCTAGATGATCAATTTAAGGCCAGATTATCGTCATACTCTCAAGCGCAGTTTGATGTCATTGAGGCTATTTTGAAAGACGCGGGTAAAGGTGGTTGGGGCGCATTTCATGATGCAACTCAAGGAACTCGTGTTGGTTCTACCCATGATATTGAGCAATTAATTAATGACAAGCAAAAGCGTACTTATTTAACGGCTGAAGACCCGCAATCTCCTGTTACGATGACCAAAGATGGAAAAACGATCCAAAAAGGTTCTATTGTTGAGATTGGCGAAAATTCAAACGCGTCATTGCGGTTAAAAGAATTTGAAGCCCAATTTACGCTTGGTTTTGTGACGATCAAACAAGAGGGATATACGCAGTTTATCGGATTAGATATCAATATGCTTAAGGGTTTGCTCACGGGAACTTCCGGCAAGCTTAATGTTCTTCCAGTCGAAGATTTGGAAGGCCGGTTGCAGTTTAATTGGGAAGTTGAAAATTTGCGTTTACCGGATGGCCAAATCATTGCCAAGACGTCTTTATTCTTAAATGATAAAACTTTTGAGCAGCTAGGTCAGTTGTTATCGACCGGTAGTAATGCCCGTGCTTTAGGGACAATTTATACACGTGCCGGTCAACGTTATGATCTAACGCCACAAATTTTGAGAGATTTATACACGAGAAATAATGGCCATCTGGATATTGTTCGACAGGCGGGTGAAAAAGACCAGAAGGATACGCTCCAATGGAGAATCATTCGTCTGGGCAGCGACTTGGATCGTGCTCAGTTGGAATTATCTATTTCTGGGTTTGTGTCTCTGGCTTTGTTGGCTAAGGAATTTGAAAATGGGACTTTAAAAGACAGTGATGGCCAAGAGATTGTTGCAGAAGCGGTAACATCAGAGAAAAAGAATACAACGCCGCCGATTACGATTAAGGTTTTGAAACAAATTTTAAGCCGCGAAGGTTTCAACGGTGTTAATGAAGAGTCTCGTTTTAACGAGCTTAAGGGTAAAGGATTTACATATTTTCGTGATAGCAATAATAATTTGATTTATGACCAGGGAGAAGAAATTAAAGTGACCTATCGGCCGGAAATGGGTTGGTTGCCTTTGCGTGTTTCGGATATCAAGCTTAATAAAAAAGGTGAGGATTTTCTCAGTAAACATAGGGCTGGCCGGTGGCTCGTTGTTGTTAAGAATTCAGTTTTACCGAATGAGACGCAAGAACAATCTTTAACCAAGCCGGTTAGATCTTATTTTGTTTCGGATGAGACGATGAAAGACAATCCTGCCGAAGCTGAAGTGATTCGCCGTGAGGCTATTCAGATGATTCGCTTCCCTGCGGATTTTAATACCAAATCAACGTTACAAGAGCAAAACGTGAATCATTTTATTGCGCGTTTCTATCCGAACTATGATCGCGAAAAATCTACAGTCGTTGTCATGGATGGCAAGAAAGGCAACTTTAATCATAGTACTTCGTATTTTGCCAAGGATTATGTGTTAAATGAAGATGGGAGGATTTTTGATTATCGAATGGACTGGTCAACAAAGATTCCCGCTCAACCGATCGCTGAAGGCTATGAAATAATTGTACGTAATCAAAAAGAAGCGGATAAAGGGTCTAAGTGGGTTTTAGGCGTTGATCTTTTGGCTGATACGCTTAAGGTCGATATTTATAACGTTTATGGTCGTTTAGTACGCAGTATTCGTCCATTGTACAGAACAACGGTTCATTACGACACCCGTACGGATTCAGAAAATTCAATATTTACTTCTTCGATAGACGAAAATGACATGATCAAAGCCAAGGAGTTATTTGGCGATCTTGTAAATCAAAAGATTAAAGATCAAGAATCCAAAAATGGATTTGCGTCTCGCCTTGCGATTTTCTTTGACCCCAATATTCTCGAAAAGGCTGGGCGACCGCTTAAGATTTATGGTGGTGGATTAGATGGAAGTACGCGCAGTAATGTCACCGGGATTTATCAGGTTGTAGAAGATCGGGATCGTAAAGAGGCTTTATATATCAGTTTGCGCGATATTCCAGAAGGCGCGCGCTACACTTCTGTGCGCAACGCAGGATACGAATTTAATGTTCAGCGTCAAGAAAAAACCGTTTTTTACAAATTGCCAGAGGATTTTAGCTCGAATAAATTTACCAGCGATATCGAATTGTTCTCGTACGGTAAACCGGTTTATAACTTCCTTGATACCTATTATTATGATCCGACAACCGGAAAAGTCGCTTGGCGCGATGTGTTTATTGTTCCCAATGAAGGCAAGGTTCTAGCTTGGCAAATCGTTGGCGGCGATTTGATAGAGGCTAAGGGTGAAGTTGGGATTGATTACAACAAGGTATATAGCGATGCTAAAGGCCGCGGCGAGTATGTTTCAACTTCGAAGTCTAAGTTGCTTGAATTTGGCGGAAGAATAACATTGGATTTTGGGGCATTGCGCAATATTGAAGCGATTAAAAAATCTTTTGAGAGTAACGGTATTAACGAAAACCGCAAATTTGAGCCTTCTACAGTTGTTACCCCTGATGGAGTTCTTTCAACCGATTTTCGTACCCAATATGATCCGCAAGAACGTAAATTTATCACCGTCCGATCCCAGCAAGGGTTGATTTTGGATATTATCGTGGCTTTGGATTTTGACCCACGTTCGGGTGAAGTTATCAAATCTTATAAGCTTACTTCTGATTATCAGGTTGCGTCAGTTCTTAATACCTTAAATCCGCAACAGATTAAGGAAAAGAATATTACAGCAAAAGCAATGGAATTATTTGCTCCTGCCGTCGAAGAAGAAATCATGAGCGCTATTAAACGACGTTTTCCAAATGAAAAAGATGACTTGTGGCAGATTTTTGCTGCTAACGGCGTTTCGAAACATTCTGAGTTTATTGTCGTTGAGGAAAAAGAAATTTTGATCCAGGGAGAGAATGGAAAATATATCCGCAATCCTGATGTGTCGCTTAAACCTAAATACCATTTTCTTATCCCGAAGGACAGCCGCGGCCGTGACATGGCGATTTTGTATCCGAATAAACAATTCGGCCTTAATCTTTGGCAGTTTGAAGGACGTACAGTCGACGTTGATTTTAATCACGGGACACAAAGAGAGCAATTCCAGAGCAAACCGGGCATTAATCCCGGGGCTATTGTCGTCGGAGAGAAATATGAGAAGAATTGGTTTAGCCAAAAGATCTACGATTGGAAATTCCCTGGCGCGAAAGTTTTAAAAGAAATTCAAATGTATCGTGCACCTCGCATTACGGATCCTAAGATTGACGTTAAGATGGTCACAACCGAAGGGGTGATTGTAGAAGTTACCGGCGGAGAAGGCAAACAGCTAAAGGTTAAATATATTTATAAAGATGGCAAGAGCCAAGAGTTTGAAGGTTATGAGTATATGGTCTTGGATGCTGAGTTTAAGCGCAACGTGGTCTTTACCGCTGGCGGAAAACTTTTATCAGATAAATATTCGCACGTCTTAGTCCAGGTCATGCGCGAAATCTTTGGTGTTCATTCTTTGGATGCTGAGCGTACGATTTATAATGTCATCGCTGCTGAGCTCCGGCCGATAGCGGCGTATCTTGAAATGGATAATTCCGTCGATGCCAAGAGAAGTACACAGCCATACGGAAAGATTATCAAGGTTTTTGGCCTTCCGAAATTTGGCCAACTCGACGGACAAAAGACAGAAGATGGCAAGACCATCAACGCTGTACAAACGACAGAGCTTATTGTTCAAGAAGCAGAAGCTTTAGCTGCTGGCAATTTTGTTATCGTTGATGAAAATACGCCGCAAGCAAGATTTGTCGCTCAAGAGAATAGCGCCAATCTCAAAATTTATCCGCAACACTATCAATTTGAAAGTGACTTGTTGGTTGATAAGGCTCGTCTGAATATTTGGAGCGGATGGGCCAAGGAATCCAGTGTCTGGTCGGGAACAGTGGTAGCGATTTTGAGCTTTTTGGCTTTGATTTTAGGCGTCGGTAAACTCATCGCTTGGTGGAATCAGATCTTTAAGAACAACGACGTGCGTACAGATAAAAGCGAGGTTGCGCCTTACACGATAGATGAATTGTCCACAATGATGGGGCAAAAACCACCACAAGTAACAACTGATCAAAATATTGCACTTCGTGCAAAGATGGCGGATTTTATAAAATATGTCGAGCAGGTTATTAACACATTTCCGAGTTTTGGTTTTGAGGATGGGAAAGTTGCTGTTATTAAGAGCGGATTGTTTGGTGAAGTAAGCCGTCATTTGGAAGCTGGCAGAAGATTTGAAGACAAAGATGGGAAATCAGGGTTCTTTGCCAAACATTTGCGCAAACATTTCCTTAATTGGTTTGAAACGGTCATTGTTAAACTCAAGGATAAAGATGGATATCGTGACTATGATGCCTGGCTTGCTATCTTTAAGGCAATGGGAACGGATTCTAAGCAATGGCAAGAAGATTTAACGAAACTTTATATTTATCGTTTGACCAATATTTCGTCGGGTAAACTTGCCAATGGGACTGCCGCTGTTGACTTTTATAAGTTCTATGCGGCGATGAGAAAATATAATGCGGGGATAAAAGATTTTGGCATCGCTGCTGAAAAAGAAACTTCCATGTGGGATTTGATTTTGACTTTATTTAATCCGAACATGAAGGGCGGCGAGTCGCGTTTTGATAAGATCCATTTTGACGATATTGAATTGTATTCCCGTACACCGGGATGGATTGCATGGTATGAACACGGCGGGCGTGAATTGATTCAGGCTGAATTAGAAAAAGGCACTAAGACTGTCAATGAGATTTTGGCGAAAGGTTATCCGGACATTGCGACCAAGCGTTTTGGTTTAGCAGGCTTGGTTCGTATGCTTGTCAATTTTAATAAGATTCTGGCGGTGTTGCTGGGAAGCATTGTTCTTGGATCCGCCGGAATGGTCTTGCGCAACTTTACTTGGAGTGCGTTTGGCGTGTGGGCACTTGCTGCAGGCTTCTTTGGTTTGCTTGTCTGGGCTTCTTATAAGCAATTAAAGAAATTAGACCGCAAGTGGTCGCAAAAATATACCTTAGAAAATCTTCATCCAGATGAAAAAGATCTGTGGACGCCGGTTTCATATGATGCGGCGATGAAAGATAAAAACAAGTGGCCAACGGGGACAGCCGGGCGTCAGCTGCGGGCGTGGTTGTTTATGCTATGGTTATTGGCAGTCAAGATTGTTGTCAATGGATTTATCTGGTACTGGATCGGTCCTGCGCTTTCAATGATTTTGCAGGGTGCGTGGATGTTGCCCGGTGGATTTATCTTACCATTTGGAAATATTCTTTTGATGGTCGCGTTTGTTCTTACCCCGCTTATGATTTTCCTCTTGGATATTTTTGCTTATTTCTATTTGACCGAAACTGTTATCGGCTATTGGAAAGCCAAGGCGCAAGGCTCTAATCGTATCAACTCTTGGGGCCGGCCGCGATTAAACTTTACAAATTGGTTTAACCTAAAACAATTTATTCAAGACAATGGGTACTATATTGCCAAATTGACGAGCCTCGCCGTGGCTTTATTGATTCTCTACTTTATTCCGTCGAGTGTTGCCGGGAATTCTTTATTGCAAACAGTGAGTGTTGCCGGATTATCGACTTTAGGATTGGCTGCAGTTACCATTTCCCCCTGGTTGATTTGGCCGCTTTTGGGTGTTTCGATTTTGGCTGTTTTAGCGCTTGTCAATTGGGTTTTGGGCCGGTTAAGTCTTGAAAAATTAGGCGGAGATACCGTTATTGACAAGATGCGTGAAGACGTAACGGTCAGAGAAAACGGAAAAACTTTCAAGACTTCCGCGGCTGAACGGGAATTTATCAAGAAGATTCTTCCTGCGACTACCGTGGGTATAAATAAAGATGGTCAGCGTCGTCCCTTGACAGCATCCGAACAACATGTTGCATGGATGAAGTTCTGGAATCGTATTTTTGCAAGATATGCCAAAGATCATCTTATCGGGGAAGATGAACGTGAGCGCATGAGTTATAAGTTTACACTCATTGAAGGGGCCTTAGATGAGCTTAATGATGTTGATTTTAACAAGCCAATTATTGCTCCGGATATGAGTATTGCTCCTCGTGTTAATCGTGTGGCTTTGCGTTTGGAATTTTTCCTTTCGACTTTATTTATGTCGATGGATCAAACACCGATTTGGGAAAGATTATATAAATTATCCGTTGTAACCTGCGGAGCTGTGGAAGCTGTTCTTTATCCTTTTGCCGACGAAACGATTGGGGAATATGACGCGCTTAATATGAAGATGAAAACGGGTGCGACGTACCTAACATATAAGATGTATCATTATCGTTATGAATGGATGCACTTTATCCAAGATATGAAGGCGCGTAACATCTATACAGAGAGCGATATTAATGCGTTAGCGAAGTTGCGTTATGGGCAGAAATTGGTTCTTGAGAGTCAAGAGCTTAAAGATGAAGTCCGCTTGTGGGTATCGTTCCGCTTCCAGCCTTTAGGCCGTACGATTCGCGGGATTATGAATTATAACGAAATGTATGAATATCAAGCCAAAGTCAATTTCCCCACGCCGGAAAGTTTAGGCATAGAGGTTGATCGTAATAATCCAGAAAATGTAAAAGCGGTTCAAAATCAGTATAACGAAAAGATCGTCGAAAAACGCAAAGAGAGATTTGAATATGTTCTTTTGCATGCTCCATACGGCGGGGCAGTAGATCATGTCGACGGTAATCAAGTTGTATATGACTTTTGGGCATTAAAAATTAAACAAGGGCAATCGAGGTTGGCTGATATTAAGAAAATATTAGGAGAAGAAGCACATCGCACTTATTTAGATGAACAGAGTCGAAAAGATTTTGAGAAGTCTAAAGGAATCATTGAGAATCAGGAAAAGTCATTAGGCAGGAAGTTAAAAGACAAGGAAGCGCAAGAACTTTTAGGCAAAAAAGCGTATATCCTTTATGCAAGATTTGGGCAATGGACAAAAGCAGTTAAGGATGCACAAAAAGTGCAGAAAAATAATGAACCACTGAAAATAGAAAAGATTAGAGACATTGTTGCTGCGAATGAATATGGTCAGTACGAGAATTTCTTTAAGCAAAAAATGTTCCGTGACGATATTAACTTCCTTCTCAAGCGATTCGCTGGTTTCAATATAGTTTATGTTCATGATGAGGGCAAGGAAACGAAACACAGCTTATTGGGCTACAGTCAGGAAAAACCAGAGGATGAGCAAAAGATTATATACGCATATCCAGAGAATCAAGGCGGCGGGTACATTGTTATTCTACAAGAGATTACGACATTCAATTCCGCGTTTGTCGGTCAAGGCAAGCCAATGGCGCAGAATCGGTTTATGAAGTTTGTCAGCGGCGATGTTATGCAATTGATGGACATGAATCAGGATATGTATTTAGAAGAAACTTTCAAGGCTCCAAGTTTGATGGGTGAATTTACCCGTGACGAAGATGTTGCTATCGTCGGGTATCCTGAAGATGTTTATACGGACGAGTCTTCACCGGCGGGTGCCATGCATGCCTTTGGGGATCACACCTTTGTCACGATTGTCCAGCGTGTGCTTGATATTTTTGGTGTCCGGTATCATTACGGCCATCCGGATTTTGTGCGCGCAACGCATTTTCGTCAGTTAGGGTTATTTAGCCATCCGTGGGTCAATGAAGATATCATGGGTGCTTATAAGGGAACTTTGTATGGGGTTAAAGTTATTAACCGCGAAATTATGCAGGCGGCCAAAGGACGGGAATCTATTCTCGTTGGTATGCTTGGTATTTCTGATAAGTTTGGCGCCGGTGCCGGCGAGCAGGCGATTACAAAGATTTTGGCGATGCATAATAATTCACCCGTCGTCGGTTTTGGGCGTTCATTTATTCACTTTGTAGCTTCAATCGGTTACTTTTTGCGTAAGCCGGTGGTTGTTTTTGCCAACACGGTTTATATTGCTACGATTGTTTTGTTCGGATTTGGTATTTTTACGGTCTTCCCCAGCGAATTAGGGTTTGGGCTTTTAGGTCTGTTCTTGTCACAAGCGATCACGATGACTGGATATATTCAAGCGGTGACTGAATTAGGCTTAGTTAAGGGAACGATCAAATTCCTTAAACTTTTCCCGGGACTTGCCTTAAGTTATATGTATTTGGTTTATAGTGCTTTTGCTCCAGGCGCTAAAAAAGCATACATGAACTTTGCCGGTTATGTGGCCACCGGACGTCGTTTAGCAGTTCAGCATTTTACACCGTTTCTTCCAAAAGCTCATGAAGGTGATCCTATGCTTAGCGATTTATATTTCCAAGTTAAGCCGGGCAATTCTTGGGCTATTCCGGGAGTCCTTATGGCTATCGGCGGCTTGATCCAATGGCAGAGCGCTGGTTCGATTTGGTCCTTTTTCCCGATCGCGATGGTTGTGGTCTTGATTTTGGCGCCCTTTATCTTTAATCCGGGTTCTCTGCCGATAACCATGGGTATACGTCGCTGGTTACAAGTCCATTTTGGCAATGATCTTCCGATGTTTTTTGCGAAGTTTGGTGAAAAGTCAGGCAAAACACAAAACGCTAGTGAATTTAAACAGATTGGTTTGCGTCAATGGATTAAGACGACGTTTATGCTTGGGTTGATGATTGCCATGGCGCAAGGTATTCCGTTCCATTTGATGATGATTTTGGTGTTTGTTTATCCGTTTATTGTTTTGAAAAATAAGAACTTGCGCGCCGTTGCTGCCTTGGGTGCGATTGGGTTGGTTTGGTTCTTGTCAGGCGCAACGTTCTCGATTGCTTATACGGTAATGTTGGCAGTGTTTGCGCTGTTGTTTAGTGGTTCAAGGACCGGAGTTGAAAAACGCGAACAGCTCAATCTCTATATTGTCGGGACGTTTGTTATGACGTTCTTGACGGTTGTTGGGCTAGCATCCATAGTCCTTATTAATATTCCTGTCTTGATCGGCTGGACTTTACGTCAAAAATTATTACGCGTTCAAGAGCTAGGCGACTTTAAACAAGCTGGCTGGTTATTGGGAATGGGCTTAAGCATGAAGGGTATTTATTCGATTTGCTGCGTTACGCTTAGCGGATATCCGCTGTTCTTTGTTGTCGTTGCGTTAGCCCTTATCATTGGTTCTTTTTGGACGGGCGTGTTCACGGGTTCTAAGGAAAAAGCCGAAGGATTAGTTGAGCGGCGCAATGATCAATTGAATGTTTCTTTGAGCATGTCCGATGTTAAGACTTGGGTTGCGGTGCAGTTGCAGAATTTGAAATCTATGATTAGCGCATTGCCACAAAACTCCAAGATTGAGCTTGGTAAAAAGTGGCAGAGTTTGAAAGCGGACGTTGGTGCATTGCCGCAGAATTTTAAAAATAGCCTTTTACATGCAACAGCTACCATTAAGGTATTACCGCAAAGCTTAAAGAAAAATATGACGCCGGTGATTATTCGTGGGCAATTAAAGAAAGATTTAGAATTAGAAGCCGCGAAGATTATCAAGACATCTGCAGATTTGGAAGATTACCGCTTGGCTGTGGGAAATGTGGACATTCTAAGTTTCGAACATCCTTATCAGAATTTTATGACAGATGTTCGTTGGAATGCGATTAGTGAAAAAGTTCGCAAGCAATTGGAAGAGAAAGCGGGCGCTGATGCTCGGCGCATGATGTTTGATATTGTTGAAGAAGTTAATGAACGGATCAAGGGTCAATTAGTTGCCGAATTCCAACGTTTGTTTAAGCCTGACGCTGATTTGAAGGGTTTTGAGGTGACGAGTACGAGTAAGGGTGGCCAAGCGTTCTTTACCATTACGCAATCAGCTTGGAAATTGTTCGGCGCAGAAGTTCGCAAAACGTTTGAGGCCATTTATGGCGCCAATAAATTAGACGCTATTGCTCAAGATCCGCGCTTGACGCGCATGCTTAAGTTGATTTATGCAAAGAAAACGAATAATGATTTAACGACTATAGAGACTATTCAAACAGCTATTTCCAAAAGCGAGAAAGAAATTAGTAAGGCGCAGAGGTTGGTCAAATTAATAGTTCGGACTGAAAAGACTCTTGCTAAGAAGACAACCCAATTAAGTGACTTAAGGAAGAAAGAAGATAAAAATAAGACAGAGGACAAGGAAATAAAGATTTTAGAATTTAAAGTTGAGAAGGTTAAAGCGATTTTGAAAGAAAGGAATAAGAGATTGCCTTCTCTTGAGTTATATCATGATCTAGCTCGAGTTCGGTTAGGTATACAGAAACAAGCTTTAATTGTTTTGGCTAATGCAGAAGCCGTTGCTCAAGCCGCCAAGGAGACCACCGCCTCCAGCTCAGCGATTGTTGACTTTAAAGAACTTGAAACAGTCCAATGGTCTGGAAAGAATAAAATTAAATATCAACCGCAGGCTGCCAGTTCGGCGACGGTTGGGGCTGTCAGAAAATCTGCTGAAGTTTTCTCGTTTGGTAAAATCACACAAGCGCAGGTGATTGAGCAAGACAATGGCCCTGTTGAAGGTCCCTTGACTGCCTCAAGCGACGTATTAGAAAAGTCGGGAGATAATGTTGTTGAAGTTATCAGTGATATTGTTACGACCCAATTCGTTGCGTCTAATCCTGTAGAAAAACCGGTACGGTTAAGTTTTGAAATACTCAAAGGGGAGTATGAAAACTACGGGGTAAGCTTTGATAGTTTAGGAATAACCGAAGAGCAATTAAGTGGCGTTGACATATTTTATCTTAATGATTCTGCGAGATACATAGCATGGTTTATGGACTGTCTTAATAGAACTGGAATCACTTTTCATCATATTTCTGATTGGGAAGAATCATCGAGAGGCAACGAAAAATTATTAATACTTTATATCGCTAATGCGCGTTGGTTTCTTCTGGGGCAGGCCGAATCAGCTCAACGAAATTATTCTGAAGCTGTTCTGATTTATAACCAGTGGAAAAATGATAAATTCCAGTTGCCATCAGGGCAATCAACAGAAAACATTAAAAATAAAGTCTATTTAAGAGGGATTCAAAATAATAAACCAAAATATTCTGAAAGGTCAGCTTTGATGGCCGCCAGTGAGCATGATGTTGTAGATTCGGAGGCGGCGTCAGGAAGTGGAAGCAATGATTATTTTGGTTTGATGGTTGCTGCCCGATATTGGATGGCAATTCATGGGGTTGAAAAAAGAATGCTGCCGCCTTATGCCAGGTCATTTTCTGATATTTATTTACGGTTCTATCAAAATGGGGAGATGCAAATTGTCTTTACTATAAAAGAAACTGTCAGAGGAGACGGAATGCTTGGCAAACAAACCTACTCGGTAAGATTAAACCAAATATCCACATGGCATGGGGCAGGTTTTTTTGGGGTTATTCCGTATTTGGAGAAATTACAAGAAATTCTCGGCATTGTTGGCCCGGCGGACAATATTCTTACAGAAGCAGACCTTATTGCAGTGTTACGCAACGGCCACGGAATAAAAAATCTGTTTTTGACAGGAGAAGACGAGGTTGAAGATAGTCGTGGTGAAGTTGAAACATTGCCGTTTAAGGCCCTAAGGCTTATTATTAATGAGTTGAATTTTCCGGAGCAAAATATTTTATCGGTTGATCTTTATCAGTTAACTTTAAAGCTTAATCGCAATATCATTTTATTAACAAATGAATATGGGAAACAGTATGAAGAAAATCGCATTGGTTTAGTACATGTTCATCCAATGGATTCAACACACGATGGTTCATACAATTATTTAGAAGAAGCTGCTAAAAGAATGCCAGCAAAATTAGAAAAAATCCGCGTTGCAGATCCGGCTAGGTATCGAAGATTAAAGGAAATCTTTGATGAATTGAATTGGTCTATGAATCCAGATCAATATCTTAGCCCGGAAGACGTCTTTTTTATGTTGCTTTCCGGGGAAGCATTTGCCAGATATAAAATAGTCAAAAGTCCAAACACTGGCTTTATAAGTGTTATGGGAATTCTTCCTTTGAATTTGAAAACTTTGCAGGTTACGGGAGCATTTTATTACATGTATCCTGCGCAGGATATTGCGAAGTTATTTACTGCTATGAGGCTTATGCCAGAGGCAATCAAAGGTCAATGTGAGAATCCTTTAGATAAAATAATGGAAGGGTGGCTAGTTCTTTTAGAAACGATGTTTATGCAAGCAGTAGTTTTTTCCTCCAGCTCTCCTCTGACCTCCAAAAACAACAGCGGGTCTTCGGTTATCACCGTCGCCTCCAGCGCTTTGGATTTTAGCTACAAGCCGCCCGTTCTAGAAGCCACAAAATATGGAGATATTTATTCAGTAGGTGATTCTAAAGATTTAATGGCATGGATGCTTCGAAAAGTCAATTTAAGCAATGTGATTTCTTTTCAGGATGTTGCGGAATGGATCGATTATGGAATATTAACGGATAGCCGTATCGCAAATGCTGTTTATCAAGCTATGGGCAGAACCGGGAATCCTGCTGAGCATTTTGAAATGGTTCCACAGATTCTTCGTGAATTTAAGAGATGGGATTCGACGCGAAAAAAACCAGGCCAATCAAATTGGGAGTGGGATTTAGATCAAGGGAATCCTACTATTTTTGAAGGCCCGGATAACGGTAAACCAATAACTCTACTTGAACCCGCCGGGTTTATGTTTGCTAGTCAAGAGGCTGGGATTCGAGGGTATTTCGATAGATTGATTACTCCAAAACATTGGGTAGCGATTCGGGATGTTGAATCACGAGGGTATCCGATGTATGTTGATTCGTTTTCGGACAGTTATTTGCGATTTTTTGAGGATGGGCATATCGATCTGGTTTTTACATTTGATGAGGTTGATAGAAAAGACGGGATGCGGGATAGCAGAACATTAAAGGTAAAGTTGGAGCAAATATCAACTTGGCATGGAGCAGGGCTGTTTGGGGTTATTCCTTATTTAGAAAGATTGCAAGAAATTGTCGCAAGGGTTTCTGCGCAAGGCAAGCTTCTTACAGAAGAGCAGTTGATTTTATTTTTTCAAAATAGCACAAATATGGCTGATTTATTTATTAAAGGACAGGATAAGGTCAAAGATCGTCAGGGTAATTCAAGATTAATGACCTATAAATCTTTGCGGATTTCAGTGGATGCCTTATATTTGCCTGAAGAAAATATTTTATCTGTGGATCTTGTTGAAGAGGCGTTAAGAAGAAATCACAATAAAGTATCCGTGAAATATCAAGACGGAAGGACTGTTTTTCAAAATAGGATCGGGATGCTCCATGTTCACCCGGTTACTCCGACACCCCCCGGGAAGATTGATGTGCTTAAATCCGCCGCTATGAAAATGCCTCAAAAAATATGTGATCTGCCTTGGAGCGGTAATGAGCGTCGGTTAGCTAAACTTAAAGCGTCCTTTGAGGAAACAAAATTTCCGATCATTTGGGAACAATTTCCAAGCTTTGTTGATGTTCAGACGATGTTGTTCTCAGGTGAAGCTTTTAAAAAATATAATATAGGGGGAGGGGCTGCGCTAGAAACTATTGTTGGCATTATCCCATGGGATACCAAGACAGGAAATGTTTTTGGGGTATTTTATTATCAATATCCAGATGACGAAAGCTTGGCCCCTATTTTGGAAGCGACGAGGATTGTTCCCAACGCTATTATAGGGCATTCACAGAATCCGATTGCAGACGTACAAAATTTCTGGAAGTGGGTTCAGTATGGGATGTTTCGTGAGGCAACGGTTTGGGATTGCCCCAGCTCTCCTCTGACCTCTCAAAACAACAGCGCGTCTTCGGTTATCACCGTCGCCGGCACGCCTATGGCGATTGAATATTTTATTCGCGAAAAGAAAGCCGGCATTCTTGGCAATCACACCCTGACCAAAGCAGATCTTTCGAAGAATTTGACATATATTCCTGGGCTTGTCTGGAAAGTTTTAGAGGCTGTTTATCAAATCGCGGCCTTTCATCACGCCGGACAAACTCGTAAAGATCTTTGGAAAACCACTTATCTTGTCCATCTCTTGGAAGTTGCCGCGATCTATGTTCGTTTCTTTAACGGCCGAGATATTAATGCTGTTGTGGTCGCGTTTTTGCATGATGTTTTTGAAAATTCAATGCAAAAAGAGGTTGAACAGGACCTGCGCCGGAAGCTTTCTGCCATCGAAACGACAGCCTTAGACATTGACCGCATCATTGCAGACTTGCGCGCTATGCAAAAAGTAAAAACACAAGACGGGTCCAAGAGTGATATGGCTGTTTATCTTGCAGGGGTAGCGCAAAGAGGTGTTGAGATCATTAAGGTCAAGTTAGCTGACCGGGTTCAAAATTTGCGCAGCGATCAGTTTTCAAATAATAACGCTTTGGTGGCCCGCTATATTTGGGAAACGATCCATGATTTTATGGAAGTTGTTTTGCCGTCGACGGGTAAAACATTTTTAGAAAGCCTGCCGGATGAAATGCAAAAAGAGCGTTTGATTTTTAAACGCGAACTCATCAATTCTATCCTTGAAAATTTGTACCGCTTAGATCAAGTCCACAGCGTTGAAGGGGCAAAACAAGCTGTTTTACGCATTGATAGCACGATTGAATTTGGAGACAGAAGATTTTATTTGCCGAAATGTGTTTTAGGGACTGCCCTCAAAAATTTAGACTCGCGTATCGCCAGTTCAACGATTGAGGTGATTTATCACTCGGTGTCATTATTTGATTGGCTTCCTGCGATCCGACCGGAATATCGTGATAAAAAATCGGTTGTTCGATTTGGCGCGATGGATCGTGCCGGTGAAGTTGTTGAGCGCGAATATCCGCCACAAAGCATTTTTGTCAATCGTGGCTGGACGCTGGCTATTATAGAAAAAGACCAGCAACTCAATCTTATTGTTACCGACGCAAACGCTTATCAAGCAAGTTTTGTTTTTGTCAGCGGATGGCTTAGCGATGGACAAAAGTTTGGGGCGGCCATTAGTTGGGGTCAAAATTACGGTGATTTTGCTGACATGGTTCATAATTTGTTTTTAACATTAGAACAGATGAAAGCTCAAGTGACAGGGCTACATTATCCTGATCCAAACAGTTTGTCGACCTTGCGCAGTATACAAACCGGGAAGAAAGATTATCAAGATATTATCAAGATAGTTCTTGAAAACGTATTAGCTAATCAGACGCCTTGCGCGATTGACGAATGGGATTTGAAGTTTTCTCTTGAGCATAATGTCCTGACAATTTTAAACCTTCGTCCAGCAAATGTTATCCGCTTATCTGCAGATAACTTAAATGAAAAATCAGATATTAGTCCAGAGGTTGTTTTTGTCGCCGCCTCCAGCACGGTTGATGAACAACAAAAAATTTCGGTTACGGGCAGTACGGTTGCGGAAACGAATGGTCAGCAGGAAAAAGCTTCATCAACGGTAAGTCAGGCTTTTGCAGAATACATACAAAATAAAGAAATTTTTGCCCGCGCATTAGATGC
>CAYYRJ010000027.1:0-33137 GCA_964474085.1 uncultured Planctomycetales bacterium
TTAACGCATTTGATCGCGGCAGAAATGATCGCCGTAATTTGCATATCCAAAATTTCAGGATACGTGATGCACAAACGACAACCGCGATGCCCTAACATCGGATTGGATTCGTGCAACTGTTCACAACGATGCTTAATTTTTTCTGGTGCAATTCCGGTAATTTTGCTGAGTTTTCCAACGCCAACATCATCTTTAGGTGTAAATTCATGAAGCGGCGGATCAATCAAACGAATCGTAACCGGCTTGCCGTTCATAGCTTTAAAAATACCATAAAAATCATTGGTTTGGAAGGGCAACAATTTAGCCAAAGCAACCTTGCGAGATTCGAGGGTTTCGGCAACAATCATCTCCTGAATCGCTAAACGACGCTCTTCGGTGTCAAAAAACATATGCTCGGTGCGGCAAAGTCCAATTCCCTCAGCACCCATCTTGATTGCATTTTGAGCATCATAGGGCGTATCGGCATTCGTGCGCACTTTGAGCGTACGCATTTGATCTGCCCATTTGAGAATTTCATAATAGCTGTGGGGCAGCTCCGGTTCCTTTAACTGCAAATCACCCGAATAAATTTCACCTGCCGAACCATCAAGCGTAATGTAATCGCCCTGATGAATTGTGACACCGTTAACCGTCATGGACTTGGCTTCATAATTGATGTTTAAAGCTTCGCATCCGACGATACAGCATTTGCCCCAACCGCGGGCAACGACCGCCGCGTGAGACGTTTTCCCACCGGTGGCGGTCAAAATCCCTTTGGCCGCATGCATACCGCCGACGTCTTCTGGGCTTGTTTCCTTGCGAACCAAAATGACTTTTTCGCCCTTAAGGCCCTTTTCTTCCGCTTCGGCGGCCGTAAAATAAACTTTTCCAGCGGCAGCGCCAGGGACAGCGTTAATCCCGCTACCTAAACGGATTTTCTTTAATTGATCAATCGTAATTTTAGTGACATCGATGATCGGATAAAATAATCGTTCGATATCATCCGACGAAATGCGGGCTACGGCCTGCTCTTTGGTAATGACCGGCTTGACAGCAAGCGCGGCATAAGACTTTGGTAAATACCCTTTTTTGACCAAATCATTAGCTTGCGCTTTTGACAACAACGGTTTTGTGGCATGGTCGAGCGCAATTTGAAACGCAGCCGCGGGAGAACGTTTTCCCGTGCGGCATTGCAACATGTACAATTTTTCATCTTCAACGGTAAATTCGAGATCCTGCATTTCCTTATAATAGCATTCCAAAATCGCACGCACCGCACAAAGCTGGTCATACGCTTTTGGCATATCATCTTGCAAGCGCGATAATTTTAAAGGTGTGCGAATCCCTGCAACAACGTCTTCACCTTGCGCATTGATTAAGTAATCGCCGTAAAAAGTATTTTCGCCGGTGTTCGGGTCACGGGTAAAGCAAACGCCGGTTCCGCTATTGTCGCCCTTATTACCAAAAACCATTTGCACGACGTTAACAGCCGTTCCCTTAAGGTCGGTGATTTTTTCGACACGACGATACGTCTGCGCCTTCTCTGCTTCCCAGCTATTAAACACAGCCATGATTGCGCCCCAGAGTTGTTTCCACGGATCTTGGGGGAAATCATCTTTTTTGTTCATTTTATAAAACGCTTTAAATTGGTCGCACAATTCTTTGAGTTTTTCGGCAGGAATCTCAGGGTCGTTTTTAACGCCTAATTCGTGCTTCATTTCGTGGAGCATATCTTCCATCGGCTGCTTGGATAAGCCCATTGCCGTCGAGGAATACATTTGGATAAAACGGCGGTAAGCGTCATACGCAAAACGCGGATTACCGGTTTTTTTGGCAAGACCCTCAACACTTTTATCATTCAAACCTAAATTTAAAATCGTCTCAAGCATCCCCGGCATCGAACGGGCCGCACCAGAACGAACAGAAACCAAAAGCGGATCATTTTGATCGCCTAATTTCTTTCCCGTAACTTTTTCGAGTTTAGTAATCGCGTCGCGAACTTCTTTTTCTAATGTGGGGGGAAGTTTTTTGCCCAAACGATAATATTCTTCGCAAGTCTGGATCGTGATCGTAAAACCTGCCGGAACTGGAATCCCAATCGAAGTCATTTCCATCAAGCCAATGCCCTTGCCGCCTAAAACATTTTTTGTCAAATCGCTGCCTTTGGCCTCCGCTTTACCGGCGCCGTACGAGAACACGTGTTTCTTTGCCATTTCAAACTGCCTTTCTGTTAATGATAATAAAAATAAATTTTATAAGCGCTTTTTCAAATACGAAAACAAAAGATCAACGCTGACACGCTCTTGCTTCATCGTGTCGCGGTCACGAACCGTCACTTGGCCATCTTCCAAAGATTGAACGTCGACAGTCACACAGAAAACTGTACCCACCTCATCCTGACGGCGATACAACTTTCCGATCGCAGCAGAATCATCATACACACAAACGACTTCTTTTTGAAGATCTGATTTAATTTTTTTTGCCAGGGCCACAATCCCTTCATTTTTCTTAAGCAACGGCAAAATCGCAACCTTGACGGGCGCAAGCTTCGGATGAAATTTCATAACAACGCGCGTCTGTTCATTGACGATTTCTTCATGATACGCATCCGCAATAAATGCCAGAGTCGCGCGATCTACTCCGCCGGAAGGCTCGATAACAAAAGGATAAAACTTTTCGTTTGTGATATTGTCCTGATAGGTTAATTCTTTGCCAGAAAATTTGGCATGTTGTTTCAAATCATAATCCGTGCGGTTGGCAATGCCCTCTAACTCCGACCAGCCAAATGGGAAATTATACTCGATATCCGTGCATCCGGCGGCGTAATGCGCTAATTCGTCCTTGGCATGTTCGCGTTTACGCAAATTTTCTGGCCGCATCCCCAAATCCAAATACCATTGAAAACGCTCATTAATCCAACGCTCATAGGCAGCTGGCGCATTTTCGGGACGGGTAAAATACTCAATTTCCATCTGCTCAAATTCACGGGTGCGAAAAGTATAATTACCCGGCGTGATTTCATTTCGAAACGATTTTCCAATTTGCCCGATGCCAAAAGGCAAACGACGATGCGTCGCGTCAAGCACGTTTTGGAAATTAACAAAAATTCCTTGCGCGGTTTCGGGACGAAGATAGGTAACACTGTTTTCGTCTTCGACCGCGCCTAAAAAAGTTTTGAGCATTAAATTAAACGGACGGCCGTCGGTAAAATCACTCTTGCCGCAATTGGGACATTTGTCTCCAACGTGATCTTTGCGGAAACGTTTTTTACAAACCCGACAATCAACTAACACATCGCTAAAGTTATCCGTATGTCCCGAGGCTTTCCACGTCATCGGATGCATCAAAATGCTCGCATCGAGACCCACCATGTCTTCTCTATTATGGATAACCGCGTTCCACCACGCGTTTTTTACGTTGCGTTTAAGCTCTGCGCCAAAAGGGCCATAATCCCAAGCACTTGCCAGTCCGCCATAAATCTCAGAAGACTGAAAGATAAAGCCCCGCCGTTTGCACAGCGAGACAATTTTTTCCATATCAGTAGTCGTTTGCATTGAATTCTGAATAAAATTTTTAAAAAAGGACTTAACTCAAACAAGGCTTCATTCTAACAAAAGAAAATGCAAACGCAAGATTTTTGTCTACCCGGTAATCTTTATAAGCTAATCCCCGAACCTTTAAAAACGGTTCCGTAATATTGCGAAAGACTTTGAACCGAAACCTTAATCAACTGAGCTACGACAAAAGTCATAATCACCATGATCACGGTAACGATAATTTTATTATTTCGGCTTCGGGTCGGATGAAGCCAAACCACAGGCACACTCCAAAAAATCGAAATTGGAATAAAACATATAAAACTGATCCAAAGGGCCACCCCATTAAAATACCAAGGCGCCTTTTTTTGAGTTTCCATCTCTTTATTCATTAAAAAAGGATTTCCAACCAAAACTTCATTGCAAAAACGGCATTTGATCGCCTCATCCTGTATCTCTTCAGCACAAAACGGACATTTTTTCACGATGCGATTTTCCTCCACTCTTCTGACGGCATTGAAAAGCTGTATTTCTTCGTCGGAAATTTGCCGCTTTCAACTTCCTCTTTAAATTTCTTGATCCCTTTTTTCATCAAAGCGCTGACATCGACATATCGCTTGGCAAATTTAGGATGAAAGCGTGCAAACATTCCCAAAAGATCATGCGTGACCAAAACCTGCCCGTCGCACGCGGCACCTGCGCCGATGCCGATGGTTGGAATTTTTAAAATCCTCGTCATTTCGGCCGCTAATTTATCAGGAACACATTCCAAAACAATACTAAAACATCCACACGCCTCTAAAGCTTTGGCTTGTTCAATAATCTTTTTGGCACTCGCTGCGTCTTTGCCCTGCACTTTAAAACCGCCTAACTTGTCAGCCGTTTGAGGAGTCAAACCAACATGCCCGATGACGGCAATCCCGCTTTTAACAATTTTTTCGGTCACCTCTAAACAATTCTCAAACCATTCCAATTTAACCCCATCACACCCCGCCTCGTCGATAAAACGCTTCGCATTTTTGACGGCATTTTTTGGAACAACTTGGTAGGAATCAAACGGCATATCCCCGATCAAAAGCGCATTTTTAACTGCACGACGCACCGCTTTGGTGTGATGTAACATTTCGGCCATGCCAACTTCTTTAGTCGATTCAAGGCCCAAAACAACATTGGCCAGCGAATCTCCGACGAGCACAATGTCAATGCCGCACTGATCGACAATAGAAGCCAGTGGAAAGTCATAGGCGGTTAACATCGTGATTTTTTGATTACGCTGTGACTTTTCTAAAACTTGTGAAATTTTCTTTTGGGAATCGGATTTCATGATTTTAAGGATTTAATGATTGAACTAGCCGCTTTTTTACCGGAAGCCATCGCGTCGACAAGCGTAGAAACTCCCTCAACCGCATCCCCAGCTGCATACAAATGCGACAAAGATGTTAAAGACGTTACGGGATCCGTCCAAATCGAACCGTTCTCATTAATTTTTAAATTCGCTCCCAAAAAAAGCGGCGCGGCGTTCGTTTTAAACCCTTGCGCGAGTATAACTGTTGAAGCTTCGACCACAAACTCGGAGGCTGGCACAGGCTTGATTTCCCATTTGCCGCTGCCGTCGGAATCCGCAAAATCCATACGCACACACTGCACGCCGCTTGCAAAATTACCTGCAGCTAAAATTCCCAGCGGTTTCGCCAAGGCCTCCAAATGAAGCCCTTCCTCTTGAGCAAGCTCAATATCGTCGGGATAAACGTTCAGATCTTCCGCCGTTTCCGGAAAAATCAACGTGACCTGCCGGCCTGTGCGCAAACAAATCCGGGCACAATCAAGCGCGGCATTTCCATGCCCGATCACCGCAACACGAGAGCCAATCAAAGGAACAGGATTTTTTTTATACTGATCTTCAAAACGCGCATTGGCGATCAAAAGAATTTCTTTGGCATAATAAACTCCGCCTAAATCAGCGCCGGCAAGCTCATGCAAAGCGGTACTGTTTTTTCCGATGGTCAACAGAACCGCCGAATATCCTTCACTTAAAAATTGCTCCAAACGCATACTTTGCCCAACGGAAAAGTTCGTTTTAAATTCAACGCCCAAAGACCGGATCTCTTCGATCTGCGCATCCAAAACATTTTTTGGCAAACGAAATTCGGGGATCCCAAAGCGCAGCATCCCCCCGCAAAGCGGCAACATTTCATGAACCACAACTTTTAAGCCAGTTTGCGCTAACCGGCTGGCTGCTGTCAAACCCGCCGGGCCCGAACCGATAATTGCAACTTTTTTTCCTGTGGAGTGAATAATTTTTTTTGCGCCAAAACGTGGACGTCCATGATCGGATGCGTACCGCTCCAAAGCACGGATCCCAATTGGAATTTTTTCCTGCGAAAGAACACACGCCTTTTCACATGGCGCCAAACACACCCGTCCGCAGATGGCCGGCAAGTCATTGGCTTCACGGATTTTTGCCAAAGCCCCGACGCTATCTCCTTCACGGACCAAACGGATAAAGCCTGGAATATCCACGCCCAAAGGACATCCGTGATTACAGGGCGCATCATGACATTGCGGGCAACGGATGCCTTCTTCGATCATCGATTTCTTAGGCAACCCTAAAGAAATCTCCTGAAAATTTTTGCTGCGTTTGACCGCAGGCTGATAGTGAGGTTTAATTTGTGTCATTTTCCAAGCAGTCCCGGAAAAAATTTGGTAATCGAACGGGTCATATCGTCCGGATCGTGTTCTTGACCGTCACGCTCTTCACGGTTTTGATAAGCCCCGGTACGAATTTTATAATGTTCAAAATTGACGCTGTGCCCGTCGAATAACGGTCCGGATACGCAGGCTAAAACCACTTCTCCCTCGACGCGAACGCGGCATGAGCCGCAAAATCCCATCCCGCAGGAAATAGCCGGTGTCAACTGGACCAACGTCTTGACCGATTTTTCTTTTGTCAAACGGCAAACCGCCTGCATCATCTCGACCGAACCGACAGCATAAACTTGCCGAACAACTTCGGCTGCCAAAATATCTTTTAACATCTCGGAAGCCAAACCTCGACGCTCGTAACTGCCGTCTTCAGTCGCAATCACAAGCCGGCTGCACGCAATTCGCATCTGCGGCTCTAAGGTCAAACTGGCCTTTGTTTTTGCGCCGATAATCCCGATGACTTTATTACCGGCTTTTTTAAGCGCTTTGCAAATCGGTAAAATCCGTGCCGTCCCAACGCCGGTGGCTAAACAAACGACAACACCGGTTTTGGCGATTGTCGCCGGCTGTCCCAAAGGGCCGATGATAGAAAAGATTTCTTCGCCAATCGTCAGATTACCCAATTTTGTCGTCGCTGAGGTGTTTTCCTGAACAATAACCGTAATCTGCCCGCGCAAAGGTTCAGCCTCGGCAACCGGCATCGGAATCCATTCTCCGCCCTCAACGGTGATAATCATGACAAATTGCCCGGGCGCAATGCGCGCGGCAATCAGCGGCGCCTTAATATCCAAGCGCTTGACATCTTTAGCAAGAATTTGTTTGTTAAGAATTTTAAACATGCTACTCAATTTTTAACTGTGTCGTTGACTCCAAAACTCCATCACCATTATTCGTCGATGTCACAAAATACTTAATGTTCGACAAAGCTTGCAAAAGCGGCTTAAGAAACTCCTGGGCCATTTGTGCGTCGGCATCTTCCTTAGGCGCACGAGCTTCGTAATCCTTGATTTGCTTCGAAAGATTTTTGGCGCGCTGCTCATTAGCCGCAATTTCTTTTTGGGCCGTTTCAATATCTTTTTTTAAATTCTCCTTCTGGCTGGAAAGATCTGCCGTCGGGTCAACGGTCGCCTCAACTTGAAGAAGATTCTTTTTCTTCGTTGTAAGCTGCGTATTTAACTCTTCATTGCGGGCCTTGATACCGTCGAGATTCTTTTGGCTTCCTGTGATAAAAGCCTGCCGCTGGACCTTGGCCTGTTGCGCCATTTT
Source organism: uncultured Planctomycetales bacterium (assembly GCA_964474085.1). Lineage (GTDB taxonomy): Bacteria > Omnitrophota > Gorgyraeia > Zapsychrales > JANLHA01 > JADLGJ01. Next base: position 7,485 of record CAYYRJ010000027.1, read on the forward strand.
TGTCGACCAATCGACAAGCTCACCAGCTTTACCCATCAAACGGTCAAACTCGACAAAAAACAGCGAATTTTTAGACCCCAAAGCGGAGCGCAAGGCACTGTTGATCGCAATCGATTTATCAGGACTTTTAGACGCTTCCAGAGATGCTTTGAGAATGTCGACATTACTCGCCAGCAAAAGATAGTTACCCGCAAAGGTATAGCCAACTTTAAAACTGTCCACAAAAGGTATCGGAATAAACCGGATCACCTCGCCCTGATAGGCTTCTTCCTCGGGCCGCAAATTCGGTTGAAGGGCAAGCAGTTTATTGATAAGCGCTGTGGCTTTTTCTCTATCGGTGATTTGCACAAAAACAACAATTTTAGGAATAGGAAAATTGCCCGTCGTGTCAACGTCCGTCAAATAAATCCCAAACTCCTTACCCAAAACCGGCAAAACATCCCCCTCGATCGAAAGGCCAAGCATTTTTTCATAACCGCTTAACATCTGATTGACATCTATCGGCCGGCCTGTTGCTTTACCTTGCGCGGCCATCCCCTCTTTATATTGTTGAAACATCAGCGGAAAATCCAGGCAACTGCTCCACTGATAATACAACGCATCCCACGGGACAAATTGGACGGAATGGTTTTCGATCGGGGCGCATGAATAAAAACCTTTCATCGCCGGGTCAATTTTTTCCTTATCAAAATACAAACCCGCTTTTGAAGTCCAAACATCAGCTGTAGAATTTGCAAAAACCAAACTCTCCAAACCCTTAAGCTGCTTTAACGAGTCTTCCATTTGCCCGGCATAAATCGCTGTTTTAGGATCTTTAGACATTTGGACCGCTTGAGCGCTGACCATTTCGGATATCGCGTGAATATCCAAAAACCCGACGGTGTGCGTGTCCAAAGAAAACTTTTGCATACGCTTGGCAAACGCAGCGTCGCCCAGAAGCGCTTTTTGTTTTTTTGCAAAAACATCAATCGCGGACTTGGCTGCTTTTTCACCGATCCCCATAACAAGAATGTCGTCAAGACGGACATAGGCCAAAGTCAACGAACCATCCTTATTGGAAATCAGGTTAATTTCCTTGCCGTTGTAGCGCATCGTATCGGTTTTAAAATCTTTGTTAAACTGACCTAAAAATTTCAGAACGATTTCTGTCGCCGCAAAATCCGAAGAAACCCGCGTTGCAACAAAAATATTTCCCGCCAACTGCGTTATCACTTTTTGAATTTCTTGCGGAGTCTTCGCTTGCAGATCTTTCAAACTATCGTCGGAATAAACAGCGAGGCTAAGCTCTTGGCCAAAAAGCGCTTTTAATATTTTTTGGTTCTCCGGCGAAAAAACATTAGCTAGATTTTTCTCTGCTTCATCAAAGGCCTGCGGACCAACTGACATTGCGCCCGCAAACTTTTTATAATCCATGCTTTTAAAATCACGGAAAAGTTTTGTTGTTGTAAATTTTTCAATCCGGGAGCTTAAGTCCGTCGTGCGCAGATAAAAAACAGGCTGGGCCGGCAAAACGCTTTCAATGCTAATTTTGCCGCGGCTATGCTGCAAAAAGAAAAATGCTGCAACCCCAGAGGCAAGAACAACAACCCCAACGACGATCAAAATCAATTTCTTCATATCAATCCTTTCCCTTTAATAAACACTAACCCCCAACCCCTAACTACTAAACCCAATAAATTCCTCTGCATTTTTGTTCAAAATCTCTGCCGCGCCTGGGGCCGGGATATTTTTAAGTTTGACATACGCCTCAAAAGATTTGAAAACATCTTTTGGCGTTGACTTAAAACCCCCGCCCAACTCGTCGGGATAATTAAAATAGACCGGCGAGTCAGTCTCGATCAAAGTTTGTTCAATCGGCGCATGCGCTATCGCCTCTTGCGACTGCGGACTAAAAGCCAAGGCCGGACCCGAGGAAACATAATAACCGCTTTTGATTATTTCATCAAGCACATCTAAAGGCCCGCTATACCAGTGAAAGTTTGCTTTTTTTATTCCAAACTCTTTGACCGTTTCAAAACATTCCCGCCACGTCCCCCGTGTATGCACAACGACGGGCTTATCAAACTTTTTTGCCAACGCAAGCTGACGGCGAAAAACTTCGCGCTGCTCGTTTTTCTTCTGATCATCTTTTCGTACCCATTTGTACCAAAAATCCAAGCCGATCTCGCCGACGACATCGGCCTGACTGATATTTTCTTCGATAAAAGCGTACGACTCTTCTATTTCCTGTACCTTGATCTCGCCGGGATGAATGCCGAGACCTAAGTAAATCTTTATTCTAGAAATTGGAGGCTGGACGTTAGACGTTGGGGAAAAAACCGAATCATAGAGTTTCTTGATTTCTAAATTTCTTTTCATCGCGCCCAGATCGGTGCTGACAGCCAAAACGGCAGAGACTCCGTCCTGATACGCCTGATCTAAAGCGCTGTCCAAATTTTCGACGTGATCAAGATGAGCGTGCGTATCGAAAAGATTTATCATTAAATTTAAAAAAATTCTTTCATAATATTTGCATTTGTAGGTGCGTATTGCAATACGGACCTACGAAATAAATATCGTGCTCGTACGGTATTCAATACGCCCCTACGCAATAAACCTTGTATTGTTTTCTGTAGGGAACAGGCATGCCTGTTCCCTACGGTTAAAACCATTTACAAATTACCAGCGTCTAACCACCAGCGTCCAACTTCTTATTTTACGGACTATCAATCACCAGCGTCACAGGCCCATCGTTAATAAGAGAAACCTGCATGTCCGCACGAAACGTTCCAGTTTCAACTTTAAAATTCTTTTGTTTTAATTTTTCGACGAAACGATTATAAAAATCTTCGGCCTTTTGCGGCTCTGCAGCTTTATCAAACGACGGACGTCGGCCTTTGATGCAATCGCCTAGCAGCGTAAACTGGGAGACAACCAAAAATTCTGCGTTTGCCTCTTCTGCGGAAAGATTCATCTTGCCCTGCGCATCTTCAAAAATCCGCAACTGCGCAATTTTGTTGACCATCCAGTCGAGATTTTGCTCACGATCATCCGCAGAAATCGCCAAAAAAATCAGCATGCCGCAACCGATCTTTCCGACCGTTTCCTGGCCAACAACCACACTTGCCGCTTTAACTCTTTGAAGGACACTACGCATATGTTAATATGTTTTCAATTATATATCAGGCGTTTAAGAACTGAATAAATAACTTCACTTTTTAAGGTCAATTTTGTGAATCTTCCCGAACTCTTAGCGAAGCATCATTTCCCCAAAACAGTCCAAGATATTTTTGCCAAACAGGGTATTAGCGAACTTTATCCGCCGCAACACCAAGCGGTTGACGCCGGTGCGCTCGACGGCAAAAACGTCCTTTTATCTGTTCCAACGGCGGCCGGAAAAACTCTGATCGCCGAGCTTTGTATGTTAAAAAAAATTCTCCGCGAAAACGGCCGCTGTCTTTACATCGCCCCGCTGAAAGCCTTAGTCAGCGAAAAATGCGAAGATTTTCAAAATAAATATGCCTCGCTTGGCATTACCATCGGCTTAGCCAGCAGCGACAGCGATTCATCGGGCAAAATTTTAAGTCGCAACCAAATTCTTGTGGCTACCGCCGAAAAGGTCGACAGCCTTCTGCGCGAGCGCGCCAAAGGACTTATCGATTGCTTAAGCCTTGTTGTCATCGATGAAATCCATTTTCTAAACGACGACAGCCGAGGGCCGACACTCGAAATTTTGATTGCGCGAATACGGCAACTCAACCCCAAAGCCCAGATCATTGCCTTAAGCGCAACGGTAAGTAACGCCCAAAGTATGGCCCAATGGCTTGATGCAGAACTTGTTTTAAGTTCATGGCGTCCGATTCCTTTAAAAGAAGGCGTTTATTTAGGCGAAGAAATTCATTTTCATAATTTTGCCAGCCGCATGATTAAAGAAGATGCCACCGAGGATATCGAAAAACTGACCGCCGACACGATCAAATCTAAAGGGCAAGTTCTTGTTTTTGTCAATTCGCGCAAATCCAGCCAAGCGGCCAGCCGGCAACTTTGTGGGAGTGTTGCAAAATTGCTTAGCCCGCAGGAAAAAACACACCTTGCCCAGATCGCATCCGAAATTATTGGGAATGCCTCAAGCGCCACAAAAGTCTGCCGGCAATTAGCCGATGTGGTCAAGCATGGATGCGCTTTTCATCATGCAGGATTAAAGACAGAACAGCGTAAACTTATCGAGCAAAATTTTAAAAATAATCTTATTAAAGTCATTTGTTCAACACCGACTCTGGCGGCCGGCGTCAACCTTCCAGCCCGTCGGGTGATCGTGCGCGACACGAAACGTTTCGAAACCGGTTTAGGCTCATCCTTTATTCCTGTTTCTGAATACAAGCAATGCGCAGGCCGCGCAGGGCGTCCGCAATTTGACCAATATGGCGAAGCTGTTTTGTTGGCAAAGACACTCGGTGAAACCAAAGCACTTTTTGACCGCTACATTAAGGCAAGTCCAGAGCCGATTTTTTCAAAACTGGGCAATCAAGCTGCGCTTCGTTTTCATATTTTAGCCTCGATTGCCGGCGGGTACGTGCATGACATCAATGACACTTTCGAATTTCTCTCGCAAACTTTTCTTTCGCATCAGCGACTTATTCCTAATTTGCTGGACACCATCGGAGACGTTTTTGAATTTTTGACCAAAGAAGGCTTTATCGAAAAAAACGGTTTTCGCTTTCATGCCACAGCTTTTGGCCAATGCACAAGCCGTCTTTACATTGATCCGATCTCAAGCATTGTCCTGCGGGAGGGCTTAAGCAAAATTCATCAAGGAAAATCTTTTTCCTGCGTCGGGATTTTGCATATGCTCGCCTGCTGTCCGGACAGCCCGCTTCTTAAGCCGGGCAAATCGGACAATGAAAAAATTGAATTTTTTACCAACAATTATCAAGACGAACTGTTTATGACAGCCAAAGAGCTGCCGGCGCTGGAAAATTTTATTTTATTTTTGTCGGTGGCCAAAACCACGATGATGATGAGCGGCTGGATTGAAGAAGAAAAAGAAGAAACGCTTTGCGATAAATTTGGCATCGGGCCCGGCGATATTTACCGTCATTTGGAGTCAAACCTTTGGCTTTTGCACGCGGCGATAACATTTAGCGAACTGCTTGGGTTTGACAATTTGGGCTGGCCGCTTTTGCATCTTAAAAACCGCGTGACCTACGGGGTCAAAGAAGAGCTGACGCAGCTGACACAACTTAAAGGTATCGGGCGTGTTCGGGCACGTAATCTTTTTGAAAAAGGATATAAAAATTTTGCAGATTTAAAAAAAGCTGGCCTCGAAGAAATCTCGGAAATTGACAAAATCGGCAAAACCCTCGCCAAAGAAATTTTGGCGCAACTTTCCAAGCCGGCCACAAAAGACAATTTCTCTGACGGGAATCTCAACAAACTACTTAAGAATTTCTGATCCCAAAAGCGCCAAACCTTTAAGAACAAGATCGGGGTCGATAACATCGATACTGTCCTTGATATATTCGGCCATCAGCTTCGCATGTCCGCCGGTAATAATGACCTTTGGCTTGACTTTTGAATCGTGGGACAAAAGCTTGATAAGTCCTTTAAGCATTTCCCCATATCCGTAAAAAATTCCGCTTAAAATACTTCCCTGCGTGTCTTTACCGATCAAGGCTTTGGGTTTTGTAATTTCAACTAACGGCAAAAGCGCGGTGCGTTCAAACAAAGTCTCGGCGGTAATATGAATGCCCGGCACAATAATACCACCTAAATATTCGCGCTTTTGGGAAACCACGTCCAGCGTAATCGCTGTTCCCAAATCAATGACAATCGCCGGTTCTCCATAAAGCTCGCAGGCGCCATACGCACCGACTAACCGGTCCTGCCCAACCTGCTTGGGATTATTGTAAAGATTTTTAATCGGAACGAAGACATCTCGCCCAACAATCACCGGTTTAACTTTCAAATTCCTAAAAACAAGCGGCTCCAAAACTTTTATTACTGATGGAACAACACTGCAAACGATAACAGAGCTGAAAGAAAAATTTTTCCGATGCAACGCCGACAAAGTTGCCTTAATCTCTGCGGCAAGCTCCAAAGTTTTTTGTACCGTTAAAATCGTCCGCCTTTCTACAACAGTCAAGCGATCACAAACAGCAAAATGGATCGTCGTATTTCCAATATCAATAACTAAAGAATAACTAACTTTAAATTCAGTCGGGGACCCGCTTCGCGCCACCCGGCCTCGCAAAATATTTCCAATCCTAGTTTTTCTTTTTTTTAACATTGGCTTTATCCTTATGGGCTTTAAGCTCATCCCAATTGTTGGTTTCTTTAACTTGCTTGATCTTATCCCGAATCGCCGCCGCTTTTTCAAACTGCAAATTGCGCGCTGCCGTTTCCATCTGCGCTTGTAAATCGGCAAGCATATTTGAAAACGCATATTCTTCGTCATTCAAACCTGTTAACCCAACCACCATTTCCTCTGCCTCTTCCAAAGCAAACTCTTCAATGCCGCCGCAAATAGCTTTCGTAATACTCTCAGGCGTAATATTATACTTTTTATTAAACGCAATTTGTATTTCCCGCCGCCTGTCACATTCACCCATCGCGTCTTTCATCGCTTGACTAATCGAATCGGCATACATGATGACAACGCCGTTGACATTGCGCGCAGCGCGACCCGAGACCTGAATAAGCGATGTGCGTGAACGAAGGAAACCCTGTTTATCCGCATCAAAAATCGCCACCAGCGAAACTTCGGGAAGATCAATCCCTTCCCGCAAAAGATTTACTCCAACAAGACAATCAAACTTTTTCTGCCGTAACTCTTGTAAAATTTTTGTCCGGTCGATCGTTTCAATATCCGAATGTAAATATTTGACTTTAACTTTTTGTTCCTCAAGATACGCCGCCAAATCTTCGGCCATTTTTTTTGTCAACGTCGTAACCAAAACACGCTCATTTTTCTTGGCGCGCGCCTTTATTTCTTTAATAAGATCGTCCACCTGGCCTGCCGTTGGCCGCACAAAAATCGGCGGGTCGACAATCCCCGTCGGACGAATGATCTGTTCAACCGCCTTGCCCTGACTCTCTTTTATTTCATATTCGGACGGTGTCGCCGAAACAAAAATCCAATTCCCGACCAGCGAACGAAACTCATCAAATTTCAAAGGCCGATTATCTAAACACGACGGCAGACGAAACCCATAATTGACAAGCGTTTCTTTGCGGCTGCGATCCCCCGCATACATTCCTCTTATCTGCGGAATCGTCACATGCGACTCATCAACCAAAACCAAAAAATCCTCCGGGAAATAGTCGAGCAAACAAAACGGACGACTGCCCGACGGACGGCCAGAAAGCGCGCGCGAATAATTTTCAATGCCCTGGCAATAACCGACTTCCCGCATCATTTCCATGTCATAACGTGTCCGCGAATTAAGCCGCTGGGACTCTAAAAGTTTTCCCTGTGCATTTAACTGCGCTAACCGCTCCTTTAATTCAGATTCGATATCGACCATCGCCTTCTCGATAAAGGGTTGAGAGACAATAAAATGTTTCGCCGGAAAAATCGCTGTCTTTTCAAGTCTCTGGATTTCCTCGCCAGTTACAGGATTAATCTGGCTGATCTTTTCAATCTCATCGCCAAAAAACACCACCCGAAGCGCATCCTGTCGATACGCTGGAAAAATTTCGACAACATCCCCGCGCACACGAATTTTTCCACGGGTAAAATCATAGTCGTTTCGCTCGTATTGAATATCAATAAGCTTAGCGATCACTTCATCGCGGTCTAAGCTTTGTCCTTTTTCCAAATAAACAAGCTGATTTTTGTAATCTCCCGGCGATCCTAAATTATAAATACACGAGACGCTGGCGACAATCAGCACATCCCGACGCGACATAAGCGATGTTGTGGCTGCCAAACGTAGCCGGTCAAGCCGATCATTAATCGACGAATCTTTTTCGATATACACGTCCGTCTGCGGAATATACGCCTCCGGTTGATAGTAATCGTAGTAGCTGACAAAATACTCAACGGCGTTTTGCGGAAAAAATTCCTTAAACTCCCCGTAAAGCTGGGCGGCCAAGGTTTTATTATGCGAAATAACAAGCGTGGGACGGTTGACTTTTTCGATGACATTGGCCAGCGTAAAAGTTTTTCCGCTGCCGGTGACACCTAAAAGGACTTGGGAGGAAGCTTTATTGTGCAGATTCTCGACGAGCTTATCGATGGCGGCATTCTGTTCGGGGACAGGCCGAAAAGGACTTTTGAGGATAAACTTGTCCATGGAAAAAGACGTTTACTCAACCGGCGGCAACACGTCCGTCAACCGCTCAAAAAATCGTTTAACAGCGCTATCGTTATTGTACGTCGAAAAATTATTAAGCGCCGTCGACGTGGTTGTCAGATAACGGACTTCCACCTCGGTCACATCTTTTTTGGAACGCAGATAAATATTCATCCGCGCATAACGGGTGCCGACGAGCATCGGCGTGGGACGCACCGCGGTCACCAAAAGCAGCTGGTTTTCGTCCAAGTCATTAAAGCGGGTATGTTCATAAACACCCGGGTCTGTTGATTCCTCAAGGGTCCAGCCTAATTCAGCGAGAATCGTTTTAACAGACGACAAACTTTTTTCGTAATTCGCGTAGTAGCGCTTAAGATACGGCTTCTTGGGTTGAAGATAACTTGGGATATTCGTTGTGGCGCAACCGGTAAAAAAAAGTAACGCTAGAATGAGAGTTGTTTTTTTCATATTATTTAAATTAATCCCTTGCTGATCATTTTATCCCTAGCTCGACAAATCAAAACGCAAGGGATTTCGTACCGAGAGCTAAAGCTCCCGGTCCTCAACATATCTTCCCATGTTTATATGGACGATTTTTATTTTTGTTGGACTTCTTTTCAATCTCGCCTTCAATATCAATTTTCATTCCACCGCAAAGATCGAGCAGACGGATAAAACTATCCGCAATTTCTTCCTTAAAATTTTCTTGATCCTGGATGCGATGGGCCTCCATCGCTTCGGCTAATTCGGTAACGATCAGCATCAACGCCTCGCCGACATTGCGCTCTTTGTCCCAAAAACCTTTTTCAACGGCAATCGAATGACAAATCTGGCTAAGTTCGTTGATTGATTTTCCCTTAATTTCTAAAGTCTGCAAGTGGTCCTCCCTTAGGTTGTAAGCAAATAACGAAGCTATTCTAATATCGATTGATAAAATTTTCCATATCTTTCGCAAGCTCTGCGCGGACCGTGATTTTTTTGCCCGTCAACGGATGTCTAAAACTAACCTGCGCGGCATGAAGAGCAACACGCTTAAACTTAATAGGAAAATCTTTGCCAAAAGCATAAAGCCGTTCGCCTAAAATCGGATGCCCGATCTGCCCTAAATGAATACGGATCTGATTGGTCCTGCCCGTCAGTGGATAAACCGCAACGACCGTAAAAAGATGTTTGACCGCTAGAACTTTATAGCGAGTTACCGCTAATTTTCCGACGGGTTTTTCGCGTCTGCGGCTATGTTTCTTTTCATGAAAATCCTGAATGACACTTTTGATTTCTCCGGCCGGATTTTTCATCTTGCCGCGGACAAAAGCAATGTATTCTTTCTCGACGGCGCCTTTGCGAAATTCATCCATCATCCGCTCTTGGTTTTCTTTGCCGCGAGCAAAAATAATTGCGCCTGAAGTTTCGCGGTCTAACCGATGGCAGGCAAGCAAAGCTCCAGCTTCTGTCGCAGGAAATTGTTCATTGACAATATTTTCCAAAGTTTTCGACATGCCCCGAGGGTCCGGCACGACCAAAAGGCCGGAGGGCTTATCAAAAACAACATAATCTTTATCCTGGTACAAAATTGGGATAGGCAAAGCCATAAGGAGGGTCAAACTTTAAGCTTTTGCTTCGTCGGTATTTTCTTCTTCAAACTGCGACTCGATAAGCTCTGTCAAATAGTTAAGCTTGCGAAAAACAATGACCGGAAAAATAACCACGATCCACAGCTGAACCGCGACCATAAAAAATAATTGTACCGGCGAAACATCTTTGAGCATCGACTCCATATCAACGGACTCCGGATTTTTTTTCTTCAACAGAAAGCATATTGGTCACATATTCTGTCAGCGCAGCTACGTCGCGCGCCTGAATATCATTAAAAAAGACAGCAACATTATACGCGCCATTGGCCGGATCGCTCTCGGTACGAACAATGACCGCGCCGCAAGAGATCTTTTTAGTCACCGTATGATCATTGTGTTTAAACGGCAAAAGAAACTGCACCCGAAGCTTGGTCATCGGTTCGATGTATTGATTGACGCGGCAATAAGCACCCGAACGGCTCAAGTTTTTTGTTTCGGTAACAAGGTCAAAATCATCACCCGAAATTTTGACCGGAATACTGCCAAAAAACCGAGCATCCTTGCGGCGTTCTACAGAAGATTTTTGACTCATCGATTCCTCTTTTGCAAAAATTAACGATTAGGCTTCTGCAGGGGCAGCTTCTTCGGCTTGTTTACTCGGCTTAACTTTACGCCAGCAGCTGTAATTGCAGTAATATTTTCCGTCACGAAAATACCGGCGGGACTTTTTAACAGGTTTTTTGCATCCGGAACAATTTTTAACGATCTCCGGGGCGGCTTCTTTCTTTTCATCTGCCATAACTTAACAATGCTCCTTTTAAAGTGCTACGATTTATACAAATCCAAAAAGTTTTTGACGACAAAACGCGGAAAAACATTGTCGCGATTTTCCAAAAATTCACAACCCACCTGATAAATCTCCGCGTGGGGAACCTTTTGCACCCAAACAACTCGCGCATCTAAAGTCGCTTCCTGATCAATCTTAAGTTGAAGGTTGACGACCACTTGCGCATCATGAGGGAGAAAATCCTCTGTACGAAACCGCACCCCCCCTTGACTTAAATCATACCCAACAGAACCATTAAAAACCGGATTTTCGGGAAAACGATAGGCCACAGCTTCACGAAACTCTGCACGGGGAAATTTTCGATTGTCTGCAAGACTCATCCGATTTCTCCTAACCGAGGGGTGATTATAACATAAATCGAAATTTTACAATAAAAAAATGAGCTTGTCATTTTCAGCGTGACTCTTCGTATGGGGAGTTTAAATATACCTAATATAAATTCTGGCAGCGCTGCCAGAATTCAAAACAGGATTTATTGAATCCTCCCTCGATGCGACCCCCTTTTTATTTTTAAAGGTGCTGGCACCTTTTTGCCTCGTAGGGGCGTATTGCAATACGCCCCTAGGTACAAATTTGAAACATAAGACCTTTGCAAATAAGAAACGGTCCAAATTATCCGTCGGACGCAACTCCAGAACAACAGTCACTTGGACAGGACATACAACCTGGAGGACTTTCATAACCACAATATCCACATATTTCACCCCCATTGCAAAGACCATCCCCGCACGCCGACGAAGGAGGATCAGACGTAATAGTTGAGCAATCCACTGGACATGTAAACTCAGATTCTTCTGGAGTATCACCACATGTCCGATTCCCACAACTTAACAAGAGACAACCTTTATTCCCCGGAGGAAATATCCACCACTGAAGATCACCTACACTACTACCTGCGCAATGCCCCCAAAAATACACCCCGGCATAACTGCCAACTCCAAGAGAACACGCCTCAGCTTCATTATATCCAGGGGGTAAGTTACATCGATCATTCCAGGATCCATCAGATACATAATCTCTGGAGATTCCGTATCCTACTGCGGAACAAGCCCCGCACCCAAAACCATGATAAGCAGCTGGCGGCGGTGGTGGTGGTGGTGGTGGCGTACACCCTCCCACAATGGCAGTATACCCCGTGTCACACTGTGCCTCACAGAACGCACCGGGAGTCGTGCATCCTTTCGGATTTCGATATGTTACGGGAACGTCAGGAGACGTAAGATTAACATTTAATACTGCCGCATTACACCAACTGGCATGGGGTCCTAACGGTTGACATTCATATTTACACGTACCGTCTAATTCACACCTTACCTTAGTCGTTTTCGTCGGAGAATTGCACACCTTTGTCTTTTCTCTTTGTCCCCCATCGAGAGTTTTGCAAACTCCGCTAGCATCTGGATCATTTCCGCATTCGCCTGACTTCTCCGCTTCACAACACCTATCCCTTGAATCATTACGACACTCTTGCATGATGCCCACAAATTTATACTTTAAAAGATCTACTTCGCAGCCTAGAGGGTCACAGTTGCGAGCATAAACGGCTTGGGTTTCCTTACAAATAGCGCCATTGATAAGCGTCGTGCCATCCCCGCAATGACGAAAAAGCAAATCGCTGCAATTACACCCTGTCAAATTAACCCCCGTGGGACCTTCCACAATCGCTTCCCGATCAGAGTCAATTGCACCTTCTTCGAGGGTTTTAAAATGCGCATTGATCGAACGGACCACATACGGCCCGCCGATAATAATACCCATCATGACAAAAACGGCCAAGGCAAGATATTCGAGGCTGGACTGTCCAGCGCGGTATTTTTGTGAGGGAAACATAGTCAAAGTATAAAACAAAATTATCGTCTTCACAATGTAATTTTTGGGATTTGTGGTGTATAATTCCGTCTGTGTATAAAGAATTTTACAATTTTCTACAGCAACCGTTTAATATCACGTCCGACCCGGAATTTTTCTTTCCCAGTCAGCGCCACGAAGAAGCTTTTTCACATTTGGTTTATGGCATAGAACAGCGCAAAGGGATTTTGGTCATAACCGGCGAAATCGGCACCGGCAAAACCACCCTCTGCCGCAGCCTGCTAAGCCGTCTTAAAACCAACATTAAAACAGCGCTTGTCTTAAACCCGTACTTTTCAGAACTGCAACTTCTGCAATTTATCGCCAAAGATTTAGGAATTGCGGGGAATTTTCGCAACAAACTGAGCCTTATTTCAGCGCTCAATAATTTTTTGATCGAGCAAACAACGTTAGGAAACAATGTCGTGCTCATTATTGATGAGGCCCAGAATCTTAAAATCAATCAACTCGAACAAATACGTCTTTTATCAAATCTCGAAACTGAAAAAGAAAAGTTATTGCAGATTATTCTCATCGGGCAGCCTGAATTGCAACAAAAGCTCAAGCTTCCCGCCTTGCGTCAGTTAACCCAGAGGGTCGCAGTGCGGTACCATATTTTACCGTTGGACAAAAGCGACGTTGGAAATTATGTGGCGCACCGGATCAAAATCGCATCCGGCTTTGGGCCCGACGAAGAAATTTCGCCTAACCAGGTTAACGTACACTTTACCGATCGGGCGATTGAAATTATTTTCGGTCATTCGCAAGGCACGCCGCGCACGATCAATATCCTTTGCGACCGCGCCCTGCTCTTAGGATTTGTGACCGGAACACATATTATCGACGAGCATATCACCTTACAGGCCGTTAACGAGGTCGGCCATTATCATGAGCATCATTCACGAAGCGCTGAAAAAAGTCCAATCGAATCGTTCTGAAAGTCCAAGCATTATCAATAAACCGGCAGACAACGGAAAAACTTTTCAAAAGCCAACCGTTTTTGCCCTCTTGTTGTGGGGTAGCGTCATCTTTATTCTCCTTGGTCTGACGTTTTACAATCTTTACGAATACACGCGCCGAATCAAAGAAATGTCGGCGACCAAGTTTTATGTCCCTGTATCGAGCCGTTCTGCAACAACGGTCAGTCCCCTAACCACCCCTGCCCCAGCTCTTGCGCCGAGCGTTTCGGCCCCCGAACCTAAAAAAGGAGAATTGATCCTCTCGGGCATCGTTGAAATGGATGGAAAAAGTTTTGCGCTGATCAACAAAGAATTTTATGAGGTCGGCGAATCTGTCGAAGGGGCGAAAATCACAAAAATCACGCCTGACAGTATTGAAATCCTGCAAAAAGGCAAAACGCGAACGATCAAAGTTCTGCGTCCGAATTAGTCAACACACATCCTCGCAAGGACGCAAACATGTCCCGTGCTCAAACAGTGTCTCGCGCCAAAACTAAAATTTAAAAGCTACACGAAAAAAACATCGGCGCTCGCCAAACTCGCCCGGGACACATTTGCATCCTTGCGAGTTACTGTTTGCTATAAATAACTTTTTATAGCAGCTTTGATGTCCAGAAGAGAAATGCCGTCGACAACCTTGACGCTTCCCAATCCCGTGGCGAGCACAAAACGTGGTTTTCCTGACTTAAATTTCTTATCATGCGCCATATGTTTTAAAACTTCCAGGAATTTGACACCCGTTATTTTTTCGGGCAAGCCAATATCCGAAAGTGCGCCGCCTAAAATTGCGGCTTCTTTGGCAGTTAAAAGATTGAGACTCACAGACAATTGGGCGGCGACCCTCATCCCTAACGCGACCGCTTCCCCATGCTGATAAATCCGAAACTTCCCTGCCGCCTCAACCGCGTGTCCGACGGTATGCCCAAAATTTAAGATCGTGCGCAAGCCCTTGGTTTCCTTTTCGTCCTGCTCAACGACCTTAGCCTTGATACGGCTGCAGTGGTAAACAATTTCTTCCAAAACTTTTGCATCGGAATTTAAAAGCTTGGAAACGTTTCGGCTAATATAGTCAAACAATCGTCGGTCGGCAATAACCCCGTATTTGACCGCCTCGCTTAAGCCATTGCGAATTTGGCGTTTATCAAGAGTTGCTAAAACAGAAACGTCGCTAAAAACCAGCCGAGGCTGATAGAACGTGCCGACCAAATTTTTTCCGACGGGAAGGTCAATCGCTGTTTTGCCGCCGATGGCCGAGTCGATTTGCGCAAGCAATGTCGTCGGAACCTGCACAAACGGCACGCCACGCCGATAGGTTGAGGCCACAAAACCAGAAAGATCTCCAACGACCCCGCCGCCTAAAGCGATCATAAAAATATTTTTGTTAACGTCAAAGCGTGCAATTTTTTCCAAAAGCCCGATATACGTTTTGGCGGATTTGCTCTCTTCACCCTCGGGCACTTCAAAAAACTTTACCCCAAACCCTTGGGTTACCAAACTTTTTTCTAAAGTTTTTCCATAAAGTTTTCTTAGCTTCGGATGCGTGATGACCAGCGCCTGACCGCTTAAATTTAAGCCTTTTAGCTCAAGCCCAAGATTGGGCAAAATTTTCTGCCCAATGACAATTTTATAACTATGTTCACGCAAATTCACTTTAAGGTTTAAAGCCATCGCTCACCCTTTCTGATATTAAATAACTTGGATTGGAGAAACCCGAAAGCGAATTGAACGCAGTTCCGATTTTCTCCCGCCGTCAGGCGGGACATCTACCGGAAACCGTTCATTGAGCTTAAGGGTTTCCTCCAATCCAAGTAAAAAATCACAAACCCGACAAATTCCCAATAAGAATTTTTGCCATCACCATCACAAAGCCGCCCAAAAAGTCGAGCGCACCGCTTTGCAAAAGGACAATCACAATAATAAAACCAAACGGTTCTAAGTATAAATATTTTCTGGCCAAACTCGTCGGCAAAAGCCCGGCGACGACGCGCGAGCCGTCTAAGGGCGGAATCGGCATCATATTAAAAGTGGCCAGCATCAAATTGATCACAACCGCCAAACCAAAAATTTTTGGCGCAAAGGAAAGAAAAACACTCGCGACAAGCGCCAAGACAATATTGACCGCAGGCCCAGCTAAGGCGACAAAAATCATGTCCCGCTTGGGATTATTCAAATTTGCAAAATTAACCGGCACCGGTTTGGCCCAACCAAAGGGAAACCCTAAAGTCAACTTTGTAATAATCGGCACAAGGACTGTTCCGATCGGGTCAATATGTTTAAACGGATTGAGCGTCAGCCGGCCCAACAGTTTTGCCGTCGGATCGCCAAACTTTAAAGCCACCCAGCCATGCGCGCATTCATGCAAAATAACGGCAGTGCCCAGGACAAAAATAATTTCTAAAGTCTGTAAAATTTCAGGATTCATAAACGCATTGGTACAAAAAATTAGAGAACGAGCGTGATTTTGGTAACAAGCAGAACAGGATTTTCGGATTTGATGTCCGGCTGAAGTTTGCCCTCAATTTTAACTTTCTGATTGAGAAAGCCGTCTAAAATATGGCGGTACCCTTGAAGGGCATATGTTTTTCCGTCGCTTTGCATAGAATGCCGAATGTCCAACGATATTGTTTTAATGCCCAAATTCTCGACAATGCCACTGGCCAAAACAAGGTCAGAGGAACTTTGTACGGACGCATTGTCCGAGGGAGTCTTTTGAATTGCCTCTGCAGCAGCAGGAGCTTGAACCAAACGGGCGCTGGGGATTTCGCTTGACTGAAATTCGATAAAATCCTTGGACACCCATCCAAAACTTTGGTCCGGCGGTTGAATGCGATACCAATTTTCCTTTTTTTCAAGAATCGCAACCAAGTCGCCTTTTTTAAGCTGTCCAATGATCGACGCATTAGCTAAAGCGCCAGCGCGAATATTCAGGCGATTGCCGGTCACCTCACCAATTCCCTGGCCTAATTCCTTTATAAATTGGCTGCTGACATAGGCTTTCGCTTCAAGGGGAAGTTTGATTTTTCGCCAATCAAAGCTCGCAGCGACAACAACCACCTGATCATCCTTCTTTAATTGACCTAACGATTCAAAATTCGCATTTTGACCGGCCCGCAGATTGACCGTCTTGGCCGTTACTCGAGCAACAAAAGGAAAAGCCTCTTGAGCTTGGCCGTCAAAAACACCAAAACACAAGAGGCTTAAACTTAAAAAAAGAGCTTTCTTCATTATTTATTTCTTAGGAGCAGCAGCTTTCGCAGCTGGTGCAGCTGCTTTAGCAGCCGGTGCAGCTTTAGCCGCAGGAGCCGCCGCAGCGCCTTCTGCAGAAGCCGCTTCTTTAACGGCTTTACGCGCCTTAACTTTAAGAATTCTTGTCTTGGGAAGCCCAACCGCGCTGCGATCTTCTTTCCAAAGTCCTTTTTTCATCATTTCTTTCATACGTTCGATACGCGTTAAAACAGAACGCTGTTGCGCTCCGGCAGTATCAATCTTCAGCGACGAGTGTAGCGACATTATAAACTCCTTATCGTACTATCTTTGTAACGTTTTTTAAGTTTGCCCAACATTTGCTTGGCTTCTTCTTGGGTCGAAAAGCTTCCGACACACACAATCGAATAATTTCCCTTAACCGCCACAAAACTGGCCAAGCCCTGACGCTTAAGCTCCTTGGATTCCTTCTGGGCCATGGATTCTTTTTTGTAAGATGCTACCTGAACAGTGTACCTTTTGTCAACATCTTTTTCTCGGTTAACCGGCCGGGCAGTAAGCGCAGGCGCAACCCTTACCGATGAGGGAACTGTCCTTAAAGAAGCTTCTGCATTTACAACCGCAAGCGGCAATGGCTTGACAGCCGGCACACTTGGGGCAACAAGGGCAATTTGCGCATTAGGCATGACACTTGTCTGTGTCGTCTGAGGCATTGTCAATTGGGCGACCGGTCGCGCCAAACGTGCTTTCACGCGTCCGCGTTCAACACCAATCGAAAAAGCGATAATCAAACAAACAATTACAAAAACAAAAACCACGACGAGGTTTTCAAAGGTGAGCACAATGCGGCTAAAAATAAAACGCGGTGCCGTATTTTCAATAGGTTCGCCCGTCGTCCCGGGAAAAAGTTCAAACTGGGATTGATTACCAAAATGGATATTCATGGAAATATTATATAAAGACTTATTGGAGTTTACTCAAGAATTTTCGGAACTTTTTTTGCTTATATAACTCGCTAAAACATTTCACAACCTTCGGATCAAATTGGGTGCCGCTGTTATGCAAAAGCTCATCGATCGCTTGAGCTAAGGTCAACTTCGCTTTATACGGACGGCCGCGCGTCATCGCTTCAAACGCATCGACGACCGCCATAATCCTGGCTCCAACAGGGATCTGTTCTTTCTTTAAACCCGACGGATAACCTGTCCCGTCATATTTTTCACGATGATATAAAATAATCGGCAAAACAGGACGCAAAAAAGCGACCGGCTTGATTAATTCCGCACTTTTCATCGGCAAATCACGAATGATCTTAAATTCTTCCGGCGTAAGCTTGCTTGTCTTAGAGAGAATTTCAAACGGAACATCCACCGCGCCCGCATCGTGCAACATGCTGGCGTATTGTAAACAATCGATGGCTTCTTGTCCAAGACTCATTTTTTCGGCGAGTGCTTTCATAATACTAAAATAAGCCGGCGCATGCGCCAGCGCCTGATAACCTTTTCTCTCGAGGAGCTTATCAATAAACTGAATGCTGCCCATGATTGTTTTTTGCTGCTCTTCATAAAGCTGGAGTTTTTTAATCGCCGTCACGCTTTGCTCGGCAAAAACAGAAAGCATTTCGCGGTCAAAATCCGTAAATGGCGGTTCGCTATTTTTGCGTTCAATAAAAATCGCGCCGATATTTTCATCCGCAATCAGCGGCAAGCCAATGACTCTCTTTTCAATCAAAGGATACCCTTCCGTAACACGGATCTCAACGTCGCTGATATTTTTTAAATCGTGGCGTTTGTCGAGCAAAATATTGATTTGATTATTAAAAATAGCGACGAGAATGACTTTGCGTTTTTGCGGATCAAGAATATAGACGCTGGCGGAACTTGCCTTGATAAACTGGCAGAGCAACCGCGTCAAGCGCAGCGTCAACTCATGGACATTGTACGTCGAGTTGACCAAGCGATAAACCATGTGCACCGCCGACAAAACCAAACCGTAACGTTTTTCCAGGGAAATAGGCTTGTAAGGATTTTTAAAATTCTTTTTGGGCTGTTGATGATTTTGCATGTCTACACTAACGCGTAAGGGTTAAAAAATTTTTTATGCTCCTCGAGCGCATACCGGTCGGTCATCGAAGCGATATAATTACAAATCGTCTCGTATTTTTCGCCTTTCGAATACCGTTTGGCCCGCGAATAAACCTGTGGGGCCAATTGATGCGGCTGTTTTAAATAGACCGCAAAAAGATCGTCGATGATTCGCTGCGCTTTAGATGTCATGCGCACGACCCGATAATGATGATACAGCTTTTGATTAAGCAAACTCTGCAAAAAGCTTCGCTCTTGCGACATTTTGGGGCTAAAAGCGACGACATCCTTGCGGTATTTTTTGACTTCCTCAGCAGAACGAAAACCGATTTTTTTCAAGCGTTCATCGGTAAAATGCAAAAGGTCCGTAATTTGCATATCGATAAGCGCTTTAACAACCTGATATTTGAGCATGTCGCGATTTGTAAAATTCTCTGTCCCGCCGATGCGTGCAAGAGCTTTTTGCCAAAGCACACTTTGCGTCAAATCATTTTCCGTAATACATCCCGACGTCAAACCATCGTCGATATCATGGTTAAGATATGCCAGCGAATCGGCCAAATCAACAACCTGCGCTTCCAACGTCGTCCCGTCATTAAAAAACTGTTTCGCGTTGCCCGGCAGGTCATAAACGGTTTTGTGTTTCAAAATTCCAACCAAGACCTCCGAAGTTAAATTCAATCCGTCAAAATCCGGATAACGTTTTTCCAAACGCGTCAAAATTTCAAAACTGTGCTTGTTGTGATTAAACCCTTTGAGTTTGGCTTTTTTTAAAATATTGTCCAAGGCATCTTCGCCCGCGTGGCCAAACGGCGGATGACCAAGGTCATGGGCTAAGGCAATCGCTTCAATCAAGTCTTCATTGAGCATCAGATTGCGGCCAATCGTCCGACCGATTTGCGCCACCTCAATGGTATGCGTCAAGCGCGTGCGGTAATAATCTCCCTCGAGAATTGTAAAAACTTGCGTTTTGTATTCGAGTTTGCGAAAAGCTTCAGAGTGGACAATCCGGTCGCGGTCACGCTGATAACATGTTCGCACAGGATGCGAGGGTTCCTTATGGATCCGCTCGCCGGAATCAGCGCTTTTCATCGCATAAGGGGCGAGTATTTTGCGTTCCAATGCTTCAATATCTTGACGTGTGCGCATAAATTTGCTTATCGTATTCGTTTTCGCATTTCACGGTTGAGAGAGTCCTTTTCGGCTCAATTGTTTGGCGCCTCTATGGCGCTATTCGCCTTAAAAGGAGTCTATCAATCGTTTAACTTGAACATTACTTATATTATTTCTTCTTTAATTCAACCATGTGCGCTTTGGTCAATTTTTTATGCAACACTTTCAGCGACTGCGAAATCACTTTTGTTTCTGCCAAAACCGGCATAAAATTCACGTCATATTTCCAACGCGGCACCACATGGATATGCAAATGCCCCGGGAATCCCGCACCCGCCGCTCGTCCTAAATTCATCCCGACATTATATCCGGCGGGCTTGAGAGTTTTGTCTAAAAGCCCTTTGGAATAATTCAGCAATGCAAAAAGGTCTGCTGTTTCTTCGGCCGAGAGTTTGCTTAAGTCATCGACGTGACGCTTGGGCAAAATCAAAATGTGCCCATTATTATAGGGATAAAGATTCAAAACGGTAAAACTCAAATCACTGCGCCGGACAATCAGGTTTTTTTTATCTTCGTTTTCTTTAAGCATGCGACAGAACACGCATCCTTTTGTTTTGCCGATTAGCTCGGTCACATATTTGACGCGCCAAGGCGCCCAGAGTTTGTCCATACGATGATCTATTCCTTAATTTTGACAAGTTTTGCCGAAAAATCTTTATTGGCAATCTCGATGATTCCGTAAGAAAAATACGGGGCAAAAACCGTATCATTGGGACTGCCGGGATTGAAATACAAAACATTTCCCTCTTTTTGATTAAAAGGTTGATGCGAATGGCCAAAGATCACAATGTCAACCTTGTCATTTTTAAATTCTTCTTTAACTTTTTCAAGGATCGTCTTAGGCGGGCCTTCGCCATGAAAAAGCCCCACCGAAAAAGCGCCGAGCTTAAAAATTTGCCGACGAGGAAAAATCTTGCGGATGGCTTCTGTGTCCATATTGCCGTAAACGGCTTTCACTTCTTTGATATTCGAAAGAATTTCATAATCCGCAATATCACAAAAGTCTCCCGCGTGAATAATCAGGTCGACTGACTTAAAATCTTTCAGGAGCATTTTGGGAATTTCCCGAGAGTGCGTATCGGCAACAACACCAATTCTAAGCATAAATTAATCCGGGTTAAACTTTTACCTGTCTTGGAAAAGCAATCAGCGATTTATCAAAAATAGAGGAAAGAGTGCTTAATTCCCCCTCGTTCCAAATCCACATCCGCTCCTGCAAAGCCTTGACCCGCGCATTTTCATCTAAGTAATCAAAAGAAATCAGAACGCAGCGTTGCGGTTTATGGATAATCTTTTTTGTTTCCGCCAACATGCTGTTGATTTCGTTTTCGCCGACAACGCCGGATTTAAGCATAATCATCCACTCGCCTTCATCACAAACGGCACGGATCAAATCCAAATGCCCACCTAAAGCAAGCGGGATTCTCGTCGGAGTCATTTGACGGAATGCCGGCAATTTATAACGCCGACCGTTGATTGACAAAGATTCATTTTCGAAACACGCGAACAATTCTAAAATTTGCAAAGAAACATCCCGTTTGGCATTGACACAAGAAGTTTCATACGCGCGGGCAAATTCCTGTCTAAATTCGTCCTGCTGGCGCTCATCGGTATCTTCAATAACATTGCGGCGTTTATAAAAAACAAATCTCAACCAATATTTTAAAAGCCGGTCAGGAAGGTACAGATAATTTCCATTTTTTGCGACAACACCTAACTCTAAAAGACGATTGACCCGACCGCTGACTAAAGCCTGTTTAAGGTGCAAGCACGCACTTAACTCGGTCAGTTTTTGCCGGCCGCAAGCCAAAGACAATAAAATCCGGCCGACAACCACATTGCCTTTGCCCGACGCTATCCGCTCAACAACCAAATCAAAATGACGGCTTAAGACGCCCCATCGTTCATAAAGGATTTTTTCGATCGCCAATGAGAGAAGCGGCAAAAAAACTTCCGCCTGCTTATGTGTTGCGCACAAAGCTCGCAGCTGTTCGCAGATAAGCGTCAAATACAACGGCTGCCCGCCGGTAAAATCAATTAAAAAATGCGTCAACGGCTCGCTGAGCTTGATACCTGCAAGCTGAAAATGCACAAAGTCTCGGCTGGTTTTAATGTCGAAAGGCTGGATTTCAAGAATTTCAAAATTTCCAAACAGCAAAGAAAGCTTTTCGGAAAGTATTTTTTGCGCTGACCACATCGAGGAGCTGGTCACCACATAAAGACAGCGCCGCTGCGTCATGATCTGCTTGCCTAATTCCTGAAATTCGTCGTCGATATCAAAATCTTCCAAATGCTG
Organism: uncultured Planctomycetales bacterium; assembly: GCA_964474085.1. Classification (GTDB taxonomy): domain Bacteria; phylum Omnitrophota; class Gorgyraeia; order Zapsychrales; family JANLHA01; genus JADLGJ01. The sequence continues at coordinate 29,740 of CAYYRJ010000027.1, forward strand.
AAATTCGTCAAAAAACAGGACACAATAGACAGATGCTTCCTGAGTAAAAATCTGCGGCAATGTAATAATTTCGAGATACGCTTCGCGCGAACGATTTTGTGTTAAAAGCGTTTGAATTTTACGGACCGCCTTGACGGTTTGCGGTAAACGGCTTTCAGTTGCTCCGATTAAAAGCGACATTTCATCGGCGACGTTTATGTTTTGGTTTTGCGCAAAACGGTACAAAAGACTGCCCGCCAATTTATAAAAAAAGTACGAAAGATCAGCATTTTCAAGATCGATATAAACCGGGACAATTTGGGCGTCATCCAAATCCGAAAGAAACTTCTTAATGATCATCGTCTTGCCGGTATAGCGATCGCCCAAAAAAGCCATATTCTGGCGATAGCCTTCCTTAAGGTCAAGAACGCGGCGCTTTAAAAGCTCCAGCTTTTTTTTGCGCCCATAAAATTGTTCTTGTCCAACTAAGCTCATATCATCCTTAAATTTTAGGCAGAAAATAAAGCGGATTTTCTGCTTTGGCAAAACGTCTGATTTCAAAATACAAAATAGGCGTGTTCCCCTTTTTGCCGGCGAGCGCTAACATCTGGCCCTTGGCCACACTGTCGCCTAAATTAACTGTAATTTTTGAATTAAAACCATACACTGTAAAATACCCGTCGGCATGGTCCAAAATAACCGTATAATAATAGCCCGAGAGATAATCGGCAAAAACAACTTTGCCCTGACGCGAAGCGGTCACCGGCTGGCCTTCCATCGTTTCAATCCCGATGCCGTGATTCAAATAGGACCCGCGCTGTTGACCAAAATAACGAACAACCCGGCCTGCAACAGGCCAGCCAAAATCATCCTTGACCCCAGCGGCCATTGTGCCCGTCGCTGTTAAAGTGCTGCTGGCGGCGACAGTCTTTTGAGAATCTGCGCCGGGGATGAAAATCAATTGGTTTTCTTCAAGATGTGCGCCGTTTGGAATGTTATTGCTGCGGATGATATCTTCAATATCAATCTGATAAGTTTTGGCGATACGCCAAAGCGTTTCGCCTTTTTGAACTTTGTGATAAATACCTTTTTGCGTGCGTGGCCCAGACGTTGACATTCCAGAGTCAACCGTCATACAACCGCCACAAAAAATGAGCAGCACCCCTACTACAGCCAAATAACTCAAAGAATAAAGAACCTTTTTCACCAACACCTCAATAATGTAATCCTATGTCCCTTGGGTTCTTAGGGTAAAGCTTCGTGATAAAAATCCCGAAAATTCAAAAGCGAGGGACGGGAATCGAACCCGCGTAGATAGCTTGGGAAGCTACCATTCTACCATTGAATTACCCTCGCAAAAACAGTGTCTGGTGGTTAGGGGTTAGTCTTAATTTTAAACCCCTAATCCCTTTAAAAATACCTTTGTCGTAACTTTTACATCCTCTGCTTCACACAATGCACGTGTGACCGCAACACGTTTCCCGCCATATTCAATCACTTGCGAAACATTCTTAGGCGTTATCCCACCGATAAAAAAAACAGGAATCTTGATTTTTGCGCTAACTAAAGAAATCATCTTTGCGTTCATCGGACTGCGCTCTGGCTTAGTCTTGGTTTTAAAGACAGCCCCAAAACCGATATAATCCGCGCCATCCCTTTCTGCCCGCTGTGCTTGCGCCAAAGTCTGACATGAAATCCCGATGATCGTTTTGTGCCCGAGTAACTTTCGCGCGAAAACAAGCGGCAAATCTTCTTGGCCTAAATGCACCCCGTCAGCTCCACTAGCCAGCGTTAAATCCAAACGGTCATTGACAATGAACAAAGCCTTCCCATTAACACACCGGGCCGCTTTTTTACAAAAAGCTAAAATTTCGGCCGCTGATCCTACTTTACTGCGAAGCTGGATGATGCCAACACCTGCATCCACAGACTTTTTTAACACCTTCAGCAACTTTTCAAAACCGGCGACACTGCTGTCTAATACCAGATAAAGCCGAGCGTCTTTTAAAATTTCTTTTTTACTTCGCATCAAAAGCACGCAAGCTTAAAACCTTTTTTTCAATCTTATAAATTTCATAACGCAAAGCTTTGATTCCTACTGAAGCACGCACGTTTTTGAGTTTTGCAAATTCTTCCAAAACGCGCAATGATTCTTTGACCCGCTGGCAATTCGCATAAAAAATATCTGTCGTCGTCTTACGCCGGGATTCTGAGGCAATCGTTTCACGTCCACAATCAGCTTCAACGTCTCTGCCGGCAATCATATCTTTTAATCCCAATTCCTTAATATGGTCGACAAGCCGATGACGCACACTTTTAAATTGCTTTGTCAGAGCTTGTTCGTCGAGCCAAAATCGGCAAACGTCCTCGCAAACCCGTAAACCTTCCTTAGCGCGATTAAAATTGGCATCCATGACCCGCAAAAATTTAAGTCCATCGTTTTTATCCACGGTCTTTGATTTTCTTAACAATATTACTGGTCGACAAACCGTCTAAATATTTAATCAGTTCAACCTTGCCGCCGTTTTTTTTAACGACGTCGGCACCGGCAATTTCCTTACCCTTCCAATCCGCGCCCTTGATCAAAATATCCGGCTTAACATCACAAATCAAACGATAAGGCGTATCTTCGCTAAAAATAACAACAAAATCGACCGCGGCCAAACCAGCCAAAACACCCGCACGATCAAGCTCATTGTTAACCGGCCGTCCTTGGCCCTTAAGCCGGCGAACCGAATCGTCACTGTTTAAGCCAACAACAAGAATGCGACCATTCTTTTTTGCCGACGCCAAATAACTGACATGACCAAAATGTAAAATGTCAAAACAGCCGTTGGTAAAAGCGATTTTTTTCCCCGCCCGACGCAAAACACCCAATTTCTTTTTCAAAGAACCGACAGAAACAATTTTTTTTGTAAAATCTAACATGTCTACAATTTACTGACCAAATTCTTCTTCGACCAACTCGCAAATCGTGTGCGCGATGGTCAAGTGCGATTCCTGAATCCGCGCTGTCACTTTCGACGGAACAATGAGTTTGATATCCGACAAAGCGGCTAATAGGCCGCCGTCATTGCCCGTTAAAGTGATGGTCACAAGTCCCAATTCTTTGGCTTTCTTAATCGCTTCAATCACATTTTTGGAATTTCCGCTCGTTGATATCCCAATAGCCACATCACCATTTTTGCCAAGTGCTTCGATTTGGCGACTAAAGATGATATCGAAAGTATAGTCATTGCCCAGCGCGGTCAAAGCCGATGTGTCAGTGGTCAAAGCTATCGCCGCTAAGGCCCGGCGTTCTTTTTTAAAACGGCCGATAAATTCCGCCGCGATATGCTGACTGTCCGCCGCTGATCCGCCGTTGCCAAAAATCAAAATTTTGCCGCCGGATTTTAAAGATTTTATCAAGGCGACAACCG
>CAYYRJ010000028.1:0-22791 GCA_964474085.1 uncultured Planctomycetales bacterium
GCCGCGTCGAAGGAGCGACCATCATAGAAATCCGCGCATCCAAAAAATTCTTGCGTAAAGCCCGAACCGCAGCCGTCGTCAAAACCACATCACCAATCCGATCGGTCCGCACGACTAAAATATTTAACGGTTTACCGTTTTGTGTTTGCATCAAAGATCTCCGGTAAAAAATTTTCTAAAACACCCTCGACATCCTCCGCACGGATTGCCTGCATACACGTGTGGAGGACTTTATTCCTAAGCCGGCAAGCCAAGCACTGGTCATTATTTCGAACCACAGCACACTTGCCCGACCAGGGGCCGTAGCGTTTTGGATCCGTCGGGCCGAACAATGCGACAACCGGCACATTCAAATAACTGGCCAAATGCATCGGCGCGCTATCATTAACGATGGCTAAATCCGATAAGGACAGCACGTACGCACTTTGGGGCAAGGTCAACTTACCCGTCAAGTCAAGTGACGGGTTTTTCATCAAAGTCGATATTTTAGAAACAACCTCAACATCATTTTGATCGCCGGTAAAAACGACCTGAACGCCGTAATGTTCGATCAAATAGTCCGCCAATTTTGCAAAACCTTCCTTTTGCCAACGCTTACTCTCTGCGCGCGAGCCGGGAGCAAAAACAACTTTCCGGGCAGAGCCCAAAGGTTTTAAAAACTGTAAGACAATATCCTCGTCCGCTGACGAAATAAAAAGCGAAATCTTTGCCGCCTGCGACGACGTAAAATTATGAACAGATTTTAAACGCGCCAAATGCTGTTCTCTCATGTGCCCGACTTTAGGCCGAACAATCATAAGCGGTGTTTTGTCTTTCGCAAAAATCAAAAAAGGAATCGCTGTATTTCGTAAATCAACGGCAAGATCATACTTTTCTGCCGCCAGCTCACGCAGCCACTTTAAAATCGAGAGCGGCGATTGACTCTTGTGATAGACAAAAACTTTACGAAAATAAGGATTGCCGCAAACCAATGACTCTCCGTTAGGCCCAACAATCAAATCCAATTGAGCGTCAGGAAAATCGCGCTTTAAAATGTCAATGACCGGAAAAGTTAAGACAATATCTCCGATATTGCTCAAAGAAACCACAAGGATTTTTTTTATTTTATCAGCGGCCAACATTTTCTTTTTCCAAAATTTCCTTAACGCTCGATACAACATCCGAAACAGAAATAAATTTCATACATACATTATCGGAACACGCCTGATAATAACAACAAGCGATGTTACAGCCGACCTGTTTGTGCAAAATGACACTTTGAGCTAAACCGCGCGGGCCGGTTGTCCAGGGCATCGTCGGGCCGTAAAGGCCGATAATATTTTTGCTCACGCAACTGGCGATGTGCAAAGGACCGGAATCAGCGCTGATGACAATCGATGCTTTTTCTAACAAAGCAAACAACTGACGCAAATTTGTTTCGCCGGCCAAAACAATCGGGTTAACGGCGGATCGACGGGCAATCTCCTGGGCCCACACAACTTCCTTAGGCCCTTCTGAAATCACAACTTTTATTCCCAGATCATTGGTCAAAATTCGAATTAGAGACGCCCAATTCTCCTTCGGCCAACGTTTCAAGTCCCAATTTCCGCTGGTATGGACAACCACAAAAGCCTCATTACCGGCAATCCCCTTGCGGCTAAGGATTTCTGCCACCTCTTCTTTTGTTTCTTGAGCAATACACAAAGTTGATATCTTGTCATCAATCTTTAATCCAAAAGCCTTAATGACGTTTAAATAAATATCGGCTTTGTGCGTCTGATCATTTAAAGGCTTAACGACGTGCGTTAAAATTCTTTCCTTGCCTTTGCCCGCGTAACCGACACGGACCGCAATCCCCGCTAAAAACATCAGAAACGCCCTCGACCAGGAGCCGTGCAACAGAAAGACCGCATCGAATTTCTGCTGACGGATTCTCTGCACAAGTAAAACCTTGCCCCACAAACTGCGGTCTTTTCCTTTTTCATCGTAAACAAAGACCTCATCAATCTCAGGCACACATTGCAAAATTTCTTTAACCGACGGCCAGGCCAAACAACAAATACGGGCGTGAGGATATTGTTTACGCAAATTCTTAAAAACCGGTATGGAAAAAATGACATCCCCCAGCCAATTGACATTGACGACCAAAATCTTCTGCAGCTGTTGTGGATGCTCGTTCATTTTTTTGACAAAACCTTTTGGTACATTTCCAACGTCTTAATTGCGGTAATTTCCGACGAAAAATTTTCTTGAATAAATTTCCGTGCCTGAGAGCCAATACATTTTGCAAAATCAGGATCTCTCAAAAATCGAATAATCGCTGCCGCTAAAGCCCTAGAATCTTTTGGTTCAACCAAAAGTCCTGTTTTTTCATGAAACACAAACAAAGGAATGCCGCCGACATTGGAAGCGACAATCGGTAACCCGGCAGCCTGCGCTTCCATACCAGAAAGTCCAAAACCCTCTTCTAAAGACGGCATAACAAACACATCAAATAAAGATAGAATCGCGCCACTAGGATTAAATACAGAAGCAAACAACACATGGTTTGCGATATTTAAGCTGGTGGTTTGTGATTGCAATTGCGCTTTCATTTTTCCATCTCCAGCAAGAAACAGTAAAACATTCGGAAATTCTGCAATAATAAGCGGCATTGCATCGATTAACACACTATGGCCCTTAACATCGGCAAGCCGTGAAACCATCCCGATAACCGGGGCCTGCGAAATATTAAATTCCCGTCGAGTTTTTTGCCGGTTAGCCTCATCAACAGCTTGAAAAGACTCTAAATCGATCCCGTTGTTTATTAAAAAAATTTTCTCTTGCGGAACCTTAAAATCATTGGCCAAATGATCCTTAACCGGTGGGCTAATAGCTACCACAGCTTTTCCCCAACACGGAAAAGTTTTACGGAACCAATGTGTCCGATAAAACCCATGGCATGTTGTGACCAACGCAACCCCAGAAAAAAAACTTAACGCCTGTCCCAAAAACTGCGTCACACGTGTGTGAGAATGAATAATCTCAATCTCATTTTTTCGGATAAACTTCAATAATCGCGGCAAATCACAATACATCCGAAAACTCACCTCAGACTTGGTGCCTACAGCCGCATTAATTAATACAACACCGACATTTTTAAACTCATCCTCTCTTGCTCCGCCGCAAGAAACCAAAAACACCTGATGCCCTTTAGCAACGTATTGGCGACACAGCGCAAACAGATAACTGGTAATCCCGCCAACGTTAAGATGTGTTGTGATTAAAAGAATTTTCATAAATCAATAATTTTATAAATCTCTGCGGCAATCTGTTCGGGAGTAATATCCCGCATACAAATATGCGTCTTGACCTTGCACTGCGTACTGTAACACGGCGCACACGGCGGTTTCTTTTCCATAATGATCGCAGATTTAGCCGGCGGCATATGACGAGCAGATGCGGTAGGACCAAAAAGAGCGATAACCGGCACTCGCATCGCCGCAGCAATATGAAGCGGCGCCGAATCCGGGGAAATGAAAACTTTACACTGTTTAATAACTGCGGCTAATTCCATCAAATCTGTTTTTCCAACTAAAATCACGGGCTTAGTTTTTGTCAGCGTTGAAAGTTTTTTGGCCAACTCTTTATCTTTATCAATGCCCGTAACAATGACGCGAATATTTTTTGCCGCCAAAATATCACACAGCCGCGCAATAAACTCAATCGGCCAATTCTTGGTTGTCCACCTAAGAGAAGCGGCAATATTAATCCCAACCGCGGTGGTGTTACTTCCCACCCACTCGGACTCCAAAAGACGCATGGCGTTTTCTGTTTCCTTCGCAGAGGGCCATAATTCCAACAAATTATCCTTCGAGTACGTCAAACCCAACTGGTTTAAAATCTGGAATTGATGCTCAACCGGCGGTAAATTGTTATTGATCTTCACAACCGGGTGCGACAAAAGAAACCCAAAACGCCCGCGTTTAAAACCAAAGCTTTCCTTCGGGAAACTTAAAAAAGACAAAATATGACTGCGCGTGTTGTTTTGCAAATCAATGATTTTGTCAAACTTATACTGTAATAATTTACGCCCTAACTGCCAAAGACGTCTAACCCCGCGGTCACGCTCCTTAAAATCAACGACGATAAGCTCATCGATATAGGGACAGCGCTGCAGAACTTTACGGGACGCTTCCCCCACCAAAACACAAATCCGAGCCTGAGGAAATTTTTGGCGCAAAGCCTTAAGAGAAGCCGTAATCAAAATAACATCGCCGACCGAACTGATTTTAATAACAAGAATCCGCAAAGATTTTAAAAGCTCCTGATAAACCTCAATCGTACTATCGGCCATATGGCGCAAAGTAAATTTGCTCTCGAGCTTTTGCCGGGCCTGGACAACCAGTTGCCGCGCAAATTTTTTGTCGGTTAAAATCCTTAAGCACGCCTGCGCGATAGCTTCACTATCTTTAGGCAAAACCAAAAGACCTGTCTTTTCATGATCAATAATTTCAACCACCCCACCGACGGAAGTTGCTACGACAGGCACACCCACCGCCTGCGCTTCTAGAATGACCCTCCCAAAAGCTTCAGGAACAATCGACGACATGACCAAAAGGTCAGTTTTGGCTAAAAGCTGCGGGACATCCTGTCGCGTGCCCAAAAACTCAACGCAGTCCGATAAACCCAGCCGCCGCACCAACACCTGCAACTCTTCGCGATATGTTTCTTTCCCCGGCGGAGCATCCCCAATAACCCAAACTTTTGCCTGCGGCATTTTTCGCAAGACTTGCGCCATCGCCCGCAAAAAATATATATGGCCCTTAAGAGGCGTAATTCGTCCAACGATTGAAATAACCGGTTGCGCATTTTTCGACTTCTCCTCGCGCAAAGTATTAAAACGCTGTAGATCGACACTGCGTGGAATACAACGAATATTCTGGGCTGGCACTTTAAAATCATCGACCATATGCCGGCCGATGACTTGGCTTGGCACAATAATAAGTTTGCTGTACCCCATGACTGCGCTAAAAAAATGCTTGGAATAATATCCGTGGCAGGTTGTCAAGAATTCCGCCGGGGTTTTACGGCAGGCAAAAAAAGCGATCCAGGCCGGCACACGCGAACGGGCATGCACAATATCGATCTTCTCGGTTAAAATAATATCCCGCAATGACTTGATGCAACTTAAAATACTACGTAAAGATTTTTTGTGGACCGGCAAAGTGTAATGCGTTACCCCCGCAATCGCCAGCTCTTGCACGAGCACCCCGCCATTGGAAACAACAACCGCATGATGACCTTTTTCACGCAAATATTTTGCAAAGTCGACGGTACCGGTTTCAACGCCCCCGACGCGAAGTTCCGGTAAAATTTGTAATACTCTCATAAATTTTTCTTTTGTAATGGCCTATATTATTTTTCTTAATGCATCAACAAGAACAGCATTGTCGTCTAACTGTTTGGTTTGAACTTTATTTTTGATCAACTTATAAATAGAATCTTTCATAAATTTGACGTCGGACAACAAAATATAACCATCAGCGGCTAAGCGCTCAACAAAACGGCCATGTTTGGTTTCCGCAAATGGAGTAGAACCTCGATGCTCGACAAAAAAAGTTGCGACTTTTTTGCCCGAACTTAAAGCTTCCGAAACCATCGATATGCTCTCCCCGGAAACCACCACAACGTCCGCCAACCCTAAAATCCCGCCGACAGCCTCCGGGACATTTTCACGATTAGGTAAAACCAATAGCTTGCAGCGGCGGTATTTGCTTAATTCGCGAAGTAGAAAATTCTCAACCTTTGCAGAAGTCCGACGGGAAGTCGTCAATAGAATATCTCCGTTGGTTTCTTCGGCAATTTCCATCAATTGATGAATCAAAATACGAGTTTTCTGTTCGCTTAAAATAAAATCAGGGGTATCCCCTCCCAAAAGAACGCCGATTTTAAAATGATTCGCTGCTTTAAGATGGGTAAAGCGTTTTAAAAGTTCTGTCGTCTGATAAGCCAAATATTGCAGCGTAATCAAATTCGGCGCACCTTGCGTGACAACCACATTTTTTGGCCAACGCTTGCGATTTTTAATATCATGCTTGGGTAAAATGACCAAATCAAAATGACGCAAACCCAAAATTCCCGGTTTAAGAATTACAATATTCTTGGCCTGATGCTCTTGCGATAAAAGAAAATTCACCCCGGCAACCGACGAACCGCACGACACAATAAAATCGGGCTTAACAGACAAAAGCCCGACAAAAGAATCCGGTACAAGACAAAATCGCAGAAGCCACATCCGCAGACGACGCCCAAAGATATTAGCAAAACAGCCCATCACGGCAAAAAATTTCGAATGTATCTTACTTTTGAAACTCACAGGGAAAATTGGCAACTCTGCGAGGACTCCACGCTCTGCGAGCACTTTTTTTAAATGTCCGGCCAGAGCCTCGGATTGACGCAAATGTCCCGCCTTGCCGTCAGTTAAAATCGCAACGACGGCCTCTTTGGAATATTTCCAAATCTTATAAAACCACATATATTCAGCCGGAGCTTGTCGAATAAACGTTTCCATTGTTGCCACAACAGACTTTAAATTTGACTTCAAATCATTGTCTTCATCACCTGTATTGATTAAATTCAAAGACTTTTGAACGATCAATTTATGATGTGGCCCGTTTTGCCGACTGATGTTAACAAAACAAATCGGAACTCCACGCTTTTGAGCGATTCGGATTGCTCCCGAAGACATGCTGGCTTCTTTTCCAAAAAAAGGGACAAGTACCCCATCTTTTCCACCTTGATCGACGACCAGAGCGACAACTTCATTATTTTTCAAACTCTTAATTAAATCACGCGTGCCCATCCCGCGCTCAATGACCGATGAGCCACCACTTTGCCTAAATGAATTGAGCAATGCTGCCAGCCGCAAATTTTTTGTTTGCGCTTTAACCAAAACTTTATACGGATAGCCGACGGTCGCACCAATCAAATTCGCCATTTCCCAGGAGCCAAAATGCATGGCTAAAAGAATAACACCCTTACCGGATTTGATCGCCTCTTCGATATGTTCCCGGCCTTCGACTTGGACATATTCCCGAAATTTTTTTGTATCCATCAAAGGGAAACGAAATAGCTCGATGAGGTTTTGCCCGTAATGAACAAACGTATCTTTCGCAATACGGGAAATCTCTTGGGGAGTTTTTGTTTTTGCAAAAGCAATGCGCAAATTTGAATACACAATCCGACGATGCTTCGTGTCTAAATAGTACGCAAGCATCCCCAAGACTTTCCCAAGCCACAGAGAAACCCCAATGGGTAAAATCTGGACAAAAACCCCAAACCCCTTAACGGCCCAATAAATGATCAATTCGCTCAAAAACTTTTTCCTTCCCTTGTGTTAAATCAACCTCGATTTTCAAAACCCAACAGCGACGAGTACCGAGAAGTTCCTTAAATTGCAAAATTTTGACCGCATCTTTTGCCGTTGTTACAAAATCCTCCACACCCAAATCCTTTGCTTGCGCAACAAGCGTTTGAATATCATTTGCGCAATACAGATAATGATCATAAAAAACAAAGTTTTTTTCAACCACAGCGCCGATTTTTTGCAAACTCACCTGAAAACTTTGCGGGTCCCCAATGCTGCAAAAACTGACAACTTTTTTACCACGCAAATTAGCTAACGGCTCCTGACGGCCTGAAAAAAGTTCCCCCAAAGCCTGCGGCGCGTGTACCGCCTGACCGATCACGCACGCTGTATTGATCTGCCTAACCTTGTCCTCCAAGTTTTGGACAAAAGAAGGATTCACATCCGATTTGGTCAATATAATAATATGGGCACGTTTCAAAGCGCTTAAAGATTCACGCAAAATCCCCCGAGGAATAAGCGCCCCATTGCCAAAAGGATTAGTCGAGTCAATCAGGACAATGTCCAAGTCCCGCCTTATTTTCCGATGTTGAAAACCATCGTCGAGGATAAACGCATCAATCCTATGCGTTGCAAGTATTTTTTGGCTGGTTTGCCAACGATTGGGACCAACGCCGACAGGAACATCGGGAACATATTGGCGCATCATCACCGCTTCATCGCTTACCCCCAAATTCTTTTTCATATACCCGCGAGTTAAAATCGCCGGCTTTTTCCCGCGCGCGCATAAATGCTCTACAAGAAAAATCACAAACGGCGTTTTTCCAACACCGCCCCACGTGATATTCCCGACGCTAATAACACAACGACCAAGATCCAACGGACGCAAAATCCCTAAGGCATAAAGAAGATTTCTTATCGTCACGACAAGGCCATAAACACAAGAAAGAATTCCCAAAATCCCCTTGAGCAAAGCCGCCAGCACACCGCCCTGTCGGTCCGTCATTAGCCGATAAAAATAGTCGCGCATAAAAGTCAACCGTTAATAAATGGGGATTAGAAAATTTTCTTTATCGAAAAATCTGGAACTATCCCAAATTTTCTTAAGGATTATCTTTTGGAATATTAGGATGAGCTCAGTTTTTTCTACCTAAAAACTGGGCTCATTTTACACGAAAATAAAAAACACGCTACGAGGATTATTATTTATATAGATATACTTAAGGAAGATTATTCAGGCTTGTAAAAATTTGATTCATCAAGAATTTTGGAAATAATTCTTTGGGTGTTCTTCGTTGCGCCTTGATTTTTATTGATTGCCAACAGAGCACGCTGCCCTAAAGAGTCTCGCAAGTCTTTCGAAGACAACAGCTTGTTTAAGGCACCTTCCAATTGACTGGCTTCTTGAATTTGCACAATGGCACGTTCTTGAGTAAAAATCTCGATAATGTCCTCAAAATTCTGCATGTTGGGCCCAACAATAATTGGTTTTCCAAAAAACGCCGGTTCAATAATATTTTGTCCACCCTGTCCAACCAGGCTTTTGCCGACAAAGACAACAGTTGCCAAACCATAAAACGCTTTTAAATGTCCGATGGTATCGAGGACCACAACCGCATCGCTGTTGTTATTTTTTGGATTAATCGTCGAGAAAGTCGCCGCCTCAAACCCGTTTTCCCTAACCAAGGCAAGGACTTCTTTAGCCCGCTCAATGTGCCGCGGGGCAATGACTAGAACTAACGACGGAAATTTTGCTTTAAGCTTTTTAAAAACATCCACAACAATTTTTTCCTCCCCCGGATGTGTACTGCCCGAAACCCAAACAAGCGCATCGTCATTAAACCCAAGACGTGCCAATGTCAACTTTTCGCTTAAAGAAACATCATCAAATTTCATACTCCCAAGGACCGAAACATTCTTGGGCAACGCCCCCAGTGTAATAATACGATCCGCATCGCGAACACTTTGCATACAAAATGCCCGAAAAGCTTTCAACACTTTGTGGAATAAAAACCCAAATTTTTGATACTGACAAAACGAACGGTCCGAAATCCGTCCATTGACCATGACAAGCGGTGTATCCCCTTTGGCTAAAGTGGTCAAAAGATTCGGCCAGATTTCTGTTTCAGCAATGATAAAAATATCCGGCCGTATCGCTTTGACAAATCGCCGCACGACCCACCCTAAATCCAGCGGCGCAAAAATAACAAGATCTTCCTTTTTAAATCGCTTGCGGGCTAAATTATATCCCGTCGGAGTCACTGTTGAAATCACGATCTGGTGGTTCGGATGCGAAACACGGATACTTTCAACAAGCCCAAGGATCGCCAAAACCTCTCCGACACTTACCGCATGAAACCAAATATTGGGCTTTAACGAAAACTGATAGCGCAACTCTTCCCCCAAAATGGCAAAGCGCTGTTTAAACCCACCATGCAGTTTTCCCCTGACGAGCAAAACCGGCAGATACAAAACAAACCCTAAAAAATATAAAATGTCGTAAATGAAAAACATAATTAAATTCTCACTGGATCCCTGCTTTCGCAGGGATGACACTACATCTTTTGTCATTCCCGCGAAAGCGGGAATCCACATTCCAGATTGCCCCTTCATCTGACCCGGTCTCTCAAGGGGAGGAACACAAGTCCAATCTTATGTCTCAAATAATTCACTCGATGAATTATGTCCTTCTCATCGATCACATATAAAATTAATTATCCCTTACGCATGCGGATGCGCCTTGTCATAAACGCTTTTTAACCGTTCGGTCGTAACATGCGTATAAATCTGTGTCGTTGATAAATTGGCATGCCCCAAAAGTTCCTGCACGGATCGCAAGTCCGCCCCGCGATTTAAAAGATGCGTGGCAAAAGAATGCCGAACAACGTGCGGAGAAACTTTCATTTTGACACTCGTCATCAACAGATGCTTGTTGATAATATTGCGAATACTGCGATCCGTCAAACGCGATCCATTCTTATTGAGAAAAACCGCCCGCTGTCGATCTCCTTCTTTGCCTGGCCGCGACGAAAGATAACTGCGGATTTCTTGAAGCGCCAGATCCCCGATAGGGACAATCCGCTCTTTTTTTCCTTTCCCCAACACCTTAACAACATTGCCGATAAAATCGATATGCTCGACGTTAAGACCAACCAGTTCACTGACGCGAAGCCCGCTGCTGTAAAGCGTTTCAAAAATCGCCCGATCTCGCTGGCCGGAAGGTTTTAAAATTTGAGGCGCATCGATCAGCTGCGTCATTTCAACTTCAGAAAGAAAATGGGGCAATATCTTGTCAAGCTTAGGCGTCATCAAAAGGACCGCTGGATTTTCCTTAATATGCCCTTCCCGGACAAGAAATTTAAAAAGGCTTCGTATCGAGGAAAGCTTACGGGCAAGTGTGCGCGGCTTAAATTGGTTGGACCGCAGCTGCGCCAAAAAGCGGCGAAAATCATTGTACTCAACTTTTTCGAGCGGCTTATCTTCAATAAATTCGATAAAATCAACAAGGTCGAGCTTATAATTGAGAATCGTATGCGCAGAATAGTTTTTTTCAATTTCGAGAAAAGAAAGAAATTTTTCAAGATAACGATTCATGGAAAACTTTCGAAAAAAGCATTATTGCGCTTTGTCCGGCGCTTGAGCTTCAGGCAAAGCGTTAGCCGTAAAAGTACACGCCGGGTATTTGCTGCACCCAAAAAACGCGCGTCCGCTTTTTCCACGACGGCGAACAAGCTCGCCAGCGCAATTCTCAGTCGGGCATTTGACGCCGGTTGTAATCGGCTTGGCAAATTTGCACGTCGGAAAAGTTGAACAGCTCAAAAACTTTCCGCGGCGTCCCCATTTGACAACCATTTGTTCTCCGCATTCGGGACATTTTTCGTCGATAAATTCATGCGTTTTTTCAATCGTTGCCATCGCATGGTCGAGCTCTTTTTTAAACGGCCCATAAAATTCCTTAAGAAGATTTGCGTACTTAAGCTCGCCTTCTTCAATCAAATCCAACCGCTCTTCCATGCCGGCTGTAAACCCGATATCCATGACAGTTGGAAAATATTCAACCAAAAGGTCACAAATCCGCATCCCCAAATCGGTGGCGCTAAAATAACCTCTTTCCCTCAAAACATAATTGCGCGCGACGATCGTCGAAATAATCGACGCATACGTACTCGGACGGCCAATCCCTTCCTCTTCCAAAGTTTTGACCAAGGTCGCTTCCGAAAACCGTGGCGGAGGCTTGGTAAAATGCTGACTGGGCTTGACTTCAATAAGTTTGAGAATATCTTCTCTTATATAAGGCGAAAGATCCACTTTACCATCTTCCTCTTTTGCACCCAAATCCAACGTCAAAAATCCGTCAAAAACTAACGTCGATCCCGACGCCGAAAAAAGAAAACGGCCCGCCGTAATTTCGATGCGCTTGTTGCGATAAATTGAAGGCATCATCTGGGAACTGACAAAACGCCGCCAAATAAGGGCATAAAGTTTATACTGGTCTTCGTCGAGATACGGCTCGATCTCTTTAGGCTTTTTCAAAACATCTGCCGGACGGATCGCTTCATGCGCTTCTTGCGCAGACTTTTTGGACTTGTAACGATTAGGCGTTTCGGGAAGATATTTGGGACCGTATTCTTTATTAATAAAATCCCTAACAGACGCCAAAGCCTCATTGGAAATATTAACCGAATCCGTACGCATATAGGTAATTAACCCGACGGGGTCGCCTTTGCCCAATTCAATACCTTCGTAGAGTTCTTGGGCGATTTTCATCGTACGATTGGCATTAAACCCAAGCTTGTTGAAAGCTTCTTGCTGCAATGTTGAAGTGATAAACG
The DNA here is from genome assembly GCA_964474085.1 of uncultured Planctomycetales bacterium. Classification (GTDB taxonomy): domain Bacteria; phylum Omnitrophota; class Gorgyraeia; order Zapsychrales; family JANLHA01; genus JADLGJ01. Next base: position 12,160 of record CAYYRJ010000028.1, read on the forward strand.
GCGCAGAAGGATTGCGTTTGACATCTTTTTCGATAACATCCGAAACAATAAAGGTTTGTTTATTTATTTCCTCGACGATGTTTTCGGATTCTTTTTTTGCTTTGAGTTCAAATTTTTCATTATCAATTTTTTCCAAACTCGCCGTCAAAATATCCGGGCAACCTTCTTTTTGTAAATCGACGGCAACAAGCCAATATTCCTGTGGCACAAAATTTTTGATTGCCCTCTCTCGGTCAACAATAAGCCGCAGCGCCACCGACTGCACCCGGCCGGCGCTCAAACGAGAGCCCACCTTTTTCCACAACAAAGGGCTGATCATATAACCGACAATCCGGTCCAAAACGCGACGCGCCATCTGCGACTGGATTTTTTTGGCATCAAACTCACGAGGATGTTCAAAAGCTTTTAACACCGCGGGTTTTGTAATTTCCTGAAATGTGACCCGAAAAACTTTTTTGCCTTCGCCTAAGTACGGTAAAATGTTCCAGCCGATCGCCTCACCCTCGCGGTCAGGGTCTGTGGCAAAGTAAATTTCATCCTTGGTCTTGGCCTCTTTTTTAAGGCTCGTTAACGTTTTTTGCTTGGCGCGCATCACAATCAACTGCGCTGCAAAATCATGATCGACATCGACACCTAACTTCGACTTGGGCAAATCAATCAAATGTCCCATCGATGAAAGAACTTTAAACTTAGCCCCTAAAATCTTATTGATCGTTTTGACTTTTGTCGGAGACTCGACGATAACTAATGCTTTGGCCATGATATTCCTTATAATTTTAAAAAATTATGCCCGGACAAAATATTTACCCGGCAATTGTTTGACAACTTTTCTCAATTCTAATTTCAACAAAATACCCGAAACCTCCCCATGCGGCTGTCCCAACTTGCTGACAAGATCGTCAATATACAACGGTTCGCAGCTTAACTGCTCGACAAGCGCAAATTCATTTTCACTAAAATCCTGACGGCTATAAGGATCAACGGCATTTTTTGCTGACTTTTGCACACCGATAGAATTGCGACGAATATGCGGCTCTAATTCCTGAATGATATCCTCAAAACATGTCACCAGCTTAGCGCCTTCCTTAATCAGCTGATTAACCCCTTGACTGTTGGGATTGTCGATTTTTCCGGGCACAGCAAAAACATCACGGCCCTGCTCAAGCGCAAAATGACTTGTGATCAAAGCGCCACTTTTAAGGGAAGCTTCGACGACCAAAACAGCTAAAGACAAACCGCTGATAATCCGGTTGCGTGCAGGAAAATTGAAACTAATCGGCGGCATCGCCATAGGAAATTCACTAAGAATCGCCCCTTTGTGTTCAATTTCAGAATATAACTCTTTGTTTTCTGGCGGATAAATATGACTTAACCCGCAGCCGACAACCGCAAGTGTTTGTCCACCTGTGCGCAAAGCTCCCCGATGAGCGGCGGCATCAACTCCACGGGCCAGGCCCGAGACAACCGTTATCCCAAGCTCAGCGAGCTGCCCGGAAAATTTTTGTGCAATATTTAATCCATACACCGACGCATTGCGCGATCCGACAACCCCGACGGCCAACCCTGGATCAGCGGGCAAACTCCCCTTCACATACAAAACAACCGGTGGATCATGGATCCCGCGCAAAGAGAGCGGATAATTTTCATCAAAGATCGTAACAACCTCTGTCTTATTTTGTTGGAGTAGATTATATTCATTTTGCAAAAAATTGTCGCGGTCGAATTCAAAAATCTTTTGAATCAAGGCAGGCGACAAAATCTCCGACGACCTCAAAGCTAAGGCACTGGCCTTGAATACCGCCTGTGCTGAACCAAAATAATCAACCAACCGGCGAATACGCACACTGCCAAAACCGGGCAATGCATTTAAAACAATCATCGCTTGCTCTTGTGTCATACCCTCTCGCTTTTGATAAAATTGAAAAAAATCAGATTGCGGCAACTTTTTTAAACAGTGTCAGGATATCCACGCAAAGCTGTTCGCCGGTTTTTCCGTCGGCATCAATCACATGGTCCGCTTTTTCATAAAACGGCCTGCGCGCCTGCAGAAGTTCCTTAATCTTGTTCTTGGGATCCGGGGTATTTAAGAGGGGACGGTTCGTTTGGTCTTTGACGTTCTTATAAATTTCTTCGGGCGAAGCGGAAAGATAAAACACAATGCCGGTCTTTTTTAAGAGTTCCAAATTTTCGGGATTTAAAGCGACCCCGCCGCCGCAATCGACAATCACATTTTGTTTATCAGCAATTGAGGCAACAATGTCGGCTTCTACTTTACGAAAGTAAGCTTCCCCGTTGTCTTGAAATATCTTGGCAATGCTCTTTCCTTCTTTAGCAACAATCAAATCATCGGTACAGATAACGGGCTTCTGCAACTTTTCAGACAGATGTTTGGCTGCTAAAGATTTTCCGACACCCATAAAACCGATCAGGACGATGTTTTTTGACATGGGGTGATTGTAACATATCTGTCGACGAGGTGTCCATTGGAAATTTAATCCCAAATTTTGCATTACACACAAAAGTGTAATGCAAAATTTGCCTTCGGTTGTCCCGCAGGGACAAGGATTAACCCCGCACGTCTCGACTTTGTCGAGACATGCGTCCCTTTGGGCGGATTTTGCTTTGGCCAAGCAGGAGCTTGGCTAATGCAAAATCCGGGCTTAATTTTTGCGGGCGCTGACTAAAAAAGGAGAATTCTCGGCGGTAACCGGGGCAATGTTTAGGATGACCGGATAAAGTCCTTCAATATTAATCTGATCCAAATTTTGTTGCGGCAAAGGCAGCGGCACACCACGATTATCGCGCTTAATCTGCAAATTCAAATACGCCGGATTAAAATCGATACCGCCGACATCCGCGCTGCTAGAGGCAAGCGCCGTTGAGGGCTCTTGGCGACTAACGCTCAAGGAATTTAAATTTGTAGCCACAACCGCCTGATGTTCTAAGTTTTCAACTAACTTAAATAAGACTGTTTCAATAAAAAATCTTTTACGGACATCCACAGAATTAAAACGCTTCATCAAAAAATAATAATTATCAACCATTCCAAATTTATCAACGATTTCTTGAACTTTGAGACTAGGTTTTCCATCACTCAAAATTTCAAATTCTTTCACATCAAGCATTTGTGCCGCAAACAATGCTTCTAAAAGATCAACTCGTCGTTGTCTTGAAAACCCATTTAGCTCGGCGATTCGCATGATATTCTGAACTTCTGCAATAGAAATATTATCATTTTCAATCGGCAGACTTCGTAAATCTCCGTTAAAAACATGCCTCGATTCCCAGAATGTTAAATCTGGATCATGGCTGGGCTGCAAACTAAAAGATGTTTGATTCAAATTAAGGTTATACGAGATTGCGATAATGCCATCTGCTTTCCTGACTTCGCGAACACTAACCGAAGACAAAGAGTGCTTTTTAATAAAACCCGCAACTCCAGAATAAATCTTGGCGCTCAAAGAGCGCGGTAAATCCAATAATTTTTGACGAAAAGAAGCTAGGCGCGAAACCGATTTTTTAAAAAAGCTCTGCTCTGGCAAGTCAAAAGATTCTTCCTCGACAGACGGAGTAACTCTTGCAATCCTTGGATCTGATTGACGGGTTTGCTTATCCTTCGCTACGGCAAAGAGATATTCTGCATTTAAAATATATCCTTTGAGTTGAAAATAATATCCACTTGCGGTATTTTTCATCGTTTTGATCGAAGATAAAAAGCTATCAAGATCATTCGCAGTTTTGAAAGCATCCAATAGGTCAAACATCGGTTCCATATTTCCGCGAACGGTATAAACGCTGCGTTCAAGCCCACGGCGAATGATAAAAATACTCAAATCTGTTTCGGGATTATAAGAGCTAATAACTGTCCCGCCAGGCATTAATTTTTCAACAGTCAATTGGGAATTTTCTGAATCCACACCTAAAAGTTGTGCCGCATTAATGATAAATTGAGGATTTTGTGCCAATGCCTGCGAAAGTTCTTTATCTAAAGTCCTTTGTCGTTCTGCGGGAGTTGCCCTGCTCATCGCGGCGTTAAGCTCAGAAACTGCGACCGGTCCAAGCAAATATTCCATAAGGCCAAGAATATTGCTAACTTGTGGATTTCTATTAAAATCGATATCTTCATCAACCGCCAACAATGCTTTAGCTAAAACCGAGTTAAGAAGCCCCTGCTGATCCTTGGACACCCCTAACGCGCTCTTTTCACGCAGCCACTTTAGAACGTCTTTGGCCGTTGCGAAAAACGGAGATATTAAAACCTTACTCATATTCCCCGGAATCTTAAGATCAACGCCAGCCCCCTGACTTTCTATTCCTTTAAAAACGATATGACTTATATCACTCTTTGGATCATAGGAAACAGCAATTTCCCCGTCGACATAATAATATGTTTCTTTGTTTGGGTTTTCGAGAGGCCTAAAACTCTGTGCCTCTGCCGCTACTTCCCTATTATTTTCAGCATAAATACCACCCACTTTGACTAATTGCAACGCGGGAAGTTTCTCAACGGGAACGGCGCCTTTACGAATTTCTATGACTTGGGACGACGCCGTTGTTAATCCACCCGAAAAATACTTGCGCGGCAAAACGTCCCGACTGACAGCATCATAATCTTCCTTAATAATGGTGTAAACGCCTCGGCGAAAAGCTTCGAGATATTGGTCATACACTTTTTGTTTCACATCCCTTTCAGCAATTTCAATGCCCTTAATTTTGCCTTTATCAGCGTAGACTTTGGTGAGCAGCGTTTCTTTTAAGCTAATTTTGTACCATGTCGCAAGAATAACCGAATTATAAATCTGGCGGACAGGGGCAAAATTTTTGCCTTCATTGACTTCTTTTTCGATGACAGGAAGAATGGTCGAACGAAAAATATCAGACGAGACGTTGGACGTTGGAGGCTGGAGACGAGTAGCTTTTTCCAACGTCGAACGTCCAGCGCCTAGTGTCTCTTCATATTCATCCGCTAACATCACCTTCAAATGGCTCTCGCTAATAAACGCATGCCCGTCCTTTTCTAGAACAACGGCTTTATGCGGAACAATCCAAATTTTGTTAAAGGTATTTAGCGGGACTTCGCTTTTACCATAAAGTTCAAAAGCACGCTTATAAACCGCATCCCAAAACTTTTTTCCTAATTCTTCTTGAGGATTAGTCAATGAAGCTGAAAGCTGCTTTAAAAGATAATCCTGCTCGAGCATCTGTTTGCCCATCTGGGTCTGACCGAGCAAATCTGGAATAATCCGATCGCTTTCATTAGGAGAGAGATTGACCCACGACTTATCTTCGGAAATCGTCATCGCAGCCAGAAAATATTTGATCAGTTTGTCTGCCTCTTGCTTAAATTTCTCATCGGTCAAACTTTCTTGCCCCCGGTCAGCAATAAAATCGAAAGCCAGCGGATTTTCGGGATGTATGGTCAAACCTTTAAGAACAACCGGTTCAAACTTAGCACTTAAAAATACCATCTGTCCTGGCTTGGGAAGATTAGAAATATACTGCGCCCCTGCCGGCGGCACAAGGACACCACAAGTAAAAACCACAGCGGTCAATATACTGATAATTTTATGAAACACAAAAATCCTCTTTGAATAATCAAAGTGCAACATGAAAATACGCTCCTCATGAAATTTTTTAAAAAAGTCTATACGTGGGAGATCAACGAAAAAACCAGAAAGAATGACCAAACTATACCACAGGAAATAAACAACGGCAAGTCAGCCGACTTTCAAACTTCTAAAAGAGAATTTTGCGATTCTTTGCCTAAAAACACCGGAAGTGTCTGAACGTTAACCGGTTGGATATTAATGATGACCGGGAATAGTCCTTCAATATTAATATTTTCAATATTTTGCTGTGGCAAAGGAAGCGGCACCCCGCTCCCGTCGCGCTTGATTTGCAAATTAAGCAGTGTCGGATCAAAGTTGATACCCCCTACCTTTTTGGGTTCTTCAGTCAAGTTCGCAGCAGCTGGTGTCGATGCGGTTAACTGTTTTATTTCCTGCAAAATTACTTGCGGGACAACGCTTACACCGCCATTTTCAAACTGATAGCCTAAATATTGATTCATCATCGCATCAAGAGAAAGGACACCTTGAGCTGTAGAAAAGCGTTTTATCCCAGCCTCATTTGTCCAAGCATTAAGTTGATCTACTGTCGGATTCGAAATATTTAAAGGCGGCAGGGCTTTTGTTAATAACAGGGCGACGAATTTTTCTAAATTCCCCTTTGCGTCGTTTGAAAGATTTGAAATTTTACTTTGGAATAAATCTAATTTTCCTAAAGTCCCAACTATTTTTTTTGCAGCCGAATCAATCTGCGCAGGCGTCACGGCGCTGGATGAACGCTGGATTGTTCCAACTATACCGGCAACAGAAACCACTGTATCTCCACTAGCAACAGCGGTCTCCCCGACAGTGAGCTTAACTGTATAAGTTCTCGGGGGAAGTATCCATCTTATTCCATCTAATACCTCTGCAGCATAGGGAATCTCAGGTGTGTCTAACACTTCACGGACAACAATTGTAGCAAGTGGCTTGAGTAACGCAGCTGCATTTTTAATTAAATATTTCCGCGCTTTCTGAGCTTCAACGGAATTAATTTTAACCTCATCCTCCCTATTTCCTTCGGTGCCATTAGGCGCAACATAGGTCCGACCCGCCTCATGCAAAACGCGAGAAAGAATAATCCGATCAAATATTGGGTTAAGTCCGTTGTCCGTAATTAAATTTTCAGCTGTAAAGTCCACTTCAAGGATCACTGATGGATTCGCAGTGAGTTGTTTATATTTTGCTAAGGAAAAAATAACAAAAGGATTTTGGTCAACCAATAAAAATTCTTTATCGGGATATTCCGTCATGGCGACAAAACCCTGCAATCCAGCACCCAAAATCGCAATTTTTTTATCAAGCCTTTCAATACCACGTATTGCCAACGGGACGGTTAAATCCACAGCCGGATCCAGTGATTGATCAGTTATTTTTGGCAAATGATAAACCTGCCAGAAATAACTAGCAAATATTTCAGCGATTTCCTTTTGATATTTCTTGGCTAATTCCGGATTATTCTCAAGCGCAGCAAAAACCTTGTTACCAGCTTCTTCGAAGAATTTATTTATCGAGGCAAGCTCGTAATTTTTTTCCCTTATTGATGCTTTAAAATGTTCCCCAGAAAAACTAATATTCCGCTGACTATGATTTAGATAATACCTCTGGGCTAGAGTCACCGCCATCTCCCCGGCGAAAGATCGCAAATAGACTTTTTCCAACTGCTCTAATCCAAAGCTAGGCTCATCTAAGAATTCAGCTGAAAATTGAAGGCGATACAAATTTTGACCTGCCTCAATTGGACTGGCAGCGATGGCAGATAAATCCGCTTTAAGAATCGCGGCGGATGCTTTTTTTTCTTCCCCTTGAACCCTTACAACGCTCGCAGAGGCGCGGAGAATCGGTTGTTCAACCGCGGAGGAAGAAACCTTTTGGACTTCCAATGGCGAACTTCCAACCCCAGTCAACGCCAAAAGCGCCCCCCCGCTAAAATACTTGCGCGGAATCAAATCGCCGTCGGCATCCTCTTCTTCTTTAATAAAATTGTACGCACCCTTTTTAAACGCCGCCAAATATTGTTCGTAAATCCGTTGCTTCATTTCTTTATCGTCGGTCTCAATGCCGGCAACCTTGGCTTTGTCGGTATAAACTTTTCCCAACAAACTTTCTTTCAAAGCCTGCTTATACCAAGCAGCCAAAATGACCGAATTATAAACTTGTCGAACAGCGGAGAAATCTTTGCCTTCGTTGATTTCTTTTTCGATGGAGGGCAGGATAGTGGTGCGAAAGATATCAGACGAGACGTTGGAGGTTGGATGTTGGACGTTAGTGATTGATTTTTTCCCTAGCGTCGAGCGTCCAGCGTCTAGCGTCTTTTCCGCCGTCGACGGAGCTCCGGCATCGATTTCGACGGACCGTTGTCCGTCAAGAGATCGATCTTCTGCCATCATCACCTTCAACCTCTTTTCATCGACAACGACAATGCCGTTATTTTCCAAAACTTTTGCTTTGGCCGGGACAATCCAGACTTTATTTAAGTCGATAGACATCGGTGGCTGGACACTAGTAGTTTTTTCCAACGTCCAACGTCCAACGTCTAGCATCTTTGCCTTATTAACTGCATCCCAATACTTCTTCCCCAACTGCGTGTCCGGGTTAGTCAACGACGCAGCCAACTGCTTAAGGACATAATCCTGCTCAAGCATCGTTTTGCCCATTTGCGTCTTGCCTAAAACGTCGGGAATGATGCGATCTTTTTCGTAAGGCGACAAGTTGACCCAAACTTCCTTGTCGGGAATCGTTAATGCGGCAAAAAAATATTCGACGAGCTTTTGGGTTTCGGCTTTAAATTGTTCCTCAGAAAGTTTAGTTTGACCGCGGTCGACAATAAAATCAAACAAGAGCGGGTTTTCAGGATGGACTTTAAGCCCCAGCAAAACCGGCGGGGCATAAGCAACCGTAAACGAATTACCTAAAAGAGCGCCAAGTCCATCCGCGGCCAGGCCAATCGACGGCGTCAGAACCTGGGCAGTAAGAAAAGTCGCAAGAATAATCGCAATGATTATTTTAGATAAAAAATTTTGTCTTTTATATTTCATTTCATTTTGCAGCAAGCTTCATGGACAGAAAACAATCCCGCATGCTTAAAATTAGCATGCGGGATTGCAAAACAATACCTATTAGTTATTACCCTTCGGCGAAAGGACAACAACGCCGGATTTAATTGTACTGACATTATCATCTTCCGGATGACCGGCAATGACTGTATCTCCATCGATAGCAAGAACAGCCCCAAAGTTAGGCACACCTGCTCCAGCTAAATTATAAGCCCATGGCAAAGAACTGTTTGCCTGACGCTTAAAAACAATAATCGAATCTGTTGTATGTATCCCTTCTTCTAAAACAAAAGTCTTAGGATGCATAGCAACCGCAATAGTATTGCCTTTAGCAACAATATCAACAATAGAACTAGTTGAATGCCACGTCAGATTCAACCTTGAATATGATACATCCCAAATACTTAAAGGCGTACCATACGGAGCACTTAGGGTTTCATTATAGACAAAAACACTGCTCAACGGATATGATTCTGGAATAGCATTGAGCGCAACAATAAGTTGATGACCAACAACAGGGGTAGACGTTAAAATATCAGGGACTTTGTAGGGGGTCAGCAATCCTATTTGCTTCCCAAAATTTGCCCTTTCATGCTCATAGGTTTTCTCTAATTGCCAGAGTCCTTGTCCTTTATAACGGTAAATAAAGACTTTGCTTTTCTCGGTTTCTTTGGCTTTAGGTGACCCAACCGCAATTATCCCATTGCCAATAGCAACTGATTGAGCAAATTGAACTTTCCCTACCTCAATAGCAGGAATTTTCAAGCTCGCTGTATGCGTCCAAACACCATTAGTACGACTTACAACATAGACCACGCCTGCCGATGGTAAAGCAACTGCCAATTTATCGGACAAAAGAGCTAACTTAGCATTTTGCACAAGCGACGGATCCAAGTTTTCGACTTTACTTAAATCCAGTTTAAGGCCATTTTCGACCCAACTGCTATTAACTCGCGAAAAAAAGTAAAGACTAGTTGCAGACTGTACAACCAAGGTATCTTTATCCGCAACAAGAGCTTTCCCAAACTGGTCACCAACCACTAAAGCAGCTGGTGAAATAACTGTTGGCACAGGCATAGTATGCGTAGCATCAATCGGCATACCACTATATTCATATACCGCACCTTTGCCATTAGTGTTTGGTGCACCAATTAATAACTCATTCTTTTCTTGAATAATAGCAACGCTTTGAGCAAAACCAATATTAAGCATGGGGGTCGATAAATGACCCGCCGCTAAATTATTCAGAGAATTATAATACTCTCTAAGAATACCAAGATCTGTCGGTTTTTTTACAGCAGCAATTAACGAATCCATTACAAACTTTGCTTTTGAAGGATTTTGCAAAGCCCAGACATATTGGAAATACTTGTTAACTGCATATTGTGCATTTAAAAAAACCCTCGTATCGTAATAATCCACAACCACTGTTTTGTCCACAGGATTTAAAACCGCAGCAATTACTGTATCCATAATAAACTTCGCTTTTGCTGGATCTTGTGCAGCCAAAAGCGTTGTAAAATAACCGTCGATCGCCACTTTGGCTTTATCAACAGCTGTTTTACTATAATATGTACCAACGGTTGTTTTGTCAGTTGGATTCAAAACTGCAGCTAATAATGCATCCATAATAAACTTCGCTTTTGCTGGATTTTGCGCTGCTAACAATACCTTAAAATACTCATCAATTGCTAACTTTGCCTCGATGCTGGCATATTCATTATAATATGCACCTACTTCAGCTTTATCTACAGGATTCAAAACCACAGCCATGAGTGAATCCATAATAAACTTTTCCTTCGCTGGATTTTGTGCACTAAGTAATACCATAAAATAACTATTGATCGCATGGTGAGCATTAACAACAGCCGCTTGGCTATAATATGTACCAACGGTTGTTTTGTCAGTTGGATTTAAAACTGCAGCCAATAATGCATCCATAATAAACTTCGCTTTTGCTGGATCTTCTG
>CAYYRJ010000028.1:22891-32182 GCA_964474085.1 uncultured Planctomycetales bacterium
TCGCTTTTGCTGGATCTTCTGCAGCCAAAAGCTTTATAAAATAACCGTCGATTGCAAGCTTTGCTTTTGCTACTGCCGTTTGATTGTAATGCACACGAATGACATTTTGATCAAGAGGATCAATCACTGTAGCCATAACCGCTTGCATTATGGCTTTAGCTCTTGCAGGGTCTGTGGTAGCCGCCAAGAGCGTTGTAAAATAACCGTCGATTGTAAGCTTTGCTTTTGCTACTGCCGTTTGATTGTAATGCACACGAATGACATTTTGATCAAGAGGATCAATCACTGTAGCCATAACCGCTTGCATTATGGCTTTAGCTCTTGCAGGGTCTGTGGTAGCCGCCAAGAGCGTTGTAAAATAACCGTCGATTGTAAGCTTTGCTTTTGCTACTGCCGTTTGATTGTAATACGTACGAATGACATTTTGATCAAGAGGATCAATCACTGTAGCCATAACCGCTTGCATTATGGCTTTAGCTCTTGCAGGGTCTGTGGTAGCCGCCAAGAGCGTTGTAAAATAACCGTCGATTGTAAGCTTTGCTTTTGCTACTGCCGTTTGATTGTAATACGTACGAATGACATTCTGATCGAGAGGATCACGCACTGCAGAAATAGCCGCCTGCATAATACTTTTGGCAGCTGTCGCATCTTGCCCATTTAATAAAATACTAAAATAGCTATCAATCGCTGCCCTAGCCGTATCAACAGGGTTAAGGACTATAGTAGCACCCTGTGCCGACTGGGCGTATGCTACTACGGTTGAAAATCCTGCGATACTTAGACCAAAATACGCACCTAACAACAACAACACAACTCGTTTCACAGATCGATGTTTACACATATTAAAACTCCTATTATTTTCATATTTGAGAATAATATTCACAAAAATTCCAGAATTAATTGAAAAAAGCATTGGGGCCAACTGCAATAGTGGGACGGTATTAATTAGGGAATGTGGCAAATTTGCAGCTTGGTTTCCAAGACTCCTTAAGGAACGGACCTTTAATCAATCAGCCATGGAATTTTACTAAAAGCACAACATTATTTAAAAGAGCAACGACGGAAAACTGTAGTTAATGTGTACCACATGATTTGGGATTGTGCAAATTTATATCATGAGAAATTTAAAAAATTAAAGAACAAAACGCGGTTTCAGATTTAGCGATCTTTCACTTACTTAGAATATCTGCTACCGTAAACTGTATCCGCTTAAAATCCAGAGGATGATCTTTTCGCCATAGAATAAACTCATTAGCGCCCCCAAAACAATAAACGGGCCATACGCAATCGCGCTGTCCTTGGTGCGGATTTTCTCGGCAATGCCATAAAAGGCGCCAAAAAACGGGGCTAAAAAAAATGTCAAAAGTGCTAATTTCCATCCCATAAAAGCCCCGATCATAGCCATCAGTTTTACGTCTCCACCACCCATCGACTCTTTTTTAAAAATCAAATCCCCCGCCAACCCCATCAAATAAATCGAACCACCGCCGACTAAGACACCGACGACCGAAAACCCCAGCCCCTTAAGATTAATCAGCCAGTTTCCCTGTTCTAAAGCTAACCCTTGCAACTGCGGGATAAAAAAGCTTAAGATCAACCCAACAATCATCCCGCCAACACTCACCTCGTCGGGAATAATCCGATGTTCAAAGTCAACAAATGTCGCGACAATAAACCCTGAAACCATGACCCAATAGGCAAACGTAACCCACGTTAATCCAAAAACTTTATAAAATGCAAAGAACGTACAAGCTGTCAAAAGCTCAACAAAAAAATAACGGATCGAAAACTTTGCCTTGCAATAACGGCACTTGCCGCCTAAAGCGATATAACTGACAAGCGGAATATTGTCAAACCACGCAATCGGTTTTTTACAGGCCACACAATGCGAGGAAGGCTTAACAACGGATTCTTCCTTTGGCAAACGAACAATGCAGACATTTAAAAAACTGCCGATACAAGCGCCCAAGAAAAAAATAAAACTTTCGACAAACAAAATCTCAGTCATTTTTCGGATCCCTTCTCTAACACGATGCGAACTTTGTCCTTAACCTCCTGCGGCAATTCCTGACCGGCCCAATGCTGCAAAGAGAGCATCCCCTGATAGAACAAAAGGCCCAGCCCATTAGCGGTTTTGGCCCCTTTTTCTCGCGCCAATTTTAAGAGCATCGTCTCTTTAGGTTTATAAACCACATCATAAACAAGCATGTCCCGATGCAAAAGTTCCTTCTCGACAATACACGCTTGCGGATCGCTTAACCCAACGGATGTTGTATTGATTAAAAGATCCGAAAGCTCAATATTAAGATCATCAATCGAAGCGACAACGGCAAGATGACTGACATCCATATGAAGCGATAAATCATGGACAAGCGCTTTGGCTTTTTCCGGCGTGCGATTATAAATGCGTATTGACTCCGGTTTTTCAGGAATCAAACACAAGGACGCTAAAATCGCCCGCGTTGTCCCTCCGGCGCCTAAAATCGCAATCCGTTTGCCGCGAGTATTAAATCCCAATTCCACCAGATGCGCTAAAAACCCAGGCCCGTCAGTATTATAGCCAGTTAGCTTACGGTTTTCGTCGATGACAATCGTATTGACCGATTGGGCTTTTTTTGCAAAAGCGCTGACGCTATCCAAATATTCAATGACAATTTCCTTATAAGGCACCGTGACATTCAAGCCAAAAATCGGAGAATTCTTTTCCTTTAAGTCCGTGAAAAATTTTGCAAGTTCTTCTTCCTGCAATGGAAAAAGCTGATAAACGGCCTTGACTTTGAGCGCCTTAAAAGCGGCATTGTGCATCAAGGGAGACAGGCTATGCTCGACGGGAAAACCGATAATGCCATACGTTGTAGTAGCTTTTGTCATAAATATTAACGACATAGGAAACGGTCGCGACCATTCCCTACAAATTAGAATTATGTGGGAACAATAACTTTGTTGATAGCGTTTAAATACGCCTTGGCTGAGGCAATGACAATGTCGGTGCTTGCGGCGCGGGCAATGACGCTTTTGCCGTTAATTTTTGCCTTTAGCGAAACTTCGCCTAAAGCATCTTGCCCATGGGTGACGGACACAATCGCGTAGTCCAACAATTCACTTTTAACGCCAGTAATCTTATCGATCGCTTTATAACAAGCATCGACCGGACCATCGCCCGAGGAGGATTTAGCGATTTTTTTGCCCTTAGATTTTAATGTCACGCTCACTTTGGGCTTGATCTTCATGCCGCTGGTATTGGTAAAATCCACCAATTCCCAAACAGGCTTTAAAACTTTGACCTCATCATCCACGATCGCCAAAAGATCTTCATCAAAAACCTGTTTCTTCTGGTCTGCCAGTTTTTTGAATTCTCCAAACGCTTTGTCTAAATCTTCTTCTTTTAACTCAATCCCCAGAGCCTTTAACCGCACTTTAAACGCATGGCGGCCGGAATGTTTGCCCAAAAACAAATTCCCGACTGGAACACCGACGTCTTCGGGACTCATGATTTCATACGTGGACTTTTCTTTCAAGACCCCGTCCTGATGAATGCCCGATTCGTGACGAAAAGCATTAGCGCCGACAATTGCTTTGTTCGGCGGCACCACAAATCCGGTCAACTTGCTCACCAACCGAGACGCTTTATAAATTTCGCGGGTGTTAATCCCCGTGTCACAACCATAAAAATCCGCCCGTGTTTTTAAAGCCATGACAATTTCTTCCATCGCGGCATTGCCGGCCCGCTCGCCTATGCCATTAATCGTGCACTCAACTTGACGCGCGCCATTTTTAATAGCGGCCAAAGAATTGGCAACGCCTAAACCCAAATCGTCGTGACAATGGGTCGAAATAATTGCTTTGTTGATATTAGGGACATTGTTGCGGATATCCGAAAAAAGTTTTCCATACTCATCCGGCGTCTTGTATCCGACGGTGTCAGGGATATTGACCGTTGTCGCGCCCGCCTTGATAACGGCTTCCAAAATGCGGTACAAAAATTCTTTTTCACTGCGACTGGCATCTTCTGGGGAGAACTCGATATTGCTAATTTTAGACTTCGCATACTTGACGGCATCGATTGCCATCGCCAAAATTTCATCTTGTGTCTTCTTAAACTTGTGTTCCAAATGGATCTTGGACGTCGCCAAAAAAACATGAATGCGCGGGCTTTGCGCGTCTTTGACCGCTTCAAAAGCCGCATCGATATCTTTGTGAATGGCGCGTGCCAAACCGCAAACGGTTGATTTTTTGATCGCTTGCGCCACTTGACGTACCGACTCAAAATCGCCGGGAGAACTGATTGGAAACCCCGCTTCAATAATATCAACGCCCATGCGCTCCAAAGCAAAAGCGATCTGCAGCTTCTCGTCTTTGTTCATCGAAGCTCCAGGCGCCTGCTCTCCGTCGCGCAATGTGGTATCAAAAATTAAAACTTTGTCGGTTGGCATATTCTTTTTTCAGTGGTTAGGGATTAGTCGCTTGGGACTAGGCAAGATTTTTTCTTGCCTAACCACTAACCCCTAGACCCTAATCCCTTTTTACTTTTTCATCCAGCTCATCAGTCCGCGCAATTTGGCGCCGACTTTTTCAATCGGGTGATTCTCGCCTTCTTGACGCATCTTGGTAAAATTTGGCCGGCCATTTTTGTTCTCGGCCATCCACTCTTTGGCAAATTTGCCGGTTTGAATTTCTTTTAATATCTTTTGCATCTCTTTGCGTGTTTTTTCGGTGATAACACGTTTGCCACGTGTCACGTCCCCGTATTCAGCCGTGTCCGAAACACGCTTGCGCATCCCCGTAATCCCGCCTTCATAGATCAAGTCGACGATGAGTTTTAATTCGTGGCAACATTCAAAATACGCAATTTCCGGCTGATATCCGGCGTTGACCAACGTTTCAAAACCGGCTTTGATCAGTTCACTGGCCCCGCCGCATAACACCGCCTGCTCGCCAAAAAGGTCCGTCTCCGTCTCTTCTTTAAAGGTCGTTTCCAAAACACCACCACGCGTTCCGCCTAAACCTTTCGCGTAAGCCAAAGCATCTTTTAGCGCATGACCAGACGCATCCTGAGCAATCGCAACCAAGCAAGGCACGCCTTTACCCGCTTCATATTCCCGACGGACCAAAGCCCCCGGCCCTTTGGGTGCAATCATCCAAACGTCAATATCCGCAGGCGGCTTGATCTGTTTAAAATGAATATTAAAACCGTGCGAAAAGACAAGTGCCTTGCCCTTTTTCATATACTTTTTAATCGACGTTTTATAAATTTCAGCCTGCAAATGATCCTGCGTCAAAATCACAATGATATCCGCCTCTTTGGCGGCTGAAGCGACATCCATCGGTTTAAAACCGTCTTTGATCGCTTGCTCATAATTAGGTCCCCCGGGACGCTGGGCAACAATTACATTCAGTCCGCTATCGCGCAAATTAAGAGCCTGTCCACGGCCTTGAATCCCGTACCCAACAATGGCAATCGTACGTTTTTTCAAATCATCAAGGTTTGCATCTTTGTCATAATAAATCTTTGTCATATCCAATCCCCTTCGTTTTTATAAATAAAATTTGAGGCATTTTAACATAAAGTTTTGACTTTGGTTGGAAATTGTTTGTGCGAAAATGCACCCGTGCGAAAAGACACAGGCGCAAAAACAGCACGGAGCAAAATTGCCTTAGGCGAGAATTTTCATCAAAGAAAGATATTCTTCAATATGCGTATTGCTGCGTTTACCGGCTTGTCGCAAATCGATCACATTAATTTCATCACGCAAAACGCCAACCGCTTTGCCAAACTCACCTTTGACAAGAAGATCGACGGCAACAGCACCTAAACGAGTCGCTAAAATCCGATCGCCCGCCACGGGTGTTCCGCCGCGTTGGATATGTCCAAGAACAACATAACGAGTCTCCAAACCCGTCATCATCGTCAACGTCTTGGCAACGTCCACAGCCTTAGCCGCGCCCTCAGCGGTGACAATCATCCAGCTGACTTTTCCCTTTTTGTTTCCCGCCTCAATTTGCTGGCAAAGGGATTTATAATCGCAAACCACTTCCGGAATAATGACCGCTTCAGTCCCAGAACCCAAAGCCACCTGCAACGCAATATACCCGGATTTATTGCCCATAACTTCAATAACAAAAATCCGTTCCATACTATGCGCCGTGTCCCGGACTTTATCAATCGCATCGAGCGCCGTATTGATCGCCGTGTAACAACCGATGGTCTGGTCGGTTCCCATCAAATCATTGTCAATCGTTCCAGGAAGTCCCACGACGGGAAATTGAAACTTTTCAATCAAATCCATCGCCCCGCGATACGTGCCATCACCGCCAATGGCAACAAGCGCATCAATATTGCGTTTCTTGAGTGTTGAAATAGCGATGTTTAATCCCTCTTGAGTCCGGAATTTTTCACTTCTGGCAGTCTTGATGATCGTGCCCCCGCGATTGATAATCCCCGAAACAGACCGATGATTAAGTTCAATGATATCATCGTCGATCAAACCCTGATACCCGCGCATAATGCCGGCAACTTCCAGCCCGTGCGAAATGGCCGTTCGCACAACACTGCGAATCGCTGCATTCATCCCCGGCCCATCGCCGCCGGAAGTCAAAATCCCGATTTTTTTAATGCCCATCTTTTTCTCCAATAGCTTCTATGTTCCCATTTCCCAGCTGGAAAGATATTTCTTTTGTTCAGCAGTTAAGACGTCAATCTTAACCCCAATCGCTTTGAGTTTAAGCTCGGCGATTTTTTGGTCAATATCTTGCGGAACGCTATAAACTTTCTTTTCAAGTTTTTTGTAATTCTTGGCCACAAATTCAGAGGCCAAAGCTTGATTGGCAAAGCTCATGTCCATAACGGACGCCGGATGGCCTTCAGCAGCGGCCAAATTGATCAAACGGCCATCACCTAAAAGATAAATGTTGCGACCATTTTTCAATGCAAATTCTTCGACGTAATCGCGGATAATACGACGAGATTTTGTAATTTCTTCAAGGCCTTTGATGTCAAGCTCGGCATTAAAGTGCCCGGAATTGCTCATAATGGCCCCTTCTTTCATCGTCTGCATATGCTCTGCGCGAATGACATTGATGTCCCCTGTTACCGTCACAAAAAAGTCGCCGACCTTGGCCGCATCTTTGATCGGCATGACATCATAGCCGTCCATGACGGCTTCCAAAGCTTTTAAAGGATCGACTTCCGTAACAATAACACGAGCGCCAAGTCCGGCGGCACGCATCGCCACCCCACGCCCGCACCAGCCATAGCCGCAAACAACAAAATAAGAACCGGCCACCAAACGGTTTGTCGCACGAATAATCCCATCGAGCGTCGATTGACCTGTTCCATAACGATTGTCAAAAAAGTGTTTCGTCAAAGCATCATTGACCGCGATAATCGGGTACATCAAAAGATTGCTTTTTTCCAAGCTCTTAAGACGAATAACGCCCGTCGTTGTTTCTTCGGTTCCCGCATAAATATTTTTTAAAAGGTCTTTGCGTTTCTGATGAATCTCCGACACCAAATCAGCACCGTCATCCATCGTCAGGTTTGGTTGATTGTCCAAAACAGCATTCAGATGGCTGTAATAGGTTTTGGTATCTTCCCCTTTTATAGCAAAGGTCGGGATCCCATAATCCTTGACCAGTGAAGCGGCCACGTCATCCTGTGTTGACAAAGGATTCGACGCGCAAAGACTGACATCCGCACCGCCTGCCTTTAAAACACGCGCGAGGTTGCCTGTCTCCGTCGTCACATGTAAGCACGCGGCAACCTTTAAACCTTTAAGCGGCTTTTCTTTTGTGAAACGATTCTCGATCAAAGCCAAAACCGGCATATCCTTAAAAGCCCATTCAATACGCAATTTTCCTTTTTTTGCCAAACTGATATCTTTAACATCAAACTTCATCTGTCTTCCTTTTTTTAAATTATTTAATTTTCAAAAGCAGGGAACGGTTTTGAACCGCTCCCTGCAAAAGATTAAACTAAAACCTTAGCCTTTTTTGAACTCGCGCTGGTCGAGGGGTTTGCGGCTTTTTTTAAAACTTCCGCCTTATTCGTTTTTTCCCACGAAAATTCATCGCGCCCAAAG
Source organism: uncultured Planctomycetales bacterium (assembly GCA_964474085.1). Classification (GTDB taxonomy): domain Bacteria; phylum Omnitrophota; class Gorgyraeia; order Zapsychrales; family JANLHA01; genus JADLGJ01. The sequence continues at coordinate 30,970 of CAYYRJ010000028.1, forward strand.
TGGCCGTAGGCAGCAGTTTTTTGATAGACCGGCTTTTGCAAGTCTAACTCTTTGATGATGCCCCGCGGTGTTAAATCAAAATTCTTGCGCACAAGGTCCGTCAATTTTTCATCGGCGACATTGCCTGTCCCAAACGTATCGACCATAACACTGACTGGCTCGGCAACGCCAATCGCATAACCGATTTGTATCCAGCAACGTTTGGCCAATCCTGCCGCTACAATATTTTTAGCGACATAACGAGCCATGTAGGTTGCGCTACGGTCAACTTTAGTGGGATCCTTGCCCGAGAAAGCTCCGCCACCATGAGAAACAACCCCGCCGTAGGTGTCGACAATGATCTTGCGTCCTGTCATCCCGGTATCTGATTGCGGACCACCGACGACAAACTTGCCAGTTTCGTTGACAAAATATTTTGTCTTGGCATCAACTAATTTTCCGACGATCGGCATGGCCACAATTTTAATAATTTCATTTTTAGCTTCCTGGGTAATACGCTTGCCGGTTTTATCCAAAATCTTTTCCAAATGCTGGCAGGCCAAAACAACCGTGTCAATGCGCTGTGGAATACCATCCTTGTATTCAACGGTGACTTGGCTTTTGCAATCCGGGCCCAAATAATCAAGAATCCCTTTGGTGCGGACTTCCTCAACGCGGCGAACCAACCTGTGCGCCAACATAATCGGTAACGGCATAAGCTCGGGCGTTTCATCGCAGGCATAACCGATCATAATCCCCTGATCGCCAGCCCCTCCAGTATCAACCCCTTGAGAAATATCCGGCGACTGACTGTTGATCGCATTTAAAATCGCGCATGTGCTGGCATTAAAACCGTATTTGATGTCCGTGTAACCAATCTCTTTTAAAACCTTGCGGACTAATTTTTGTACATCAATATAGGTTGTGGTTGTAATTTCTCCACCGACGATCACAAGCCCTGCGGTAACAAACGTTTCGCACGCCACACGGCCCTTGGGATCATCACGCAAAACCGTATCCAAAACCGCATCGGAAATTTGATCACAAACCTTGTCTGGGTGTCCGTTTCCGACGGATTCTGAAGTAATAAAATACTGTCCTTTCATCGCACAACCATCCTTTCATAAAAACTGATTGATAAAAATTTATCCCTTAAACTTCTCTTGTGCTTCTTTGTAGGATTCAATACTGCCGATATCATACCATTTTCCAAAAAATTTAAAACCGCAAACCT
>CAYYRJ010000029.1:0-30704 GCA_964474085.1 uncultured Planctomycetales bacterium
TTCATCAGTGCCTGCACCTGTTGTGAAAAAATTTTAAAAAATAAGCCATTGCCCACCCAATTTTTCACTTTTGATCAATAATGTTTGGACACTATTTTTTTGCAAACCCACACGGTATCAAGTGTAACATCTTTTCTCTTCCTAAAAAATATATGCTGAAGTACTTAGCGAATCTGCTGTAATTCTTTTTCTGTCTCATCAGCCTAACGAGTAACATTGTTCAATGAGTCAACTGGTAGGAATGGTAATTTCTTTCAAATAATTTTGGAGATATTACTCTTCATACGGGGAATTTAAACATACCTAATATAAATTCAGGCAACGTTGCCCAAATTTTAAAAAGGAGTTATTGAACTTCCCCGCCTTGCGACCCCCTTTTTATTTTTAAAAGGGGTTGGGGGATTGATCATCTTGCCCATCCAAACACTTTTGGAAGTGTTCTCTTTCAATTTTGGTCGTTTTGTAGCACCAGAGCAAATAGCGACGGATAAGGTTTTTTTGATTTGTTGTTATTTTCACGGACTATTTCCCATCAGGCAAAACACAGAATATTATTTCTTTTCGATAATTTTCTTTTGTTCCTTGGCTTTATAGAGAAGCTTCCAGGGGTTGATTTTAAGGTCGTAGCTCATTTCTTCCAAATTAACGCTGGCAGAATCGAGATTTTGAATCATATCATCAATACTTTTGCTATTGACCGATAGCCGCTCGTCGACATTTGCTGTGATTGATTTAAGGTTTTTGGACATGCCGTGCAAGTCCGAGATCATTTCATCGATATCCGCATGATGATTTTGCAAATGACTTTTGACTTCCTCTGAAATAACGCTCAAATTTTTGGCCATCACAACGCCCTCGGACAAAAGCTTTTCCATGCTCGCCGGCTCCTCCCCCATAATCATCGCACCGGATGAAAGAAAACCGCTCTTGGCGTCCTTCATTTCAATGGCCACATACTTTTCGCCCATAAAACCCATTGTCCGAATCGAAGCTTTGGCGTTTTGCGGAATTTTGGCCTCAGACTTAAGCCAAAGCGTCAATTCAATTTGCGGAATATCCGCATAAATGACTTTGACATTTTCAACACGCCCTTGTTCAAGTCCATTAAGCGTAACTGGCGCATTCTTAGAAAGGCCTTGCACATCCGAAAACCTCGCTTTGATCATGTACCCGTCAGGCACAAAACTGTAATTTCCGGTTTTCCACGTCAAAACACTCAAAATGACGATGACGACAAAAACCAACATTCCAATCTTAGCTTCATTAGTAAATTTCATAAGGTTGCACTCCTGTTTTTAACCTTCACCCGCAAAATTGACGTCCTCAAGGTTTTCCGAAAAATTAATCGGCCCCTCTAAGCGGCCGTTGATAAATTGCTGGACAATTTCGTCCTTAGAATTCTTAATTTCATCCGGCGTTCCGATTTGCAAAACTTTTCCTTTATGCAGCATCGCCACACGATCAGCAATACGAAACACGCTTTCCATATTGTGTGTGACGACAATAGAGGTCAAAAGAAGTTTTTTATTCAAATCCAAAATCAATTTATCAACGACAGCGCAAACGATCGGGTCAAGACCGGCCGTCGGTTCATCATAAAAAACCGCCTCCGGATCCATCGAAATCGCACGGGCTAAACCAACGCGTTTTTTCATCCCGCCCGAGAGCATGCTGGGCATCAGGTTTTCAAAGCCAGAAAGCCCGACGAGACTCAATTTCATTTTGACCAGCATACTGACGATTTTAGGATCCAAATTGGTGTGTTCCCGCAGCGGCAAACTCACGTTTTCTTCGACATTCAAGTAATCGAGCAATGCCGAGGACTGAAAACACATTCCAAAACGGCGCTTGACGCTTTCGGTTTCGTCTTCACTAAGCGCCGTCAAATCCTTGTCGCCAAAAAAAACTTTGCCCGAGTCAGGCTTCATCGCACCGGTCATGTGGCGCAACAAAGTACTTTTGCCGCAACCGGATCCGCCCATAATCACAAACGTCTCGCCCTGATAAACTTCAAGGCTGATCCCGTCTAAGACTTTGCGGCCGTCAAAATATTTGACCAAATTCTCGACGAATATGGCAACTTTTTTTTCTCTCATACGTTTGAAAAGTAAAAAATTCCGGTAACAATACAATCGGCAATAATGATCATAATAAAGCTGGTCACGACACTCACCGTCGTAGCGCGGCCAACGCCAACCGCTCCGCCTTTGGTTTGCAAACCCTGATAACTTCCGACTAAAGCAATAATGAGCGCAAAAACAAAAGACTTACAAAGGCCCGTATAAATATCTTTGGGCGTCAAATAATTAAACGCCGTTTGCAAATACAAATAAGAGTTGATGCCAAGGTTGTTGACGCCAATCAAATACCCGCCGAACATCCCCGAAAGATCACCAATCACCGTCAGACACGGCAACATAAAAAACAAGGCCACAACCTTGGGCGCCACCAAAAACCGCACCGGATTAATCGCCATTGTTTCGAGCGCTTCAATCTGTTCATTGACCTTCATCGAGCCGATTTCGGCGGTAATCGCCGCACCGATGCGTCCGGCAATAACCAGCGCTGTCAAAACCGGTCCCAACTCACGACAAATCGAAATAGAAACCAAACTGGCAACATAAATCGTTCCGCCCAACTTTGAGAGCTGCTGAGCGCTTTGCATGGCCAGAACAATGCCGGTAAAAAAGGTAACGAAAAAAACAATGATAATTGACCGCGCTCCCATAAATACCATTTGTTCAAAAACCGGTTGGCGTTTGACGGGCTTGCCTTTTTTAAAACCAAAAAATATCCAATACATCGTCTGGGCAGAGAGCGAAAGGAATTCCTGCAAGATTTTTAACCACGAAAGGATGTGTTTGCCGAGGGCTTCAAAGAATAGGGTCATAAAAAAATTATTGGTCACCGCTTTTATTCAAAAGGTCGTTGATTATATTAAGAAAATTTTCACGATTTAAAGGCTTAGTAATATAGGCATCAGCGCCAACCTGAAGACCGATCTTGCGATCTTCTTCTTCATCACGAGAAGTTAAAAGGACAATTGGAATTTTTTTGTATTTTTCTTGCGACTTTAAAAGGCGGCAAATATTAAAACCATTGATAACCGGCAGCATAACATCAAGGACAATCAGATCAATCTTCTCTTTCATCGCCATTTCCAAACCGACCGGAGCGTCGGTGGAACTGATGACCTGATAACCGCTCGAACTTAAAATTGATCCAGCGAGTTTGACGAGTGTTGCATCATCATCAATAATCAGAACGCGTGCATTAGCAGAAGGACTCATAGTGAAGATATTCTACGCAGGAAGAATTCGTCTGACAAGATAAAGTTAAAATTATTGCTCCTAACGTCCAACGACCAACGTCCAACGTCTGATCTAATATCCCAAATTGGGTGCCAGCCATTTTTCAATTTCGCCAACAGTCATATTTTTACGACGAGCATAATCCTCAACCTGATCTTTGGCAATTTTACCGACATTAAAATACTTTGACTGCGGATGAGCAAAATACAGGCCACAAATCGAGGAGGCTGGCCACATAGCAAAATTTTCTGTCAAACTTAGGCCGGCATTTTTTTCGGCATCAAGCAATTTAAAAAGAGCTGGCTTTTCGGTGTGGTCCGGTTGCGCCGGATAGCCGGGCGCGGGACGAATACCACGATATTTGCCCTGGATCAATTCTTCATTATTCAGATTTTCGTCGCAAGCATAGCCCCACAACTGTTTGCGCACCTTTTGATGCAACCATTCGGCCAGCGCTTCGGCCAAACGATCGGCGATCGCCTTGGCCATAATGATTTCAAAATCATTGTGCTCTTTCTCGGCGGCAGCAATGAGTTTTTCTATTCCTAAACCGGCCGTCAGCGCAAAAGCGCCCAAGTAATCTTTGACGCCGCTGTCTTTGGGAGCAACAAAATCTGCAAGCGCGTAATATGGTTCTGCATCATGTTTTTCATTCTGTTGGCGCAAAGTACAGAACTTCGTCAAAACAGTTTGACGGCTTTCATCCGTATAAAGCTCGATATCATCCCCGACGCTGTTGGCCGGATAAAAACCAACGACCGCATTAGCCATCAATGACTTTTGCGCTATGACTTTCTTTAAAAATTCCTGCGCAACCGTATAGACTTCCTGAGCCTGTTGACCAACTTTAACATCTTTCAAAATATTAGGAAACTTCCCCTTTAATCCCCACACAACAAAAAACGGCGACCAGTCGATAAAATTCACCAATTCAGCAATCGGGACTTGCAAAAAGTTTTTTGTTCCCAAAAAGGATGGCGCAACTTGAGCAATAGATTTCCAATCGCTTTGCATTCTTTCTCGACGGGCTTGCGGCAAACTTAAAAACTTTTGCACGCTCTGTCGACTTAAATGTTCCATCCTTAATGCGTCATATTCGGTTTTGATTTTCACACCAAAATCCTGGCGATGGTTCTTGTCCATCAAAGCGCGGCAAACGCCCACACTGCGTGAGGCATCTTTGACATGGACGACAATCTGCTGATAACACGGGGCAATTTTAACTGCGGTATGATTAGGTGATGTCGTCGCCCCACCTATCATAAGGGGGAGATGAAAACCCTGTCGTTGCATTTCTTGGGCGACATTGACCATTTCCTCAAGCGAAGGGGTGATCAAACCGCTTAAACCAATAATATCCGCATTTTCTGCTCGAGCTGTATCAAGAATCTTTTGGCAAGGCACCATAACACCCAAATCAATGATCTTAAAATTATTACAGCCTAAAACAACGCCAACGATGTTTTTGCCGATATCATGCACATCGCCCTTGACGGTCGCCATCACAATCGTTCCCGCATTTTGGGCCTGTCCGCCCACCTTTTCTTTTTCAATAAAAGGTGTCAGATACGCGACCGCTTTTTTCATCACGCGCGCGCTTTTGACGACCTGCGGCAAGAACATTTTGCCCTCGCCAAAAAGGTCCCCAACAATATTCATGCCTTTCATCAGCGGCCCCTCGATAATCTCAATGGGACGCAAAAATTTCTGACGCGCCTCTTCAACATCCTCGTCGATAAATTCAACAATCCCTCGCACCAAGGCATGCGCCAGACGCTCTTCAACTGTAGTCTTACGCCACGCCAAATCTTCGATAATCTGTTTTCCGGCGCCTTTGAAATTTTCGGCATAAGCAGTAAGCTTTTCGGTCGCATCCTTTTTGCGATTTAAAATAACATCTTCGACAAGTTCTAAAAGCTGTTTGGGAATTTCGTCATAAACCGCGATCATGCCGGCATTGACGATTCCCATATCCATGCCAGCTTTAACGGCGTAAAACAAAAAGACCGAATGCATCGTTTCCCGGACCGGATCATTGCCACGAAACGAAAAAGACACATTGCTTACCCCCCCGCTGACTTTGACTAAAGGCATACGCTCTTTAATCTCTCGGGTGGCTGCAAAAAAATCCAGCGCATAATTATTGTGCTCTTCAATACCCGTGGCGATGGCAAAAATGTTAGGGTCAAAAATAATATCCTGCGGCACAAAGCCGATTTCTTCTGTCAAAATTTTATACGCGCGCTGACAAATATCCACACGCCGCTTAAGCGTATCCGCTTGCCCTTGTTCGTCAAAAGCCATGACGACCGCAGCGGCACCATAGCGACGGACTTTCGAGGCTTGTTGTTTAAAAACCTCTTCCCCTTCTTTAAGACTAATCGAATTAACAATCGCCTTGCCTTGCACACATTTAAGTCCCGCTTCAATGACCGCCCACTTCGATGAGTCAATCATAAACGGCACCCGCGCGATATCGGGCTCAGATGAGGCGAGGTTTAAAAATTTGGCCATCGCTTTTTCGGAATCAAGCATCGCCTCGTCCATGTTCACATCAATAATTTGCGCGCCCGATTCGACCTGCTGACGAGCGATGGACAAGGCTTCGTCATAATTTCCAGCGAGAATAAGCTTCGCAAATTTTTTGGAACCCGTCACATTGGTCCGCTCGCCGATGTTGACAAAATTCGTATCCGGGCGAATCACCAGAGGCTCTAAACCGCTTAACATCGTATAGTCCGGAAGACTTGGAATTTTTCGCGGCGCGATTCCCTCGACGGCTTGCGCGATCGCTCTGATATGCGAGGGCGTGCTCCCGCAACAGCCTCCGACAATATTTAAAAAACCATCCATCGCAAAACCCTTAATGATTTGTGCCATTTGCTCTGGCGTCTGGTCGTATTCACCAAACGCATTGGGCAAACCAGCATTCGGATAACAGCTGACATAACAATCCGCACTACGAGAAAGCTGTGCAAGATAAGGGCGCATGTCCTCTGCCCCCAAAGCGCAGTTAAGTCCAATCGATAAAGGCTGGCCGTGAGAAACAGAAATCCAAAATGCTTCTGTCGTCTGTCCGGACAACGTCCGTCCGCTAGCGTCGGTGATTGTGCCGGAGATCATCAGCGGTAAATTCTTTCCCGTCTCTTCACAGTAAGTCAAAAAAGCAAAAATCGCGGCTTTTGCATTGAGCGTATCAAAAATCGTTTCAATCAAAATAAGATCAACCCCGCCGTCGATAAGGCCACGCAATTGTTCGGTATAAGCGCTAACGAGCTGATCAAAATTGATCGCCCTGTATCCCGGGTCATTGACATCCGGGGAAAGCGAAGTTGTTTTGGTCGTCGGCCCCAAAGCTCCAGCGACAAAACGCGGCTTTTGCACAGTTTGTTTAGAGAACTGATCTGCCGCCTTGCGGGCAATTTTGGCAGAAGCGAGATTTAATTCATAAACCAAATTTTCCATCCCGTAATCTGCCATGCTCACGGCATTTGAATTAAACGTATTGGTCTCAATAATGTCTGCGCCAGCCGCAAGATATTCACTATGGATCGCTTCGATAATTTCGGGTTTGGTCAAAGACAACAGGTCATTATTCCCTTTGAGATCTTGGCCGTAATCGGCAAAACGTTTCCCACGATAATCGTTTTCAGTCAACTTATAGCGCTGAATCATTGTGCCCATCGCCCCGTCGATCAAGACAATGCGGCGATTTAAAATTTCAACTAAAGGATGATTTTGGATAAAAATTTTCATAGTCTAACTCTTAATTCCTGTACCTTTTTGCAGAAGATAAAAATTGGCATACGTTAAAATCCCGGTCAAAGCTAAAAGAAACAGAATGCTTCCAGCTACACTCACATCGGAGAGCCCATAAAACCCATAGCGAAAGCCGTTGACCATATAAAGAATAGGGTTAAGCATAGAGACCTTTTGCCAAACTCCCGGCAAGCTGTGTACCGAGTAAAAAACCCCGCCAAGATACGTCAGCGGGGTTAACACAAACGTCGGAAAAATCGAAACGTCATCAAACTTTTTAGCAAAAATTGCATTGATAAGTCCGGCTAATGAGAACACCAAAGCGGTAAGGACAATAAAAATAAAAATAATTCCGCCATGCTGTATCACAGGCCGCGTAAAAAAGATGGAGACCATAAAAACAATCACCCCCACTAAAATTCCCCGGATGACCCCGCCGGCCACATAGCCGGCAATGATAGCGGTGTTGGACGTTGGAGAAACCAAAAGTTCTTCTATACTGCGCTGGAATTTTACGCTAAAAAAAGAACTCACCACATTGGCAAACGCGCTGTTGATAACCGCCATCATGACCAATCCCGGGACAATAAACGCAATATAGCTGACCCCTTGAATGTCCCCGATACGGCTGCCGATAAATTTTCCAAAAATAACAAAATACAAAGTCTGCGTGATAACAGGCGGCAAAAGCGTCTGCGTCCAAATGCGTGTAAAGCGCGTGATTTCACGACGGACAATCGTTTCAAAAGCTATAAGTTGTTCTTCAAAGGAGGTACGCATAATTTTGATTTACCATTATTTTCTATGCTTGCCGAATTAAGAGAAGTCCTTTTAAGGCGAATTGTCCCTGAAGAAGGGACCAAATAATTGAGCCGAAAAGGGCTCCTCTTAATTCGGTTAATCTGCAAATCGTGTATTTATCCACTCAACACTTCCAAAAAAAGTTTTTCCAACCGATGGCCCTTCGGCCGGATGTCGGTTAAAATCATTCCTGTTTGCGCTAAAGCCGCGACAAAATCGTGCAAAGTTTCCTTACGACTTAACTCCACTTCAAGCGTTGTCTCGTCGATAATCTTCGGCTCAAAATGCGCTAAAGAAGCACTATCAGTAACGTGTTGGACGCTGACAATATAAATTTCTTTCTCCATCAAAGAAACAAGCCTCTTGACCGAATCGTGCATAATGATTTCCCCGCCCTTGATAATCGCGGCGTTACGACACATTTGCTCGACCTCTTCAAGATAATGCGTGGTCAAAAGAATTGTCATGCCCGAGACATTAAGTTCCCGCAGATATTGCCACATTTCATGACGGATCTCGACGTCCACACCGGCCGTCGGCTCATCAAGAAACAAAATCTTAGGTTTATGCATAAGCGCACGAGCGATCATCAGCCGTCGCTTCATCCCGCCGGAAAGGGTTCTCGAAACGCTAAAACGTTTTTCCCATAGACCTAAACGCTTGGTCAACATTTCAGCTTGAACAATAGCCTCATTGCGTGGAATGCCAAAATATCCAGCCTGCGTAACAAGAATATCCATGACTTTTTCAAAAATATTCAAATTGATTTCTTGCGGGACAACGCCGATAAATTTTTTGACTTTCGAAAAATCATGATCAATGTCATGCCCTAAAACCTTAACCTCGCCACTGGTCTTCTTGACCAAGTCGGTCAAAATTCCGATAATCGTCGTCTTGCCCGCGCCATTAGCACCTAAAAGGGCAAAAAAGTCCCCGTCCTCAACGTGCAGATTAATATTCTTTAAAGCCTGCGTGCCGTTGGCATAAGTCTTGGTCAGATTTGTAATTTCAAGGGCATTCATATTTTATTTTAACGAATCTGTTGCGAAGTTTATACCCGATGATCACTTCTCTTGCTTTGAATCATATTCTCCCTGCAGTCTTTTGCGGACGCGTTGCGAATTAGAGTCACGGATGATATTGTCAAGAACATCAGCTAGATCAGACCGCCCGGAGTTCCTCAAAATTTCAACCTGAGTCTTAGCATTGAACATATCCCCCTTATCCGCGAAGGCTACCCCCAGATCATAATTAACTTCACTATGCTCCCCTTCTGTCGCGAGAATTTTTTTATAAATTTCAATAGCTTGATCAAGATGTCCCCGATCATGTAAATTACGGGCTTTATTATAAAGCAATTGCTGACCGAAGTTTTTTTCACATGAAAAAGAAAAGAGCAAACACGCCGAAACCAAAAGCAGCCATCCAAAAAATTTTGTTTTTTTAAAAGCCATCCCGTCCCCTTGAAAAAACAACTGCCATTGATATAACTTGTTTCCATGATACACACAACTTTAAATTTAAAAACTTATTTCTTTTTATTAAAAAATTTTCGTATTCCGCCAACAAAAAGAACAAAAAAGAAAAGACAGACTCCCCAAAAGCTCAAAAAAAGGTTGCGTTTATACTCCGGCGGATCATAAACAAAACGAATCGCATACTCACCGGCGAAAGGGATCACGCACGCCATAAAATTATAATTCGCCCGCAGAATCGGTGTCTGCACACCGTTTAAATAGGCTTTCCATCCTTCATCATAAGAATCAGCAAAAAGCAAATACCCCGACGAAGAAGCTACAAGATGACTCTCCACTCTATTGGGATTGGCGTGATCAATGGCAACGGCAAACGCCTCTTTTAACTCTGCGCTTGTCAGTGAGGTCGAGTCTGAAAGCAAAAGCGTTTTATGTGCGTCAAAGTTACTGTCCTTAAGCCGTGTCAAAAGCTTGTTGTCATCACGGATTGTTTCCGCCGAAAAAAAGAAATTTAATCGGCCAAACGCACGGGGTCTTTGAACTAAGTTCCCGTTCTCATCAAAGACATAACGTACCGCCGACAAATCTAAAAACCGCGCATTGTCCGTCGCATCTTCCGGATAAAGCATATAAATTCCATCCACATACCCAAAAGCTGTTAAGAGTTTTGAAAACCGTTTGGTCATATATCCGACGGTACCTGTGTAGCTGGGCACACCAAAAACGAGGTTTTTGTTGGCATTAAAATCCTGCCGATCTTGATGGCTCACACGATAATTGACTAAATCCATCCCATTTCGCAGTGCAGGACTGATATCCCGATAAGTAAACGGTTTTGGATAAAACGCATTTTTAAAATAAAATGGTGACGTGATATTATTAAACCGTGCGTTAAAGACAATCAAGTCCAAACCGGTAAAGGTGAGAAAAATAATAAAAACCAGATTGACCGGCAAAAGTTTTTTTGCAATACATCGAAAACCCAGAAGGCCAATCCCCATCATCAAACACAAACGCAAAATCCCGACAAAAAGATCTAGCGTATAAACCCGCAACGGCAACTCCAAACTCAAAACCGTATTTCCCACCGAGAGAAAAACAAAAAATGCGCTAAGCACTAACGCAAGACAGAGTCCGGCAAGCTTAAAACCGGCAAATTTTTTGAAATCTAAAAGATTTTGAGGCCGACTATAAAAACTTAAAATCATCAACACTATTGCCGTCAGCCATAAAAACGGCAAGATCAGCGCACCCCCCAGAGTTTCCTTTTTGGGAATCGGCGCAAGGGTTAAAAACAGCGTCGTCAAAATCAAAAGTGCCAAAACCAAAGTTTGAGAAACACCACCGATCAACGTTAAAAATTTTTCACCGGACAAAATATTTCGATACCGCAGCGCATAGTAAACCGCGATTCCCAACCCAACAGCTAAAAAAACAATCCGAGTTGAAAAAGCCAAAGCTGGAAACAAATACGTTAAAAAAACACAGCCATACGCTGCCGCTAAACCTAAAAACACTTTAAGGTTTCGATGAAGATGTGTGTTCTCCCATTGCCCTGTTTCCCAAGCGATGCCGCCATACCCAACCAGGGCACAAATACCGACGGGCAAAATGATCATATGATAGCTATAATGATTAAGCGGCAAACACAAAATGCTTAAAATGCCCCAGATCGGCTGCCATAAAAGCGCAATCCCCAAAACAATCAAACTATAAATTTTCCAAAAAGCCTGTTTGCCTTTCGCCACAGTTAAAAAACTTGCCACAAGCAAAAGCGCCGGCAACACACCAAAATAAACAAAAAAACTATTCTGCGGATTTGACGAAGGAAGTTCCAACTGGCTATAAATCAAATTCAAATTCGTCGACTTTAGAACATTGAGCGCATCCGGTCCCATCCATCCGGCAATTTCAGGAATAAAAAGTCGCAGCGCCATATAAGAGCGGTCATGGATAGTATGAAAATTTTCGACCATGCGATTGCTCCCCATAACACCGGCCAAACACGAAAAAATACGCACGCTGCTCATAAGCGTTCCTATGGCCCAGCCACAGACTGTCAGCGCAAAAAGCTTTTTCCCCTCATCGCCAACCGACAAAAACCGATAAATGGAAATGACCGCTAAGGCCAAACACGCATAAAAAATAAAAGCAACATTGGCCGAAGTCAAAATAAGGACAACCGCAAAAGCTAAAAGTAAAAAATTTGTCAAAGCTCGCCGTGCTTTGGCCGACCACAGGACATACAGATAAAACGTCATCGCAAAATACGTTGAGCTCGCCGGAAAAATCCCCATCGTAAAAATCAGCAGCGAACACATCTGATACGCAACCGACGAAAAAAGCGCCCAGCGTTTATTCTGCAGCTCGAGGACAAAAAATCCGTAGGCAAAAATACCAATCCCGACAACTTCAAGAAAAGATTTCCATGTCAGTGCCGTCAACAAATTTTCTGGCGCAGAAAAAAACACCGGCCAATTGAGCGGATAATAAATCATGTCCCAATGATTGGAATAAAACGGAAAACCGTTTTGGATCAGAGGATTCCACAACCACGGCTCATGACCGTGCAGAATATTAAGAAAATTTTGCTGGGCATAGTAAAAAAGCGGATAAATCTCACCAAGATTATCATAGCTAAAAACAGCGACTTCTCCCCTGGCAAAAAAAGGCCAGAAGAAACACACCGCTAAAAAAACATGAAGCAAATAGGGACAACTCGATAGGAAAAATGCCTTTTTCTTTTCGGCAATACCACTTTGAAAAAGAGACCCCCGTGACAAAAGAAACGGGAACAGAATGACAATAAGACAAAAACCTAAATAAAAAGGGACCAACGATTTAAACGCGTGGATTACGCCACTTTCAGACTTGACACTCACCTGCGCTGTCAAAAACTTTCCATTAAGAAGCGTCCCTCGCATCAGAATCTGATGAAAAATCGTCGGCGGTAAATCTCCGCTGTTAACCATCAGTCCAATTTTGCCTGCCGCAGCCTCTGTTTTGCTTTCAAAAAGTTTTTTTCCATCAATGCTAAAATTGACAACCCCATCTTGTTTTTTGACAGCCACATCCAGCAAGGACGGCAAATCAAAAGCCAGCGATTTAACAACCTGCACTTTTGATTCTTTTAGCTCTCCGACGGTAATAACCCCGGGCTTTTTCTGAAAGTAAACAAAATGATAATTATTAGCGTCGATATAATCATAAAGAAACCCGCAATCCCCAGGATTTGCGATTTTGGCCGAAAAGTCATACTCGGCCCAAGCATCCTCGGACAAAAGAACATTATCAACGCTGCGGTGAGTATGAGTTCGATAAAGACTGTTTTGCGACTGCGCCCAGGTGATCGTTTTTTTGGGATTAAATAACTGGTAACGATCTGCTTTCACGGAATTGATAAAGTAAAAATATCCGCCGGCAAGTGCGCAAAGCAGTATGGCAATGCCAAAACAAAATTTTATTTTCTTAAAAAAATTGACGACCATGAGATTTTAGGAAAAATTTATGCGGATAAAGTTTTTCACTTTCGAAAACGCGCCAAAAGTTCATCTAAACGACGCATCGCATCCGTAATAAGCGGTGTATCCGGGACAACATCCGCACTCGCAGGCATCGCGACAACAGGAAGATCCCCTGCAGCACTTTTTTCTAATTCCTGCAAAATCATTTTGGGATCTGCGGCAGGACTGGGCGCTTGTTCTATCGGTGGCGGTAAATCTGCGCTCGGCTCTTCTTTTTTTTCTTCGCTCACATTATCCTCTAAAATTATCCATGCAAATTCGTTTTGTTGCGGCCCTGATGTTTGGCTTGATACAAAGCTCTGTCAACACGCATAATCAGCTCAAAGCGAGAAAGCGATTTATGATATTGCGCAATCCCAACGCTAATGGTCATTGGGCATTTAAACTCATATCGCTCGACGGCAAGACGTAATTTTTCAGCCGCAATCGCTGCCTGCTTGATATTTGTATTCGGCAAAAGAACAACAAACTCATCTCCACCATAGCGACAAACTTTATCCAGGATACGCAAATGACTTATAAAAATATGCCCAAGCGCCTTTAAAAAACTATCGCCTTCCAGATGGCCATAGGTGTCATTGTAGGTTTTAAAATTGTCGACGTCTATCATTAAAAGAGAAAAAGTATTCGCAAACCGGTTAAAGCGCTGGATTTCTTCATCGACGCTATTGATAAAGCAGCGGTAATTCCACAAATTAGTCAGCGGATCCGTGACAGAAAGATATTCAAGCTCGCGGTAAAGCTTGGCGTTTTCAATAGCCACGGCAGCCTGACGAACAATAGCGCTCAAAATTTTTAGATCCGTTTCGCTAAATTGCTCGGCCCCGGCTTTTTTGTCGGCGATATTAACCACACCAATCAAACGGCCATTGAGCTTAATCGGTGAGCACATAAACGACCGGCCATGATACGACGGGCAATTGGGCCGTTCAAAACGGGAATCGTATTCAATGTTTTTGACCAAAACATCCACGCCATCTTTTGCGACACGGCCGGCAATTGAATCGCCCAATTTGATGCGGGTTTGCGTAACGACTTCTTCACTTAAACCAATCGCACTCTTGATACATAATTCATTGACCGTTTCATCAAAGAGCATCAGCGAACACTTTTGGGCTTGCAAAATAGCCGTCGCTTTTTCAACAACAAAATCAACCAAACGGTCAAGGTTACGAATAGACGTCACCCGTTCATCAAACCCAAGAATTTCCTCAAGTTTAATTTTTTCGTTCTGTAGTTTTGCTTCAAGCGCTTTTTTTTCACTGACATCGTGGACAATTCCTTCAACTCCAATCACGTCCCCACGATCATTGCGGATAA
Source organism: uncultured Planctomycetales bacterium (assembly GCA_964474085.1). Taxonomy (GTDB): domain Bacteria; phylum Omnitrophota; class Gorgyraeia; order Zapsychrales; family JANLHA01; genus JADLGJ01. The sequence continues at coordinate 14,191 of CAYYRJ010000029.1, forward strand.
AATTACTCGTTCCCAACAGAGTTACGATCGCTCCGTCCCGTCGGATAACTTCAAATTCATAATCCCGGACAAAACAACTGCTTTGCATCTGGCGCAAAAACTCTTCACGCATTTGCGGATGCCGATAAAGATCTTTGGCGATGTTGCGTCCTAAAAGTTCATCCTTGCTCTGATAACCTAAAATATCAACAAACGATTGGTTAACAAAAAACAAGGTATCATTCGCATCCGCCATATAAATCCCGTTGCGCACCGATTCAACAAGATTTCGATACATCTTTTCGGATTCGGCAAAAAGAAGATTGATTTGTTTATCTTTAGCGATATACCCGGTCATAGACTTGCCCTCGCTTAAACCACTATTTGCCCTCCTCCAGGATCTGCTGGGCCATCTTTAAAATATCATACTGGGTAATAATTCCGCAAAGTTTTTTATACTGATCAATAACCGGAATACACCCGTATTTTCTCTGCACCATAGGCCCAATAGCATCGGCAAGCAAACATGAATCTGACAAAACAAACGGATTTTGAATCATCACATTACGTAAAATAAAACCATCTATCATGTCCAAATCATAAACCCAAACGCCGTCTTCATTTTTATGCGGCGGCTGAATTTTGTAAAGGTCACGTTGCGAAATAATTCCCACAACGATTTTGTCACTGTTGACAATCGGAATATGCCGGATCCGCTCTTCTTGCAATAACTTAACGACTTGACGAAAAGGCGCATCTTCATGGACAAAAATCGCCGGAGAAGTCATCACTTCCTTAAGCGTAACTTTTTTAAGCAAAGCGCGAATATAAAAGTCTTCGGCGTATTTAAGGCGCATTTTAACTGCTATTTTTTGCCTAAAACCCGTTTGATTGCGGGAACGAGCTTGTCATAAAGATCACTTTTGCCGATATAATCACTGGCCGCATCGCTTGCAAATGTTTCACGAAAAGCCTGTGTTTCAAACATCGTCAAAAATATGATTTTACTTTGAGGAAATTGCGATTTAATTTGTGCGGCGGCATCCAAGCCATCAATGCCGGGAAGACGGATGTCCATCAAAACGATATCAGGAATACGGCGAGCAGCCATTGCCACGCCAATCTCTCCACAATCAGCTTCAAAAACTTCAGCACCTAAGTCCTGGTTTTCAAGATGCTTACGCACAGCTTTGCGAAAGTCATCGTGGTCATCAACAATCAGGATTTTCATTCCCATATAAAACATTTCACCTGCCCCCTTTTTCTTCTGCTTTGCATTATAAAGGGTTGTGCGCAAAAAAGAAATAAGCGTTTATACTTAGTTTTCCTGATTGCCAAAAAGCAAACTCACATATATTATTGCAATTAAATGACTTATAATCTTCAAATGATCTTTTTGGCTATGGCATATTTGACTAAATTCGCCGTTGTTTTAATGCCAAGCTTTGTTGTCAAATGCCCCCTATGCGCCTCGACTGTGCGGACGCTTATTTTAAGGTTCGCAGCAATATTTTTATTGGCCATTCCCGAAGCAATGCCTTTTAAAATTTCTTTTTCACGCGTCGTTAAAATTTCTAAAGACGGCGCTTGACCCTGATCCGCAAAACGCATGGTACACCCGTTATCCAACGCCAAAACGGAACACGAAACATATTGTTTATTATGCATAATGGCTTTGACCGCTTTGGACAATTGTTCAAAAGCATCATCTTTAAGAACATAACCGCTGGCTCCGGCAGCCATCGCTTGCTTGAAATGTTCATTGTCTTTGAGCATCGTCAAAATTAAAATTTTAAGCTTCGGATATTTTTTGCTTAAAATTCGCAGTGCCGCAATCCCATCAAGTTTTGGCATAAACAGATCCAAAACAATCAAATCACACTTAACCGTCCGCACAACCGACAAAAGATCTTCTCCGTCGGATGCCTGACCCACAATTTTTAAGTCCGGCTCTTTATCCAAAAGACTTTTGAGCCCCGCCCGAAAAATCTTATGGTCATCAGCAAGAATGATTCGATAATCTTTAGATGTCATGGTTTTCAATGATTGGTACCGTTAAAGTAATTGTTGTCCCCTCTTCGGGCGCAGAAGAAAAATGCAGGTTCCCGCCTAACTGCGTTGCCCGCTCCTGCATCGTAGACAATCCTAACCCTTGGGAAACAAGGCTCGGCTGACCAGACTCTCCGGCAGCAAACCCTTTACCATCATCCTTAATCTTGGCGATCAGCTTATCCTCTCGACGAGAAAAAACGATGTGGACATTTTTAGCTTGCGCATGACGGATGATATTTGTCAAAGCCTCTTGAATGATACGATAAAAATTAATCACATCCCCTTTAAATGTAATGCCGTCGAGAGCTGACATTGAAACGCGGACCTTAAGCCGTTTGGCGGCACGAAAATTACCGATCAAAGATTTCAAAGATGCTTTTAAACCCAGCACTTCCAACGTAGAAGGACGAAGTCCCGCCGCCAAATTGCGAGTTTTATTAATAATCGAATCTAAATATTTAATCGTTTTTTGAAAAGTTCTTTTTTGACTAGCTGCATTTGCAAAACCTTCCTGAAAACCCGTTTGAATAAGCATTTTCAAAGTTGCCAATGCCTGCCCAAGATCGTCGTGGATCTCGCGCGAAATCCACTCCCGCTCGCTTTCCTGCGCCGCCAAAATCCGCTGGGGCAAAGCGGACAAAGCCTCTTCCATTTCTTTGCGTTTGGTAATCTCATTATGAATAACGACAAACTGGTATGGCTTTGCTTTTTCTGTCAGAAAAGGAACGATCGTCGAGTGGACCCAATAAAAAGTCCCATCCTTGGCACGGTTGCGAATCTCGCCTTGCCAAACCCTTCCGGCAAGAATCGTATCCCACAGGTCCCGAAAAAACTCCTTAGGATGATATTTTGAATTAACGATTCTGTGATTTTGCCCGATTAATTCTTCACGTGTATACTTGGCAATCTCGCAAAACTTGTCATTAACATAAATAATATCGCCATCTTTGCTTGTAATAGCGACAATCGAAGAAACATCCAAGGCAAATTTAAAATCCGCCAATTCTTTAAGCGTACGGGGTAAAACATCAAGCTGATGATTGCCATCAAAAAGCGGCGAATGAGCAATAGACTCTAACGCAGAACTTTCACTTTTTTTTTTATAATTCCCGTGGCGCTTAATCGTTTCGCGTTCATTTAAAGGAACAATATTCTTGGACTCAAGTTCATAAACCGTTTTGACATTTTGTCCAATGAAATGGTCCTTGATTTTCAAAAGTTCTGCGGCCGTCAGAGGACGAACAGAACAGGGGCGAAGCGGCGTATTTAATTCGACTTCATCCGCTGCCAAACTCTTGGAAATTTTTGCAATCTTTGCGGCAAACTCTTTATTGGCATCGACAAACATAATCTGTAAGGCCAGCTTGCCTTTAAACTCGCTGCGAAATTTTTTGATGCCACTGACGATTTTTTCAAAGGAGACTTCGGGCATCACACAATCAACACTCTTAAGCGTTTCATCGTCGCACGCATCAAGTTTGGCCAATACAAAATCGGCAAGCGCAAGGTCCTTTCGAACCATCGGGTCATCCATGAGAATCGAATTGGTAATAACAGCAATTTTTTCCGAACGAATTTTACGAATTTCCCGTATGAGTTCACCCAAATTTGCAGCCAAAGTCGGCTCGCCGCGTCCCGAAAGAGTGATATGGTCAAGCTTCATTGGCGGCAAAGCCTGAAACTCTTTAAGAATGTTTTGTACAGGGACATGGTTTTTGCGTTCATTGCTCCAATAAACCGTCTTGCCCAACTGGCAATAGACGCAATCCATGTTACAAATTTTACTTTTGTCCGACAAAGGGTCTACGCCCAAAGACATTCCCAAACGCCAGGAATAGACGGGGCCATAAATATACTTAAACTTTGATTCAATCTGCATGAGGTGTAGTTTACCCTAAATCAGAATGAATGTCATTGAGAAATTCAATAACATCAGTAATAAAAAATTATTTGTCATCTAATACGTCTATGTTAATATACGTTTCAACCAAGAGGAACTATGGGTCAAAGTGAACTTATTTTTTTTACGGCAACAACCGGTATTATCAGTGCCTTAGCAACCGGCTTGGGCGCCATCCCCGTCCATTTTGTTAAAAACGATTCAAAACTCGTCCGCGCCTTTGCATCGTCGATTGCCGCGGGGATGATGATTTCCGCTTCTGTTTTTTCACTGGTCCAAGAGGCGATCAATCTTAAAGACCGCTTTCCCTTTTCAAATTACATCGTGATTATCGGCCTGCTTTTAGGGGCCGGCTTTTACTGGCTGACCCAAAAAATCCTGGAAAAACATCCTGTCGAAGACCATCCGCTTGCCAATGGACTTTCCCGACGGGGAATATTGCTTTTTATTGCGATGTTTATCCATTCGATTCCCGAAGGCATTGCCATTGGAGTCGGTTTTGCAACTGGAAATTTACATTTTGGAATGATTATGGCCATGGCGATATCTGTCCACAATATCCCAGAAGGGATCGCCATTTCTCTGCCCTTAAAAGCCGACGGGGTTTCGACATCCAAGTGCGCATTCTATTCCATTTTAACGAGCATTCCACAACCAATCATGGCTGTGCCCGCCGCACTCTTAACATGGATGTTTGCTCCGCTTTTACCCATCGGTCTTGGATTTGCAGGTGGCGCCATGCTCTATCTTGTCCTCGACGAACTAATTCCCGAAGCACTCGAAGACGGCGGAAAAACTTTGACCGCTTGGGGCGTCATGCTGGGACTTTGCGGTATGCTTTTAATCAGCAATCTTTTAAACGCCTTGCCTATTCACTAATGACAGCTGAAGAAAAAGTCGGCAAACTTCTTACCCAAAAACATAAAACTTTGTCCGTCGCAGAATCTTGTACAGGTGGGCTTTTAGCAAATCGCCTGACAAATATTTCAGGAAGTTCCAAATATTTCGTCGGCGGCGTTCTTGTTTATGCCAATAGCGCAAAAATTAAACTCTTAAAAGTTTCTGCGCTTCTTATAAAAAAACACGGAGCCGTCAGCCCAAACGTCGCAAAACAGATGGCAAAGTCCACTCGAACCATTCTAAAAACTGATTTTGGAATTAGCATTACAGGGATTGCCGGACCGACGGGTGGCACGAAAAATAAACCGGTGGGATTAACGTATATTGCCGTTGCAAGCCATAAACAAGTCCTCTGCCGAGAATTTCATTTCGAAGGCTCTCGCCTGACCATCAAAAAACTAGCGGCAGAATCCGCCCTCAAACTGCTGCTTAAACAACTCCAGCCAAACGAATAGCAATCTGCATAATAAGATTCGTATAAATCCCGGCAACAATGTCGTCCATCATAATACCAACCGAGCCACTTCTTTTTTCCAGAATATTAGCCGGATAGATTTTAAACATATCAAACGCACGAAAAACAAAAAAAGTTGACCAAAATACGGGCCAATTCATCGGCAGCATAAAAAACGCAATCAAACTGCCCGCCACCTCGTCGATCACAATGCACGGCGGGTCTTTTTTTGCCATATTTTTCTCAACGATACGGCCCGCCCAAAAACCTGCAGTTGCAACAATCCCAAAAAGGATAAGCCAAACAAGAGGGTGAAAAAACAAAATTCCGGCGCACAAGCCGCCAACCGCACTGGCTAGACTTCCAGCAGCAAACGGAAAATATCCTAAATAAAAAAAAGTCGAAATATACTTCGCGATAAAGTTTTTCACAAAAATTTTCTAATTAATTATTCCATCTTGCGAATAAACATCGAGGACGCCGAAACGGCAAGAATCGAAATAGCCAAAATCAACATTTCCATTGGTTTTTCAAAATGTGTCGTCAAAATCGATTTAAAAAAATACACAATAAGCGCCATAATAATGACCTTAAACAAACGGGTTTTCAAATCATCGAGTGATTTGATTTCAAGAATATTAACCTCCTTATCCTGCTGCGCTAAATCGATTTTAGAAATAAAAAGTTCATAAAGCCCAAAACTAAAAATCAAAAGAACAACCGCAATCAAATAAAGATCTACCGCTCCAATGATGTCGACTAACAGATAGTTGTAGTCCTTATCGCCTGAAGAATTCGCAATCGTCGACAAAATAGACCCAGTGATTTTTTTGCTGCCTGCAATAAAAAGCGCCAGTGAAGAGATAAACGAAAATAAGACGGCCAAAAGAGTTATCAGCCGTCCTTTCCATAAAATCAATTCCATCGCACTTTCCAACTTTTTTCCAAGACCCATTTTCATACTGCCTCCTGTATTTATAAAATAAAAAAATTAAAAAGGTTCCGCTCGATTTTGCCAAAAATATTTAATTCCAGAATACACTGTCAACAAAACAGCTGCAGCAATCACCATCGGAATAAGAACCGTCGAGAATTTAATCAATGAAGGCCAAATCATTATCGGAAAACCAAAAATAAAACTCGGTGCCCGCGCCAATAAAGGCTGAACAAGAATCAAAATAATGGCAGCCATTTGAAGAACAGTCTTTACCTTGCCTTCGTGTTCAGCGGCCAAAATCTTCCCTTTGCGCATTAAGAACAACCGCGAAACTGTCACGCTTATTTCACGAAGAGCAATAGCATAAAACATCCACGGCGCAATAAAGTGCCATTGCATAAAAATAAAAAACGCCGACAATATCAAAAACTTGTCAGCAATCGGGTCCATAATTTTTCCAAAATCTGTGCAAATATTGTACTTGCGGGCCAGATACCCATCCCAATAATCCGAAATTGCGGCCAAAGCAAACAAGGATACCGCTAGCGAATAATAAAAATCGCCTTCAATTTTAATAAAACAAATAAAACCTACTGTTAAAAAAAATCTGCCAATGGTCAAGGCATTGGGCAATTTCATAATTGCTCTCCAACCAAATCATATTCAAGAGCGTCAACGATTTTGACGTCAACAAAATCCCCGAGTTTTAAAATTTTCCGGGCATGGACATAAACCGCCCCATCGACATCCGGAGCATCATACTCACAACGGCCGATATAAATATTTTCTGACCCTTGTTCTTTTTCATCAATCAAAACTTTTAGTGTTCGTCCGAGAAAAGCATGCTGAGCATCCCTCGAAATACTTTGCTGTTCTTTCATTAAAATATTCATGCGCTTTTTTTTGGTCGATTCAGAGACTTGATGAGGCATATCAAAAGCAGGCGTCTTTTCTTCCCTCGAATACACAAACACACCCATTTTCTCAAAACGGGTCTGCCGCACATACTCAAGAAGCTCGTTAAAATTTTCTTCTGTCTCGCCGGGCATACCGACAATAAAAGTTGTCCGCAATGCGGCCGTCGGCATTGCACTCCGCAGCCGCGCAACCAGAGATTTTGTCTGTCCTGTTGTGATACTTCGATTCATGCTCAAAAGTAAATTGTCGCTAATATGCTGCAATGGCATATCAATATATTTACAAATTTTAGGTTCCTTCGCCATAACATCAATAAGCTCGTCTGTGACATGAGCCGGAAAAGCGTAAAGCAAACGAATCCACTGAATATTTTCTGTCTGTTTAACAATTTCTTTAAGCAGCCGCGCCAAAGATTTTTCATGATAAAGATCAATGCCGTAGGCGGTAATATCCTGCCCGATCAAATTGATTTCCTTGACGCCCGCTTTATCCAAATGCTTAATCTCCTCGAGAACAGCCTCAATCGTTCGCGAAGAAAATTTTCCTTTAATCCCGGGAATCGCACAAAAACTGCAGCGGTTATAACAGCTCTCGCAAATTTTAACGTAAGCAAAATGTTTAGGCGTCAAATAAACCTGATCCGCAACTTGATTCTTCAAAAACGACGGGGTACCGACGATAGCATCAATTCCTTTAAGCTCTTGAGCTAATTCCTTACCATAACGTTGCGCCAAACAGCCGGCGACAATCACTTTTTTAAGCTTGCCCTGTTTTTTTAATTCCAAAAGTTCAAGAATCGTGTCGACCGACTCTTTTTTTGCATCCGCAACAAAAGAGCAAGTGTTGACAATCGCCACATCCGCCTGCGCCATTTCGACAATCCGATTCCCGCTTTTTTTCAAGCGACCTAAAATTTCCTGCGAATCGACAAGATTGCGCGCACAACCCAAATTAATGACACCGACTTTTTGTCCGACGGAAAGCCGCTGTCCCAAAAAATCTTCTGTCGTTAGACTTTGATGTGGTTTCTTTTGGTTTTTTTTCATAATGTATTTCTTAATAATAAAGGGAAGGAGAAATCCGAAAGCGAATGGGAACGCAGCCGATGATTTTCTCCCGCCGTTAGGCGGGACTCCAGCGGGGACCGTTTCTTTAAGCTTAAGGATTTCTCTTTCCCTTTATAACATCTTATCGATATCAAATTAATTTTTTACCGTCAAGCCGTCTCTGGTGACCAACACCCGACGGGCTCCGCGATCTGTCTTTCCCAATTGCCCCAACACTTTTCCGTTAACCTCAAACTCAAGATTATTAATATTTTTTCCAGAAAGTTCAATGCTGTTTTGCGCTTGCCAACTTTCCACCGCCCCGGCGCGCAAAGTCGATTGAAAAACCATATTGCCGTCTACCTTTACCTGCAACCACCCAGCAGCGCGCGATTTAATCGAAAGAGACACTTTTTTGCCCTGCGGGGCTTTTGTATTTTCAATAGGAATATCTTGAATATTCTCGACGGGAATCGGCTCAACAACCGCAGCCACACGGGTTGTTTCCTTTTTTTCAACCTTTGGCTCGGGCTTGACTTTGACTTTAGTCTGCTCAATCATTTTGCGATCCGTCGCCTGAAGCGCTAACATTTTCTTTAACGGGGATTCTTTTTTAACTTTTGGACTAGGCTGATGCGTTTCTGTTTTAGGCCGATGTCCCCAAACGACAAAAGCAATCAAAAGGATCCCAACAAAAATCCCCAAAAAAGACAAATTGATCACTGTTTGTTTCTTATTTTGACGCAAAATATACTCATTAAATTTACGATGCTCGGGATCAGACACGACCGAAACAGGCTCATCGGTTGTCGGCTTAACAGGCAGCGGCTCATCTAAAACCAAACTCGCATCAAGGCCAAGAAATTTTGCGTACATCTTAATAAAACCTTTAAAATAATACGCAGAAACCATCCGCACGGTATAACCTTCTTCGATCGCGTGCAAAACATCCAAGGGAATCTTAGTCATCTCGTGCACTGTCTCAATGCTAAAACCCTTGACCTCACGAGTTTCTTTCAAAAGAAGTCCTCGTCGGGTGACAACGCTTGACTTTTGTTTTTCCTCTGAGTTTGGCATAGAACCCCGTTGTTTAAGATTTTTCTTTAGGATTAATATTTCGCATCAACCACTCTTCCCTATTAACCAGAATTTCGCGTGGTTTGCTCCCGCAATACGGCCCAACAATTCCATTTTGTTCCATAATATCAATCAGCCGCGCTGCCCGCGTATAACCTAAACGCATCCGTCGTTGTATAATTGACACGGACGCCTGATTAATTTCAAGCACCAGCTGCAAGGCCTCGTCGTACAATTCATCATCCATCGCATTCTCAGACCCGGTATTGACCTTTTGGTTTGTTAAAATTTTGTCATTATAAACAGGTTGCTGTTGTGGCTTAATAAAATCGATGACCCGCTTAACTTCATCATCCGTCACATAGCCGCATTGACCGCGAACAGGCTTTGCATCGCCGGGACGTATAAATAAAAGATCCCCCTTGCCCAAAAGATTTTCGGCGCCATTCATATCCAAAACCGTCCGCGAATCAACCTTTGACGCGACTTTAAAAGAAATTCTCGACGGAAAATTAGCTTTAATAACTCCGGTAATAACATCCACTGACGGACGCTGTGTCGCTAAGATCAAATGAATCCCCACCGCACGCGACAATTGCGCCAAACGAGTGATCGCGCCTTCAACAGTTTTAGCAGACGTCTGCATCAAGTCCGCCAACTCGTCAATAATAAGCACGATATAAGGAAGCTTATGGCCTTGGGCATGATACCCTTTGATATTTCGAACACCGGCTTTTGAAAGGGTTTGGTATCGGGCTTCCATCTCCCCGACGACCCAGTTAAGCGCTGCTGGAACTTTTGTCGTATCTGTTACCGCCGGACAAAGCATATGCGGGATATCGTTATACTGGCTTAACTCAACCATTTTAGGATCAATCATCAAAAATTTTAATTCATCCGGCGTAGCATTAAAAAGCATCGACATAATAATCGCATTGACACAAACAGTCTTTCCAGAACCCGTTGTCCCTGCAATAAGCAAATGCGGCATATCCGCCAAATCTGCGATTAGAGGAGAGCCTGTAATGTCTTTCCCCAAAGCCAACATGAGTTTTGAGCCGCTATTAGAAAACTTGCTTTGCGCTAAAACATCCTTAAGATAAACCGCAGCCGTCAAACTGTTGGGCACTTCAATCCCAACGCGATTCTTCCCCGGAATAGGAGCAACAATGCGTACCGTTTGCGCTTTCATCGCTAAAGCAATATCGTCCGAGAGCGAAGTGATTCTTTGAACCTTAACACCCGGAGCTGGTTCAAGTTCATAGCGGGTAATAACCGGGCCATGTTCGATGTCTGCAACACGGGCATTAACATTAAAATCGGCAAGCGTCGACTCCAGAATTTTTGCCCCTTGAGCAAGATCACTTTGCAAACGATTAGTCGAAACAACCGGCGGATTATTAAGCAAATCCAAACTCGGCAAATGATACTCTCCGATAACCTCCGGTTCTGGCAAAGCAGCTGGCGGCTTTTCTTCAGACTTTAAAATCTTGATATTAGGTTTAGTTATTTCGGGCGTTTTTGCTTTTAGATTGACTTCACCAGCGGGTTTGGCATTAAGTGTCTTTTGAAGTTCGTCTTTACTACTTTTGATTTCGTCATCGGTGGCTTTAAGCTTTGGGAATTCAAAAGGTTTTTTTTCGTTGGCAACAACAGCAGGACGAAGGCGTGGCGACGGCGCTGTTTCTTTTTGGGTGTCCTGGCGCTCTTTATATTTCGTTTGCAACAAAGCCAAAAAATCTTTAAGAGAAGCGGTTGTTTTGAAAACCAGCGGAGAGACCAAAAGTTCTCCGGTAATTACAAAAGTTAACGTCCCGACGGCCGTTAAGACAAGATAAGCGCCCATTCGTCCTAAATAGTTGACCAAAAAATCCGCACATGAAAATCCGACAAACCCGCCACGGCTAAAACGCGCAAACGCTTCCTGAGGACCAGTCATACTAAAAAGAGAACTGATCACACTAAAAAGAATAAGAAAACTGATTGCTTTAGCGGCTGTAAATTTGATGTCGCGTGACGAAAATTTGTTCCAGCTCCAAAAGAATAAAAAAACGACGAGAAAATACGCACTAAATCCAAAAACAAAAAAGAGTGAACCAGCCGCGTACGCACCGACAATGCGGATCAAATTTTTTGCAGGAGAATTCGGGTGAGTTGTGTACCACGCAAGATCGTCAGGAACAAAGGAGACCAGACTCGCTAATAAAATCAGACCGAGGGTAAAGACAACAATCCCTTTGACTTCATTAAAATGTTCCCGCGTCATGAGGCTTTAACCCATAAAGAGTTTAGGATGAACCCTCGGAGAAAAACTCAAATATCTCCGAGGGTCAAATTTAAATACGAGGGCATTTTACAACAAAAAAAGCGGATTTGCGAATTACTCTGCTTGTTTTTTGCTTAAGTTTAAGCGACCCATTTTGTCAATTTCGACAAGTTTAACCTTAAACTTATCCCCGACTTTGACAACCGATTCAACATCCTTAACATAGGTATTTGAAAGTTCGGAAACATGGACCAATCCTTCTTTGCCCGGCATAAATTCAACGAAGGCGCCAAAATTCATGACTTTCTTGACGGTCGCATCATACGTCTTGCCGACTTCTGGAGCCACTGTCATCGACTCGATAATCGCTTTGGCTTTTTCGGCGGATTCCTTACTGGCCGAGGCAATCAAAACTTTTCCATCATCTTCAATGTCAATCGTCGAAACGCCCGTCTCTTCGATAATGCGCTTGATCATTTTCCCACCCGGCCCAATGACTTCACCAATTTTGGCAGGATCAATTTGTGTAAAGATGATCCGTGGCGCATAGTCTGAAATCTCGACACGCGGTGAGGCAATGCAAGCATGCATTTTATCAAGAATCATCAAGCGCGCTTCCTTGGCCATCGTCAACGCTTTCGACAAAAGTTCAACTGTCACTTGCTTGATTTTAAGATCCAGTTGAATTGCAGTAACGCCCTTACGCGTTCCGGCAACTTTAAAATCCATATCGCCAAAATGATCTTCAAGCCCCATGATGTCAGTAATCAAAACAGCCCTTTTCGCGTCCGAAATAAGCCCGACGGAAATTCCGGCGACAGCATCAGCAATCGGAACACCTGCCTCCATCAACGACAACGTTGCCGCGCAGACTGAAGCCATACTTGAGGACCCGTTGGATTCAAGAATTTCGGAAACAACACGAATCGTGTAGGGAAAATCATCTTTCGAAGGTAAAACAGCTTTAAAAGATTTCCCCGCCAAAGCGCCATGGCCGATTTCCCGACGGCCGGGCCCGCGCATAGGCTTGGTTTCACCAACGCTAAACGATGGAAAATTATAATGCAGCATAAACTTTTTATACGAAGTCCCTTCGAGCGACTCGACCATCTGCTCATCATCACGGGTGCCTAAAGTCACGACAGCCAAACTTTGAGTTTGACCGCGAGTAAAAAGTGCCGCCCCATGCGTACGCGGCAAAACGCCCACTTCACAAGAAATTGGACGAACCTGCGTCAACCCACGCCCGTCAGCACGAATGCCTTTTTCAAAAATCGACTGACGAACTTCTTCATATTCGACCTGATCAAAAATAGCGCGAATCTGTCCGGCGGTTATTGTTTCATTCGCATCACGCTTACAAGCTTCGAATGCGGAAATATCTTTGGTAAAATTATCCAAAAGCTCCCCAAGCGCCTCTTCGCGCTCTTCTTTATCGGCAATCTGATAAATTTGCGTCAAACGGCTTTTGGCCAATTCACGCACCTTATCAAACAAAACCTTGTTTGTTTCAGCGATAATGACGCTGGCTTTTTCCTTGCCAATCTCTTTGCGCAGCGCATCCTGAATTTGGGCAATGGGGATAAGAGCTTTTTGCGCCAAAGATAAAGCTTCGACGACCTGTTCTTCCGGCATAACACCAGATTCGCCTTCGATCATAATCAAGCCATCCTGATGACCAGCAACGACAAAATCAGATTCTGCAGTCAAACGCTGTTCATAGGTTGGATTAATCACAAATTGACCGTCAATAAGAGAAATTCTCACCGCACCAATCGGACGGGAAAACGGGATATCTGAAACATGCAAAGCAGCTGACGCACCCACAAGCCCAAGGATGTCCGGATCGTTTTGGCCATCACTGCTAAGAACAGAGGCAACCACCTGTACTTCATGAAAAAATCCGTCGGGAAACAGCGGACGGATCGGACGATCAATAACACGCGAAGTTAAAATTTCTTTTTCGGTAGGGCGACCTTCTCTTTTAAAAAATCCGCCCGGAATACGGCCGGCGGAATAGGTCTTTTCTTGGTACTCGACCATAAGTGGAAAAAAATCCGTGCCTTCCTTTGGCTTTCTTGACATACACGCGGTCACTAAAACAACCGTTCCCCCTAAGGTTACTGTCACAGCGCCATTAGCCTGTTTTGCGAGTTTGCCGCTTTCGATGATTAAATTCGAAGCGCCAAACGGAATCTCAATACGTCCTATACTCATATAGATAGACCTCTTCTTAAGTTAATTCCAATTAAAAATGTAAGCAACTGGCGAAAGATGATTTACTTGCGCAGATTGAGCTTGCTAACGGTTTCTTCGTACTTCTTTTGGTCATTTTTTTGCAAATATTCCAAAAGACGACGACGTTTACCAATCATCATCAAAAGCCCACGACGCGAATGAAAATCACGTTTGTGACTCTTAAGATGCTCGGCAAGATAGTTGATCTTTTCCGTCAGCAGTGCAGTTTGGACAACCGGGGAACCCGTATCCTTGGCGTGAACCTTGAAGGTGTCAATGACTTCTGTCTTTCTCTCTTTAAGTAAAACCAATTTAATTCTCCTTTTTCCAATTTCTTTTTATTTTTCGATTTTCAATTGCGGCATTATACTATTGCTCCCAAAACCCGTCAAGTTTAAATTTTCTATGAAAAGATTGAAAAATGACCCATATTATTATAGAGTACCTCCATGAAAGGATTTTCAATTTTCGTACTGATTGTCGCCTTTTTTGGAGCTGTTTATTACGGATTTATTTTCGTAGTCGGCAAGACCATGCACTCTCGCCCCACGGTTGATGTCAGTGAGACAACTTCAAGCTGGCAAACCCAATCTCAAAAAGCAAAAGATTTGCAACAAGCGCAACGTGATCTTATGGAACAACGACGAGACAGGATGCGCGACCTCGGTCACCGGTAAGATTCATCGACTTTAACTTTCTTACTTTTTAATTTTGTAAATTTTGTCACCCGGCTTTGCCGGCTGGCTAACCTGCAGACCAACCAACTCGCCTTTGCGTGCAAAACGGACATCCTTGCTTTCAACCTGCAGAGAAACAACCTTTTGCGTAAAATCCGCAGAACTTCCTTTAACGTGAATAAGATCGCCGATCAAAATCGGATGTTCCGTAACTTTTACAACTACGACAGAAATTTTCTGAAAATAATGCGTGATTTCCCCAACATAAAGTTCTGGGACAATTTTCTTTTCTTTAGGTTTTAATTTTACGATTGTTTTTTTTGAAACAACCTTTTTCTTGGGAAGAATTTTTGCCGCTGGCTTTGGGGTTACTTTCTTTTTAACAACAGAGACCTTGGTTTTTAAAACCTTCTTTGCCTTTTGTGGCTTTTCCGGTTTTTTGACATAGCGCGTCTGTGATGTCGATCGCTTTACCTTTGACTTTTTTTTCGCTAAAGGTCCGCTAAAAATAGATTGCAAAACTTTGACAAAGTTCTTTAAAATGACGCACTCCTTTGCTTAAAAAGCATAAAGAATTGTTGCCCTACTCTAAAGTGTGATTTTTTCGGCAATCGAGGAAACAACAGGGATCTTAATATATTGCCCACGCAGAACAGCTAAAAGACCAATAAAAGACAAACTCAAAAGAATAAACATGCCCAGCTTTAAAAACCAGTCTCCCAAAATAATATGCAAAATAAAAACGGCCACCTGCGCAACAAACAAAACTAAACCTTGCTTCCCGTGAGACAAAACAAACAAATTGTTTTTCTTAAACAAAAGCGGAATAATGCACAGAATAGATAAATACGAAAGAATAGCGATGACTTTACCGTCTAAAACATCATCCGCCCGAGCATCATCATACGTTACCATTCGTTTGGACCTCGACTAAGGAATTAATATCCCCAAAAGAATTGCGTTCCTGACGAGGATTGGCCGGATCTTCTCTCCAACGTCCATCAACGATAAATTGATATTTATGAACACCCGGTCGAAGACTGACATCAACTAACCATTGGCCGCCTTCCTGGCGCATACGGCATTTTTCGTCTAATGACCAATCATTAAAACTTCCAGTCACATAAACAGATCTAGCCTGTGGAGCATCCAAAGAGAATGTTGTTAGTCGCATTCCACTGACGCCATCTGCCATCAAAGACTGCATACGATTCGAGAAGCGATAATTTTCCTCAACTTTAATCTCTGAAACGTCCGCAGGTTCTTGAGAACGAATTTCTCTAGTCTGCTTTTGTGAAGTTTCTTCTTTAGAAATGATTTCCTTCGCTAAACTAAAATAATCTTTTGCGCCACGACAATATTTATCATACGCAACGACCGTTTGGCCCATCACAACGGATTCCTTGAGCTTCACATTGGTATGAACAATTGTATCAAACAAAACCGCAGAAAACTTTTCTCGAATTTGTGAAAGCATGGAAAATGAATGGCGTAATCTGGAATCAAACATCGTCACCAAAATCCGATAAGCGACAGGATGACTTAATCGTTCACGGATCAAATTGACGATATCCAAAAGATGCTCGACCCCTTGCATTGAAAAACGACTCGTTTCTACAGGAATAAAAACCTCGTCACAAGCACGCAAAGCGTTAACTGTTAAAAAACCTAAACTCGGCGGGCAATCCATCAAAATATAATCATACTGATCTTTGATTTTGGCAATAATGTCAGTCAATTTCAATTCGCGTCCAATCTCATCAGCTAATTCTTGTTCCAATGTCCCGACGAGAATATTAGACGGGACAATATCAAAATTGGGCCCGACATTACGAATAATATCGGTGATGCTTAATTTGCGTGGAGTTAATTTTGAAATCACATTGTAAATACTGTCCTTGTTTTCGAGATTAAGCCCCAGAGAAGCATGTGCTTGCGGGTCAAGATCAATCAAAAGCGTCCGTTTTCCATTAGTGCTCAAAGCCGCCGCCAGATTAATCGCCGTCGTGGTCTTACCACATCCGCCTTTTTGCGTTGCTATCGAAATAATTCGCATATGCATTGCCTCCC
>CAYYRJ010000030.1:0-30255 GCA_964474085.1 uncultured Planctomycetales bacterium
ATCAGGATTGTTTTTCAACTCTCTGCCCAAATGATAAAAAATGCGGGACAGGGGAAATTTGTACAAATTCTTATGCAGATTGTAATACTTGCAGTGATTGGGTCAGTGGTGGTTGCGGGGTAAATGCGGACCCTGATTGTCCGGATGGTCAAATTCGACAGACAAGAACGTGTGCGTGTAGTGGAGATGAAACGCAATGTGTCGCAGATACGTCGTGTAATTATTCTTGCGGACCTCTGTCAACGAATGCGACGGCGTGTTCTGGTGCAACAAGTGGTTTAACAGCAAATGGATCATGGAGTTATGTTGCAACTTGTACCGGAGTTAAATGCCAGGCGTATTGCAATGACAAGTATGAGGTTTCGGGAGGAGTGTGTCAAAAAATTGTATTTCCAAGTTACTGCTTGTTTGGTGGAGTTTTTGCCTACGGTTGTTTTTCTGTTGGTGTGGGAGAAGACAGTACGTATTCTTGTGGCTGTCAAACTCCTAATCCAATCACTGGAGATTGTAGTTGCCCTGCTGGGTATACGTTAAAAACGACAGGTTGGAGTGATGGTCAGTATCTTTGTGAGAAATGCAACGTCTCCGGTGAAGATCCAAGGCCCGGGGATGATGTCCTTTACGGGGGAAGTTATATCACAGGTGTACTTGCTACAGCTAATCCGGAAACTGGAAATTATAGTTGTCCTGCTGGATATTCCGCATATTATTCAGGAACAAGCTGGCATTATCACTCAGGTGATTCAATCCATTATACATGTCTTAAGCTTCGAGCCTATGAAGGTGAAAAGAGTTTATGTACTTATCAAGGGACTTACAGGACGCATCCATTGTGGTCGAACGACGTAAAAGTAGCTGAGCCTTGCGCTGAAGGCAATGCTATTACTGGGGGATGTAGTTGTCCCGCCGGACAGGCAATATTTTCAGGGCAGGAGTGGGGAGGAATGAGCGGAGACTATGATTGGTATGAGTATTATTCCTATATCTGTATGGCATGTTAAAAGATGAAAGAGATATTAGGGACAGACACCCTATTTCAAAATTCCGGTCGAGGCATGGTATAACCGTATCTTTGAACATTTGAGTATTTGAAAGATATTAGGGACAGACACCCCATTTCAAAATTCCGGTCGAGGCATGGTATAACCGTATCTTTGAACATTTGAGTATTTGTAGGGGCGTATTGCAATACGCCCCTACGAGGTGAAAAGGTGCCAGTCACCTTTCAGGGGACAGGCAGTGTTTTCCGTCCGAAATTCCTCTTAACTCCCCCTGCCCCTCTTTAAAAAAGAGGGGTGTAAAGCGAAAAAACTGGAATTGAATTAAGGACAGTTCCTTTGGCGTAAAAAAGGGGTGCGTAACGCGTCTTGACAATTCGTAGTTTATAAGCTACATTTGACTTAGATGACAGAAAAAGAAATTCTTATTTATAAAACACGCGACGGCAAAGAACCTTTTATCGATTGGTTATTTTCTTTGCGTGATAAGATTCTCCGGCATCGTATTGAAACACGCATCGATAGAGTTAGGCATGGAAATTATGGCGATCACAAACGCTTTGGTGGCATTATTGAATTGCGTTTGGATTTTGGAAAAGGGTACCGGATTTATTGCGGCGAAGAAGGGAAAAAGTTGATCATTTTATTAATAGGCGGCGACAAAGCTTCGCAGAATCAAGATATCAAAGACGCACTCGAGTATTGGAGGGATTATCATGAATAAGAAAAAACTCAGAACATTTGATCAAGTGCAATTAGCGCACTACAAGAAACATCCGCAAGAATTAAAATCTTATGTCGGGATTGCTCTTGAAGAGTATCAAAAAGATGGTGATGAAAAGGCATTTCTCTCGGCATTATCAGTCGCTGCGCGTGTAAGCGGAGGTTTTGGGAAGCTTTCAAAGGCGACTGGACTTAATCGAGAAAATTTATATCGGGCGCTTTCAGATCGATCTGACCCTCGTCTGTCAACTGTGATGCAAGTGTTGGGGACGCTTGGCTTCTCGCTTACAATTAGATAACAACAAGCTAAAAAACAAGCAGACGTTTTATATAAACCGGTAATTTAGGAAATTAGGGGATGTGAACACGATTTCTGATGCGGTTGAGTGCGAAAAGGTGCCAGTCACCTTTACCGGGACCGGCAGCCGTGGAGAAATAGGGAAAATTTAAAAGGAACGTTTCCTGAGGCGGCCGTTTGGATCATTCAACTCGAAGGATTTCGTTTGTAATCCAATAAAAACAGCATCATAATTTCAACACCTAATAAGATTATAGATTTGCGTTGAAATAGAAAGTCCAATCGCTTAGAATACCAACCAAATTACAAATGTTACAACGAAAGGAACAAAAATGAACAACCGTTTGTTTGTTGCAATCGTGGTTATGGTCATGGGTTTTTTGGTTTTTGCGTTTTCGCTCGTGCAAAATAATAATAATGCCATTCTTGATCGCGTTGCCATGCAGCAAGAGGCGATGTTAAGCGCTCAGCAAAGGCTTGCAGTCAAGTCCGACAATATCCGCCCGTCGGTACAAATTGTTTCGCCGCCGGCTTCGGTTGTTGCTCAAGCTCCGGTTGCGGTTGCCGCTGGTTCGACTGCGGAGGTTAGTGCTTTGCAAAATCAAATCCAAACGCTCGAAGCGCGTTTAGCTGCTCTCGAAACGGATGCCAAGCCGATCATCGATCAAGTCAAGGCGCAGCGTGCTCAGTATGAACAGCAGCGCAAAGAGATGGAAGAGGCGATGAAAAAAGTTTACGACATCGAAATCGGCAGCTCGCCGGTGCGCGGCAAAAAAGATGCGCCATCGACCTTTGTTGTCTTTACCGATTTTCAATGCCCGTATTGCAGCCGGTTTCATAGCTTAGCAGGCGATCTTTTAAAAGCGCAGCCGGATAAGGTAAAATTTGTCCTCAAGAATTATCCATTACCGTTTCATCAGGAAGCGAAGCCCGCAGCTAAAGCGGCACTTGCTGCTAAAGAACAGGGCAAATATTGGGAAATGGTCGACGCGATCCTCAAGGACAATAGCGCTCTTAACGCAGCCAAATATGAAGAGCTGGCAAAATCGGTGGGACTTAACGTCGATAAATTCCGTAAGGATCTTAAGGAAAAAGATGCGCAGTTTGAAAAGGTGATTGCTGCCGATATGGAGTTAGCCGCAAAAGTCAATGTGCGCGGCACGCCGTCTTTTTATCTTAACGGACGGATGGTCCAGCCGGATTTGGAGACGTTGAAGCAAAAAGTTGAAGAGGCTGCCCAAAAGTAAATTGAAGGTTTTCGTTTTTGAAAGAGCAGGTCATTTTAAACGCCAGAATCGTTAAAAATGACCTGTTCTTTTTGTAAAACATCGTCCCATCAAGACTGTTTACAAATAAAACGAAATCTGCTACCATAGCACCCTTCGATTTGAATTTAATAAGTTTGTATAATCATGATTTTTCAGGAGGATGTATGGCACGTAAAGGTGGACTTTCATCAAAATTTTATCGCGAAACAGCCGGAATCAAAGTTTCTGGCGGACAAACGGTCAAAGCAGGCGAAATGTTAACCCGTCAGGGTGACCGCTGGAAGCCGGGACTTAATGTCGTCGGACGCATGAGCTTAACAGCCGTGTCTGCAGGGGAAGTATATTTTACACATAAACGTAATTCTTACGGGTTACCGATGACGGTTGTCAATGTCCGTCCAGCTGCTGCAAAAAAAGCATAAAAAATCATGTGCGGGATCACCGGATATGTAGGAGATCGCAATGCCGCTTCGCTTCTCATTGCGGGGCTTGAAAAGCTTGAGTATCGCGGCTATGACTCAAGCGGAATTGGTCTTCTTCCCTGTACTTCGGCACAGATTTCTATTCTCAAAACTCCCGGTAAAATTAAAGTTTTAAAAGATTTGATCGCCACGCATGGTTTGCCGCCGGCGACTTTAGGCGTTGCCCACAGCCGCTGGGCCACGCATGGGGCGCCGACAAAGAATAACGCGCATCCGCATTTTGACTGCACCAAAAAATTTCTTGTTGTCCACAACGGCATCATCGAAAATTACGAAGAGCTTAAAAGTCGTCTTGTGCAAAAAGGGCATAAATTCCTTTCTCAGACAGACACGGAAGTCGTTTCTCATTTGATCGAAGAAAATTATCAGGGCGATTTTTTAGGTGCAGTGCAAAAGACGCTTAAAGAATTAAAGGGTTCGTTTGCGCTGGGGATTCTTTGTCAGGACTATCCGGACACTTTGATAGCGGCGCGTTTAGGGTCGCCTTTGATCGTCGGTGTCGGAAAAAATGAAAATTTTATCGCTTCTGACGTACCGGCGATTTTGGATCAAACTAAAAGAGTGATTTATTTGAAAGACGGCGAGCTGGCGGTCCTTAAGAAAGACAGTGTAGACATCTATGATTTGGCTGGGGGCAAAGTGCATCCAAAGATTGATACCGTCAAATTTAGCGTCGAGAGCGTGCAGAAGCAGGGCTTTAGCCATTTTATGCTCAAGGAAATGCACGAGCAGCCGCAGGTTGTCGAGCAGATTTTAAAATCCCGCGTTTGCGCGGATTCGGTGCATCTGGAAGGTTTGGGCTTAAGCGACCGGCAGCTTAAGGGTTTTCGCCGTATTTTTATTGTCGGCTGTGGAACCGCCTATCACGCAGGACTTTTGGGAAAATATCTGATTGAAAAGTTCGCGCATGTTCCCGTTGGAGTTGAGGCGGCCAGCGAATTTCGTTATCGCGAACAGCTCGTTGACAAAAAGACGTTGATTGTGGCCATCAGTCAATCCGGCGAAACCGCTGATACGCTTGCCGCAATCAAAGAATGCCGCGCCAAGGGCGCGAAAGTGATCGCGATTTGCAATGTCGTCGGCTCTTCGCTGACCCGTGAATCCGACGGAGTTTTGTACACGCACGCGGGCCCCGAAATTGGGGTCGCTTCGACAAAAGCTTATAGCGCGCAGTTGACAATGCTTTATCTTTTGGCTTTGAAATTAGGCGATGTCCACGGTGTATTGTCTGCCGGAGAGCAAAAATCACTTTTGAGCGAACTTAAAAAAGTGCCCGCGCACTTTCATGAAATATTAAAAGCCAAAGGCCAGATTGCCAAAATGGCTAAGCCGTATTCGCGTTTTGGCTGTTTTTTGTTTTTGGGACGCAATATCAATTTCCCGTCCGCTTTGGAAGGGGCGCTCAAATTAAAAGAAATTTCGTATATCCCCGCTGAAGGATATCCGGCCGGCGAAATGAAGCATGGGCCGATTGCGCTCATCGATGAGTATCGCGCAGTTGTCTGCATCGCTCCTCAAAGCGATATTTACGAAAAGATGATTTCTAACATGCAGGAGATCCGCGCGCGAAAAGGCAAAATTATTGTGATTGCCACCGCCGGGGATGAGGGCATACGCCGCCATGCCGATCACGTCATTTTTATTCCCAAAACCCATGAACTTTTGACGCCGCTTTTGGCCGCTTTGCCGCTGCAGCTGTTGGCGTATTATGTCGCAGTCCATTTAGGCTGTGATGTCGATCAGCCGCGCAATTTAGCCAAGTCGGTGACGGTAGAGTAAGAACTCCCCTTAGTCCCCTCGTTAAGAGTATGGGGCAGATGGGGAGAAATTTAATGATATTTCCCAGCGATGAATTATTGTTTGTCGTTGAGAACATGAAATTTTTAAATTATGTGTCACTTGAGCCTTGGATCCCTGCTTTCGCAGGGATGACACTGCTTCCTTTGTCATTCCCGCGAAAGCGGGAATCCACTTTTCAAATTGCCCCTTCATCTGACCCAGTCTGTTAAAGAGGGGGGGGGGAGTTAAAGGAAAACATGCTTTACATCGTCTCGACTCCTATCGGCAATTTGCAGGACATAACTCTTCGTGCCTTAGAAGTCCTCAAGTCCGTCGATATAATCGCCGCAGAAGACACTCGCCACACAAAAATGCTTTTGACACATTTTCAAATTTCGACTCCGTTAACAAGTTATTTTGAGCACAATGAAATAAAAAAAAGCGAATATTTGCTGGATCTTTTAAGGCAAGGCAAGAATATCGCGCTTGTTACCGACGCTGGAACACCGGGGATTAGTGATCCGGGGTATCGGTTAATTAATCTTGCGAAAGAAAACCAAATCCCGCTGACCGTTGTCCCGGGGCCGTGTGCTTTGATCGCGGCTTTATCGTTGTCGGCAATGCCTACGGACAGTTTTGTTTTTGCCGGATTTTTGCCGGTCAAGTCCGTCAGCCGTCAGAAAAAATTGGCTGAATTTCAGCAGGACACGCGCACGATTATTTTTTATGAATCGCCACATCGGATTTTAAAAACTTTGGAAGACATCGAAAAAGTTTTGCCCGACTGGCAAGTTGTGGCCGCTCGTGAAATCACCAAAAAATTTGAAGAAGTTCGTCGGGGGAGCGCCAAAGAGTTGCGCGAGCATTTTTTAAAAATAGCGCCTAAGGGCGAGTTTGTTTTACTTTTGCACAAGTCTTTAAAAAAAGACGCTTAGGCTTTGTCGTTGTTGACAGCTTCAGGAGCGCATGTTATAGTTTGGCCAATGATTAACCTTTAAATCGGCCCTGTGAGGCTGGCAAGGAAAAACATGAAAATCGGTATCACCGTACAAAAAATCACAGAACTCGCGAAACTGTTACCCGCCTTATTGCAAGGGCGGGTTTTTTGTTGCCTTTTTCTATCCTGTTGGATAGTTCCCGGCTTGCAGACAATTCATCGGCTCAATTGTTTGGCGCCTCTATGGCGCAATTCGCCTATGAATTATCCGCAAGCCGTTTATACATTTAATTCAATTGGAGGTTTGGCATGACCGCCGTCAATAAAATTTTGGATCAGGAAAACATTCGTCGGGCGATGATGCGCATCGCTCACGAGATTGTCGAAAAGAACAAAGGCACGGACAATTTGTGTTTAGTCGGGATCCGAACCCGAGGAGTGATTTTGGCTGAACGCTTAAGCGAATGCATTAAAGTTATTGAAGGCAAAAGTGTGTCGGTAGGGATTTTGGACATTACCCTTTATCGGGATGATTTAAGTCTTGTCGCCCAGCAGCCGGTTGTCCATGAAACGATGATTAATTTTGATGTCAGCGGTCAGAAAGTTGTGCTCGTTGACGATGTGCTTTTTACCGGACGCACGATTCGCGCTGCGCTCGATGCGCTTATCGATTTGGGCCGGCCGGCGACGATTCAACTGGCGGTTTTAATCGACCGCGGGCATCGGGAGCTGCCGATCCGGCCGGATTATGTCGGGAAAAATATTCCCACATCCCTCGAGGAAAACGTCAAAGTTGTTTTAAGAGAAAGCGATCAGAAGGACGATGAGGTTGTGGTTGTCAAAAAGGAGCCTTCATAATGGAGTGGAAACGGCGTGACCTTTTAGATTTACAGAATTTGGACAAAGAAGAAATCGAGCTGATTTTGGAAACCGCCAAATCATTTCGGCAGGTCTCAACGCGCGATGTCAAAAAAGTCCCGGCTTTGCGTGGCAAGACGGTGGCGTTGTTATTTTATGAACCTTCAACGAGAACGCGGGTTTCTTTTGAGCTGGCAGCCAAGCGTTTGTCGGCGGACGTTATTAATATTGCCTCGGGTTCGAGCTCTTCGTCTAAAGGGGAATCGATTTTGGACACTGCACTTAATCTCGAAGCGATGAACGTGGACATGATCGTGGTGCGTCACCAATCTTCCGGCGTGCCGAACATGTTATCGCAGCATTTAAAAGCGGCGGTTATTAATGCGGGCGATGGCTGCCGCGAACATCCCACGCAGGCGCTATTAGACATTTTTACCGTCCAGGAAAAGTTGGGAAAAATCGCCGGCCTTAATGTCACAATCGTCGGCGACATCTTGCACTCGCGGGTGGCGCGATCGAACATTTGGGGCTTTAAAAAACTTGGCGCCAATGTCACGGTTTGCGGGCCTTCGACGCTGATGCCGCGCTCAATTAAAGAGTTGGGCGTTGATGTTAGCTATGACTTGGAAGCTTCGATGAAAAAAAGTGATTGTTTGATTGTTCTTCGCCTTCAAAAAGAACGCCAGCAGGACAGCTTTTTGCCGTCGTTGCGCGAGTATGCCAAACTTTTCGGCGTCAGCCAGTCAAAGTTAGACCGCGCCAGCAAAGACCTTTTGATCATGCACCCGGGGCCGACAAACCGCGGAGTTGAAATTGGTGCAGACGTGGCCGACGGCAAGCAGTCGGTCATCCTCGAGCAAGTCACCAATGGGGTGGCGATTCGCATGGCCGTTTTGTATTTGCTTTTAGGAACCAAAGAATAATTTGATCTGTAAGTTTAGCTGGCCTGGAAATCTTTTTTCGGCTCAATTGTTTGGCGCCTCTATGGCGCTATTCGCCTTAAAAGAATTCCCAAGCCAGCGAGTATAAAAAACAACAGTTAAAATATTTAAAGATAAAGGAACGCCAGATGAGTTTATTAATCAAAAACGCAATCATCGTCAATGCCGATAAGCTTCATACTAAGCCGCAGGATATCCTTTTGGACAAAGGCGAAATTATCAAAATAGCGTCGCAGATCGCCGCGGATGCACACAAAGTTGTCGATGCAAAAGATAAGCTTGTTTTTCCGGGGTTAATTGATTTGCATGTGCATTTGCGCCAGCCCGGGAGAGAAGACAAGGAAACCGTTGAGACCGGTTGTCGCGCCGCGGCCAAGGGCGGCTTTACGTCGATTATGTGCATGCCCAACACAACGCCTGTCATTGATAATGCGATGATTGTTGAGGGGATTATTAAGGAAGCCAAGCGCGTGGGGCTTGTTAATGTTTATCCGGTTGGAGCTATTACTCGCGGACAAAACGGCAAAGAGTTGACCGATATGGCTGAGTTAAGGGATGCCGGTTGCAAGGCGCTTTCCGACGACGGAAAGTGTGTTGAGAGTTCGCAAATCATGCGGCTGGCGCTTGAGTACGCCAAAATGGTTAAGCTTCTTTTGATCCAGCATTGTCAGGACCATTGTTTAACCGGCGGCGGGGTCATGAACGAAGGGTATTATTCGATGGTCTTGGGGATCAAGGGCGACCCGGGCATTGCGGAAACGGTGATTGTCAGCCGCGATATTGAACTGGCGCATTATTTAAAAACACGGGTCCATTTGGCGCATATGAGTTTGAAGCGCTCGGTTGAACTTATCCGTTTTGCCAAATCCCAAGGCATTGCGGTAACCGCCGAGGCTTGCCCGCATCATTTTACTTTGACGGATCAGGCGGTGTGTGGCTTTGATACGTCGACAAAAGTCAATCCGCCTTTGCGCACAGCTGAAGATGTGGCGGCTATTCGCGAAGGTTTAAAAGACGGGACCATCGATTGCATCGTCACCGACCATGCGCCGCACACCAAGGAAGATAAGGAAACCGGCTTTGATACAGCGCCGTTTGGCATGATTGGCTTGGAAACTTCCGTCGGGCTTACGATGACGGAGCTCGTGCACAAAAAAGTTTTGACGCTTGAACAGATGGCGGATCGGATGTCGGCTGCGCCGGCTCGAGTTGCCAATTTAGAAAAGAAGGGCAAAATTGTCGAAGGCTTTGATGCGGATATTACGATCATCGATCCTAATAAAGAGTGGGACGTTCGGGTTGAAGATTTTTGGTCAAAGTCTAAGAATTCGCCGTTTATCGGACGAACGTTGAAAGGGCGCGTTGAAACAACAATTTGCGGCGGCAAGGTTACTTATCAAGTGTAAATTTTTTAAGATTTGCATGTGTGTTTACTGGCTCGCAAAGCCTTTTTCGGCTCAATTGTTCCGCGCCTCTGTGGCGCAATTCGCCTTCAAAAGGCCTTGCGAGCCAGTAATATCTGTCGCTGCTCATTAAGAAATTTTGAATGTCTTTGCAATATTTTGTGTTCCCAAAACACTGTTTTTGTATTACAATTTAGCTTCCTTTGAAACGAAGTTTAAATTAATTTAAGGGCCCATAGCTTAATGGATAGAGTATAGGATTCCGGTTCCTGTGGTATGGGTTCAACTCCCATTGGGCCCTTTGATTTCAGAAATACGTGTTCAATTAAAGTGGAGCGATTAGACCAATAACATTCAATTCTGCAAGAAATAGAGTGATTGTAGACCATAATTATCTTATTTTATGACAAAAAGTGCATCAGAATATACAGATGAATTTTTAAAAAAGAGCCTCAAAAAGCCTTCTGGCCGTCAAAAAGTAACGATTTCGGTGATCGGCGGCCATGACACCGGCCCAAAAGTTGAACGTTTAGCTCAAGAGGTCGGGGCAATTGTCGCAAAGGCGGGCGCAGTTTTGGTTTGCGGCGGGCTTGATGGGGTGATGAAAGCTGCGGCAAAAGGTGCAAAGCAAGCGGGAGGTTTGACCATAGGTCTGTTGCCCGGACGCAATAAAGATGATGCTAATGAGTATATAGACATTGCTCTTCCAACAACCATCGGCTTTGCCCGTAATGCGATGGTGGCCGGCAGTGCCGATATCATTGTGGCACTTGCGGGCAGTTTTGGGACGCAATCAGAAATTTGTTACGGCTTAGTTTATAAAAAGCCGGTCATTGATTTGGGCGGCTGGAAAATGCCCGGGATGATCAAGGCCAAAAATATTAAAGAAGCGCAATCTGTTATTGAAAAGCTGATCAAGCGGATTTCTCAGAGTCAGGATAAAGGAAAATCATGAAACCCAGACTTAAAATGGATGGTTTTTTGTTGGCCCTTTTGGTCATCTGTTCTTTAGGTATTTATTTTTTTCCGTCGGTGTTTTTGTATTATCGCCAGTTGGACAATGGCTGTGATTTTTGGGGAATGCTTTTGATTTTGAAAGGTTCTTTTATTCGCATGTCCGCACGCGGGCATAAACTTACCCGTTCGCCGCAAGGCATGGGGTTGGCGCAAGATGGTTTGTATGCTTATACGCGCAACCCGATGTATTTAGGAACTTTTTTAATCGGCTGCGGGTTTGTGCTGATTGCGTGGCCCTGGTGGATGGTGTTTATTTTTGCCGGGCTTTTTTATTTGCGGTTTAATCCGTTGATTCGTTTTGAGCAAAAACATCTGCAAAAAATCTTTGGCCAGACGTATGAGGATTATTGCCATCGAATTCCCGCATTTTTTCCGTCGATCGGAAGTTTTCTTTCCATGAACCATTGTGTCGAATGCCCGTGGGCTGAGCTTTGGTCAACCAAGGAATCGCGTATTATCTGGGCGCTGCCTTTGATTGCGCTTGTGGCTGAAACACTGCAAGAAATATGGTTTTATCATGCCGCGCCGACCGTCAATACTTTTTTACCCTTGGTTTTAGCAGATGGCTTTTTTGCCTTTGTTATGGCGTATGAATATTTTTGGAAATATGGGAAAAATTCAAAATAAATTCAGCGTTGTCAGTAATGAAAAACTCTGTCCAAAGTTTTTTCGGCTTTGCCTTGAAGCCAAATCTTTGGTTAAAAAAATCAAGCCTGGCCAGTTTATTCACATCCGCGTCAAAGACAGCTTAGAGCCGTTTTTCCGTCGACCATTTAGCATTTACCGCGCCCAAAAGCATATCGAGATTTTTTATGAAGCCGTTGGTGTGGGGACAACGATTCTTTCTCAAAAGAAAAAAGGTGATGAGCTTGATATTTTAGGGCCTCTGGGAAATTCTTTTGCTCTGCCACCAAAGGGCACCAAGAGCGTTGTGATGGTTGCCGGCGGGATTGGGGTTGCGCCGTTTATGCTTTTTTCGGATTTGCTTAAAAATAAAGGCTACGAGCTTATCTTGCTCTACGGGGCGCGCAGCGGCGGACATATTTTTGATATGCGGGAATTTAAGAAAAACGGCTGCAAGATTTTTGTCTCAACCGACGATGGCAGCGTGGGTGTCAAGGGACGGGTTTCGCAATTGTTCGCGCAAATTCCCTTGAATCCCAAGACGACGTTTCTTTATACCTGCGGGCCTAACCCAATGATGAAAGCACTGCAAAAATTTGCGGCAGAGAATAATTTGTCGGGACAAGCCAGCTGCGAAGAGGTGATGGCTTGCGCTTTAGGCGCGTGTTTGGGCTGTTCGATTGAAACAAAGCAGGGTTTTAAAACAGTCTGTTACGACGGGCCGGTGTTTGATTTGCAGGAAGTTAAATTTCATTAAGATATGAATCTTTCTATTCAAATAGGCAATGCCCAATTTCCCAATCCGGTGACCGTCGCTTCCGGCACGTTTGGGCATGCCGAAAAATATTTTAATTTAGAAGAAGTCAAAAAGTTGGGCGCGCTCGTTCCTAAGACAGTGACACTTTTTGCCCAAAAAGGAAATCCCCCGCCGCGCATTGTCGAGACAGCTTCCGGCATGATCAATGCGATTGGCATCGAAAATCCTGGCATAGATATTTTTATTGAAAAAAAACTCCCCGCGCTTCAAAAAATTGGCGTGCCGCTGATTGTCTCCATTCTTGGCCACAACGACGAGCAGTTTATCGCTTTGACAGAAAAGTTAAATGCCGTCCAAGGAATTGCCGCCATTGAACTTAACCTTTCATGCCCGAATTTGCAGCACAAAGTTCTTGTGGCCCAAGATCCGGGTTCTGTGCAGAGGGTTGTCTCTTGCGTTAAAAAGATTTCCCGCTATCCGGTCATTGCCAAGCTTTCGCCCAATGTCACGGATATCGCCGAGATTGCTGTCGCCGCAGAAGCCTCTGGAGCGGATGCGATCAGTATGGTCAACACTTTTAGCGCGATGGCGGTCAATGTCAAAACTCGCCGTCCGGTTTTAGGAAATGTGACTGGCGGATTAAGCGGTCCAGCGATTCGGCCGATTGCGCTTTTTATGGTTTATCGCACGGCCCAAAGGGTCAAAATTCCGATTATTGCGATGGGGGGTATTAGGTCAACGAATGACGCTTTAGAATTTTTGATTGCCGGCGCGAGCATGGTGGCGGTTGGGACATTTAACTTTGTCAATCCGCGTGCGCCTTTGGAAGTCTTGCAGGGAATCAAGACGTATTTGAAAGAAAATAAAATGAAAGATATTAAAGAATTGATCGGGAGTATACAGCAATGAAAAACTCACCGCAACTTATTGTCGCACTCGATGTCAACACTTTGGCAGAAGTTCGAGCCCTCGTCGAGCAATTAGATCCGGTTGTGGATATTTATAAGGTGGGCAGTCAGCTTTTTACCTCATCAGGTCCGGCTGCGGTGCGGTTTGTCGAGGCGCGCGGAAAAAAAGTTTTTTTGGATTTGAAGTTCCACGATATCCCCAACACGGTTTCAAGTGCGGTTTCATCAGCGGTGGGGCTTAATGTTGCCATTGAGCGCAGCATGAATTTCAAAGAGCCCAAAAAGCCCAACAGCCAAAGCGTTTTTATGTTTACTGTGCACACCTGCGGCGGCATCGAGATGATGAAGGCCGCAGCGCTTGCCGCTGAGAAGTCCGCAAAGCAGATTGGCGTCGATCGGCCTTTGGTGGTGGGCGTGACCGTTTTGACTAGTGACAGTCAACAGGACAATTTGGCGGATCTTGTTTTAGAACGCGCCAAGGCTGCCAAAGCCGCTGGTTTAGACGGCGTTGTTGCATCCTGTCATGAGGTCAAGATGCTGCGAAAAACTTTTGGCGAGGACTTTGTGATTGTCACCCCTGGGATTCGTCCGGTGGGAGAGGATGTCGGCGACCAAAAGCGCGTGGCAACTCCGCTGGAAGCTAAAAAAAACGGGAGCAGTTTTTTAGTCGTCGGGCGGCCAATTGTTGCAGCGGCAAATCCACTTGCGGCGGCAAAAAATATTTTGGATGAAATCCTCTGAAGGAGTTTTGCCCATGAGCGAGCCATTGCAAGATTTGATCGAAAAGATCAAAAAAGAAGGCGTCGAGCAAGCGCAGGACTTAAGTCGCAGCATTGAAGCGACAGCTCATAAAAAAGCGCAACAGATCATTGCACAAGCCCAAAAAGAAGCCGACGAAATCATCACAAATGCCCAGCAACAACAGCAAAAACTTTCGCAAGTAACGCACATTGCTTTAAAGCAAGCCAGCCGCGACATGATTTTAAATTTGCGCAAGGAAATTAACGCGACGCTGCAAAAGATTGTCACGCTTAACGTCAAGACGGCTTTGACTCCCCAAAATCTCGCCGCAATCATTGGGGATGCCGTCTGCGGGTATTTGAAAAATGCTCCGACAGCCCAAGGGGTTGTTGTTGGCGTTGCTCCTGACGATTTTAAAAAACTGCAGGAGCAATTTTTGGCACAGCTTATAGAACGCTGCCAACAGCCTTTGACGCTTAAGCCCGGCGAGAATATCAGCGGCGGGTTTACAATCAGTTTTGACGGCGGCAAGTCATTTTTTGATTTTACCGACGAAAGTTTAGCAGCATATTTATCTGCATCCGTGCATGAGGATCTTGCAGCGCTGATTAAAGAAGCCCGCTTACCCTAAAGCCCTCGAATGAACATTTATTATTTAACAGCGAGTTTGCCGACATTAAAATTTGGTGGCAAGCCTGTCATGTCATTGCAGGATTTTTTAGAGCAGTGCCAGCGTCTTCTTGCAAAGCAAGAATTTCAATTGATTCACAGCGCCCTTGACGATAAAGAGGATGGCTTAGGCCAGCCGACTTTGCGCGCGTACAAAAATTTTATTCGCAGTTTGCGCAATGAGTTAGCGTGGCTTCGTGCGACACAGCAGAACAAGGACCCGGAGGTATTTTTAAATGGCCCTCGTGGGGATATCGACCCTGCGATTGTCGATGTGCTGAGCCTTGCTTGCGAGCAAAGCGACCCTTTGTCAGCAGAAAAAGTTTTGGACGCTTTTATTTTTGAAAAGCTCGGCGAGCTTGCGGCCCAGCATTATTTTGATATCGATCACTTGATTATTTACGGCTTGAAGTTAAGAATGCTTGAACGCTATATTGCTATCGAGTCGCCGGCGGGCGGTCAAAAATTTAAACTTATCAAAACGGCTGCGGCAAAAGAATACGTTTTATCTTAAAGGAGATTTAAAAAAAATATGCTTAAGCGTTTTGGAAAAGTCGTTGGTGTCAATGGGAATATGGTCGCGGTAGAATTCACCGACCATGTTATGCAAAATGAAGTCGCTTTTGTTGTCGTCGGCGATCAAAAACTTAAGGCGGAAGTTATCCGTGTCAAAGCTAAACGAGCAGACTTGCAGGTTTTTGAAGATACCGATGGGATGAAAGTCGGCGATAGCGTGGAGTTTTCCGGTGAGCTTTTGAGCATTGAATTAGGGCCGGGTTTATTGACACAGGTTTTTGACGGATTGCAAAATCCGCTCCCACAGTTGGCTGATGCGCACGGTTATTTTTTAAAGCGCGGGACGTATTTGCAGGCTTTGCCGGATCATCAGACGTGGGAATTTACGCCGACGATAAAAGTTGGGGCCAAAGTTTATGCCGGCGATCAATTAGGGACGGTTCAGGAGAAGATTTTTAAGCACTGGATTATGGTGCCTTTTAAGTTGACGGGCCTTTTGGAAGTTGTCGAAATTTGCAATCAGGGTTCGTATGCCGTTAATGCGCCGATTGCAAAATTAAAGGACAGTTTGGGCCACCTCCACAGCGTTTCGATGAAACAGCTCTGGCCGGTCAAAGTTCCGATCAAAGCGTATACGCAAAAATTAAAACCCACCAAACCTCTGACGACAAAAATCCGTATTATCGACACGCTGGTTCCGGTTTGCGTCGGCGGAACGTTTTGTACGCCCGGGCCTTTTGGCGCTGGCAAAACTGTTTTGCAGCACTTGATCAGCCGCCATGCGGATGTAGACATTGTGATCATTGCCGCCTGCGGGGAGCGCGCTGGTGAGGTCGTCGAGGTTTTGCGCGAGTTTCCGCATCTGATTGATCCTAAGACAAACCGGTCGCTCATGGACCGCACGGTCATTATTTGTAATACAAGTTCCATGCCGGTAGCAGCGCGCGAGTCGAGCGTTTATACGGCGGTGACGATTGCCGAGTATTATCGGCAAATGGGTTTAAATGTCCTTTTGTTGGCTGATTCAACCTCGCGCTGGGCGCAGGCGATGCGCGAGATGTCCGGCCGGTTGGAAGAAATCCCCGGCGATGAAGCGTTCCCGGCGAATTTGGAAAGCCGGATCGCATCCTTTTATGAACGCGCGGGCGTTGTTAAATTACGCGACGGCTCTTTGGGGTCGGTCACAATCGGCGGAGCGGTGAGTCCTGCGGGCGGAAATTTTGAGGAACCGGTAACGCAGGCAACGCTCAAAGTCGTTGGTGCTTTTCACGGGCTTTCTCGGGATCGGGCCAATGCTCGTCGGTATCCGGCGATTGATCCTTTGGAAAGCTGGAGCAAATATCCAAGTTTTATTGACCCTAAACGTATTGCTAAAGGGTTTGCTATTTTGCACAAGAGCTATAATGTCAGCCAGATGATGAAAGTGATCGGGCAAGAAGGGACTTCGCTATCGGAATTCGTCGAGTATCTTAAAGGAGAATTTTTTGACGCGGTGTATTTGCAGCAAAACGCTTTTGACCCAGCCGACGAAGCGACGGGATCAGAGCGTCAGCTGTCGATGTATGGTCTTATCGAAGAGGTGATTGATGCGTCATTGAGTTTTACGGATAAAGATAGCGCGCGAAAATTTTTTGTCGACTTACGTCAAAGCTTTATCAATTGGAATTCGACAGTTTATGAGAGTCCGGAATTTTTTGCCGGGCAAAAACAAATCCGGGCCCAGATTCTTGCGCTGCAAGCGCCGAGTCTGAATGCTGTTTAAAAAGGATCGATATGCAAAAAGTTTATAGCCAGATTTTGGCAATTGCCGGGGATGTTATTACGGTTGAGGCCCAGGGAGTCGGATATAAGGAACTGGCGCAAGTCAGAACATCGTCGGGAATTTCATTGGCACAGGTTATCCGCTTAGACGGCAACAAAGTGTCCCTGCAGGTTTTAGCTGGCAGTCGCGGGATATCAACCGATGACGAGGTCCGTTTTTTAAAGACTCCGATGCGCGTTTCTTTTTCAGAAAATTTGGTGGGCCGCATTTTTAACGGCGCCGGTTTGCCGCGCGACGCAGGGCCGGCTTTGACAGAAAACATGATCAACATTGGCACCCCGTCGGTTAATCCAGCCAGACGGATTGTCCCTAACCGGATGATTCACACCGGCATTCCGATGATCGATGTTTTTAATTCTCTGGTCGAATCGCAAAAGCTGCCGATTTTTTCTGTGGCTGGCGAACCTTACAATGAACTTTTAGCGCGGATTGCGATGCAGGCGAAGATCGATTTGATCGTCTTAGGCGGCATGGGCCTTAAATATGACGATTATCTTTTTTTTCGTGACACACTTCAGGCACACGGATCTTTGTCAAAATCGGTTTTGTTTATTCATACGGCATCGGACCCGACGGTCGAATGCTTGCTTGTGCCGGATATGAGTTTGGCTGTCGCCCAGGAATTTGCTTTACAAGGCAAGCGGGTATTGGTTTTGTTGACGGACATGACGAATTTTTGTGACGCTTTAAAAGAAATTTCGATCACGATGGAACAAATTCCGTCCAACCGCGGTTATCCGGGAGATTTATATAGCCAGTTGGCGGGCCGTTATGAAAAAGCGGTTGATTTTGACGGGGCCGGTTCAATTACGATTCTGGCGGTGACCACAATGCCCGGCGATGATGTGACGCATCCGGTGCCGGACAATACCGGGTATATCACCGAGGGCCAATTTTATTTGCGCGGCGGGCACATTGAACCGTTTGGAAGCCTCAGTCGTCTTAAGCAGCAGGTCAATGGCAAGACGCGTGAAGATCATCGGGCTATTATGGATCGGATGATCCAGATGTTTGCCGATTACCGCTTGACGCTTGAAAAGCGTTCGATGGGTTTTCAAATGAGCACTTGGGACGAAAAATTGTTGCGTTATGGCAAGTGTTTTGAACAGCAGCTGATGGATCTTTCGGTCAATATTTCGCTCGAGGAGGCTTTGGACCGCGGATGGAAAATTTTGGCGGATATTTTTGAGCCGAATGAAACGGGGATCAAGGAATCGCTGGTCAAAAAGTTTTGGCCGTCAAAATAAGATTTGCGGATCATGCGATATGGCAAAAATCAAACTGACAAAAGGCGAGCTAAAAAAACAGCGTGATTTCTTAAAGCAATTTCAGCGTTATCTGCCGACTTTGCTTTTAAAAAAACAGCAGCTGCAGATAAAAATTTTGGAAGTGCGCCGTTTGATGGACTTGCAACAAGATGCGCTTATGCAGTTAGAGCAAAAGCTCAATGTCTGGATTGGGCTTTTGGCCGATCCGCAGTTGGGTGAAATTGATTTAAAGTTGTGGGTTGTCCCGACGGAAATTCAGACGGATACCGTCAATATCGCCGGTCTTGCTTTGCCGGTTTTGCGCCAGCTGCATTTTGGGGAGGTTGATTATGATTATTATGCGACCCCGTTTTGGGTCGATTTAGCTGTTATCCAGTTGCGTGATTATTTTAAACTCGTTGTGCAGGGGCATATTTTAAAGCAACAGTTAATCTTGCTTGAGGGACAATTGCGGATCACAACCCAGCGGGTCAATTTGTTTGAAAAGGTTAAAATCCCTGAATCTCTTGAAAATATTCGCAAGATACGGATTTATTTAGGTGACCAAATGACCAATGCGGTTGGGATTTGTAAAGTGGCGAAAGCAAAAATTTTGCAGGCGGCGTGAAGGAGTCTTGCAGTGGCGATCGTTAAAATGAAAAAAGTTTATCTTGTGACCCAAAAGAAAGACGCCGCCGCTGCGTTGATTCGTTTGCGGGAAATCGGTGTGCTTCATCTGCAGGCAGAGCAGGCGCCTTTAGGCGGGGATATCGATCAATTAGAGCAGAGGATCAGGATTGTCCAAAACACTTTGGGGATTCTGCCGTCCGATGCCGCGTCTGGACAAAATTTGGACTTGGATGATTGGCAGAGCAAGGCCGAGGAAATTCTTGGGTTTGAAGATGTGATTTTAAGACTCAAGGAAAATATCGCTTCGCGGCAAAGTCAAATTGACTTTTGGCAGGCGTGTGGAAATTTTGAGCCGCAGGAGATTAAGAGTTTGGCTTTGCAGGGCGTTGATATCCATTTGTGCGAAATTGCGGCTAAAGAATTCAAAACCGTTGCGCCCGAAATTGTTTTAATGGTATTGCAAAAGACAAATGCTTTTGTTCGCTGTGTGGTCAGCGGCCCGGCTGAGAAATTGCCTTTTCCGTCGATAAAATTGCCGGACAAAAGTTTACAGCTGATGCGTCAACTGCAAATCGAGGACAAGGCGCTTTTGCATAAAACGCAAAAACAGCTGCAAGCCCAAGGCAGGTATCGTCTGGCTTTTGAACGAATTTTAAAGACCCTCCAAGAGCAGTTGAATTTTGAAGAAGCGCTTGGCGGTATGGGTAAAAGCGGGCCGGTTGTTTTTGTTAAAGGGTTTTGCCCCGTCGATCGTTGTTGCAGGTTGGAAGCGGCGGCCCAAAAAGAGTCGTGGGTCGTTTTGACGACCGAGCCTGATCCCGACGATCGGGTGCCGACTTTGCTTAAAAATTCAAGGTTCGTTGAATTCATAAAACCGGTTTTTCAGTTTATGAGTATTCTTCCAGGGTACCGGGAAGCGGATGTGAGTCTTTGTTTTTTGGCGTTTTTTTCTGTTTTTTTTGGAATGCTCATCGGCGATGCCGGCTACGGTGCTGTGTTTATGCTGGCGACTGTGTTTTTTCATCGCAAGATGAAAAACAGTTTAAACCCGGCTTTTGCATTAGCCTCGCTCCTGCGAGGCCAAGCAAAAGCCGCCCAAAGGGCCGCATGTCTCGACACCGTCGAGACGTGCGGGGTTAACCTTGTCCCTGCGGGACAACCGAAGGCAAATTTTGCATTTCCCTTTTTGTGCGCGACGGATCGTCGCGCAATTGGGGGTAATGCAAAATTTGGGTTAAAGGATTTTACGCCGATTTATTTGACGTATCTTTTAAGTGCCTGCGCGATTCTCTGGGGAATTTTGACGGGAACAGTTTTTGGTGTTTCTTTGTTTGGGCATATTTTTAAGCCGGCTTTTCCGTGGCTGACAGAAGAAAAGAATGTCCAGCTTTTGTGTTTTAGCTTGGGGGCGATCCATTTGACGATTGCGCATATTTGGCGTTTGTTGCGAAAACTGCCGTCACTTTTAGCGGTTGCTGACGTTGGGTGGATCGTGATGGTTTGGGCAGCTTTTTTTTATGCAAAAAAATTTATTTTAAGCGCACCACTGCCGGATATTGTTAACCCCGCTGTCTTTGTTTCTTTTGGCGTTATTGTTTTATTCTCGCAATCGTTTGAAGATATTAGAAAAGATGTGGGCGGGTTTGTGATCAGCGCTTTATTGACCGTATTGGCGGTTGTCAGTACTTTGATTGATGTGATTTCGTATATTCGGCTGTATGCCGTCGGAATAGCTGGGTTGGCGTTGTCCGAGGCTTTTAATCAAATGGCTTTGGCGGTGGGATTTCACAATTTATTTTTAGGGATCGGCTCGATTTTGATTTTGGTTGCGGGGCATGCTTTGAATATTGTTTTGGGGATGATGGCGGTGATGGTCCATGGATTGCGTTTAAATATTCTCGAATTTTCAGGCCACCTGAGTTTGGAATGGACGGGTGTTGAATATAATCCATTTCGTAAATTTGAATAACATAGGAGAAAAAAGATGGAGACCGTGACGACGATCAGTCAATTTAAAGATTTGGGCGCTATTTGTGTGCTGGGTTTTGCTGCGATTGGCTCGTGCTTGGGTGTTATGTACGCTGGGTTGGCGGCCATTGGCGCATGGAAAAAAGGTTTTGTCCGAAACAAGCCGGCGCCGTTTATTTCGCTGGTTGCTTTTATTGGTGCTCCGTTGTCGCAAACGTTTTATGGAATGATTTTGATGAACAAAATTGTCGAAGTTCTGCCTAAGGGAAATTACTTTTGGGCGATCGGTGTTTTTGCTGGATTGGCGATTGGCGCAAGTGCTTTCGGACAAGGAAAAATCGGTGCGGCTGCGGCGGATGCGATGGGAGAAACGGATAAAGGGTTTACTAATTATATTGCCGCGATTGGAATCATTGAGTCCGTCGCTATTTTTGTGATGGTTTTTACGCTTTCGCTTCTTGACAAGCTGACGTTATAATCTATTGATTTTTTGGGAAATAAGCTTTATAAAGGGTGAGCTTTTTGTGGGGGCGGCAAGTACTCGCCTTTCATTTTTCTGAAGGTAAGTTTTGTTAATAGTGATTTTGAGGGCGGCACTGATTTCTCTGAAGAAAATTTTAGGAAATCAGTACTCGTCCAAGATTTTCCTAAAGGAAATCTTGATTGTAAAAAGAAATCTTGGGCGGTTAGCTCAACTGGTTAGAGCAATTGACTTACATTCAATAGGTTGAGGGTTCAAGTCCTTCACCGCCCATTTTTTGGATTAAAAATTTTCTTTACAAAATAGAGTTCAAACAGTAAACTCATTTTACATTTTTGATGGGGTCGTCCAAAAAACTGGACAAGACCCCAACTTTGCTAAAGTAATATTTTTAAAGTTATAAAGTGTTTGGGGTCGTAGTGTAGCCTGGTTAACATGTCAGCTTGTCACGCTGAAGACCGCGAGTTCAAATCTCGTCGACCCCGCCAAATAAAAAAGCCCCGATACCGGGGCTTTTTAATTTAATGTGTTGGGGAATTTGGACGAGCGGAGCCGAGCGACCGAGGACAAAAGTCCGAGGGAGTGGTTGAGGCACTGCCGAAACCATCAAATCTCGTCGACCCCGCCAAATAAAAAGCCCCGATACCGGGGCTTTTTATTTGGCGTGATCTAAAGTTATTGTTATTTCTTTACCATTCTTTTCTCCGGAGGATTTTAATGCGATGATTGGCCCACCAATGCGGCTGCGCGGTCCATTAATCAAATTCCTACGTTGACACCCTTGCCATGAGGTGTTATATGTGGTATATAACAGCTATGGGGTGTTGATTGCCAATAAAGAAAGGGTTTCGCAGATGTTAAGTTTTTTAGTAACATTTAAGCCAGGGGTATCAATCTATGAACAAATTATTTATGCGGTCAAGAAGGCCGTTGTTTCTGGACAGCTTAAACCGGGGGATGCTTTCCCGTCGGTACGCGAGTTAAGTCGGGAGCTTAAGATTAATCCTAATACTGCGTTAAAGGTCATCAATCTTCTTGTGCAAGAGAATATTTTAGAAATCCATCCCGGGATTGGCAGTGTGATTTCTAAGTTTTCAGAGGCTACTGAAAAACAGCGCAATGAAATATTAAGGAATGAGGTAGAACGAATGGTTGTGGAAGCAAAAAGATTAACGATTCGTAAAAAAGAATTATTTGATGCCATTAATAAATTTTGGGAGATTGATAAAGAGGAGAAAAAATTATGAGGAATACAATTGAAATTGAGCATCTAGGAAAAACATTTGGAAAGAAGACTGTGGTTCAGTCTTTGAACTTTACCGTGCCGCAAGGGAGTATCTTTGCTTTTTTGGGACCCAACGGGGCGGGGAAGACCACGACTATCAAAATGATGATGAATATCATAGAGCCCACCAGCGGCATGGCACGTGTTTTGGGCGTTGATTCGCGGTGTTTGGGAGTGCGTGAACTTCAACACATTGGTTATGTCTCAGAAGATCAGGAGGTTTTAGAAGGAATGACAGTAGGGCACTTCTTAAATTATTGTAAAAAGATGTATCCGGCTTGGGATGATGCTTTTTGTGGGGATTTGGTGCGTCAGTTCGACTTGCCATCAAAAGAAAAATTGAAAAACTTGTCCCGTGGCGTACGGATGAAAACTTCACTGGTTTCGTCGCTTGCCTATCGTCCACGGCTTTTAGTTTTTGATGAACCGTTTACTGGGCTGGATCCGTTGGTGCGGGAAGAATTTCTTGACGGAATCCTTAAGTTGACTGAAAGCGAAGGTTGGACGATTTTTATTTCCTCGCATGATATCAATGAGGTGGAGCGGCTGGCAGACCGGGTGGGTATTGTCGATCACGGGGACTTGAAAATTTGCGAAGAGACGGATGTTCTCTTGCAGCGTTTCCGCAAGATCAGCGTTACATTGGCGCAAGCTCCGGCGAGCGTGACGGCCTTACCGCAAGAATGGTTATTCGCGCAAAATAAGGCAAGGGTCGTTGAGTTTGTGGATTCGCAGTACCGACCTGGTTTAAGCGAGGCTAAGGTCAAAGAAATTTTTTCATTTGTAAATGATGTATCGGTCTCGGGCATGACCTTGCGGGAGATTTTTTTGGTATTGGCCAAGCAATATAAAATATCGAGTTTGGGCACTATGGATGCGGCGAGAAAGGGAGGGATCGGGCTATGAAAATGATCTTGCATATTTTGAAGAAAGATTTTGGACGGCTCAAATGGCTGTTGGCTGGTTGGCTGTTGGTTTTGGCCTTGCAAGCCTATTTTAATGCGCAATGGCTTTGGAGCGACTGGCAGGTTGAGAAAAAATATTTTGGTGTTATCGATACTTTACAACAAATAAACGTAATTTTTATGGCCGTTTTGGTTCCCTTATTGGTGTTAGGAGATTCTTTGGCATCAAGTCGCGCATTTTGGCTGACAAGGCCAATTTCACGCATGACTTTGCTTTTCGCAAAACTGGCTTTCTTGTTAATCTTTATTATTGTGCCGTATTTGTTGGCGGCAGGCGTGACATTGCTGGATCATGGTTTTACGATATCGCAAGTCGTCAGCGTCATCCCAGGGATGGTATTATCAAAATTTTTTATTATTATTCCTATTTTTATTTTAGCCAGTTTAATGGCAAACTTTACTGCCTGTTTGGCAACTGGTTTGATTTTCTTAGTTTTACTTATAACAGGCAGAGTTGCTATGGACTTTTTTGTTGGATTGTTTGGGGAGGGGTTTCAGAAAATTTTTATCAATAGTGCTTTGGATAATGCAATTCCATTTAATTATTCTCTGTATTGGTCCATTATAGCCATAAAAATTTTCATTTGCACTTTGATCTTGACTGTTATCATTCTCAATCAGTATTCGAACCGGCGCACGCGCGACTCAGTTGCGCGAATTATTATTCTGTTGTTGTTATTATTTACGGTAGATCGTTTTTGGACCATCGACTTTTTACAAATCAATGCGTTAAAATCAACGGATTTGGGTATTGGTCATTTGGTTAAAACAGATATTAATAAAGAAGACCCGATTTATTTTAGGCCAGATAGTAATTCTAGGGATTTGCGCTTCTATGGTTGGGAACAACAGGTCAACGGTCTTTTGCCTAATCAATTTACGAGGATTTCATTAATTAAAAATTCGAATATTCTTTATTCTGGGGATGTTAAATTGACGGGAGAACCGTATCAGCGTTCTAAGGATCTTGTCGAGAATGGCTGGTCTTATAATAAATATATTCGCCCCCTTCATAACCTTTTCCAGGATTATACGTTTGCAAATGGACGACGTGTTCCTGAATCGTCTGTTTGTTTGTTGACTTTGCCCAATGATATGAACATAAAAAAATTTCTGGATCGTGAAGGAAAATATAAGGCTGATGCGCTGTTTAATGTTTATGAATGGAAGGTCCGATCCGTGATCCCCGTGCGGAGAGGGAGTCAAGCGAAAATGGGGTTCGAGCAAATGTTGTTTCAATACTACAGCGATGAAAATAAGTATGGGGGGATATCATTTATTATTCGTGAAAAGAGTCTATTGCCGCTTATTCCCTTTGGAGATAGGAAAAATGGGGAGAATGATTTTGGACAAAACACGATGTTTTTATTGATGAATAAAAAAACAAAGGAGGCTTATGTTGTTTCTCAGATGACCGAATATAATGTCAGAAATCGAATGCCATTTATTCCATTGTCAAGCCGAACAGTGGAGATTAATTTTGACAAAGTTACATACTCGGATTATTCAATGGGGATATCGACCATAGAGAAAATCGATAAGGCTTGGTTGGCTAATGCGGTTTTGGTGCGCTTGGAGGCGGTGTCGGTCGGACATTTTTGGAAAACTCTTGAATATGACAAAATTTCTATATGTTCCAACGATGAAGATAAACCTGTTATTTCGGATGACGGCCGTGTGGCGCAATATTTTCATTGGACGGGTGAATTGGAAACAGAAGCAGTTAAACAAGAAAATGGTCAAATTCATTATAAAATATTTGATAAAGGTGGGGCTTTGAAGGAAGAATGGGATGTTGATCAATACCGTGAATTTATCGGGCCGCGTAAAGAATATTATGAAAACGGCAAGTTATTGTATGAATATACTTATCGTAACGGGAAGATCGACGGCCCGGTCAGAAAGTATGCACCTGATGGAAGTCTGATTTCTGAACGGATGTTTCGCAGAGGTAAGGACATATCCCCCGTGAATAAGTAGGGACAATGGATTTGCTCAAATATTTGTTGTAACCGGAATACTCGCTCATTAAAATAATCAATTATGAGTGCCACATTCATATTTAAAGAATCTGAGACAATTGAATTTAAGAAATCCACCGCCGAGATCAAGTCTGGGGTTGTTTCCATTGTGGCGATGCTCAATTGTTTGTTTGAATGTGTCATGATGCGGTTGAGGCTATCAAATTAGTTCTAACTTGGTCGAGTAAGCCCCGCCAAATAAAAAAGCCCCGATACCGGGGCTTTTTAATTTAATGTGTTGGGGAATTTGGACGAGCGGAGCCGAGCGACCGAGGACAAAAGTCCGAGGGAGTGGTTGAGGCACTGCCGAAACCATCAAATCTCGTCGACCCCGTCAATTTCCCATTATATATAGAAAACCCTGCTCCCCAAAGGAAAGCAGGTTTTTCTATATTTGAGGCAGGTAAATTCGGAATTCAAAGAGCCAGTCAGCGCATTATTCTACACGCTTGAGGATTTTTGTTCCATGATTCCATGCCCAGCCTGGCTCATATTTCCACTCCCCAAATTGGGCAATGGGTTTAAAATGGCTGGAAATATATTTTTCAAGTAGGGGGCAATATGTTTTTCCAAAAACTCCGAGCCCCGGCTCTTGTGTCGCAATTGCGCGATTAGAAATCAGAACATAGTTGACATGTTTTCTCTCGAGGTCGGCAATAATTAACATTTCTTGTTCTTGGGGAATGTTGATATGCTCAAAGAAAATCAATTGGCGCGTGGGAGAAACTTTGTCAGTTAAATAGTAATAAATGGGATCATAAGGAAGAGCGAAGAACGTTTCATCCTCCGGGATTTGTTTTTTTAAATAATTTGTAGTTTCGGTGATTGTGGTAAACCAGTTTTCAGAATTGCCGGTCGTGATGTGTCCACGCTTAAGAGCGAGAAATTGTTCTGGAATCTTTTTTGCACGCATGGTGTCTATTTGAGCAACATATTGGCTAAAAATAATAACAAAAAAAGCTCCAAAAACTAATCGTTGTAATTTTAAATGGATTTTAGAAAGAGCATATCCCATAAAAAGAAATAATATCATGCTGCTAAAAGGCGTTGCCCAGTAGCTGCGATACAATACACCGCTGAACATGTATTCATGCAAGTTAACAAAATAAAAGAATACGAGTAGCAGCAGTGCGCTAAGAAAATGATGACGTTCTTTTAAGAGCGTTTTTGGGGAAAGGATTTGATACATGCATGTAATGATTGATCCAATGGTAAAGAGGGAAAAAATAAAATTTGCAGGGTTTGTTTGTGGAGTTGCAAGAATAGCTTTTGCTAGTTGAAGCAATGCGTCTTGAGGCATGGCATGATAAGGTTGATCGCTGCTTAAGTATGGCATGCATTGGCGAATTTCATAAACAGGCAGCTGATATAACAGCAGAAAATAAATAATAAAAATTAACATGGGCAGGAAAAAACCTGCGATTGCGGCCAGTTTTTTTTTGCCTTTTGTTGAGGGGACATGATAAACCGTATCGTAAAGTCGATAGAATACGATAAAAATAAAAAGACTGGCTATCCCAAAATTGATTTTGATAAGTGAAAGCAAAAATATGAAGAATAGAGCAACGTAAAGATAAAAGGTGTGTGGTTTTTTAATGTAAGAAAATAAGCTAAATATAATTGCTGTTAAGCAAAAAATTCCACCGCTGTGGTTGTAAGTAAAGAAAAAGTCGGGCTGATAGAGCCAAAACCACATGGCCGCCATAAATGCAAAAAGCGGCGGAATAAAAAGAGACATGGCAAAGAAAATGAAAATACCGCTTAATATAGTCAGCAAAATTTTTCCCGCGAGAATGCTTGGGATAGCTAGACCAAAAATTTTAAAAAATAGCGCATAATAGTATGGCATGAGCGGGCCATATACCCACCAATAATCACGATACGGCATTTGTCCATGTAAGGTTTGCGCGAAGGCGTAGAGATCTCGGCCGTGATCGCCTTGAGAGAGGAAAGGTTGAAAAGATATATGATGAAACAGCAAAAACAGCCCTGCTAGGGGGACTAAAAGAAAAGCTGTAACGCGGTAGTT
This sequence comes from uncultured Planctomycetales bacterium, assembly GCA_964474085.1. GTDB lineage: Bacteria > Omnitrophota > Gorgyraeia > Zapsychrales > JANLHA01 > JADLGJ01. The sequence continues at coordinate 27,368 of CAYYRJ010000030.1, forward strand.
CATAATTATTTATTAAGTGTTATACTGTGGTTTTCGTCGTTGGTCAATTTTGGATTTTATTATAGCGTATTTTCAGAAATTTTATCAAAGAATCAGGAGAAAACATGGTGACCTATGAAGATTTTAAAAAGTTGGAATTAATTGTCGCTCTTATCAAGGAAGTTAAAGAACATCCCAACGCGGATCGGTTATATGTTTTGAAAATTGATACCGGCAATGGGGAAAAGCAATTGGTCGCCGGCATTCGCGCTAGCTACAAGCCCGATGAGCTTGTTGGCCGCAAAGTGGTCGTGATCAATAATCTTGAGCCGGCGGTTATTCGTGGCGAGGCATCCAATGGCATGATTTTGGCCGCCTCTGGTGAGAATGGCCCGGTTATTCTGTTACCGGAAAAAGATGTTCCCGTCGGGGCAATAATAAAATAATCCCGGATTATTATCGATGTTTAAAGATTTTAAACAATTTGTCACTTCGAGCATTTGTCTTAAATGCGATGGCTGCTGCCGGTTTAAGGAGCCTGACAGCCGTTGGCGTCCGTATATCAGTGAAGTCGAAAAAAAGAGTGTCGGACAAAAGATTTTTGGACCTTCGGTAGTCTTTCCCGACGGAAAAATCGGGACAACGCCTTGCGCGAGTGGCTTTTTGTGCCATTTTTTTAATAACAAAGATAATACCTGCGGTATTTATCACGCCCGGCCGTTTGACTGCCAGTTGTATCCTTTCCTTTTGGGAAAAGAACAGGATACACCTGTCGTCTATGTGCATTTGAATTGTCCGTATGTTCAGGAACATTTTGGCACACCGGTTTATCAAGAGTACGTCGAGTATTTAAAAGAATTTTTTTTAAAAAAAAACGTCCGGGATTTTTTAGCGGCCAACCCGACTCTTTTGACGGACTACTCTTCTTATCACGACGAATTAGATTATGTTTGCAAGCTTTCTTTGGAGTCATGTTAAATGCCTTGTGAGCTTTTGTCGTTTCAAGCCGCGCTTGACCGGTATCTGCAAAAAACCTCTACAGCGCTTTCCAGTCGATCTTTTGCGAATATTTATGCGTGGCAGGATTTTTTTCAATTTCGTTTTGAGGAAATCGACGGGAATCTGTGCGTTTTTGCAACCGAAGAGGCAGGGACATTTTTGTATCTGCCGCCTTTAGGCGAGTCGATAAGTCCAAAGGCTGTTGAATATTCTTTTGAGCGGATGCGCCAGATTAATAAATCGTCGTCGGTGACCCGCATTGAGAATGTCAGTCAAGAACAGCTTAAGTTTTTCGCCACGGATAAGTACAAAATTTATAAGAAAGGTTACGAATATTTATATTTTCGAAACGACCTTGTCAGACTTAAAGGGCAGGCTTATAAATCCAAGCGCCATGCCTGCAGGCATTTTGAAAAAAGTTTTTCTGCTGCTTTTTTAGGCTACGATCCGTCGATGGCCAAGGAGTGCCTGGAGCTTTTTGCAGAGTGGCAAAAGCACAAGCGATTGACGCTCACAGAAGATATCGATTTAGCACTCTTGGAAGATGCTTTAAGTGTTCACCGGCGGGTCTTGACGGATTTTCAACAGCTTAACGTGATTGGCCGCGTTGTAGAGGTCAACGCCAGGATTGCTGGGTACACCTTTGGCTATTTTGTCGGGCAAGAAACGTTTTGCGACCTTTTGGAAATTACAGACCCGCAGTATTCGGGTTTGGGGGCTTATATTTTTAATCAGCTTTGTCAGGACCCTGCTCTTCTAGGGGTAAAATTTATTAATGTGATGGATGATTGTGCGCCGCAAAACGTCAATCGCACAAAGATGTCTTTTCGCCCGGCTGCTTTGTTGCCGGTTTATAACGTGAGTCTTTTGGGTTAAATATATGGAAATTCGCTGTTACGATTTGAAAGCCAGCCCGTGCGATTTTTTAAACGTGATCAAAAAAGAGCCGGGCGCTTTTCTTTTAGAAAGCAGTCTTTTTAATCTTGAACGCGGGCGGTATTCTTTTTTGGGTTTCGATCCGTTTTGGACGGTTAAAGGCAATGATTTGCGTGCTTTTAAGAATTTGGAAAAAACTTACCAGCGTTTTGTTCATCCGGTCAAAAATTGCGGGACACCTTTTTTGTCAGGAATTGTCGGCTATTTGAGTTATGATTTTGGTTTGCAATTTGAAAAGATCAAAAGTCGATTTGGCCCGTCGGGCTTGCCGGGATTTTATTTTGGCTTTTATGACTGTGTGATGACAATCGACCATTATCAAAAAAAGTTGTTGGTCAGTTCGAGCGGCTTGCCGCAAACGACGACGGCTTCCCGTAAAAAACGTGCTTTGGCGCGTTTGCAGCGTATTGAAAAAATGATTGAAAACTTATCGCCCGCCTCAAATCCTTATGTCCCAAACGCCCGAAAGCCGCTTTATTTTCAAAGTCATTTTAGTAAATCCGCTTATTGCAATGCGGTCAAAAAAGCACTAGATTACATTAAGCTTGGCGATATTTATCAGGTGAATTTAGCCCAGGAATTTTCGTGCCGGTTTAACGCGCCGGTTGACGCGCCAAATCTTTATGCGGCTTTGCGGGGACTTTCCGCGTCGAGCTTTGGCGGTTATTTGGATTGCGGACGATCGCAAATTGTCAGTTCTTCGCCGGAGTTGTTTTTGCGTTTGCAAAATGGTTGTGTTCAAACGCGTCCGATGAAAGGAACCCGTCCGCGAGGCAACACGCTTTTGGAAGATCGGCAAAAAAAATTAGAATTGCGTCGCAGCGCCAAAGAGAAGGCCGAGCTTTTGATGGTCACGGATTTGGAACGCAATGATTTGGGGCGCGTATGCGATTTTGGGTCGGTAAAGGTCAAAAGGGTCCGCGAAATAGAAAAATACCGCACCGTTTATCAGGCAACATCGACGGTGACAGGGC
>CAYYRJ010000031.1:0-20155 GCA_964474085.1 uncultured Planctomycetales bacterium
GCATCAACTGGATGGATATAGAAGCTTTGTCCTCTTCCGGCATTAACTGGCTAGACTTAGACGTCCTTTCCGATTCCGGCATCAACTGGTCTGATATCGACCGCTTCTCCGATGCTGGGATTAACTGGTCTGACCTTGATATTTTGAGTAACGAGGGAATTAATTGGACTGATCTTGCCGTCTTCAGTGATGCCGGAGTCAACTGGTTGAGTATCAATGACTTAAGTGACGCAGGAATCAATTGGCAGGATATTGAAACTTTGAGCAATGTCGGTGTTAATTGGTTAGATTTGGATGTTTTGAGTGATGCGGGTGTTAATTGGGCGGATCTGGATGTTCTTTCTGATACGGGAATTAATTGGAGTGATTTAGGCGTTTTAAGTGCTGCAGGAGTTAATTGGCAAGATGTGCAAGCCTTAAGTTATGCAGGAATTAATTGGTTGGATGTAACATCACTTTCAGCTGCTGGAATTAACTGGAACGATTTAGATATTTTAAGTGATGTTGGTATTAACTGGAGTGACATGGATGTTCTTTCTGACTCGGGCCTTAATTGGTCGGATTTGGAAACTTTGAGCAATGTCGGAATTAATTGGGTCAGTATTAATGATCTAAGTGATGCGGGTATTAATTGGCAGGACGTTGAAGCGTTAAGTAATGTTGGTGTGAATTGGATCGATATTGGAGAGCTTTCAGATGCTGGGATTAATTGGAAAGATTTGGATATTTTAAGCGATGGCGGGCTTAATTGGGGTGATATTGGTCTGTTGACTAATGCTGGGATTAATTGGGTTGACGTCGATACCCTTTCAAACGCTGGAATTAATTGGATTGATTTAGACTCACTCTCCGATGCTGGAATCAATTGGTTGGATATTGAAGTGATTTCAAGTACCGGAATTAATTGGTCTGACTTGGAAATTTTAAGCGACGCAGGGATTAATTGGTTAGACTTCGACATGTTATCTGATGCCGGAATCAATTGGAGTGATTTGGAAGCTTTCAGTAATGTGGGTGTCAATTGGCTTGATTTAAATATGTTATCTGATTCTGGGATTAACTGGTCTGACATGGGGGCTTTGAGTGATGCGGGAATCAATTGGTTAGATATTGAGGTCGTTTCAAATACCGGAATAAATTGGGGTGATCTGGATATTTTATCCGACGCAGGCGTCAATTGGGTCGACTTTGACCGGATGAGTAAAGCGGGCATCAATTGGCATGATTTAGATGTTTTGAGTGATGCAGGGGTTAACTGGTTAGACGTGGAAAATTTAAGCAGCGCGGGCATTAATTGGTCGGATATAGATGCATTATCAAACGCGGGAATTAATTGGGGTGATTTGGATGTCTTAAGTAATACAGGTGTCAATTGGATCAGTGTCAATGATCTTTCGGACGCTGGAATTAACTGGCAGGATATTGAGGCATTGTCACAAGCGGGAATCAATTGGATTGACTTGGATATTTTGAGTGATAATGGAATAAATTGGGCTGATATGGATAGTTTAAGTGATTCAGGAATCAACTGGGCGGATATTGAGTCATTGAGTAATAGTGGGATTAATTGGAGGGATATTAATGTACTCAGTGATGCGGGGATAAATTGGACAAGTATTAATGATCTTTCTGATGCGGGTATTAATTGGTTGGATCTAGAGTCTTTAAGTGTTGCCGGGATCAATTGGTCGGATGTTAGCGTGTTGACAGACAGTGGGATTAATTGGTTAGATATTGATTCTTTATCCGACAGTGGAATTAATTGGAGCGATATTAGCGTCGTATCAGCCGCGGGAATTAACTGGGGAGATTTGGACATCTTAAGTCGTGCTGGAATTAATTGGACGAGTATTAACGAAATGAGCTTGGCGGGAATTAATTGGTTGGATATTGATGTGTTTAGTGATGCGGGAATCAATTGGGTAAGTATAAATGACTTAAGTGACGCGGGGATTAATTGGCAGGATTTAGAAAGCTTAAGTGACGCGGGTATCAATTGGGCCGACATCGACGTTTTGAGCACAGTCGGTATAAATTGGATGGATTTTGATGCGTTAAGTCGCGCGGGAATCAATTGGTTGAGCATTAATGACCTTTCTGACGCTGGAATTAATTGGCAAGATATTGATTCTTTAAGTCAATCAGGAATTAACTGGAGTGATTTAGGCGCATTGTCGACGAGTGGAATTAATTGGATTGATATAGATGCTTTGACAGATGCCGGTATTAATTGGGAAGATATTGGTAGTTTGACGGCTGCCGGGATCAACTGGATGGACGTTGATCAATTAACGAATGTGGGAATCAATTGGGATAATATTGGGGAGCTTTCAGCAGCTGGAGTTAACTGGAGTGATATTACTATTCTTTCAGATGCAGGAATCAATTGGGCCGATATGCAAACGTTAAGTTCAAGTGGTATCAATTGGGTTTCGATTAATGACCTCTCCGACGCAGGTATCAATTGGTCGGATATTTATGAAATGACAGCCGCTGGAATTAATTGGATCGACATTAATGTTTTGAGTGACGCGGGAATCAATTGGGCGGATTTGAATATTTTAAGTGACGCGGGAATCAATTGGGCTGATATTGATTCTTTGAGTGATGCTGGAGTCAATTGGAAAGATATCAGCAGTATGTCGGATGCTGGAATTAATTGGTTAGATATTGGGGCGATGAGCGCGGTGGCTATTAATTGGGCGGATATTTCTTATATGTCCGGGTCGGGTGTAAATTGGGCGGATATTGGCCTAAGCAGTGTTTCTGGAATTAATTGGGCGGACTTAGCATCCATGACTGCGGCAAATATCAATTGGTCAGATATTGCCTATTTAGCAAATAATGCCAGAGCTTTAGTGAGCAATGTTGCTGCGATTCTTAATGCTGTCAACACGCTAAATTCTTTAATTGGTAGTGCGACAGATAGTGGGACGGATAGTTTGTTCGGTATGGCAAATACAATTTTATCGACGGTGCGGTCGATTGAAACTGGGGCTTCGTCTCAAACGATTGCTGATATTCTTGCTCAAGTCAATACGATTGCAACTTCTTTGGGGTCCACAACCGATGCTGCATCGGTCACTTCCGTCTTTGGGAAAATCGCTAAAGTCAATGATTACGTCGATACGCTTGAAACTTCTGTTGGTGTTACGACGGATACATCAGTTTCCAATACAATTTTTGGTGAACTATCGCGCTTAAAGGATATCAAAACTAATATTGATAAGGCTAAGGGAAGCGCTGAATCAGCTTTAGGTGAAACGCAAAGCGTGCGTAAAGAATTAGGCGCAAAAGGTAAAACAGATTCTACATACGAAGCTATGCAAAAACTCGATCAATCCTTGCAGCAATTGCAAACGGCAACACAGCAAATTTCTGAAAGTCAATTGGAAACCGGCAAAGTTGCGCAAGAAATGGTCGGGACTCTGGCGAATTTTGTTAATGAAAGTACTAAGGCCGCTGGCTTAGGCGGAGGAAGTCTTGACGTTCAACCGCTTACCGCAGAAGAATCCGGTGATCAACAAAAGGTTTATGGGAAACTTGATGAAATTGATGCCAAGCTCAATGCCCTTAAGGACGCAACTGAAACAGAAGGGGTTGTCGTAAAATCCTGGTTTGAGGGAGGATAATACAAATTGGAAAATTCAATGAAGAGTTTTAAGTTTTTTAAAATTTTTGCTTGTTGTTTTTTATTAGTTTTTATTTCGCAGCTTGCAGCTTTTGCCGGCGAATTATCTCTTAACCTTATCGCTGTCAATGCTTCGGAAACAGAAAGTAAAGATGTTGACGTGAAGTATCTTTTGCCAAAAGAACTTGAACCCAGCGACGTTCTTGATTCCGGGGAACTTAAGATCGATTATGACGTCGACAAAATGGTTTATTATGTTATCGGCAAAGTCCATTTTGAACCCAAAGAGTCAAAAACTTTTAAAATTCGCGTTAATGATGTTTGGGTGATAACTCCAGAAGAAATTAGCGTCTTAAAACAAAACATGGATGGCAATTTGTCTTTGATTGAGGGGAATAAGGATCTTTACCCAAATGCAAAACGCGAACGCGATAAACTGTTTGAACAGTTGGATATTATTCTTGCACAACAGCAAAGTTATTCAGATAACATTGAACGTCGTATTGAACAGTACCGTGCTTATGCCGGGATTGTCGAAAAAATCCGCAAGCGGATTTATGACCCGAATTATTTGGAAAAAGAAGCGCAAGCCGAAGATTTAGGGGATGAAGGCAAAACAATTAAGCTTGTTCTTTCGGTTAAGAATCCTTCCAGCGATATAGAAAAGACCGTAAAGCAAAAACATTTGCTTCCCATTGAGATACGTGAAGAAGATATTGTTGATAAACAAGGTTTTGATGTTCGCTTCGATGAAAAAAAAGGCAAGTCGTTTCTTGCCAAAGAGGAAGTTTTTAAGCCCGGTGAGGAAAAAAAGTATGAGATTGTTTTAAAGGACGTGTGGCGATTTCCTGTCAATAAACTCGATCCGATGGAAAAACGGGCAAAAGTTGCGATTGAGGAAATGAAAGACTCCGCTTATGCTGAGAGCGGAAAGTATCTTTTTGAGGAGGTGGCGAAAAATATCGAATTAATCCGCGAAACACAAAATCGGGATCTCCCGCCGGATGAGCATATTGGAATTTTTCGGACCAACGAAAAAAGGTACGAAGATATCAAGCAAGCGGTTGAGCGCATCGAGCAAATGTTGGCTATCGTCAAGGCTAAAAAACTTGAAGAGTTGGAAGGCAGTAAAGTTAAAAACGTCTTGAAGCGTTTGCAAGCCTTGCGAGGTTTACAGGCTTTGTCAGAAGCGATATTTAAAAAAGGTATTTCCGTTACCATGACCTGGAAAATTATTGGCGGATGTATTGGCTTTGTTGCGTTTTTTACCGGGTACCATTTCTTTATTTGGGCGGGACGTTCGGGGAAAAAATCGGACAGCTCTCCTTTAAAGCCCGGTGAAGAAATAGCGGTTGTCCCTAAGCCTACGCCACCGACGAAAGGGTCTTAACGGTATTTTAAGTTTTTATGAATTTCCCCAGTATTGCGCGGATTGTTTGGTATAATTTACGCAGATTTATATAAGAAATAATTTGATCTTAAATTTTGATAGATGTCAAAAGCCCGTTAGGTTAATTTCTCATGGTCGAACTGCGTTACACAGAAGAAGGTGTTGTTCGCGTTATTCGCGGTTGTATCGTTATTGTTGAAGGTTTCCGCAATTGCATTAACGGCCAAGTCATTCGTTTCGGTTACGGGACGATGGGAATCATCGTCGGATTTGACGAACGTGAAGCCCAGGTTTTAATCGTTCGCCAACAAGTTAATCTCAAAACGGGTGACAAAGCTCTCGCCTCGCTTGAACCTTTCAACACACCAGTCGGTGATAAATTTATTGGGCGGATCATCAATCCTTTAGGCGAACCGAAAGATGGTTTAGGGACACTGCAATGGGACGCTATGCGTCCGATTTTTGTCGATGCGCCGTCAATTCTTCAGCGTAAGGTTCTTGACCGGACTCTTGAAACCGGAATTAAAGTTATTGATGCGATGATCCCCGTCGGGTTTGGCCAGCGTGAGTTGGTCTTAGGCGATAAGATGACGGGAAAAACAACGATCGGCACGGATGCCATTATCAATCAAAAACATACCGGGGTCATTTGTGTCTATTGTGCGATTGGAAAAGCGCAATCAGCTTTAGGAAAAGTCGTTCAACTTTTTATTAATCATGGTTGTTTTGATTATACGTGCATTGTGGCGGCAACGGCATCAGCTCCGCCGGGGCAATTGTATTTGTCGCCGTATGTTGCGTGTGCTGTTGCCGAATATTTTATGCACAAAGGAAAAAACGTTTTTGTTGTTTTTGACGATTTGACCAAACACGCTTGGGCGTATCGCGAAATTTCGCTTCTCTTAGGCCGCGCGCCGGGCCGCGACTCTTATCCGGGGGATATTTTTTATCTTCATTCAAAGATGGTCGAGCGTGCCGCATACTTGACGGAAAATTTGGGTGGCGGCTCGATGACGCAATTTCCTATCGTTGAAACATTGGAAGGGGACTTGACAGGGTATGTTCAGTCGAATCTTGTTTCGATGACCGACGGGCAAATTTATTTAAGTACCCCTTTGTTTGGTGAAGGTCAAAAGCCGGCGGTGGATTTAGGTCTTTCGGTTTCACGCGTTGGAAGCAAGGTCCAGTGGCCGGCGGTTAAAAAGTTGAGCGGGCCGCTTCGTCTGGAATTTTTGCAGTATCGCGAAGTTTTGCGCGTTTCAAAACTTAAAACTTCCGGCGGTTCTGACGAGGCTGAAAACCAACTTAAAGCCGGCGGTATCCTCACGGAAATTCTCAAACAAGAGCGCGACCATCCGGTTAAAACCGAAACGCTTGTCATCATTCTTTACGCGTATTCAAAAAAACACTTGCATGAACTTATGATTGAAGAAGTCATCACTTTTCAAAAAGAGATTCATGAATATTTTGTTAAAAGAAATCCGGAAATGTTAGCCAATCTTCGCGCAAAACGAACTTTGGATGATGAAATGACAAAAATCATAGACGCGGTTTTAATGGAATATGTCAAGGAGATTACGCTTAAGCGTCCGAAGGAAGATGCCGAAGACGAGGATTCGCAGGTTGGGGTCGATACTCTTGATAAAGCGACCTCCAAAAAATAAACCTCTATAAAGCTCATGGCGCAATATAAATCCACTTTCAAGTTATCAATCATGACGCCGGAGGCATTGTTGTATCAGGGGGCGGTTGAAAGTGTATTCTTTACCGGCGATCATGGCGAATATGAACTTTTGCCGTATCATTATCCGGTTTTGGGAATTTTGATTGCCGGTAATATTATTATCAATTGGCGCGAAGCGGTGCCGATCAAGTTTGGGCTGATCCGTTTTTTTGCCAACGATTGCATTGTTCTCGTTGAAGAGTTGGAACGGTTGCGTCCGCAAAAGGGCAAAAAAGGCGAAGACATCGCCCTCGAAGACCCGGACGCCACGCATCATGTTTAACAAAAAAATCAGGAAATAAAAATGCAGTGGGCAGAAACACTACTAATTGTCGCGATTATGTTGATTTCGGTCTTGGGGCCGTCGATTGTTATTGCCGTTTTAGGTTATGCGGTCATCAAAGCGCTAAGCCGTAATCCGTCGGCAGCATCCAAGATTTTTATGGGCATGCTCGTCATGCTGATTTTTGTTGAGGTCATTTCGATTATTGCCATTCTTATCATTTTCCAGCTGTTCGGAAAATGAAAGAGAAGAAATCTTTTTAAAGCGTATGTCAGTTGCCGGACTTTTTATCATTATTTTCTTTGTTTTGATTTCGATTCCCTGTCTTGGCGTCGGCTGGCTGGGATATAAGTTGATCACAAGAATTGGGCGTTACCCCAGCAAGACACCGGCTATTCAACTGGGGATTATGTTAAAACTCATTACTATTGAAGTCATCTCTGTGACTTTGATTTTAGTATTTTTTAAGATTTTGGTTTCCGAATAAGATTTTTAGGGAGGAGAGAACGATGGACCTAGGGATGATGCTTATTAAGGCAGTTATCGTCGGAATGGTTTTTGTGGCCATTGGCGGTTTTTTTATCTGGAAATTCAGCAAAGACACAATCGATAAAGACCTTTATCGTTTAAATAAGGAAACAGAAGCGGTTCTTACCAAACAGACCGAATTAAACCAAAAGATCAAGGAAGCCAATGAAGAATTGACCAAACGCAAGGCTGAGGCTGATGCTTTGGTTTTGAAAATGACTGAAGATGCCGAAAAAGCAGCGAGGGAAGAGCGTGAAAAGCTGATCGTCAAAGCCAGACAAGAAGGGGAAGATATCATTGTCAAAGCGAATAATACAAAAGCGGATATTCGTAAAAATATCGTCAAAGAAATGGATATGCGCGCCGTGGATTTTACCGCACTCATTTTAGATGATGTTTTAAGCAAAGAAGGACGGATTGCGCTTGAGGAGTGTTTGATTACGGAATTTATTGGGAGCTTGGCCAAAATGGACATGGAAATGATCGGTGAGGAAATCAAAACAGCTGAGGTTGTGACGTCTTCTGCGCTTTCGGAAGGGATGCGCAATCGTTTGAGTGAAACGCTATTAGGCAAGTTAGGGCGAACGATTGAGGTGACGGCGACAACGGATCCCAAGATTTTAAGCGGGATGATTTTGCGTTTTGGCAGTCTGGCGTTGGACGGAAGTCTTAAGAACATGGTTCGCGAGAGTGCTACAGGACTTAAGGAAAAATTGGAAAAAGGCCTTTTGTAATTTGCTTAAAGGATTTTTGCTATGGGTAAAGCAATGAAAATCAAGCACGATTTGGACGATATCACCGAGCTCGTCGAAATCATTCAGGTTTTAAAGGACGTTGCGGATACTAAATTCCATGAACTGGCGACGCGCAAGGACCGTTTTGCGCGTTTTGGCGAATCGTTTGTTGAGTTTTTTCGGATGATCAGTCTTTCAACGGTGCGTCACCCTTTGGTATCCAATGATAACCCCAAAATTGGCATTGTGGCGGTAACCTCAGAAGGCGGTTTCATGGGGGATTTAAACGCCAAAACGATTCGGCATGTTATGGCTGAAAAGGAAGCCAATCCTAACAGCGTTTTGATTGTTGTTGGACGCAAAGGTGTTGAACGTATGCGATCTGCCCAGCCGGACATGAAAACATTTGTCAACTTAGATGAAGTCGGCCTCTATGAAATCGCGATACAAATCAAAGACTATGTGATTAAAGAAGTCATGGAAGGCCGTCTGGGAAAAATTCTTGTTGTTTATCCGTGGTCCAAAAACTTTAATTTACAAAAACCACGCACGATCAAACTTTTGCCATGCGACGAGCTTTTGACAAAGCAGGCTGAGTTTGTCGACAGTATTGAATCTGTCATTGAAGAAAGCGATCCGGTCGATGTTATTAGCTATTTGGCGGATATGTGGCTGGTTTGTCGTATTTATGAAGTTTTGCATGATACATCGATTTCCGAATCTGCCGCGCAGTCCCAGCAGTTGGAGGCGAGCGTCCAAAAAATGAAAAAAGACAAAAAAGGCATTGCGGCGTCGTTTAGCAAAGCCCGCAAAGGCGATATCGATAAAAGTATGCGGGAGGTTTTTACATCCCGTATGATGTCCGGCGGCGGCCGGCGTTAAAGGAGTCATGTTTTGGAAAACGAAAACAAAGAACCCCTCAAGCAATCACAGCCCAATCAACCGCAACAATCATCAGAGGCCGACAAAAACGCCCCGATGGATAAGCCTGCTGAAATAAACAAGCCTCCTGAGCCGCAGAAGACAGAGCAAGCCAATAAAGCGGCCGGGGGTGATCAGCCTGCTGTCGCCAGTGTTACGGACAAGAAAGAAAAGAAGCCTCGTCGAGGTTTAGGCCGCGTTTCTTCAGTTCAAGGCCCGGTTGTCGACATACGGTTTGATAATATCGACGATATTCCGGCTCTTTATGACTGTATTGAAGTTTCGACGTTCGATAAAAAACCGATCATTTTGCAGACGGCCGAGCATTTGAGCAAAAATCTGGTGCGCACCGTCGCTTTGCATGACACGCTTAATCTTCAGTTAAATGCGCCTTGTTACAATACCTTTCAGCCGATTACGATTCCTATCGGTGATGAATGTTTTGGCCGCATTATGGATGCCGTCGGAAATCCGATTGACCAGAAGGGGCCTATTAATGCGCCAATTCGAAAACCGATTCGAGTTTTACAACAGACAATGGGCTATGACCTTAAACAAAAGACGGCTGCTAAGATGGAGGTTTTGGAAACAGGTTTGAAATATTTTGATCTGCTCTATCCATTGGTTAAGGGAGGCAAAACCGGGATTATTGGGGGAGCCGGTTGCGGTAAGACGGTCGTTATTTTGGAGCTGATTAATAATATCGTCAAGGAACACGGCGGGGCTTGTGTTTTTGCGGGGATTGGCGAGCGGATTCGTGAGGGAAACGAGTTGTTTCATGAGTTAACCGACAGCGGGCTTTTGAATAACGTTATGTTGGCTTACGGGCAAATGGACCAGCCGCCCGGCGCACGCGCAGAAGTCGTTAACACCGGAATTACGCTGGCCGAATATTTGCAGGGCAAGAATAAAGATATTCTTTTGTTTATGGATAATATTTTCCGGTTTATCCAAGGGGGACAGGAGGTTTCAACACTTTTAGGCCGCGTTCCGGCGGAAACGGGTTATCAGCCGACTTTAGCCTCTGAGGTCAGCGGGGTTCAGGAACGTATTCGTTCAGCCCCCGGCGGCGGATCGGTGACTGCGTTGCAAGCTGTTTACGTGCCGGCCGACGATATGACCGACCCTGCCGTCGTTGCGATTTTTAGTTATCTTGACGGGTCTGTGGTTTTGTCGCGCGATCTTGTTCAGCGTGGTATGTATCCGGCCATTGATCCTTTGCAAAGCTCTTGCAGTAACCTTGATCCAAACGTCGTCGGAAAAAGACATTTTGAAATGTCGCAGACGGTTATTCAACATTTTAGCAAGTACAATTCTCTCAAGAGAATTGTCGCGGTTATCGGGGTCGAAGAACTTAATAAAGAAGACCGCATGGTTTATGGGCGTGCGCAAAGACTTTTGAATTTTATGACGCAGCCGTTTTCGGTCAGCGAGGTTTTTACCGGGAAAAAAGGGCAATATGTGCATTTGAACGAAACCTTAGACGCGGTCGAACGAGTTTTGGCTGGCGATTATGACAAGACCAAACCTTCTGATTTTTATATGATCGGCAAAGCGCCGAAGTTGGGATAATGATTTTTTATGGTTAAAAACAGCGATAAAGTTCTTTCCGATGAATTAGTCAAGGCGGGTTTGCTTAGTCCAGATAAAGCCAGTCAACTGCTCACAGAGCTGCAATCCTCGGCGGAAGCGTTACATACCTATTTGATTCGCAGGGGATTGATCCCTGAACGCCAAGTTTTAGAAAAACTTGCTGCCGTCCATCAGTTGCCGTTTGTCGAACTTAAAGCGATGACAATCGATAAAGCGGTCGTCGAAAAAATTCCGGTCCGCTTTGCAACGTATTATAAGTTTATGCCGATTAAAATCGAGGGGCGTGTGCTGACCGTTGCGACAGCCAATCCTTTGGATATTAAATTTCAGGATGAGATCCGTGTTCATTTAGGGTTGGAACCCAAAGTTGTTTTGGTCCGTGAGGCCGAGATTGCGGAGGCGTTAAATAAATATTATGGCTTGGCCGCTGATACTCTTGACCGGCTTTCGAAAGACACAAAAAAATCGGGCGCTGATGAAACTCCGACGGCATGGGTTGAAGATTTGGAAACCAATGCCAATGATGCGTCGGTCAGCAAGTTGGTCAATGAAATTTTGTTAGAAGCTTATAAAAAGCGGGCTACCGACATTCACATCGAGCCGTATCGGGCCAAGGTGCGCGTGCGCTATCGTATCGACGGGCTTTTGCTTGACGCGAATATTCCCCCTGGGGTCAGGCCGTTTTTGCTTTCGATTATTTCGCGGATTAAACTGATGGCTAATTTGAGCATCGTCGAAAAACGTTTGCCTCAGGATGGCAGCGCGGTTGTTAAGACCCGCGAGCAGGATTTGGATTTGCGCGTTTCGACGATTCCTACTCCTCGAGGCGAGAGCATGGTCATTCGTATTTTACCGACGAACGTGACTCTTTTAAGCCTTGAACGATTAGGGTTAGCAGAGCAAAATTTAAATTTGTTTCGCGGGTTAATCCAAAAGCCGCACGGAATTATTTTGGTCACTGGGCCGACGGGAAGCGGCAAGACGACCACCCTTTATGCGTGTCTTAACGAGCTTAATACACCGGACCGAAAAATCATTACCCTCGAAGATCCGCTGGAGTATGAGCTTGAGGGAATTACACAAATTCAGGTTAATTCAAAACTCAATTTTGATTTTGCCTCTGGCCTGCGCAGTGTGCTGCGGCATGATCCGGATATTATCATGGTCGGCGAGATTCGCGACGCCGAAACGGCTGAGATTGCCATTCGCACCGCTTTGACAGGACATTTGGTTTTTTCAACACTACACACCAACGACGCGGCCAGCGGTGTGACGCGGCTTATTGAAATGGGGTTGGAACCTTTTTTGGTTTCCTCGAGCATTGAAGCGTTTGTCGCTCAGCGCTTGGTGCGTGTTATTTGCAGCCATTGCAAAGAGGAAGTTGTGGGAGGCTTAGAAGATGTCCGTCGGGAAATTGCCGAAACATTTAAGATCCCTGACGCCAAAGCCATCAAGATTTATCAGGGCCGCGGTTGTGATCATTGCAACGCCAGCGGTTATTATGGGCGCAGTGCGATTTATGAAATTTTGGCGATGAATGACGAAATCCGTGCTGCCGTGTTAGCCAAGGAAGGGGCCGGTGTCATCAAAAGATTAGCGGTCAAAAATGGGATGACGACATTGCGGCAAGACGGTTGGCGAAAAGTTTTGGAAGGCATAACAACGGTTTCGGAGGTGATGGAAATTGCTGTCAAAGACGAAGAACTTGCTCTTTCTGGGCCGCTTAAATCCTCAACCTCTGCGGCAAATCAGCTTTTTGCGACGCATAAAGATATTTCCCGTAAAGTAACGCCTGAAATGTTAAAAGCCAAAGATGAATATAATTCGCGGACGTATTCGCGCGTTGAGTTGCGGGCAGGGATTCGTTATCAGGTTGTTGATCAGGACGATGATGATATGACGCATTTGACGACCGACGGGGTGGAACATTCTTCCATTACAAAAGATATTAGCGCCGGCGGGGTTCGTTTTGTGACCGGATACACGCTTCCTATCGGAACAATTTTGGAATTGAAGCTGCAGCTGGAAAAAGGGGAAAAAAGTATCGATTGTTTGGGAAAAATTTGCCGCGTCGAGGAGGATTCTGTCTCGGCGCTGTTTAATCTTGCTGCGTATTTTTTGGATATTTCAAGCGCTGATCGAGTCAGGCTCGATAATTTTGTTCGTGCCAAATTAGTCGGTGTAAAAAGTCCTTCGGAGGATAGCTGATGGCGATGTTTCATTACAAGGCGAAGATGAAAAATGCCCAGACGGTTTTAGGGCAAATTCAGGCTCAAACAAAAGATGAGGCGGTTGAAAAAATCCATCAGCAGGGACTTGTCCCGGTTTTTGTTGAAGACGCAGACAAAGATACACCCGGTGATCGTCAAGTTGCACTGCGGCCGCAAAAAATTTCTGCCAAGCAGCTGTATGTATTTTCTCGTCAGCTGGCGAATTTGATCAAGTCGGGAATTCCTATCTTGCGCACTCTGGAGCTCATTGGTCAGCAGATCAAGAATATTTATTTTAAACGTGTGATCGAAAATATTTACGACGAAGTCAAAGACGGAAAAAGTTTTTCTGACAGTTTGGGCGGATATCCGCTGATCTTTTCTAATTTTTATGTGACGATGATTAAGGCCGGCGAGGAAAGTGGAAATCTCAAAACCATGGTTGCCGATATCGCCGCATATTTGGATGAACAGCAGAAGGTTTCCTCGAAGGTGCGATCTGCGTTGGCGTATCCGGTTTTTATGGGGCTGTTTGGTTTGGCAACGGTGGTTTTTATTTTGACGTATGTGATGCCCAATATCACATCGATCTTTGTAAACTTTGATCAGGCGCTGCCTTTGCCTACACAAATTGTCATGGCCGTCAGCAACTTTTTGATTCACAATGGACTTTGGGTACTCGTCGGCACGGGCATAATTTTTGCGCTGATCAAACAGTGGGACAAAACCAAGGAAGGGCGGCTTTACAAAAGTCAGGTTTTGTTAGGATTGCCGTTTTTCGGTTCGTTTATTTTAAAAGTTGAATTAGCGCGGTTTTGCCGGACGCTGCAACTGCTTTTAAAAAGCGGGATTCCGATCGTGCGCGCGATGCAATTGTCTACACCGGTTGTCGGCAGTGAAGTTATCGCCGTTGAGCTGCGCAAATGCCAGGATGATCTTTTGGCTGGACGTTCTCTGGGGGAAAGTTTCAAAGATTTGCGTATCGTGCCCTCCATGTTAGGGGATTTAATCGTCGTCGGGGAAGAGTCGGGATCCTTGAGCGCGACCTTAAATGATATAGCTGATACGTATGAGCAGGAAACCAATGAGTTTATCAAGTTGCTGACCACTCTTCTTGAGCCGGCGATGATTTTGGCTGTCGGGTCGGTGATCGGGATTATTGTCATCGCGATGCTTCTGCCCATTTTTCAACTGGATATTTTTGCGCGCTAAAGGGGACGATATTAAAAAAATTCTGTGTTTGTTTATCTTGCTTTTTAATGGATTTATTTTTCTAAGGCTGTCTGTGGCGGCGGATTTGCCTTGGGGAGAGATTAAAGACAAGCACTTTGTCATCTATTATGAAGAAAAAAACGATCAACCTTTAGCCAAGGAACTTTTGCGCCGCGCGGAAAGTTATTATCAAAAAATCGGCGACGATATTGGTTATTCGCGTACAAATAAGATGTGGACGTGGGAGAATCGTGTCGAGATTTTTTTGTTTGCCACCCAAGCGTCTTTTGTCGCCAGCACCGGCCAACCATTGTGGTCGACGGGTTATGCGGATCGCGACTCGCGGTTGTTTAAGTCCAAGACGATCATTACCTTTCGGCAGGAAGAGAATTTTGCTGACGGGCTATTACCGCATGAGATCAGCCATTTGATTTTGCATGATTTTATTACAAATAATGCTAATATCCCGATTTGGTTTGATGAAGGGGTGGCACAAATGCAGGAAAAAGACAAGCGCTCGATGGTTCGTCCGATTATCAGGTCGTTAATAAGCCGAAAACAAACGGTCCCTTTTGCGCTCTTTTTAAATTGGGATATCCGAAAAGAAAAGGACGCTCGCAAAGCGCAGATTTTTTATGCGCAAAGTTTGTCGGTCGTTGAGTATTTAATCACAAAGTATGGCAGCGATGCGTTTGGCCGGCTCTGCCGGGCTTTGCGCGATAATAAAGATTTTGCGTCGGCTTTGTCTTTTGCCTATTCCGGCGTGTTTGCCAATTCTGATGATTTGGAAAAGAAATGGATGGCGTCGTTTAATTAACGAAGTGAAAAAAGACGGAGATATTAGTCCACAAGTATTCCTTCTCCCCGTCGGGGAGAAGGTTAGGATGAGGGGGCGTAGAAAATGAAACATGATAATTCCCCCTCACCTTAATCCTCTCCCCAAAGGGGAGAGGAAAGTATAAAGGCACAATAATACAAAAATTAGAATTTAAAATTTTCGACGAAACTTGAATAAATAACAGGAGAATGATTATGGAAAGACGATTAAATCAAAAAGAGAAGAAATTTATTCTAACTGCGCGCGGGTTTACGCTTATCGAAATTATGCTTGTGGTCATCATTATCGCCGCGTTGGCCGCGATGGTTGTGCCACGTATGTCTGGCCGCTCGGAGCAGGCCAAAAAAGCGATTGCCAAAACTGACATTGAGTCGCATCTTTCGACGGCGCTGAAGCTTTATGAATTGGATAATGGAAATTTTCCATCGACGGCGCAAGGGTTAGAGGCGCTGATGAAGGAAACAAAAACCGGCCCTGTGCCCACCAACTGGAACGGTCCGTATCTTGAAAAAAAACCGATTGACCCCTGGGGCAATCCCTATGTTTACAAATCTCCGGGCGAACATCGCCGCGATTATGATCTTTCATCCAAAGGCAAGGACGCTACTAGCGACGACGATGATATTGTCAATTGGGAATAAAATGAAACGATCGGCAAAATTCCAAAGAGGCTATACTTTTTTAGAACTGATGGTTACCGTCTCGATTTTTTCGGTCGGGATCGTCGGGATTTATAAAGTTCTTTTGGCTTCGATGGATTATCAGACGCAGTTGTCCTGCCGTTTGTATGCATCAAATTTAATTGAACATGAGATTGCCCTTTTGCAAAACCAGTTTCAGTCAAGTGGAGAGTTCTCGTCAAAGGAAAATGGAAAAATTGTCGAAGTCCTTTTGGACCGGCGCAATATTCCATTTCAATTTTCGATAGTTCCTGCAGCAGTCGAAAATAATCTTGCCGGTTTGTTGCCTGTGACAGTTTTTTTGTCCTGGCCTGATCAAGGCCGCAATTTCCACTTAAAGAGAGACATTTATCTTGTTAACCTCAAAGCCAAACCTTCCGTCGATGCTGTCGAACTTAACCCGTAGAAAAAATTTTTCGCGCCAGGCGTTTACGCTGATTGAAATGCTTTTGGTCGCTTCGCTATTGTCTGTGACCGGTTTGGCTGTCTATCATGCGATTGCCAACGGCCTTCGGGTCTGGGAATATAGCCGGCGCTATTCTGCGGAGGAGGATGTCGCGATTTTTTTTGAAAAAATTAGCGGCGATTTGCAAAACGTTTACCAGTATTCGCTTATCCAATTTGAAGGCAAAGCGGAAAAAATATTTATTCCAACCATTGTCCGTATGCCGGCGGATGCCAAAACGCAAGATAAGGGCCGGATCATAGAACAAATGGGTGCCTGTGAGTATTTTTTTCAGAAGGGAAAGAAGGCGATTTATCGTCGGCAAAGAAATTATAGCCAGGCTCTGAAAACAAAGCAAAAG
Organism: uncultured Planctomycetales bacterium; assembly: GCA_964474085.1. Taxonomy (GTDB): domain Bacteria; phylum Omnitrophota; class Gorgyraeia; order Zapsychrales; family JANLHA01; genus JADLGJ01. Next base: position 16,550 of record CAYYRJ010000031.1, read on the forward strand.
CTTGAGCCGAGAGCTTTGGCTGCGTCTGTTGAGAGCGTGCACTTCACATACTTTTTTTTGGAAGACGGAAAAATAAAGCCTAAAAAGTCAGTGTCCAAAGAGATTCCATTGAGCGTTTTGGTTGAAGTGGATTTTTTAGAGGTCGGCGGCAATATCCGCCATTTGCAAAGAATGATTAATATCCCCGTCGGTAATCTAAAATGAAACGACTGATCCAAAATACGCACGGCAGTGTTCTTATCATGGTCCTTTGGGCCTTGAGCCTTTTGGCCGTCTTTGCGATTCAAATTAGCGCAATGACGCAGGACAAGATTGTGTTTTTAGCGAGGCATGAGCGGATCAACGTTTTGCGCAATGCCGCGAAAGCTGGCATTTTTAAGGCGCTGGCGATTATTCGAAATGAACCTTTTAAAAACAAAATAAAAAATCCGCTGCAGCGGATGCTAACACTTTATCATAATGCTTTGGGTTTTCGTGACCTGTCGTTTGGGGCGGCACAAACGTCTGTTGGGTATAATAAAGCTGGAGATTTTTTGGAGAATTACGGTGTGACCGACGAGGCGCGGCGGTTAAATATCAATGTCGCTGAAAAGGAGAGCATCCGTAAACTTTTGTTAGCGCTCGAAGTTGTGACTGAAGATCAGGCGGATACGATTTCAACCGCTATTTATGATTGGCGTGAAGTCGGGGAAAGTGAAATCAAAGGTTTTGCCAGCGACGATTTTTATGAAAATTTGGAGTTTGTGTATCCTCAAAAAAAAGGAAAGTATGAAACGCTTGATGAATTAAAGCTTGTCGAAGGAATAAATGAAAAGATTTATCAAGTGCTCGTTGATTATGTCACAATTTACAGTGGGGAAGAGACGAACATCAATACGGTTTCGTGGCCTGTTCTCGTCGCTTTGGGCTTGAGTGACGAGCAGGCGAAGACGGCCATCGCTATTCGCGCCGGACCCGACGGCCGGGAAGGGACTTTGGATGATTTTTTTTATGAAGATCGCAATATGCTTATTGCCAAAGTTTCCCAAGTTCTGTCGCTAAAAGATGAAGAGGCGGACGAGTTTTCGCGTCTTGTACAACGAATCCCGTTTGTGACCGAATCAAATATTTTTCGGGTTCAAAGTTATGCTTTTTTTACCTCCCGCAAAGAAAACTTGAGCATTACCTGTGTGTTTGATGCAACTGATGATAAAATCGTTTTCTGGCGGCAACACTAAATCTTATGTTTAAAAAAGAAAAAAAATATATTGGGATTTCCTTTTCTGATCAGTGCCTTAAGATCGCTAATCTTAAGATAACATCGACGGGAAAGTCAGTTATTGGCGTTGTCAAAAAAGACGTTCATGGCATTGCCCCCGAGGAGTTACCCAAAATCACACGGGCACTTTTGTCTGAATTGGCAGTTGCCAAGCCGAGTGCTATTTGTGCTTTGCCGGCGAGTTTGGTGACGACAAAAAACATTGAAGTTCCTTCCATTGATCCGGCGGAGATAAAATCCATCATTGATTTACAGGCCGGGCGACATACGCCTTATTCTCGCGAAGAAATTTTGATCGGGTATATCACCATTGGCGTTTTTCAGCGCAATTATACAAAAGTTCTTTTGGTCATTGTCAATCGCGAGCAGATTCTTAAGCAACTTGGTTTTATGACGCAGGCTGGTATTCGAATTGAAAAAGTCGTGTTTGCGCCTGAAGCGCTGGTTGCGTTCTATGCGCAGGCCTTAAAAATCAATGACGAAAATAAACCCCTCGGGATTATCGATATCTCACACGACACGACGGATTTTATCATCGGTTGCAACAAAACTATTGTCACCAGTCGTAGTATTCCTGTCGGGATGGATCAATTGATCAAGGAGGGAGCTGCTGCCGAGGAAAAATTATTGGCAGAACTGATGCAGTCGGTGGAGGTTTATCAGGGAGAGGATTTGGGTCCTTTGCCGGCTCAATACGTTTTGACGTGTGACGACGGAAAATTGCAGCAGTTACAGCCGCGGTTACAGGAAAAACTAAAAGCTAATATCAATATCACGCCTTATCTGGACTATGTTTCTGCTTCACAGCCGGTTATGCTCAGACTTGTTTCTGAATATAATGATGATTCGCTCTTAGGCGTTATAGCCGCCGGAACAATGTTGGATGATTTGAAGTTTGATTTGACTCCTAACGAAATCCGCTCGCAGCGGGCTATCGAGGAAAAAGGGCGGCAGATTATTTTTTTAGGAATTTATGGGCTGGTTATTCTCGTGCTCATTTGTGCAATTTTCTTTAGCAAGATTTATTTTCGCAGTCTGTATTTTGAAAAATTAAAAGCCGATTATACGCAAAAGCAAAAAAACGTTGAGATCCTGGACCATATCTCGCAAAATACACAGATTATTAAAGATTTTACCGTCGACCGGCTGATTTCTTTGGATGTCATAAAAACGCTTTATGCGCTTATTCCCGACGAGATGTATTTGCAAAGTATTAATCTCGAAGAAACTGGGGCCATTAGCATTCAGGGAACGTCCGAGTCAATGGCCCGTGTTTTTGATTTTAATACAGCTTTAGTCGGGTCGCCCTTGTTTAAGAATGTCAAAATTAAGTCAACCGCCAGCAAGCAGGAACGCGGTAAAGAAATGGCAACTTTTGAAATAACTCTTCTTCTTGCGAGTGCGCCTGATGAAGAACAGCAAGAGTCAGAAGAGCCGACGGCAAAAACTGGCGACAAGGACCAAAAGGACCAAAAGGACGAAAAGGGTGAAAAGAAACCTGGCAAAGAGAAGAAGGAAGAAAAGGCGGCAAAGGCTAAAGAGCCTAAGGAAAAAAGTTAGGAGCTAAAGGTGTTGCACGATTTTTACACAAAACTTTCATCACAAGAAAAGATGTTTCTCTATATAACGCTTGGCGTTATTGTGGCTGCGGTCTTTGATTTTCTTTTTCTTCAGCCGGTGTTTTCAAAATTGAAGACTTTGGATGTTGCCATCGTTCAAACGAAAGATGATATCCGACGGGATGTCCGGTACTTAGCCTACAAAGAGAAGATTTTTAAAGAACAGGAAGTTTATCGTGCGTATAAGCTCGACGAGGCAAAAACAGAAGATCAGATTTTTTCAGCCTTTTTGGGAGCTGTCGAGAATTTTGCCAGGGAAGTTGAGGTTAATCCGGGTAAGCTTAACCCAGGGGATGTTGTGCGCAAAAAAGGATATGCCCAGTATTTTGCCAATATGGAGTGTAGTGGTAAATTTGAAAATATTATAAAACTGATTCATAAGATTGATACGACCCCGAATCTTTTGAAGGTTGTCAAAATGAATATTGTTGGTAAAAAGTCTAGTGCTGATGAAGTTACTGTTATCATGAAGATTTCCAAGCTGATCATTGATGCAAAAACGGTTGCGGATAATCTGGAATTAGAAAATTCAGCCAAAGAATCTAGCGAAGCTTCGACTGGGAGTACTGCTGCAAATTTGGGTGGCTCGACGGGAATGTCGTCTGAAAATAATAATTTTAAAGATGGAAAAAGTGGAAGGTCTGGCGAAAATGGCGCTGGAGAAAGTGCTGGTGGATCCGGTGGTGCGGGAGGAAATGGAGGTGGAGTTGATGGCGCTGGAGAAAGTGG
>CAYYRJ010000032.1:0-18888 GCA_964474085.1 uncultured Planctomycetales bacterium
ACAAAACAGCGAATTTATGTTCCGGATGACGGCGATTGCGTTCAATCAAACGCTCCAAACGATCCAGAAGAAGGGCCCGATTAGGCAATCCCGTTAACACATCATGAAACGCCTCATACACCAACCGTTGCTCAGATTTGCGCAAACTGTCGATCATCTGATTAAAGCTTCGGCTCAACTGCCCAATTTCATCGTCGGAAAGGATTTCTGTTTTTGTCGTTAAATCGCCCAACGAAACCCGCTTGGTTGTTTGGAGCAAACGTTTGATCGGCCGGGTGATGTTATGCGACACAAAAAAAGCGCTGATCATAATGATCGCCAAAATAAGCAAAGAAATCCAGACCGTATGAATAAGTGTGTTCTGCAATTGTTTGACAAATAAAACGCGGGGAATACTCATCCTCAAATAAAATAACTCCGCTGACCCTTTTGTAATTTTCATGCCGTGCGAAAAAGAATACCACGTCGGTTGTTCGTGCACAGCGCCATCTTGCCCCGTCAAAAAATCCGGCGCACTGTTTTCTCCAAAAAGTATACTTTTATTATCAGCCCGATAAACCGATGCAATCGCCAAGCCGCGAAACCGCATGGTCGAAAGATAGCGAAAATACGGCGTTAAATCACAATGAAAAATAACCGCTCCGCCAAAACCCCACCCATGCGGATCACGCTTAGACGCTCCGACTAAAAACGTTATTTTATTATCCGACTCAAACGGCCCTTCAAAAAGGATCAACCCTTCGGGCACATTTTCGAGCCTTTTATATAACAAATACAAACGCTGATAAAATTCTGCAGGTGGATGATCCGATAACGACGTGTAGCGGTCAAGACTTTGATTTCCCTCGGCAATGATACTCTCCTGCCCCTGTGGATTGATAAACCGGGCAGAAAGATATTTTGTGCCAATGCTTTTCGTAAAATGCAAAAAAAACTTTTGTGCGTTAGCTTGCGAAAGGTCTGCCGAACTGTTTGTCGAAGTCAAAAAATTGTCGAGAATCGGGGTCGTGGTAATTAGTTCTAAATCATTGTTGATCGTCTGGGTATACGCTTCGTCAAAATATCCAATCGCTTTGGTAAAAGAATTAGCGACCTGGCCCTTAATGTCTTTTTCGACCCATGCACGCGAAAGTTCATACTGGCTAAGCGCCGAGCAAAAAACCGCCAGCATCCCTACCGCCAAAAAAGCGATAAAAAGTTTTTTAAATACGGTTAGTTTCATCGCACTGTTTTTGATCCTAACTGCCGTTTTTGTCCCGCCACGGATAACGATAATCGCGGGCCGTTTGGGATGCCCCTTCAAAATCAATAAATCCTTTTTCAATATCCATCGCCGCCAAACGCACACGCACCTTTAGTCCCACGCGCATACCTGCCTCGCCGCGGATAACGCGCCCCTCGACGGGCGGATGGAACAATCGCACGTAGGTCCCCTTCGGCGACGCGCCGGTCACAATCCCTTCAAAAACCTCGCCAATCCGTCCATTGAGCAAAACCGCTGCCGCGACTTTTCGCATAAACCGTTCAACTTTTTTAGCGGCATGATCGCGTTCTGTACACTTAAAGGCGATGCTTTCTAATTCGCCCTTGCCGTAAGGCGACCGTTCCTTCGCCAAAACCGCTTTCAAAAGCCGCTGAATAACAATATCGACATATCTTCGGTTAGGTGCCGTCGAATGCGTGTAATCCTGCACAGCAAGTCCAAAATGACCGTAAGCGATACCGCCCGGTTCGGCCATCACATATTCGCCTGAACCCAAAAGTTTGATAATCGTCAAAGACAAATCGGGAAAACGGTCAATATCCGCCTGACGGCGTCGGACCAAAAATTCGGCCAAAGCACCAGCGTCGGGCTCAATGGGCAACTGATCATTAAACGATGCGGCAATTTCACGGATCTGCGGCCAGCGCTGCGGGGTTCGCACGACACGGTGAATGTGGGCCCGCCCATTTTTTGTCAAAAACGCGACCATGCTCCCGTTGGCGGCAATCATAAAATTTTCAATCAGATGCCGTGCACGATTCTTATGGACAAGGACCAAATCCTTAACCTTCCCGTTTTCCATGACGGTGCGCGGCTCGATGGTTTCCAGTTCCAAAGCTCCTCGCTGCATCCGAAAATCATGCAAACGCGCTGCAGCTTCATCTTGCAAACGTAATTGCGCTTCTAGTCCTTCAACTAAACGCACCGATTCGGGTAAATTGCCGTCACCCGAAAGCCATTGACCGACTTCTTCGTAAACCAACTTGGCTTTGTTGTGAACAACGGCACGAAAAATTTCACCCGGCCGGACATCCCCGTCGCGCAAAACAAAAAATTCAGTCACAACCGCCAAACGATCTTCGTGGGGATTTAACGAAGAAATATCGGTGCACAGCCTCTCGGGAAGCATCGGAAAAATTTCGACCCCCGTATAAACCGAGGCGCCATTTCCTGCAGCATGTTCATCGGTTAAACTGCCTTTATTGACATAATAATCCACGTCGGCAATCGCTACCCAGACGCGAATTTCTCGATTTGGCGCACGCTGGCAAAACTCGATCTGATCAAGATCGCGCGAATCGACATTGTCGATCGACGACCACAAAACATCGCGCAAGTCACGCACCGTTGAATCATTTTGATTTCGTTCATATTTTATGAACGTTTGTGTTTCGCGTAAAACAGCAGGCGGGAAGCTGACAGCAAACCCATAATTGGTCATGACTTGATGGGCAATAGCACTAAGGTCAAAAGGATATTCAGAGGGCATCAGATTTGTTTTAACGGTAAGTTATTATGTACAAGTGTGTTTTTCCCATTCCCACGCTGAGCAAATCATCTTTTCTAAACCGCGTTTGGGAACCCACCCTAAAATCCGTTTGGCTTTTCGAAAGTCAGCAACAAGTTTTGCGGCATCCCCGGGCCGTCGGGCCGAGATTTTTATTGGGAAATCTTTTTGGGTCACGCGTTTGGCGATATCAATCACCTGTTTGACAGAAAATCCTTTTTGGCATCCTAAGTTAAAAGTTTGGTTGCGCGCCTTTGTTTCCAAGTTTTCCAAAGCCAAAAAATGCGCATCACACAAATCATCGACATGGATATAATCGCGGACGCACGTCCCGTCGGGTGTCGGATAATCGTCACCAAAAATCTCCAAAACTTTGCGCGTGCCCAGCGCCGTTTCAAGAACCAGCGGGATCAAATGCGTTTCCGGTTCATGGCTTTCGCCAATACCGCCTTTTTCATAAGCGCCGGCGACATTAAAATAACGAAAAATGACATACGAAAAGTCTCTGTGCGCAGCCGCTGTATCGCGCAATATCTTTTCACAAATCAATTTTGTCTGGCCATAGGGATTTGCGGGATCAAGCCCTGCATCTTCGGGAATCGGAATTTTCTTAGGCGCAGCATAAACGGCCGCCGTCGATGAAAAAATAATTTTGTTAACCGACGCTTGCCGCATTTCTTTAATCAAATTGATAAAAGAAAGCACATTGTTGTCATAATACTTGAGCGGATCTTTGACCGATTCGGGCACAACGATCGATGAAGCAAAATGCATGACTTTATCGATCCGAAACTTTTTAAAAACCTTACGAATATCCTCACTATTTCTTAAGTCTCCCTTAACAAATGGCACCTTCGGCGGGACAAAATGACGAAAACCACTGCTTAAATTGTCAAAAACAACCGGCACGATTTTTTTCGCTAAAAGATTGCGCAGCATGTGAGAGCCGATATACCCGGCCCCACCGACGAGCAAGACACAAGAATTTTTCAAACTGGCTTTAGGCATAAAAATATTCTTAAAGAGAAAATTAAAGAGGAAGGAAACTAGAACAATTCAAAAATTTACTGAGACATCTGTTGATGCATTTGTAAATTTTCTTTTAATTCTGCAAGAAGATGCTCGCGGCGCTCTGGGCTGGCAACGACAAAATTAAACTTTTCGCGGACCGTCCGTGCATTGCCGGCACTAAACTTGCTAAAAAAAAGCGCAGAGGTTAAATGACGATTTAAAAGCGGGATGCCCTGCTCGCCTTCAGAAATTTGCTCCTCGATATTCTTTGTCAAGCGGTCTCTTTTGATCATGTTTCTCATGGGGTATCTCCAAAACAAATTGGGTAATAAAATTTTATTTAAAGAACGATAAAGAATCGGAATTTTTTATAACCTATGTGGTAGCGGATACTTACCGTGAATCTGATTGTTAAATTAGCATAATTTCAGCCGGATGTATAGTAGACAGAATAAATTTTTCTATACCCTTATGGCTGCTATTAAAATCCAGCGCCTGTTATGCTGCGGTATTCTTTTTGTGCAACCGGATTCTGCGGGTCGATTTGCAAAGCATTCGCCAAAGCATCAAGCGCATGGACTCGCATGTGTAAATCGCGATAAACAAACGCCTGTGTAATATAGACGCTGACTTTGCCCCCGGCATTTAAACGGGGTAAGGCCTTATCGTAATAGGCTATTGCTTTTTCTAAACATCCCCGGCGAGCCTGCGGTGTTAATTTTTCATTTTCTACCCGCATCAAATATGCCCCTGCCATATTCGCATAATCAATGGCCCGTATCCCGCCGTCAAAATAGCGCTCCATAATATTGCGATCCGGAAAAGTAAAAAAGAACAACGGCAAAAACAAAAGAGTCCCAGCTACCAAAGGACGATAAAACTTTTTGCTTAACATTTCCCAAAACCAAAACAGGCTGTAACTTGCTGCAATGACATAAAAAGGAAGAAAGGCAACGCGGTAACGGCTTTGAATATGAAAAACAAAAACAAATGCGGTCAAAGCAAAAATAAAAACATACAGAATGCCAATATTTTGATATTTCCGAAAAACCAAAAACACGCCCAAAAGCGCCAGAGGCGATATCAGGACAAAGTTAAAAACCGCGATCTTCAAAACTACCGACTGCTGTTTAAAGAGGTCGTAACTTAAGTTCGCCGGAATTTCAAAACCGTTAAAAAGCATTTTAAACTTGCGGCCAAAAAGGCTTTTATACTCAGAGGGATATTGACATATTTCCCGCCAAAGGACTTTAATCGTCGGGACAATGCGCCCTTGCGTTTGCGCGGTCAACGTTTCTTGCGTCGGCGTATACGTCAACCCAATCCCCGGCGAATCATGGCTATTGCCTAACCAAAAAAGGGTCGGACCGGAAGTTTCGGTCACAGCCTTAAAACCGCAAATATAATTTCGGACCGTCAAAGGTCCGATGACAAGGATCATGCCCGCTAAAACAAAGAAAAATGCCGTAGACCTTTTTTTCCAACTGCCCGCAGAGAACAGAACATACCCTAATACAAAGACCGGCAAAACACCGGCCCGCAAGATAAGCGATAACGCCGTCGACATACCGGCAAGAAAATAATTTTTATTTTTCCCTTTACCAAGCGCCAGAAGAAAGAAATAAAACGCTGTCAGATTTGTGTAAGCGATAACACTTTCGCGCAAAAGCGCGCATTCATAATAAATAAACGGCGAATACAAGGCTGCGACAAAAGCCGTCAATAATCCCAACGTTTGATTTCGAAACAACAAAACCGAGCAGCGATAAAATAAATATACCGACAATGTCCCAAAAAGAATCTGAAAGATAAAAACAATGTTCATGTCACTACCAAAAAGGCTAAAGAGTGCTGCGATCAAATACGAATATACTGGAGAATGGCCCGGATGCTCTGTGCCCAACCAACCATGACGCAAAAGATCTTGCGCCATCGTCAAATAATTGTATTGGTCAAAAACCTTGTCGTGGGCGACCATGACAGGCATCGGATTAGCTTGTAGTTCCCAAAGAAAAGCAAAACGCAACACCGCCGCTAAAACAAGAATAGCTATCAAGGCGATTTTTACAAAATGGCGCTCTTGTCTTTCCGAGGAAATGGCAGGAAAAAAATTATGGAACATACAATCTTCTAAATTTTGCGTATTTCATCAAGAAAATCGGCAAAAAGTTTTTCAATTCGAGGCATCGCACTCATCAGCCGATGATCGCTTGCGACAAGCATCAGGGAGGTTTTGTGCTCTTTGGCATACCGAAAAATATCATCTGCCGCGATCAACTCATCCTCCCAGCCATGCACAATTTGGATAACATCGGCAACGGGAACCGGATTTTGTATTTCATAATCTTCCCTAAAAAAAGCCGGGGCCAACAAAAAAAGACCGGCAGGTTTTAAAGTTTGGGAAGCTACCGTCGAAACATACCCGCCCATGCTCGAGCCAACCAAGACTAAATGCTTCTCTGCAGAAGGCTTCAGACTTAAAAGTTTTTCAATTCTATCTTCAGGATTTAACATCCCCGAATAATCCGGACTCTCGACGTGAAAACCTTTGGATTTGGCAATTTCGGCCAACCGTGTTATCTTTTCTCCCCATGGCCCGCTTTCCTTGCCATGCGCGAAATAAACAATATCATCATTCATTGAAAAATCCTTTCTTTCGATTTAACACAATGTACAAGTTAAGCCGATTTGGGAAGTTCTTTTAAGGCGAATGGCGCCATAGAGGCGCAAAACAATTGAGCCTAAAAGGACTTCTCAAATCGGTAAAAAACTTGCACACGGCGTGATTTAATAAAATTTGCGTTGTAAAAGCAACCACTAAAATAAACAAAGGCGCAATCGGCAAAGCGTGTCTTGAGACAATAGCAAACAAAGAATAGAATGTCACGTGGCAAACGATCAGATAAACAGAAAAAAATAAAATCGGCACAAAATTCTCTTTCTCCCTTGAATGGTCCAACAAACCTTTTTTGTTTTTCCAAAGAAAAAATATCGCAAAAAGCGTCGCCAAAAAAGATATCCCCCCTGCTGCAAAACGCAGTCCCTTGGCAAATGGCGCACAATCAAAAATCTTATCAAGCCAATCCGGGTATGCTACAAAACCCGTGCGTGTATTTTCCCAAAAAAACATATGCACCCATTCTAATCCCACAAGTAAAGCATACTGCAAGGGGTTCTCCGATATTTTTTCGAAAGCCGCCTTAAACAATTCTTCATTCTGTTGTTGAAGCGGAAATTTTGCGCTGACTTCATAATTCTTCTCTGCCCCAAGATGTTCCGCAACTCTAACATGCCACGACTGGCAATGCTCTGCAGAAAAAAATCTTTTACATCCTTCTTCTTCAAACAAACAATACGTTACAGCCGCGCCAAAACTTTCTGCGCTCAAAGGCATTTGACGACGGGCAGCAGCTGCATAAAATGCCCAAGCGGCGCGGTCTGTTAAAACAAAAACCCCATTATATTTTTTGTTAAGAGATTTATAACCAAAAACACATGTCCCAAAAACGATGATCGCCGACAATAAAAAGACAACACTGTTTTTTAAGATTTTATTATTTTTTACCCGCCAGGCATGCAGAGCTAAAAAAACAAAAGGAATCAAAACAAGTGGAAAGATTTTTTCATAAACCCCTTTGACCATAAGGATCAGAACAAACAAAACGCCAAGCCCCAAGCCTAAAGCCAAGGCGTGGCCGGATGTATCTTTTGGCAAACTGCGCCAGGCGACAGAACTGACTAAAACAATTCCTAAAACAAAAGAATACGTAACGCCCTCAGAGAACATGCTAAAAGACGCATTGACAATCGCCGGAGAAATACCCAAATATATCATCGCTAAAACTATTATTTTTTTTGACAAACATGCCCGTTGCAACAATTTCAAAAATAAAAAAGCACTCGCCGACAATAAAACAATTTGAAAACATTTTAAAACATCCGCATACGATCCTGTGTTTGCAATACGCATACACCAAGAAACAAGAAACGGATAAATCGGCTCGCGGTTAGGTCCGCTGACAAAATACGCCTCCCACCCTTTTTGATAAATCATCCGCCCCAAATCTTCATAGCCTTTGGCATCATGCACGAGAATAGGCTCTGTGACAAAAGCCAAATACATCCAATAAACAAAAATTCCGAAGAGAATAATAAGGAAAGGCAAAAAGTTTTTTAAGCTGCGATCAGGATGGCCTTGCATAAATAAATTTCCACGGCTTTACAAACGAGGTTTCGCACGTTTCGGGATTCCGTTTAGGCGCAATCCCACAAGAAGACCATTCCATCCACATCTTAATAGGACGTGGTCTTCTGTTGCGGGATGAAATTTACTGTGGTTTTTTGGACTGTTCGTACAAGTGCGCCAAGAAATAAAACGGCAAATGATACGTAATCATCCATTCCAATTGCCAAAAAGCCCACGAATCCAAATAAAAATCCGAATAACTCAAAATGCTCGACATATCTGTAAAAAGTGTCTGGGTCTGGGCTGCGCCAACTAATAATCCAATCGGAATTTGCACGCCAAGCGTAATCAACATGTACAAAATTTTAGCCTTCCATCCTTTGAGCAATAACCATCCGGCAAATGTCATCATCAGAGAACAAACAACCAGCGGCAAAGGAGAAGAATCAAACATTCCCGCCTGGAACAAAAAATCCCACGGCTGATCATTAAAAAGAATAAAATACGTTGTGATAGAAATTGCGATATACGCTGAGGCACGAAACCAGTGTTTAAAATCAATCAAAAGTCGCGCCGCAAAAATATTAAGTAGTGCAAACGCAAGGCTAATCATGACGCTAACCCGGCGATCCAAAGTGGGCGCCAATAAATACAGACAACCGGTGGTCCCGATCATCAACAAAATATTTTCACGTTGAAAAACTTTATTTTTCATGCGACTCTCCCTTGAAACTCCCATGTGCACCTTAAGCATTTAAGCTAATCAATGTTGCGCTGCTTAATTTTGCCCAGCAAAAGTTTTTTAATCAGCGGGTCAACCGGCTTGTCGCCAACCCAAATTGAAAAAAAGGCTCGTCCAAAATCATCGCCGGGAACAGTCCCCTTGACCACACCGTTGACTTCAATAATTGTTCCTTTTGCCGGAATATAACTGACCTGTATCCGATCCATTTTTCTGACGCTCGGATAATAGGAATTTAGCATATCAATACGCGGGGACAATTTTTCGAATTCTTTTTGGGAAACATTCAGGCGTATCCCCTTGGTCGTTGCCCGCTGCAATTCAATCTCGGGAATATTTTGTAAATAAATAATTTCAAGGCTTTTAGGAATATCCTTGAGGATATCGTTAGCATCCGTCTCTTTTTTCAAATAAAGCGCGGCAGCGGCAACGCGTATCGACAAAAACTTTTTTAACCCTGCCCCGCGCAAAGACAACTCTACGGCCCCACGCTTAAAAGTATCTTTAAATTCCAAATTGCTCAGTTTATAAGCGTGGGAATTTGGCATTATCAAAAGTGAAAAAAGAAAGAACAAGAAAATAATTGTTCGCCGCTTAACCATAAAACAACTGACCTCCTAATCAACTGCCCTAAAACCCTTAAAAAAATTCAAAAACTCGTCAATTTTAAGTACCGCAATAATATTGGAATATTGATCCGTCCAAAGACGGATCGCAGAAGCTTTCGCCACCTGCCTTTGATCCCAGCCAAAGCGTGAAACCAACCTTTCAAAACGACCGTCACTCCAAGTCACCGCGACCCAATCTGAATACAATTCATAAAAATCATGTTCACCCGTCGACTTGTAACAAAAATGCGCATTTAAAGCACTGGCACTGCGTCCAGCAATAAGCCCGGCCTTTAGATAACGATTCGTCACATGAAACAATATAATCCCGTTTTCCGAAAGATGCTCGCGGCATTTTGCCAGCATTTCCTTGGTCAACAGATGCGACGGAATCGAATCCCCGCTAAAAGCATCAATGATCAAAATATCATACTTCGCATTCGTATTTTTATCCAAAGCCAGCCGCGCGTCACCCAAAAAATAAGAAATTTTAGCCGGCGAATTTTTTATGAAAGTAAAAAACCGATTTGCAATTCTATACACTTCGGGGTCCAATTCATAAAAATCAATTTTCTGCCCGGGGCCTCCATAAGCTGCCAAAGTCCCTGCGCCCAATCCGACAATGCCAATGTGATCGCGAGCAAAACTTTCATCCTTCAAAACGTCCGCCACCGGCGAGTGCGCTCCATAATAACTCGTCGGCTGCATAGCCAAAGCGGAATCTAAATTTTGCATCCCGTGGAGCGTTGTCCCGTGCATAAAAACCCTTGCCCCACCATAATCAAAAATTTTACAAATCCCATAATAATTTCTTTTTTTATACAAATACGTTTTTCCTCCCCAAAGAACTTCCAAAGACGGTGTCAGCATAAAAAGCAAAATCATCGTCAAGGCAAAAGCATTCTTAACACTTTTAATCTGATTAAGCAAAATCAGCACAAGAATAACGATTAGAAAAAATCCCAACAAATTCTCTTGAAAAAACGCCAAAGGCCATAAAAACAGTGTGACAATCAAAACAGCCATGCTCATCAATGCGACGCTACTTTTGCCACGGCCATTGTCCGAAGCAACTGTCGTTAACGCAATGATCAAAAGACCTAAAACAAACTCCAAAAGCGAATGAGCAACCAGCGGCATAAGCCAAGTTGTCACCACCCCACCGACAAATCCGCCCAAAGAAAGAAAAAAATAAAATGCGGTTAAGTTTTTATTTCCCGTCGGACGGCTTGCTGCCAATTGATTTTGGCAATACATGCAATAAATAAAAAGCAAACCGAACAATCCCAGCATTTTAAAAACAATGGGCAACACCGCACGCTCTTGGAACAGATAAAACAGCACCCCTAAACCGATAAACATATAAATCTGTTTCGTCATCCACGCCGGACACCATGGTACCCTTTTAAAATTCAAAACAAATGCCACCAAATAAATGCCAAGCGGAATAATCCACAAGAGCGGAAACGGGGCAATGACCATCGTCAAAATATTCGTGACTGACAAAAACATCATGACTCCCGCCGCGCTTAAAAGAACCCAGCGAAAAATCTCCTGCCGATTAAAATCCAAAACTTTTTCCTGGACTTTAAAAGCGACAGTCTTTACTTCAACGGCAAAACATACCCAAAGACTCAAACCGATAAGAAAATAATACGTCGCTTTCCAGATCAACAACTGTATCGACTGATCAAAAAAGAATTCAAAAACAAACGGATAACTTAAAAGTGCGGCAAACGAACCAAAATTCGACCACGCATAAAGCGTGTAAGGATTGTCTTTCTGCGGCAAATCGGATTGCACAAGCCAGACCTGAGCGACGATACTGACCGTCGACAAAACAAAGAAAACCGGCCCAACGGTCAACAGAAGCTGGATAAAAACATCAGCCGCCAAAAAAATTTTATCATTCGCAGGAGTGACAACAAAATCTCTGCCGGGAAAAAATAAAAGAGGAATGACCATTAAGATGACGTGCAGTATCCGATAGCGCGACATTTTCATCGCGCTTAAGAGAAGATGCGAAAATCCGTATCCACCCAACAGCGCCGCCTGGAAAAACACCATGCACGCGCCCCAAACCATATAGCTTCCGCCGTATTGGGGCAAAAGGATTTTTGCGGCAATCAATTCAATTTGGAACAACAAAAAAGCGGCAAGAAAAACCAGAAGATTCAGGAGAGCGATTTTTTTCATGAAAAAGCAATTGGTAAAAAAGTTAGCCAATGACGAGCAACGCTGCCATAAGCCCGATGCCTAAAATGATGCAAAAAAATTGTCCTAAAGCCGCGCGAATGCTGACCTCATGCCCATGATGCAGTTCGGGAATAAGGTCGGAGCCGGCAATATACAAAAACCCGCCAGCAGTAATCGGCAACAAATAAACCGTGCAAGATGCCGCATGAGTGCCAAGCAAAAAGACAATCAAAACGCCGCCAAACGCGGCCAAAGCGCTTAAGAAATTTAAAAGCAAGGCCCGGCGCACTGAGACGCCGCCATGAACAAGAATCCCAAATTGACCGATCTCCTGGGGAATTTCGTGCAGAATAACCGCTATCGTCGTTGTAATCCCTATCGGAACACTCGCCAAAAAACTTGCGGCAATGAGCATTCCATCAATCATGTTATGAAAACTATCGCCGACAATATTAAGCGCCACAACCGGATGCGTATGTTCACTGGATGCGGGGATGTGACAGTGCTGCCAGCGCAAAAATTTTTCGAGAATAAAAAAAATGAGAATCCCACCTAAAATACAAAAAGACGCAATCGGCGCGGGAGAAATTTCTTCAAACGATTCGGGAATCAAATGGATCAGCGCATCCCCAAAAAGCCCGCCAACGGCAAAGCTGACAAGATACAGCAATATTTTCTTTAAAACGTCATTGCTTAAAGAAAGGGTAAAAACGCCGACCAGCGAAATAAGACTTACAACTAAGACACTTAAAAAAATATAAATCCAAATATTCATAGCCTGTCCTTGTTAACGCCCTATGCCAATGTTGTTTATCAGCTTGGGAAGTTCCTTTTAGGCTCAATTGTTTTGCGCCTCTATGGCGCCATTCGCCTTAAAAGGACTTCCCAAGCTAAGCTTAACTTGCTAATCACTTTATTAATACTCAATGCTTCACATTTTCTTTTTTCGACAGCGTCGAGAGATAATCGCGCAGAGCATTGATTTCATCCGGCGTGCCAACCAAAGGCGGCATATATTTGCGATACGGCGAGTCGTCTTTATTCTCATGCAATATTTTTAAGAAATTCCCAATCGCATCCTTATCGCGGTCAGCTAACAATCTTTTCATCGAGCGATAAACATCTTTCGTATGACACGCTTTGCATTGGCCGCGAAACATCGCCTCCCCACGGGCCAAATTCGCATCGCCGCTAATACCGACCCACTGTGTTTTAGGCAAATAACCTTCCCGATTAAAACGTTCGACCTCGCTTTTTCGCACGCCATTAGAATACATATGCCCGACGACAATATAGGGCTTGCGCAACATTTCACGGACATATTCAGATGAGAACGTCGCGCAAAACGCTAAAAGAATAATGATCTTAGCATGCTTGCTGTTAAAATCCGCTGGCGTACGCCACGCAAAGAAATAAACAACGCCAACGACTGCAATCGAACTCATAATAACCACAATCACCGTACGAGTCACTGCCGTAAACATCCCGCTGGCTATCGTACTAATTCCTAAATCAAGCAGACTGCGCTGAGAGGGGCCAAGCTGACTGACAAACCACACCAAAAAAACCGGCATCACTATAAATAATGGCATGACCCATTTAGCGCTCCAGCGAACCATTTGGCTCTTAAGTTCTGTGGCATTATTGTCAATACGACTGCACGTAACCAACGCCCAGACTCCGGCCAAAGAACAGCACACCGCAGAGCGCAAAAACAAACTCGGCCAGTACGTCGGATTAAAAAACGCTGTCCAAAACTCGCTGGCTTCTTTTCCGGTTCCAGCAACAGCAAGCCACGCGGCTGCCGGTGTTAATTTGAAGGTCAAAATCCCGTTGATAATAATTAGAGTAAACGCTGACGATATCGCATAAAACAACCCGACTTTCAAATGAAGTTTTTCGTCAATACGGCCCCATGAATAATAGTAAACAAGAGCCGTTGTCAGCTCCACCATAAAAACAACCCATTCCATCGCCCAACCAAAGACAAAATTATGAATAAGCGTACTGGTCGCCTCCGGGGCCGCCAAGCTAATCGAAAACCAAATCCCGACACCCGACACCGTCCCAAAAACACTCGTTAAAATCACAAAAAACCGCGAATGCGCTTTGACAACTTCTAACCAATCACGCCGGCCCTCGCGCAGGGCTTTGCGTTCTGCCAAATACAAATACAATCCGCCGCCGACGGCAAACTGCGAAATCATCACGTGAAAAATAGCAATCAACCCAATGACCCAGCCGCTGCCGATATGCGGCACATCCCAAAATGGATAATTCATTTTTATCTCCCGATTTTATAAAGCCGCATAACCCCAAATCGTCAAAATAACCAAAGCCCCTAAAGCAAAAATCCCAAAATACGTAGCCCACTTGCCTCTTTGGCCGGATTTCGTATTCGGATCATACAAGGGAACCAAAAACCACAAAAAAAGCCCGAGCGTAAAAACAACAATTCCAAGCGCTTCTCCCAAAAAGCCCGGGAACCAATTTCCAAAAACTTTTAAAATCTGAAAGGGAACCATAAAATACCATTCCGGATGAATGCCCTTGGGCGCCGCTTTTAGTGGGTCGGCTATTTCACCAAGCTCCCAGGGAAACATCGCCGCCAACAAGGTCAGCACATTTAAAACGATCAGCCACACGCCCAAATCCTTCATAATAAAATTCGGAAAAAACGGGATGCTCTTTTTTTCTTTTTGCGGCAAGGCTTCCACCGACGGCGGAACCGCATTTCCATGTTTTTGCACCAACCACAAATGAAACATCAAAACCGGAATAAACAAAGCCGGCAAAATAACAACATGCAAGGCAAAAAACCGCTGAACAGTAAATTCCGAAACTTCCGGGCCCGCACGAACCATATCCGCAATCACAGGGCCAATAAAAGGAATGGATACCGGAATTTCAAGCCCGACCTTGGTAGCAAAATACGCTAATTCGTTCATCGGCAAAAGATAACCGCTAAACCCAAAAACCGTCGTCAACAGCAAAAGAATTATTCCGCTCCACCAGCCAAACTCACGCGGCGCACGATACGCTTTCATAAAATACACCGAAAACATATGTACACAAATCGCCGCAACCATCAGATTAGCTGCCCACGAATGGATCGATCGGATCAGCCAGCCAAAATTTATATCAAAAGTAATTTGTCTGACCGACTCAAAAGCTTCAGGCCCGGGACGATAATAAATCAATAACAAAACGCCCGTCAAAGCTTGCACCAAAAAAAGAAATAACGAAATCCCGCCCCAGTAATACCAAAAAGAATGCTTGTGCACCGGCACCGTTTTATGCTTGGCAAACTCGATAATTTCGGAAAGCCCTAAACGTTCATCGATCCATATCCATAAGGCACTTGATTTTTTTGTCATACCTTCTCCAAATTATGTTCTTGAAACCAAAACTCCGTCCGCAACAACCAAAGCCACATATTGCTTAAGCGGCTTGGGCGGCGGCCCGCTAATATTTTTTCCCGTTTGCGCGTCATATTCCCCGCCGTGACAATTACAGTGAATGACGTTACGCGCGGGCTGATACTCGACGGTACATCCTAAATGCGTACAAACCGCATCTAAAGCCACCCAGCTGTCATCCTTATGATGAATGAGCATCGCCGGACGCGAACCGAATTTAAACATAAGCACACTGCCCAACGGCAGTTTGTGCGCATCTTTTAAATTGACTTCTTTAATTGCAGCCAAACCCTGCGCGCGTTCTGCAGGAGATGTCAAATACCGATACACCGGATACCCGACGGCAGCGGCATAGCAGGCGCCGACTCCCATAAAAACAAACCGCAAAAAATCCCGGCGTGTCATTACATCTTTATCTTCACTCACGGCAATTCTCCTTCCGCAATCGGCTTAGCCCGCATCATAACCGAGATCAGCCACACCAACGAAACAAGTCCTAATCCAAATGTTACAAAAAATAAAATAAGGACTGACCAATTTGTGTAAACCGGCAATTGCCAAACGTCATAGCCTTTACTCAATAACGTCAAGTCCCTAATCCCATCGCGCAAAATCGTCCAAACACCCGTCGATAAAAAGACCAACCCCGCGGCAGAATATCCAGCGGTATATGAACAAGGTTTTCTGGTAAAAACTCCGACACAAAAAATTAAAATCACGCCCGCTACGACATACCAGACCATCGGCAAAGCATGATATAAAGCATTTCCTGCAAGGCCATGTCCAACAGCCTCTGGCTGATTTTGCAAAATAAAATAAAACTGGCTGGCTTCCAACACAATCCCTAATGCCGCCAGACGTGCCCCCAAACTGACAAGATATTTATTCAACGGCGGCGCAACGGTTTTTCGACCGCCGATCCACACCATCCACAGGCCGCAAACGCTCAAGGCGCCAGTCAACATAAACATCCAGCGCGGCATCAAGGTCGGATCATACGGCGGCCAAAAAGCACCTATCGCGGAGAGCGAATACATTTGACTCCAAACCTCAGGCGTCAGCATCAGTGTCATGTTCGTCGACAAAATCCGTGAAATACATCCTGCCAAAACAAGCGCCGTCAACCCTAAGCCCCAAACACTTTTGCCCTCGACAGACCCATCCGAAAATTTATACAACGTCCAGTAACAGGCCATGAGCAAAAATATAATGGCAATCCAATAGGCGCCGATTAAAACACTGCTGGTATACAACGCCGGCCCATAAAGCACTTGCGCAAACAATAGCGGCGGGACACCCAGATTAATAACGTAGGTCATCACAACCGGCAATCGACGGGCCAAAGCGGCTGCTGCGCCTTTTTGCAAACTATTTTTTTTGCCCAAAAAACTTAAAATCGTGGCCATAAGCAAGCTGCCTAAAAGAATCTTCACCGCAATAAAGTGAAGGGCCAACGTCAAAATATGCAAAATTTTAAATATCCACACCGGCGCCGGCAAAGGGATTGGATCAATTAAAGGAAAAACATTCATAGCAGAACTCCGATAAAAAGTAATGTTAATATGAACCCATTAGCCACGAGAAGTTATTACTTTAGCAAATCCCAAACGAACTTCAAGAACTAAAAACGCAGAAAACGGATGCCTAAACCAAATCAAACAACAAAAATTCCGCATCCTTTTGAGCTTTAAAGCTCAATATATTTTCATTCTCAATCGCCGCGCCGTCGCCGCCAGAAACAAGCGTGTCATTGACAGTCAGCCTTCCTTTAATCATTTGCACCCAAGCGCCACGGCCAAGTTTAATGGAATACTCAACATCTTGATCCGTTTTTAAAATCCCGCGATAAACAAAAACATCCTGATTAAATTTCACCACATTCTTTCCGCCGCTGGGTGAACCCATAAGCAAAAGCGGATTTTTATCGTCGGGTACAGCTAAAGTGTATTCTTGATAGGAAGGCACAAGTCCGCGCTTCTCTGGCAGAATCCAAATTTGTAAAAGATGCACGGGATCTTTGTCCGAACCATTAAATTCACTGTGAGAAATCCCAGTCCCTGCAGTAATTTTTTGCACCTGCCCGGCGCTAAGCGATGAGGCATGTCCCATGCTGTCTTTGTGAGCCAGAGCGCCGTCGATCACATACGTAAAAATTTCCATATCCCGATGAGGATGCGTGCCAAATCCTTGACCGGGGGCAACGTAGTCTTCATTGATGACCCGCAAAGAACGAAATCCCATATAGGCGGGATCCTGATATTCGGCAAACGAAAACGTGAAATGGCTCTTAAGCCAACCGTGATCGGCATATCCGCGTTTTTGGGAAGGGCGTAGTGTAATTTTATTTTGCATACTTTTCCACCCAACCCGCCCGTGCCCGTATTCTCAAAAGTCTGTAAATGTTTAGCGAATACAAAATAATTTCAATTTCCTCTCGCCTGCAGTTTGGGGAGAGGATTAAGGTGAGGGGGAATCTTCATTTGTTGACTCTTTATAACCCCTCATCCTAACCTTCTCCCCGATGGGGAGAAGGGAAAACACTTCAGCACTTCCGGGGCCGTTTCTTCTTGAGCCATTGGGCTGCATCAACTTACAAGTGAACTGCCCCCAAGATTGTTTCTCCTTTAGGTTGAGGCTTACCTTGTAATCTCATAAAAAAGATCCGTTTAGTATCTTTTCAAAAAAGGCGCAATATTTAATTGTCTCCTCCGAAGAAACAATCCGCTGGGAGGTGATCAACAGCGCGTCGTCTGAGAATTCCGCGACGATGCCGTCAAGCAAACAACATTGATCCAAAAAATCTTTACCCAACCCCTCCCTGACCCGTTTAGGATGCTCAGCGAGCACATAAAACTTTTGACTAAATTGCTGGTGCTTAGGAAAATCCACTTCCTTGTGCACGAACAATTCCACGAATTTATCCTGCAAACTTTCCGGACGGATCAGGACTTTTCCCAACGAATGGCTGATTTTTACAAAACCATATAACTGACATTCATGATAAGTATTCACTTGTGAATGATATTTAGATGTTCGCGCTACTTCATATGAAAGATCGACCGTCAAGATCGAAAATCTAACGTAACCAAGCGAAACATTGATAACGTTTTTGATAAACCAATTCGAATAGGTTTTGATGATCGAAAATCTTTCCAATGAATCTTCAACCGGCTTGTGATCAAAATTTACCGCACCAGGATAGCGATCCAACAAAACTTTGACCGTTTTTCGCAATTGATCCTGCGGCAGTTTATCCAATCCCTGATCATCGATTTCCATTTCGTCCTCCTTGCCATGCGAAAGGTGTTGGTTAATCCGCAACCAAGCCCTGTTGTTTCAAATTTTGTATTTTGACTCTGTTCCTATTCCAACTCTAAGCGCCCAAACCTTTCAATAAGAAGCTTATCAAAAGATTGGGCCAAGTCCATCGGGAGCCTCGACGACGCAATTCGTAAACGTAACATTTCTTTCTGTCCGGCAAACTTTACAAATCGTATTCTTTCTGGAATGCCAAGATAATCTGCCAGAAGATCCATGTCGCTTCTTTTAATCCGGCTCTTTTTTCCATTAACAGTTAACGCTGACTCGTCGAGTTCTTCCGGGATCACGATCCTTGAGCAAACCAAATCATAAGCAGGCGCAAGGCGCGCCAAGCCCTCTTCATTATAAATAACAGAATAATTCTTCATATGCGCATCGCCATTGCCAATTAGAAAATTAAACACAACACGCTCAAAAAAAAGCTGGACATCAAGCCCGGGGACCTCGGATGCTTCCTTTAGCTTACAGCCAATCTCCTCGACAGAGCCGTTATATTTATCTTTTTTCTCAAGGATTTGGGCAAAATCTTCCTGATGGATCTTGCGACGCCCCTGGCGGTCAAAACGTTTGACCACATACGCCAAACTCTTGTCTTTCAAATGCACCAAACAATGTCCCGGAACATCAATGCCTA
>CAYYRJ010000033.1:0-18459 GCA_964474085.1 uncultured Planctomycetales bacterium
TATCCTTTTTTTTGTCATCGGCCATAGCCGAAGTTAAACAACTGATGGCTTCAACAGCAAAAGTATGGGAGGCAATGTAACCTAACTTTAAAGCAATGCTTTCATGTTCGCCGATGACATTACCCCATTGCTTGCGTTTGGCCGCCCACTCTCGCGCAACTTTTAGACACCACTTCATTGTTCCCGCAGAAGCCGCCGGCAAGGTCAGCCGTCCGGTATTAAGGGTCATCAAAGCGATCTTTAAACCTTCGCCCTCGCCTGCAATGATATTTTCGCGCGGGACTTTGACATTGGTAAAACGCAATAAACCGTTTTGAATCCCATGCAAACCCATAAACTGACAACGATGAACCACTTCAAATCCAGGCGTGTTGGTCTCGACGATAAAAGCCGTGATCTGCTTTTTTTCTTTGCCGTTTTCAATCTTAGGCGGGGTCACGGCCATAACGACCAAAACCCCGGCAATCGGCCCATTGGTACACCAGAGTTTTTCGCCGTTAATCAAAAAATGCTTTCCATCGTCGCTAGGGGTAGCGGTCGTTTTCATATTGCGAGGGTCTGAACCGGCATCAGCTTCCGTTAAAGCAAAAGCTGAAATCACACCTTTGCCAAAAAGCGGAAGATATTTTTTCTTCTGCTCATCGGTACCAAAAAGTTTTAAGGGCTGTGGAACCCCGATCGACTGGTGAGCAGAAAGCAAAACAGCCGTCGAGCCGCAATAACTGGCAACCAGATGAATCGCACGACTGTAATTAATTTGGCTTAAACCCAGTCCGCCGTATTCTTGCGGGACTTTGATTGCAAAAGCGCCAATTTGGGCTAAGGCCTGATAAGCTTTTTGGGGAATAATTGTGGTACGGTCAACTTCGTTGGGATTGATATGCTCAGTAAGGACATTTTTAAGTTTTGCTAAATACGCATCCCCGATTTTTTTATCTTCTTCACTCTGCCGGGGAAACGGGGAAATCAACTTCCAATCGAGCGTGCCATGAAACAATTTGAGGACAAAACTCGGATACTTCCACTGGCTCTCCCGAGCGTCTTCTGCAAACTCCAAGGACTTACGTTTTTCATCGCTGATGTCCTTAGAAAATAGGCTCATGGCAAACTCCTCTATTTTACTGATATCAAATAACTTATAAAAATTCTACTTCAAGTATACGGGCTACAAAGCACAAATGCAATCACGCAAGAAAGTTTTTTTACGACGAACTTATGCGTTTTTTGTGGCTAAAACAATCCGTGCATCGACGGCGTAAGAGCCGCTGGCGTTGCTGAGCAATGGATTAATATCAATTTCCTTAACCAGTGGCGCCAATTTTTGAATCGCCAGCAAAGTCCTGATAATCGATGGCTGATCAGCTTTCATTCCCCTAAATCCGTCGAGAATTTTCTTCGCCTTAATATCGCCAATAAGTCTCTGGGCCTCGAGCGCATCAAAAGGCACAATCCGAAACGCAACATCCTTAAGCGCTTCAACAAAAACACCGCCTAGCCCGAACATAACCGCCGGACCAAATTGCGGGTCAGTCGTCATCCCAACGATACATTCAATCCCGCTGACCATTTGAATAAGATTGACACCCAGCAATTTTGCCGTCGGCTGAAGACGGGCAATATTGGCCATCATCGCATTAAATTTTTCTCGAAGCTCTTGTTTGTCACGAATATTGAGAACTACCCCGCCGACATCACTCTTGTGCACAATTTCAGGCGAAGCAATTTTCATAGCTAGAGGATACAAATTCTGCGTTTCGGCAGCCATAATCGCTTCTTCGACATTCGCGACAAAAGCCCATTTGGGGGTGGGAACGCCGCAAAGCTCTAAAACTTTGCGCGCTTCATGTTCCATCAAAATATCGCGGCCTTCTCGTCGGACTGCATCAAAAATCGCATGAACTTCCTGCGGCGCTTCTTCGAGAATCGCCGTTGAGGCAGGACGTGCTTTGATATCCCGCCATTTGTAAACTATATTAAGCGCGGAAACCGACACATCGACTAAACTGGAAGCCGGAATAAAGTTTTCATTTAAGTAAACCAGCGCATCGCGCGTTAATTCCCCGCCGACCATCGAAACAACAACAGGCTTGTTGCGGCCGGCTTCTTCAAAACATTCTTTAACGACTTTAGCAATGTCCATCGGATCGGTCACAGCCGTTTCACAATACAGGACGATAACCGCTTTAATGCGGTCCTGCGCAAAAGCAATTTTTAACGCTTGGCGATAACCATCGATTCCGGCACCCCCGGTTACGTCAATGGGATTTTTAGTACTCCCAAAATCCGGCATCGTCGAACGAAACTTTTCTTCAAGCCACGCAGGATCATCCAAAATCTTAATCCCGTATTTTTCACATTCGTCCGTCGTTGCAACACCAATCCCGCCGCCGTTGGTGATAATAATCGTGTCGTCCCCTTTTGGCAGCGGCAAAGACAAAGCGCGCGCCCAGCTAAACGCTTCGGTAAACGTGCTGGCCCGCAAAATCCCTAACTGGTTAAAAACAGCATCGTAAATTTTGTCCGAGCCCGAAAGAGATCCGGTATGCGACGCAGCCGCTTGCGCCCCGCGTGTCGAACGCCCAACCTTTAATATAACCGTCGGCTTTTCAATTTTTGTTGTCAGAAACTTTTTGCCGTCCTTAATCCCTTCCATATACATCAAAAGCACATTCACGTTCTCGTCCTTATTAAAGTACGTAATCAAGTCTTGCTCGTCGATATCTGCTTTGTTGCCGACATTGACCAAAGCGGCCAAGCCGATTTTTTTCATGACCGTCCAGCCCATCAAACCGATTCCAAGCGCACCGCTTTGCGTGATAAAAGCAATTTTGCCCGGAAAAATATCTTTAGGCCCAAAGCTTGCATTTAAACGGCTGGGCGCATAAGCGATGCCAAAAATGTTCGGTCCCAACAAAGCCATCCCATACTCGTCGGCAATTTCTTTGAGCTTAAGTTCCTCCGCAATCTTTCCAACTTCGCCAAAACCTGACGTGATGACCGCAACCGCCTTTACACCAGACTTTGCGCATTCTTGCATCGCCGCTAAAACTAAAGGTGCCGGAATTGCGATCAAAACCAAGTCGATGCCCGGCGGGACTTCACTGAGCGATTTAAAGGCTTTGCGTCCCAAAACTTCATTTGCCGACGGATTAATCGGAATAATCTCTCCTGGAAAACCGCCTTCGATGATATTTTTAAGAATCTGATGCCCGATTTTTTTAGAGTCGTTAGAGGCGCCGACCACGGCGATACGTTTGGGCTTGAAAATAGCGTTAATGTTTTTCATAGAAAACCTTTCAAGAAATCTTTTAAATTTTGTAAAAATAATTTTAATAAAAATTCAGTTACTCATCATACCACTTGCCTTTGGTTTTAAAAGCACCAAAGTTTCAATGTGCTGTGTGCGCGCAAAAAAATCAAACGGCATCACTTTACAAATTTTCCAATCTTCCTGCAAAAAGATTTTCAAATCGCGCAGCAAAGATTGCGGGTGACAAGACAGGTACAAAAGATCGTCGACGTTTTTGGCTTTGGCCATCGCTTGCGCTACAGAGAGCGCCAAACCCTGACGCGGCGGGTCAATGAACGCAACCTGACGATGCGCTTGAGGCTTTTCTAGAAATGGCGGATAAACGTCTTCAACTTTGCCGGAAATAATTTCAAAATCTTTTAAACCATGAAAATTTTTATTATATTCGGCCATCCTCGTTGAGTGGATATTGTCTTCGACCAAAATAACTTTACCGACCAGATCGCTTAAACAGATCCCAAACAACCCCACCCCACCGTAAAGATCATAAAATACCGTTTTTTCGTCGAGGATATTCAAATCTTTGATCTTTTGCACCAAAAGCGGCAAAATCGAGAGATTCGCCTGAAAAAATGTGTCGAGCGAATAAAAAATCTTTTTGCCCGCTATCTGGGCGCACAAAAAATCGTCTTCTTGAAGTTTAAGCGAACGGCGGCCAATCCCTCCCCAAACCACACGCCCATCGTCGGAAGTTTTAACAACAAGATTCGCATTGCGGTATTTCGGCGGCAACTTCGCAATAGCTTCTTTTTTTAGTTGCGGCAAGAAATCCGAAATCGAGCGCATCGCAATCGGGCAGCTGTCGACTTCAATCATCCATTTGCCGTTTAACGGCGAAAATCCCATAAACGTTCTTCCGTCGCGGGTTTTCAAAAATTTCATGTCCAGCCGCGAGCGGTAATGAAACTCTGCCGGTGATGGCACAATCGGCTCCCAGCCACCAACAGTCAAAATTCCCGCATCCAAAAAAAGCTTTTGCAAATATTTTTCTTTGAGCGCTAATTCGCTTTGATATGAAATATTCTGATACTGGCAGCCGCCGCACTGGCCAAAAACAGGACACTGCGGTTTAATAGAATCGGCGTCTATGATTTCATCGTCCATGAGATTATCACTTGCTTTGCGGCGGGAGAAACTTAAATGACTGAAATATCTTGTCCACTTTTTTTTCGAAGAGCGGATAATCATTTTTCAAACCCGTAAAGGTAAGAATAAAAACACGGTTTCCCACCATCGTCCAAACGGTCACATATTGAATTGGATTTGTAATTTTGGGATCATAGCCGGCAAAAGTCAAACGATACCCGGGTTTTCCGCCGAGCACAATCGGCATCGACTGCAAAACATCCAGTTGCTCGCCAAAAGTGCCGGTCACCTGGCTGACAATCATTTTTGAAAGATAATCAATGGTCATCGCCTGCGGCATGTCCTTAATCGAGACGTTCAAATTTTCTTGCAGCAAATCCGTGCTATTGGTTTTGGGCGACACAAAAACAACAATCGCCCCGCCGGCAGGTTTGAGAATCGGTTTCCAATACGCCGGAAATTTAATGACGAATCCATATTTTTTATTTGTGTACGTCGCATACGGAGTGACTTTGATCGTCGCCATTATTCCCAGTGTGACTAGGATTAATCCGACAAAAATCATGAACCCAAAAACAATCGAAAGCCGCCGGCTGCGTTCAATTTTCCAAAGGTTGGTAATTCTTTTAAACATATTCAGGTCTCATCTTTATCAAACGCGTAAAATCCCTGCCGATGCTCGCGCAAGCTAAGTAAATACTCCGACGGACTAAAGCGTTCTGCATTTAATCGCTCCTTAAAATAGATCAACGCATCAACGAGATTGCCAATTCCATAATGATCGGCATAATTTAAAAGTCCCCCGCGAAAAGGCGGAAAGCCCGTCCCTAAAATCATGCCGATATCAACACTGCTGGCCTCACTAACAATGCCATCAGACAAACACCGCGACGCTTCATTAATCATGACCAAAAGCATACGTTCCCGAAATTCTTTTTCTTTTTCTAAAGATACCGGTTTTGAAGAACGCAATGCATTGATCCCTTGATTGGGCGTGCGTTCTTTGGCACTGTGGACGTAAAAACCACTGCCCGATTTTTTGCCTAGCAAACCTTTTTCAAAAACTTTCGTAAAAATATCTGCTGGCTTAAACCGATCGCCTAGCCCGTCATGCAGAATATGTAAAACTTTGATTCCCACATCCAGACCGACCTCATCCGATAAAGCCAACGGCCCGACGGGCATCCCAAAATCCGTCATCAATTTATCAATCAGCGAAACCGATGCCCCTTCCTCGAGAATAAAACCCGCTTCATTGATATAGGCCAACAGAATACGGTTAATTAAAAATCCCGGCGAATCCTTGACAATAATCGGCGTTTTTCCCAAACGGCGCACAAGAGCTAAAGCATCAGAGAGTGTTTGGGCAGAGGTTTCTTTGGTTGTAATCAGCTCAACAAGCGGCATACGAGCAACCGGATTAAAAAAATGGAATCCCATAAATCGACTAGGATGGCTGACCGACTTGGACATCTCTGTCACCGACAAAGCAGACGTATTGCTAAAAAGCAAAGCATCCGGCGCAACGTTTTGGCTGACCTGCCCAAAAACTTTTTGCTTAACTTCCATTTTTTCAACAACCGCTTCAATCACGCAATCGCAACTTTCAAATCCGCTAAAGTCTAACGTCGTCGTGATTTTAAGCGCTTTAGCGGTAGCAATAACCGGTTTTAATCTTTTCTTTTGGACAAGCTGATGAAAAACTTTCGCCGCCGCCTGCAAACCCTTGGCCAGCGCGTCAAAATTAATATCTTTAACCCGCACATCAATATCGTTAGCGCTTAAAATCTGTGCAATCCCCCCGCCCATCACACCTGCACCCAGCACCCCAGACTTCTTTATAGAACGCGGTGTCAAATTCGCGCATTCACTTGGCATCAGCTTTTTGTATTTTTCCATCAAATAAAAGACTTTGATCAAATTCTTGCAAACATCGCCGACGACAAGCTGGCCGAATGCTTTGGACTCCAAATCGAGGGCTTTTTCACGCGGCGCATCAAAACTTTCTTTCATCAGCTCCAACACTTTAAAAGGCGAAGGATAAAACCCTTTGGTTTGCTGACGGACATTGCGTGTCGCCTGTTCAAAAACCAAAACGTGCCCGGCAAAATTATTGTCCAAAAAAGCCTGCATTCCAACCGGTTTGCGAGCAAATTCCTTTTTGCGCTGCGATGAATCTTTAATCGTATCGACAAATTCTTTGATCGCGTTTTCGAGATTCATCTGCGGGATCAAGCGGTCAACAAGCCCGATTTTAAGCGCGTCCGTCGACGAAACGGTTTTAGCGCTCAAGATCATGGTCAAGGCCTGCGAGATGCCAATGAGTTTCGGCAAACGATACGTCCCGCCAAAGCCCGGTAAAATCCCCAGATTGACTTCCGGCAAACCAATCCGGATCTTTTCATTAAACGTTGCCATCCGGTACGTGCAAGCTAAGGCCAATTCGCACCCACCCCCTAGAGCAACTCCGTCAATAACAGCCACCGTCGGGATTTCTAAATCTTCGAGATGATTAAAAATATTTTGACCAAACTGGGCTTTGCGTGCCCCTTCATCAGATTGGGCGATGCTTTCAATTTCTTTGATGTCCGCACCGGCAATAAAAACATCCCTTTTGCCGCTGCGAATAATCAAGACTTTGATCTGCGGATTTTTTTCGGTCTGGGTCACAAAACCATTAAACTGCCGCAAAACATCAGCTGACAAAACATTGACCTTAGCCTGCGGGTGATTAAATTCAATGGTAGCAACATCATTGTCTATCGAATAAAAAACGGCCGTTTCCATTAGCGCTCCAAAATAACAGCCGCACCCTGTCCTCCGCCGACGCACAATGAAACAAGGCCGGTCGAAAGATCCTGGCGGTTTAAATGTTTTAGCATCGTTAAAATCAAGCGGCTGCCTGTCGCCCCTACCGGATGGCCAAGCGCGATAGCCCCTCCGTTGACATTGAGAATATTGCGATCGATAGGGCCTAAAAGTCCGCTGTAACCGAAGTCCGACGCAAACTTTTGGGACTCGAGCGCAGTCAAACACGCTAAAACCTGTACAGCAAACGCTTCATTGATTTCAATGGCCTGAATGTCTTTTAAAGTCATTTTTGCTTTTTTCAAAACTTGCGGGATCGCATGAGCAGGACCGATTCCCATCCGTGAAGGCTCAACGCCGACAAAGCTAAAAGCTTTCAAATACCCCATCGGCTTTAAATTCAGTTCCTTGGCGCGGCTCTCTGACATCACAAAAAGCGCAACCGCCCCGTCGGTCACTTGGCTGGAATTGCCCGCCGTCACCGTACCGCTATATTTGTCGAAAATCGGTTTTAATTTTGTTAAAGCTTCGAGTGTCTGATGCTCACGCACGCCATTATCAAATTCAACAGCGGCCTTGTACTTAGGCGATGGGATAAGCGCAAAGGTTTCTTCCTTAAGAATTTCGCGGCTGGCCAAAGCCCGCGAGTGACTCATCAGGGCAAATTCATCTTGCTCTCGACGGGTAATCCCGAATTCTTTGGCCAAGACCTCCGCGGTTTGACCCATATTAAGTCCGCACGACGGATCGGTTAAGCCCAACTGCAACCCAATGCGCGGCGCATAATATTGCGGACGCAATTTGATTATCGCCTTGAGTTTACCTCCAAAATCTTTGGCATGACTTAATTCAGTCAAAATCTCCTGCAACTGCTTCGTAAATAAAAACGGATAATTGCTCATCGACTCGGTACCACCGGCCAAAATAAACCGCGCCTGACCGCTCGAAATTTTAAGCGCCGCCGTGGTCACTGATTCAATCCCAGAGGCGCAATTACGATTGACCGTAAGAGCCGGTGTCGTAAACGGGACCCCGCCCAACAGGGCAATGACTCGGGCAATATTAGCCGCATCTGCCGGCTGACCGACGTTTCCAAAAATCACCTCATCGATATTTTTAGGATCCACCCCGCTACGTTCAAAAAGTTCGCGGACAGTCACTGCCGCAAGCTCTTGGGCGCTCATATCCTTTAAAACCGAACCTACTTTACAAAACGGTGTCCGCAACCCCGCGACTATCGCAATGCGTTCCATAACTTTTCCTTTTCTATATTTTCGGTCGTTTGTCCACAATCCGTTTTTCTTTATTGGCTGTCTCAAGCTCGAGTCGCTTGAGCATATCATCCATCGGAATAAAAACAACCTGATTCGGCGACACTTCGGTCATATTCAAAAGTTTTTGTTTTACAGCGTCCGTCAACGCCGCATGATTGACATTGTCAGGGCACGACAAATAAACAATCAGTTCGTCGACCTCAAAGGGGTCATTGTCTTTTTTACAAAGTTCGACCTGCCATTCGTCAATCTCTTTGAATTCCGAAAGACACACAGAAAAATTACTAAAATTGACAAGCGACCCTTTAATTTTAGAAATATGCAAATCCTGGACATCAGAAATCCGTGTAATATCACTCGATAAACGCGGGACACTCCGACCGCAATGCGGGCAAGGCTCCAGTGTGATCCCCCCTTTGACAAAATCTCCGGTGCGAAAACGAATGACACTGCTGCCGCGCGAATCAATCGAGGTATAAACAATTTCTCCGTCTTCCCCAGGTTTTTTTACTTCTCCGGTCTTAGGATCAATGATTTCAAAAATTTCCTTGTCCGGATAAAGATGATAGCCGCTTGAAGTCGTATTATTCGACGGACATTCAGCCCAGGCACACCGCGCTTCGGTAAAGCCGTACGTACCAAAAACCGAGACATCCTTGGCTCCCATTGAGGTCAAAAGTTCTTCCAGCCTTAATTTAAACGCATTGCTGACGCGAGCAGCGCCAAGAACAACTTTTTTTACCGACGGCATGGTACAGCCTTGTTCATGCGCTTGACGTAGAACATGATAAACATAGCTAGGCACGCCTAAAAGAACCGAAGGCTTCATCTTCAAAATCGCCGCAATATTGCCTTGCGTTCCCGTTGACTTTCCCCCGCCGGTGCTAAGGACAAGAGCGCACGAGGAGAGGCCCCCATAAACAACCTGCCAAAACGCCAAGTGCGGGGCAAAAGGAAAAAGATTAACGAGATATTCTGTATTTTTGACGGCAAACAAATCGAGCATCCGTGAACCGGAAAGATAAAGATTATTGATGTCATATTTAGAATAAAGATAGGAAAGCGGCTTTTCGGTTGTGCCCGTCGTAAACGTAATAAAAATCGGGCGATATTCCTCCGAGAGCTTTTCCTGAAGAGCGGCTGAACCTTTAAAAAGGGCAAACGCTTTGAGTTTTAAAAGTTCGGGCAAAGGCCAGTGCTGGCGGATTTTTTGCGCATCTGGGGCGAGAATAAAATCCGCAAATTTACGCGAATTATTTGGATCGATAAAATCTTTTTTGGAAGTAAACGGAATCCGCTTAAGATCGTCGACCGTCTTAATCGTCCGCGGATCAATCTTATGCGTTTTAAATAACTGCTGATAATGCGGACTAAAAGGATACAGATGGCGCGTAATAAAGTGATGCAGTTTACGGTTTTGCAGGGCCTGCAAATCGTCTTTTGACAACTGCGCAATATCTTTCCAATGATCCATAAAAATAATTTCTTATATTGAAGTTAAAATGACACTTTACCGGCGTGTGCAAGTTTTTTACCGACTTGGAAAGCCCTTTTAGGCTCAATTGTTTTGCGCCTCTATGGAGCCATTCGCCTTAAAAGGACTTCCCAAATCGGCTTAACTTGCACATCGGGAACTTTAGTAAAAGTATAGTCTA
This sequence comes from uncultured Planctomycetales bacterium, assembly GCA_964474085.1. Classification (GTDB taxonomy): domain Bacteria; phylum Omnitrophota; class Gorgyraeia; order Zapsychrales; family JANLHA01; genus JADLGJ01. Next base: position 10,134 of record CAYYRJ010000033.1, read on the forward strand.
TCTCGAATGAAATTCAATGAGTATCCTTAAGAAAAAAGCAGGGGCACGAAGCATCGTGCCCCTACAAAATAAACGATAAAAATAAAACCCTCTTACTTACCCTTGGCTTCCTGCTCTTGCATCTTTTTGATCGCCGCTTCCGGGTCTTTCAAAAAGGCGTCTTTACACATCGGACAGCAAAGATTATAAATTTTTCCCTTGTATTCGACGGTAGCTGTTTGGCCTTCCATGTCCCCTTTGCCAATTTCTTCCCCGCTTATCGGACAATACTTATTGCCAACATTCACAGCTTCTTCTCCAAACGACACTGCAAACGACTTGTTAGCGACGAAACCAACAATTCCAAGCGCGACAACGAGCATTACGACGTACTTTTTCATGACCTACTCCTTTGTGGTTGTGGTTTTAACTTCAAAATTCCATTTCCAAATAAAATAAAGCACCGGATAAACCAAAAGCTCAAGACTAAATGAGGTAAACAAACCGCCGACCATAGGCGCGGCAATGCGTTTCATCATATCAGCGCCACTGCCTGTCGCCCACATAATCGGCAAAAGGCCCATAAACGCGGCCATGACCGTCATCATCTTAGGACGGATGCGCTTAACCGCGCCGTGAATAATCGCATTTTCAAGATCCTGGCGGTTGGACATTTTACCGGATTTAACCGCATCAGCATAGGCAATATCCAAAAACAGCAGCATAAAAATTCCTGTTTCAGCGTCGAGGCCCATCAAGGCAATCATGCCCACCCAAACAGCAATGGACATATTATACCCTAAGAGCCACAAAAGCCATATCGCCCCGATGGCCGAAAACGGCACCGCCAAAAGGACAATGCCCGTTTTGATCCACGAGCGGGTATTAAAAAACAGGAGCATAACAATGATAAAAAGCGTCAAAGGCAAAACGACCACAAGCCGCTCTTTAACACGAATCATGTTTTCATATTGTCCGCTCCAAACCAAAGTATAGCCTTGCGGCGTTTTTAACTTTTGGGCGACGAGCGCTTTGGCTTCTTTAACATACGTGCCGATATCGCGGCCTGCAACGTCCACATACACGTAGCCTGCTAACATCCCGTTTTCGTTGCGAAGCATTGACGGGCCGCTGCGCACCACAATATCCGCAATCTGCGCTAAAGGCACATTTTGCCCCGTCGGGGTTGTCACAAGAACGCGCCCAAGGGCATGGGCATCATCACGCAGTTCGCGCGGATATCGCACATTGACCGAATAACGTTCTCGCCCTTCAACCGTCGTTGTCACCTCTTGCCCGCCGATAGCCGAAGAAATAACTTCTTGCACATCGGCAACCGATAAACCATAGCGCGCCAACTCCTGGCGATTGATATCAAAGTCAAGAAAATATCCTCCCGCGGCGCGTTCGGCAAAAACACTGCGCGTGCCCGCAACATTTTTAAGGATTCCCTCCACCTGCGTCCCGAGCTCTTCAATCGTCTTGACGTCATCGCCCAAAACTTTTATGCCAATCGGCGTACGAACCCCCGTCGAGAGCATATCAATACGATTTTTGATCGGCATCGTCCAGGCATTGCTCTGTCCGGGAATCTGCAAAGCATGGTCCATTTCGCTAATCAACGTTTCATGCGAAATGCGGTCCGGCCAAAAAGGGCGAAGTGGTTTTTGCAAAATCTCCGGATACGAAGAATACCATCGATTAACCTTGCGCCACTGATCGACAGGTTTAAGGGTGACCACTGTTTCCATCATCGAAAACGGAGCTGGGTCCGTCGAGCTTTCGATACGGCCGGCCTTGCCAAAAACACTTTCGACCTCCGGAAAACTTTTTAAAATCTTGTCCTGCGTCTGCAAAAGCTTTTGCGCTTGCCCCACCGATATCCCCGGCATCGTCGTGGGCATATACAAAATACTTCCTTCCCACAAAGGCGGCATAAATTCAGAACCCAGTTTTAAAAATACCGGCACCGTGATCGCCATAAGAATCAGCGCAATGGCAAGCGTTGTTTTTAAATGCGTGAGTGTCCAGCGGCAAACCGGCTCGTAAATCTTAAAAAGCACGCGGCTGACAGGATGCTTTTCTTCGGGATAATATGTCCCGACGGCAAGTGACGTTGCAACCTTTGAAAGAAAAGGCCAGCGCCGAAATTTAAACGGTTCCATCCTCGCAAAAAGCATACGCAAAGCCGGATCAAGCGTGATCGCCAAAACAGCGGCGATAGCCATGACAAACGTTTTGGACCATGCCAACGGCTTAAACAATCGCCCTTCCTGATCGAGCAGAGTAAAGATCGGCAAAAACGCCACCGCTATCACAAGCAAAGAAAAAAACACCGACGGGCCGACTTCCTTTAAGGCTGACAAGCGTATCGCATGAAAATCCCCTTTTCGCCCCCCCGCGATCCACTGTTCCAAACGTTTATATGCGTTTTCTACCTCGACAATCGCGCCATCAACTAACACGCCGATAGAAATTGCAATGCCTGCCAACGACATGATGTTGGACGTCAATCGCATACCGTAAAGCGGGATAAACGATAGCAAGACCGCAATCGGAATAGTCACGATAGGAATAACCGCCGACGGGAAATGCCACAAAAAAAGCAAAATCACCAAACTGACAATAATCATTTCTTCGATGAGCTGATGTTTAAGTGTGTCTATCGAACGTTTGATCAATTCCGAGCGGTCGTAAACGATCTTGATCTCAACGCCCGGCGGTAAAGATGATTTTAAATCTTGAAGTTTGGCTTTAACTCTGTCGATCACGTTAAGGGCGTTTTCGCCAAAACGCATGATGACCGTACCACCCACGATGTCGCCGACGCCATCCAAATCCGCAACGCCGCGGCGGATATCCGGGCCAATTGCGACATTAGCCACATTTTCAAGCAAAACCGGCGTGCCGTTTTGGTCGAGCGCAAGGACGATTTTTTTAAAATCATCAATCGACTTGGCATAACCGCGTCCACGTACCATATATTCAGCGCCGGAAAATTCAAGCAAGCGACCGCCAGCTTCTTGATTACCCTTTCGCACCGCGTCGACAACCGTCGGTAAACTTACCCCAAAGGTCGCAAGACGATTTGGATCGACGGTGATTTGGTATTGTTTGACAAAGCCGCCGATCGAGGCGACTTCAGCAACCCCGGGAACGCTTTGCAAATGAAAGCGCAAGTTCCAATCCTGAAAACTGCGCAACTCTTGCAAATCATGTTTTCCTGATTGATCAACAAGCGCATACTGAAAAACCCAGCCGACCCCAGTGGCATCGGGACCGATCTGCGTTTTAACGCCTAAGGGCAAAGACGCACTGACTTTATTCAAATATTCCAGCACGCGGCTGCGCGCCCAATAGATGTCGGTCCCGTCGTTAAAAATCACATACACATACGAGAACCCAAAATCCGAAAACCCGCGGATCGCCTTAACGTTGGGTGCGCCCAGAAGCGAGCTGATAATCGGATACGTCACCTGGTCCTCGATGACGTCGGGACTTCGGTCCCAGCGCGAATAAATAATGACCTGCGTGTCCGAAAGGTCCGGAATCGCATCCAGCGCAATATTCTTAATCGACCAGACCGCCGCAACCATCGCGCAGAGCACAAGGACAATAACAATGAATTTATTTTTGGCGGAAAAATCGATAATCCGTTCAATGATCCCTTCGCGCGGATTAGTGTCCATGGGCGTTTTCCTCCGTCGCTGTAGCTGTTGGCAAAGCCTCTTGTAAAACCGCTTTAAGCCGGCTTTCGGAGTCAATCAAAAAGTTGCCGCTGACAACCACCATTTCGCCTTCTTTCAAACCACTAATAATCTGAACATCTTCATCACCTTTTTCACCGACAACCACAACACGCGGTTCGATGACGCCATCGCCTTTGTCGACAAAAACGATCTGCCGCACGCCGCTGTCTAAGACCGCACTTTGTCCAACGACCAGCGATGTCCCAAGATTAATTTGGATATTCACATTTGCGGACATGCCGGATTTAAGCGTTTTGTTCCAGTCCTCAAGCGCAATCCGTGCAAGGGTCGTGCGGGTAAGCGGATCCATTTCTCTATCGAGCAAACGGACTTTTGCGCGAAACGTTTTTCCGGGCAAAGCAGGGATTTCGACAGTTGCCTTGTGGTTAATTCCAACCAGCGGCTGTTCGCCCTTATATAGAGAAGGGCGTTCATACTCAAAAATCTGCGCGTAAACCCAGCGCGGGTCACGGGCAACTTTTCCAAACGCACGGATGGTCCGAAAGATTTCTTTCCTTTCAACCGACGCGGTTTTGATCCCGATCATCTGGCGCTTTTGCTCATCGAGCTTAAAAGCGGCATGAGCGTCCACAGAGCTTGCTTTCTGCGGAAGCTCTGTTTGTCTTTTGACCAAACTCATATTACAAATCGGGCACGTGCCGGGCCGGTCGCTTGTGTAAGAAGGATGCATCGGGCAATAATAAAGATCGCTCAACGATCCTTGCGCCGGCGCAAGAATAGCAAAAGATGTTAGAAAAATTAATCCGAAAATAACCCAAAATTTAGACATACGTTCCTCCATTTTCAAATGCACACTCTTAAGATATCAAGTGTTTTCTTAAAACGAAATGGAAAAACAGATTAAAGTCGAAGAATAGGATTTTGAGGAAAAAGCGAAGAATGCTGCTGGGATGTCTCAAATCGGACAAAAGCTAAATGTTGCGTCAACTGCGGCAAGACTAAATAGTTTGCGTCGAGTAAAACAGCCAAAACAAAGGGAACCTTAACAACTTTTAAATCCGACAAATCCGTGTCGACTACAGCCTTGATTTTTGCATGAGGGCAATCCGTTTGGTGCTTAGAATCTTTTTGCTGGGGGCAAGAAGCGCAACTGGATTTTTTAAGCGCCGCGGCATCGGCTTTAAGACAGCAGCAGGCCAAAAAAAGTGTGGTGATAGGGATCACCAACAATGCGCCTAAAAGTTTTTTGTAACGGCTAAAAACCATTTGACCTTCCTCTGGAGAGTACAGGATGTTTGCTATTTGCTATTCAAGTTTAGCCCAAAGTCGCACTAAACACAATAGCAAGAATTTTTGAGGGTAATATTGCATTAGCACTTTGAGGGCGCTGTCTGTGACTACTGTCTGGCTTGTTGGTTTGTTGTATTGTTGTTTAATATAATTATCAATTCTTTTGCTAACTCCTCTCCAACTTTCTTTGCTCCTTGCGGTGTCATGTGTATGAGATCATAAAAATCATCATCGACCCATATGTTATGACTTGCCAGGTCCACAAAGGAAGCTCCCTTCTCGATGGCGACAGCTCTCGTGACACTATCGAGTTTTCTCATCATATAATAAAAGTCAACGCCATTATACTGGTAGTCGGAGTCATAATAAGCGGCCTTGCTCCAACCCACGATACCGTTTGCTGTGAACCGATACATCCGTGACGGTTGTGACACGAAAATCGGCTTTGCTCCGAACTTATAGGTAAGATCAGCAAGTATTCGCAAACGATCCCTATAATCATTAAGTCTTTTATTCATGAAACTATAGTCATTTTGAAGTGCCTCACGCGTCCAAGATGACTCGCTGAAATTGATAGCTCCGTGTCCTATTTTTTTAACAACCATCGCAATATATGCATCTCGAAACGTTCTAAACATGTACCAAAATACACTATTCTTCTTAATTTCTTCTTTGAGGTTAAAATTTTTGTCGTCAGGCCCAAGCCTATCGTAGTCGTCTCCTACATCTTTATAGAAATCGTTAAGTCCAACATAAAAAAGGATGTATTTGGGCTTGAGATCAGGTATGTAAGGAAACCACCACTCAAAATTCTTAATATGACCATAGGTCGATTGGCCATCTACTCCTGCATTTGCGATACCAAGAGGCATCCCTGCTTGTTCAAGACATTTGTGAAGGACGTCTTGCCAAGTTTCTCCATCGCGAATGAGACGTTGATCAGTAGTGCTCCCACCGACAGTAAGAATCTCGATATTATTGGGAGTAAGGTTGTTGGTACGCAGGCCGTACTTATCTCTTGAATACTTAGTAATAGGATGAGGGTCTTTGTAAATTTGGGATACATCAAAATTGAGAACTCTATCTTTAACCAGGTTAAGACGATTCAGCTTACTGTTGTTTAACCACCCACCGAAGGTGATTTCTAATATGACAAAGCCAAAAACTAGAATGAGGCTGTTGATAGCAAGAATTTTTGGAATTTGTATCAGTCGTTTCATATTCATAATAATAACAGAGAACCAGAACATTTCAGGGAAAAACCGGAACATTTCCAAATGTACCGGGTCTAATTTTGTTTTAGCAACGCCTCATCAACAATTTGCCTATACGGTTCTTCAACTGCTAAAAATTCACGATAACCTTGTTGACGCATTTGGTCATCAACACCGAGCGAATCATAGTAACTATTCGGCGTAATAAGCTGATCGGGTTGTCCCAAACAATAAAAGCCTGCACTCGACCACTTATATTCCCATGCAACCTTAACCATCCCGACCTTAAGAGGATTGCGCTCAATATAACGACCGCATTGCAGGCAATAACTTTCTTCGTTAATCAAAGGACTTCGAAAACGCTCTTGGAAGACATGCCCTACAAAGCAGTATTTTTTCTTAAAATATCGTGCGTAACCTAATTGAAGCCGGTGCATGAACTTTATTAAATCACACCCCTTCGAAACACGCAGCAATAAATGAAAATGGTTATTCATTAAGCAATTATGGATAACCTCAACGGATAATTCCACCTTAAGACCAAGAATTCGATCTAAAAAGTCTTTAAAATCGCTGGGATCGCCAAATAATTGACGACTATCGTTCCCACGATTAAAAACGTGATAAATACCCCCATCACAAAGCTGTCGCACTTTTCGCGGCATATAGATTGTGGGGTAGACATTGCTAAATTTATCTAAAACTTATTCCAGACCCGGTACATTTGGAAGTGTTCCGTTTTCTTTTTCTCACAGTAACGCCTCCGTTTTTCGTACTTTTGTTTTTATTACCAATTTCCTTTCTTTAACTTTCTCAATACGATCACAATACCCACACCACCTAAATCCAACTTTAGCGTCGCGGTAAATCCAAATTTCATCTGTGGATGATGTAACAAAACTTTTAATTATTTGATCATTATTTAACTTTATGTGCAGATCATTTGTCGTAGTATCAAAACTAATATTCAAAATTCTTGCATTTACTAACCTATCTGTTTTAGCACAAAGAATATCGAAAAAACTACGAAATTCTTTTTCCGTTTGATGTGGCTCCTTCTCACACGGGAAATCCCCACTACCTATTATATAATTACCCTTAAATTCATATCTCCATCCCGGATCAATCCAGATACTTTTAATATTGGCATCTCCCGGGTTTCCATGAAAATATAAAATTATGCTATTACCAACAATTCTTTTAAATGAGATATGTTTATTTTTTAATGATCGTATTTCAGTTTTAAATTTATCCACAGAAACTCTCCTTGAAAATCGGGACGGAGCCCTATTATTTATTCCTTCGATTTTTTTGGTCGCCCAGGCCGCCTTTTTTCAAGTTTTCGGTTAAGTTGCGCTTCCAAGTCTGATAGCGTCTTTTCGCTAACCAATACTCTCCCCACCTGCGTTGAATTTCGAATACTTAAAGTCACGTCAGGTTTATCCGCATTTTCTAAATAATATTCCCATGAATTAACGCCAACGTATTCTTTCACATCTGCCAGCTTAATTAATGATTCGCTAATTCCGACATGGCATGCCGCGCTACTCCAAGGCCAGTCCCATGCATGAGAAACTAATTTTGCACGAACAGGGTTGCATTCAACATATCGGATCACTGACTTTAAATACGCTTCATCCAACAAACACGAAAAATACCTCCCCTGCCAAATATGCCCGCACTTTCGATACTTTTTATTGAAATATTGAGCGTACCTCATATGCGCACATCTAAACGTTCGTGCCAAACCATCGTCTACATCGGGACGCACAACAAAATGTACATGATTGCTCATTAAGCAAAAGGCAAAAATCTCAACATTCAACTTGATACTGTAATGCTCAATCAGTTTTAAATAGTAAAGTCGATCCTTTTCATCAAAAAAGATCTTCTGACGATTATTCCCCCGTTGAGTAATATGGTAAAAGTATCCTGGCGCGACAATACGTGCGGAACGCGGCATATGTATTTATTAAATTGGTGTATGTTTATTGGTAGGGGCATATAAAATTAGGAGTTTTAAAATAATAGGGCTCCGTCCCACTAGTGTCCCAGCCATGTTCAAAGGAAAAACCGAAGGAAAAACCGGAACATTTCCAAATGTACCGGGTCTAATTTTGTTTTAGCAACGCC
>CAYYRJ010000034.1:0-18248 GCA_964474085.1 uncultured Planctomycetales bacterium
CCAAAAATCAAAATTTTGCCGCCGGATTTTAAAGATTTTATCAAGGCGACAACCGATGCTTCAATAGCAGCAGAATTTTTTTCAAGCGCAGCTTTTTTGACTTCAATCGATTGCGCAAAAATTTCGGTAATTCTATTTTTCATAATTTTCCTTAAGCGGCAAAGAAAACTTTGGCCAAATCGTAAAGTTCCATATCAATCATTTTTCGTGTCAAAACAGCTTGCGCAATATCCACCGACTGCAATTTATTGGCCCGAAGGCTGACCATCTGACCAAATTTTCCCTGGGCTACAAGCTCGACGGCCTTGACACCAAACTGTGTGCCGATCAAACGGTCATACGCCGTCGGAGTTCCGCCACGCTGAATATGCCCCAAAACGCTAACGCGCGTTTCAAAGCCGGTACTTTCCTCGATGACTTTCGCAACGACCTCGCCGACATAGCCAAAACGCCGACGCTCGCCGGCCGGAATAAGATCTTTGTTGTAACCGGCAATACTCGCCCCTTCAGAAACCACAATAATGCTAAAATTGCGTCCGCGTCCGTGCCGGGCCTTAAGATCATCGCAAACTTTTTTAAGGTCCGTCGGAATTTCGGGAACCAAAATCTCATCGGCCCCGCCGGCAATTCCCGCTTCAAGCGCAATCCACCCTGTATAACGCCCCATGACCTCGATAACAATAATCCGATGATGGCTCTCCGCAGTTGTATGCAAACGGTCGATGCATTCTGTCGCAACATTGACCGCCGTGTCAAAACCAAAGGCATAATCTGTTCCAGAAAGTGCATTGTCAATCGATTTAGGAACGCCGACCACTTTAATCAGTCCCTTGTTCCAAAGGTCGAGCGCAATTTTCAAGGTTTCTTCACCACCGACGGCAATCAAAGCATCCAAGCCGCTGCGTTTATAATTTTCGCCAAGTTGTTTGACTTTTTCAGGATCATTTAAAACATTAAGACGGCTGGTCCCCAAAATCGTACCGCCTTTGTCCAAAATTCCGGACGTCTGGCGAATATCCAAAATGCGCATGTCATTTTCGACTAAGCCCAGCCAGCCATTTTTAATACCGGCGACAACATAACCTTCTTGCATGCCTTTGCGGACAACGGCGCGAATCACCGAATTTAAACCCGGACAATCCGCCCCACCTGTTAATATTCCGATTTTTTTCATTTTTAAAACCGCACTACTCTATTTATGCCCGATATCCCTGAAACGGCACCGTGGACTCCAAAACACCAACGACCGATTTAGGATTTTTGTCTTTATTACGGGTGTGGCTATCTTCTGCGCTAATCTTTGTCACATCCACGTGGACGATAACCGTTTCTTCAAGACCGATGGTGTCTAAAATTTTTCGCTTAACCGTTTCCTGCAATTGGGCCGTTATCTCGGGAATACTCACATCACTATGCAAGGCCAAATTGACCCGCACCTGCAACCCGCGTTTACCGGCGATGATCTGTGCGGCACGGACATCCTTGACTTCGGGCATCCGGCAAATAATTCGACGAATCAAGTCTTCCATCGCACTCAACGAAACGGTGACCCGGCCGGCCGGATTATCAAACGCAATATTTTTTTCCCGAAATTCTTTGCCCGCAATCGCGCGATTAAAAAGAATGTTCATAAAGAAAACAAGCACCGCAATTAAACCAACAATCAATCGCAATTGCTGATCGCCATAAACAACTTGGGCGATCAAAGTGACATACTCAACCGGAATCACATGCAGCGCCAACCCAACCGCAAAACCAACCAACAAAAGAATAACCACGGTATAAAACAATAAAGCCAACTGCGTCATCAGCCTCATACGTCTCCTCTGTTTATTCCACAAACATTGACATTAACATCACGCAAATCCACATCGGTAAGCTGTTCAAACTTTTCACGGATCATTTCCTGCACATGTTGTGCTGTGTCAGGAATGTTAAGGCCATAACGGACAAGCACTTTGACCTCGAGAGAAACCGCATTCGCGCTACGATCAATGCGAATATCAACACCGGAACAACGCTTAACACCGACAAGCTCCAAAACCGTATCGCCAAAATCCTGCGGGATAAGCGTCACGCCATCGACTTCCTCGACAGCAGCTTTAGCAATGTCAATAATAACATGCCTGTGATAATTGATGAGCCCTGAATCCACCTTGCTAAATCCCGTCATTTGGAGACCTCAGAGTCAGGTTTTACCATTTTTTCCAAGAAATGTGTAGAAATTTTACCTTCGACAAATGCCGGATGTTCCAAAATTTCGCTGTGCAGGCCAATGGTTGTCTTGATCGGGCTGACATAAAATTCTTCAAGTGCACGGCGCATTTTACGGATTGCTTCAATACGCGTCTTGTCATGCACAATCAATTTGGCCACCATCGAGTCATAGTACGGTGGAATCGCATAACCCGAATAAATATGCGTATCAACACGCACCCCAAAGCCTCCGGGCAAATTTAATTCAAGGATTTTTCCGGGCGATGGCATAAAATTATTGCTGGGATCCTCCGCATTGATGCGACATTCAATCGCAGCACCGATTAACTTAACATCGTCTTGTTTGATCTTAAGTTTTTCGCCGGCAGCAACTTTGATCTGTTCTTTAAGCAAATCAATGCCCGTCACCATTTCGGTGACCGGATGTTCAACCTGAATACGCGTATTCATTTCCATAAAATAAAATTCGCCGTTGGAGTTAAGCAAATATTCGATTGTCCCAACACCACGATAATTACACGCTTTGGCGATCTTGACCGAAATTTCGCCCATTTTTTTACGCAGTTTGGAGTCAAGAGCTGGCGAAGGAGATTCTTCCAAAAGCTTTTGGTGCCGACGCTGAATACTGCAGTCGCGTTCGCCTAAATGAATGACATTGCCGTGCTTGTCCGCTAAAATCTGAAATTCAATATGCCGCGGGTCGGTAATATATTTTTCAATATAAACGTTAGGGTTACCAAAATTGGCTTCCGCTTCTTTTTGCGCAATATTAAACGAACTGGTCAACGTCACATCATTGTGACAAATGCGCATGCCTTTTCCCCCGCCGCCGGCTGCCGCCTTGATAATGACAGGATATTTGATTTCCTTGGCTACTTTAAGGGCTTCCTGCTGATTTTTGATAATTCCTTTTCCACCGGGGGTCAGCGGCACGCCGATTTTGCGCACCGTTTCACGCGCTTGTACTTTGTCGCCCATCAAGCGGATCGTTTCCGGCGTCGGCCCAATGAACGTGATATTGCAGGATTCACAAATTTCGGCAAAGTGCGCATTTTCGGAAAGAAATCCATAGCCCGGATGAATTGCTTCAACATCCGTAATCTCCGCAGCTGAAATAATCGCGGGAATATTAAGGTAACTTTCGGAACTTTGCGCCGGGCCGATACAAACCGCTTCATCCGCAAAACGCACATGCAAAGACGTCGCATCAGCTTCCGAATAAACGGCAACTGTTTTAATATTTAGTTCCCGGCACGCGCGGATGACGCGCAAGGCAATTTCACCACGATTAGCTATGAGGATTTTTGAAAACATGATTTGAAAAAAATATTAGACTGGTTCAACAACAAAAAGGACTTGTCCAAACTCTACCGGCTCAGCGTTATTTGCTTTAGCTTCAACGACTTTGCCGCGAACTTCAGACTTGATTTCATTCATCAATTTCATCGCTTCAACAATACAAACAACCTGACCGACTTCAACGACTTGTCCGATTTCCACAAAAGCCGGCGACTCGGGAGATGGAGAACGGTAAAATGTTCCGACCATCGGCGAGCTGATATTTTTGGTCAGTTTGCCGGGTTTCTCCTCGGCAGGCGCACTCGGACTTGGCTGAATTGCCGGTAAATTGGCGACCTTATATTGCGGCAAAGAAGAAGGCCGGACAACCGTTTCAACAAATTCCGTTGAAGCCCGCTTGATTTTGATCTTGGACCCTTCGCGCTCAACCTCAACTTCGGTTAAGTCGTTTTCATTCATCAGTCCGATGATTTCTTTAATTTCCTTCAAGTTCATCGCTGTACCCTTTCAACGTATTGACCATTGCGAGTGTCGATCTTGACCCAATCCCCGACATTAATAAAAAGCGGCACCCCCACAGAAGCACCCGTTTCTATCGTCGCCGGTTTATTGCCGGAACGCGTCGAATCTCCGCGTATCCCCGGCTCAGAAGCAATAATACGGGAAATAATAAAATTGGGCAAGATAACTTTCACAATTTTATTGTCATAGCACATTCCCGTCACTGTCAAATTCTCCAAAAGAAAACGCTCGCCATCGCCCAAAAGCTCACGGGGGACAGCGACCTCTTCATAGGTGGTATGGTCCATAAAATGCAAAGCGGTTCCATCCGAATAAAGATACTCGAGTTCGCGCTCCTGGATTTCGACGTCTTCGAGCTTTTCACTGGTGCGAAACGTCCGTTCCAACACAGAATCGGTCGTTAAACTTTTCATTTTGACCCGCACAAACGCAGAACCTTTACCTGGTTTGACGTGCTGGTATTCCATGACCATAAAAACATGGCCGTTAATGTTTAACCCGATCCCGGACTCGATGTCATTGATTGAAATTGTCATAAACGATCCATTCTTAAAACTGTTAAAGTACGCTCAACCGACTTAAAACTTCACACCCCGACCTTGTCACCAGAACCATTTCTTCCAGCCGCACCCCAAACTTTCCTGGGATATAAACTCCCGGTTCAACGGTAATAACCATTCCTTCTGATAATACCGCTCCACTTTGGCCAGAGAGTCGTGGGGATTCATGGATATCTAGCCCCACTCCATGGCCAAGAGAATGGCCGAAATATTTTGCTAAATCTAAACTTTCCAAATAGCTGCGCGCTGCAAAATCCACATCCGCAGCCTTGACACCCGGCCGAATTTTGGCAATCGCTAAGCTTTGAGCCTGACTGACCGCCGCATATATCTTGCCGTAAAGATCGGGCATTTTACCTAAAAAGAACATCCGTGTCAAGTCGCTCTTATATCCGTCGATATCAATTCCCATGTCGACGAGAACCGGCTCATTGTTGCGAATTTTTCGGTCAGTGACCCGAGCATGCGGAAAGGCAGAATGAGGCCCACTTGCAATAATCGGGTCAAACGAAAAACCGGCGCCTTTGGGCTTAACATAATTTTCGAGCTTCAAGAGAACATCGCTCTCGCGAAGTCCGGGACGAATCACGCGCTTAAGAAAATGATAAGCCGCTAAATTGAGCTTCAAACACTTGCGGATCGCAGCGACTTCTTCCTTTTCTTTAATTAGCCGCATTTTTTCAACCAAGTCATTGTCACAAACCAGCTCGATTGTTTGGGGGCAGACTTTTTGTATTTGCTTATAGCGGTTAAGCGAAAGATGCCGATCATCAAAACCGACCCTTTGGGCCTTATTCTCAGCCAAAATCTCAAAAAGCGATTTGTTCATATCGTGGGTATATTGCTCCACAGAAATGCCTTTTAAACCGTCTTTTGCTTCTTGGGTATATCTTGAGTCTGTTAAATATATTGATTTATTGGGAAATGACAGCAATACGGATTCGCTGGCAGGATATTTTGTCAAGTATTTGATATTCGTGTCACACGTGTGGATATAGCCATCAAGTTTGCGGGAAGCCAAAAGACTTTGAAATTTCTTTAATCGTTGGGACACAAAAAACCTCACCAATCCGTTACTCTATTATCCCAATCGCCGCCTGAAGGCCCAAAAGATAACTATCAACGCCAAAACCGCTGATTTGCCCATGCGCTACCGGCGCAATCAACGACTTATGGCGAAAATCCTCGCGGGCATAAATATTCGACAAATGAACTTCAACCGTCGGCAAACTGACCGCAAGGATCGCGTCTCGGATGGCAACACTGGTATGAGTATAAGCGGCCGGATTTATCAAAATTGCGCTAAACCCGTCTTTTTTGGCAGTCCCGATCTTGTCGACAATATCGCCTTCGTGATTTGACTGCAAAAATGCAAGTTCAACACCGCGGGTTTTGGCAAGCTCCAGCAGACGAGCATTGATTTGCTCGAGCGTAAGCTGGCCATAAATGTCTTTTTCGCGCTGGCCCAAAAGATTAAGATTCGGGCCATGTATAACGAGGATTTTTTTCATGATCATTTCTCTGCTTCGTCAACCAGCATGACCGGAATGCCGTTTTTGATCGGATAGCGACGGCCGCACTTGGTACAAATAATTTTTTCGTCCTTGTGTTTAACCTCACCGCGGCAAGCCGGACAGGCCAAAATTTTTAAGAGGTCCTGATCAATCATGCGTTTTCTTTTTTGAGCAGTTCAACGAACTTCATCTGCAGCTCATAGACCGTCGCAGAAATCAAATTGTCTTCCTCAGGCGTCAAATTCCCTTTTGTTTTTTCACGGATCATAATCAGCGTATCGATCAAAAACTTGGCTTGCGGAAGGTTTTTTTCGAGTTTGCTGTCGTCGAGCGGATTAGGAAGCTCGCCCAAAAAGATCAAAGCTTGAAAAGCAAGGCTCGAGACATAATTGATAAAGTTGATTTCCATAGGGTCAGCCGGGGCTTCATCTTGAGCCTGCTCATGAGAGTGACCGCAACCGCAACCATCCCCGCAATTTTCTTTTTTACCGCCGATAAGAATTTCCTTCTCATTAGAAACTGAGTCCTTCCACGATTCATCAACATGCTTTTCACGATCCATCTATATGCTTCCTTTCACACTTGCGTAGGGTTTTCGTTAAAATGCTGCTTAGGATACCATTGTGTTTAACCATTGTCAATCTTAAGAACTGCGATTTGCCACAAACATTTTCATATGTTATCCTTTGCGTGGGTCAATCAATCAAATATTGATACCTTTCGAATAATTAGACAGCAGCCTTAAGAAATCTTATGTTGACAAAAAACTTTCATATAAAAAAATATTCTCCTGTCCGCAAAGTTGTTAGCTTGGCGGTGGCGGCGATTTTTGTGCTCAGCATGGTTGCTGGCCCGACCACACCTCTTAGCGCGCAGTATATCTCAACACTTCCAAAACCCGGAGAAATGGTTCTGCTTAGCCCCAAATTTGACCCCGTCGTCCTTAAGGGCTTGACCATTCATCCTGAGAATCCGCTCGAGTTTGATTTTTTGGTTGATCATGGAGAAACCAAACAAACTGCAGAAGAGTTTAAACAAGAAACCCAAAAGCTTATCAAATATTTTTTGGCCGCGATGACAATTCCCGAAAATGAGTCTTGGGTCAACCTTTCTCCTTATGAAGGCGACCGGATTATTCCGGATTTACTGGCTTCAACCGAAATGGGCAAGCAAATGCTCGAACAGGATTATCTACTCAAACAACTGGCCTCGTCGCTCACCAATCCCGAAAAAGAACTCGGCAAAAAATTTTGGGACTCGGTTTATAAACGGGCATTTGACCTTTATGGGACAACAGAAATTCCGGTCAATACCTTTAATAAGGTCTGGATTATGCCGCAAAAAGCCGTCATCCTAGAGCAAGATGGTTATGCGTTTATCGGTTCGAGTCGTTTAAAAGTGATGATGGCCGAGGACTTTGAAGCAATGCAAAAGACGCTGGACGCTGGACGCTCGACGCCAGGGAAAAAATCAGCCACCAACGTCCAACCTCCAACGGCCAGCCTCTCGTCTGAAATCTTTCGCGAAACGATTTTGCCGGAGATTGAAAAAGAAATCAATGAAGGCAAAAATTTTGCGCCCGTGCGCCAAATTTACAACTCGGTCATTCTCGCCGCGTGGTACAAAAAGAATCTCAAGGAAACGCTCTTAGGAAAAGTCTATGCGGACAAGGGCAAAATCAAGGGCGTGGATATTCCCGAAAAAGACGTTAAACAAAAAGTCTATGACCAATACTTAGACGCTTTCCGTCGGGGAGTTTATAATCTCGTTAAAGAAGATTATGATTTGGCCTCGCAAGAGCCTTTGCCCAGAAAATATTTCTCCGGCGGGCTTGAATTCCGCGCGAGCAGCGTGCTTGAAACGATCCGTCTTGATATGAAAAGACTTTCTAGCGATCAAAGAGCTACGGCTTCAATCTTCCTTCGAGAACTTCTTGCAAAACAAAGAGAAAGCGGCAATAAACCTACAGACAGCGACGCATTACGTGACACATTGTATAAAAAATTAAATGGGGAAAGCCGATCTTTTGCTCAAGCTGTCGCTGATGCGATTATTAGTTATGGTGCCCTTGAGCAAGTGACTTCATTATTCACAGAAAACAAAGTCGAATCCGCCACAGCTGAAAAAAAGGCTTTTATTTTTTCAGCACAGACTCCAGAAAAAGTCCTGGCAAAAATTGAGCAGGCAGTTACAACTTATTCAGATATCATCCTTAGTAGCGGGGCACGATCCTACAGTTATTTCTTGGCCCTTGAACCGTTTCGCACGAATGGGGATTTAGAAAAGCTGGCTCGCGAATTGGCAGCTTTACCTCCCAAAAATAAAATATTTGGGACTGATGTGCCAAGAGAAGCTATTTTAAAGCCGGGCTCTGATATGACCCAAAAATCGCTACAGATCATTACCGAGATTTTAACATCTCGCCAAAAAGGACGCCTTCAAAAACCAAGTGCGCGATACTTAGAACTCCTTGAGACGTCGGCTCAAAATGGACAAGCCCAACGCGGAACTCCAGAACAATGGCCTGGAAGTATTACCGAAATATCGCGGAATAATGCTGGAGAAAAAAATGGTTTTCTTACCCGATTTTGGGATCCAGAAAAAAATACGAGCGTTATATTTTTTCAATCCGCAACAGGTGAAATTCAAGAAAACATGATCGCGGGCAATATTACGACTAATCCTTTTTTGCTCTCTGCCTTTGACGGGGATGCTCAAAAACTTTTAAAGTGGCTGGATGAAAAGGTCGTTGAAAGTACTGATTTGCTCAATGGTCAAAAAGGACTTTATATTACAATCTTAGCTGCCGCATGGCAATCGGTTAAAGAGTTCAGCCGCTACGAAACAGATCCCATCATTAACCGGTTAATCATTCAAATCAAAACGCTCAATTCAACTGCAGGCGATGAACTTACCACGCAAATGGCTCGAGCGCAAACTCCCCAAGAAAGACAAAGAATTTTTAATGAAACACTCTCTAGAATCATGCGCGAGCTTTCCCGTGCTCGGCCTGTGGAATCTACAAAAATTTTTGAGACACTGTTGCAACTGGCGACCGGCATCATTGATTTAAAGGAAAAACGCGATGTCAACATCCAAATTGCTTACGATGCAGCTACTAATACAAGCACAATTAACAATGTTATTGTTAACGGCGACTGGAGAAACACGACACTTTTTGATACGATTGCTACTTCTGCAGAAATCATATCTCGCTTAAGCAACGTCGCAAAGATCACATCTTTAACACCCCAACAGCAAGCCAACCATTTTCAAATCTTAACGAAAGCAACCGCTCTTGAAGAAAACAGCTTCCGATTAAACACTAATAAACGCTACGATCCAAGAGTTGAAATGATTTTATCAGAAGCGCCTGCAATCGAAACGGCTCAATGGATTGTTGGTGTCGCAAACAATACCCCCAGAGAAAAGAAAGAAAGCTTTATCAACTTTCTGGCAACCATACCATCTAGTACAAACGCTAACAATTTCTTCACGGAAACAGCCAAACTATTAGACTTGAATTTGCAACCGCTTGCTCCCGTTGCGTCGAGTACGATTATTGACCGGCTTGATGGAAGGATAGAATTTACTCCCGATAAGAAAAACCCCGATAAAACGCTAATTATAATTTTCCCTAGTCTCGGCGTATCTAAATTTACCCCCCAATCATTTAAAACAGCTGATATCCAAAACATTATCCCTATCATCCCAGATGATATGTCTGCTGAAACCTTTAAAAACCTTATTTCCATTGCAAAAAATAAATCGCTTAGCACAGAGGAACAAGGAGCTTTGCTAAATGTATTAGTAACCATTCATGGTTTAGATACCGAAGAATTTGCAGGGAAATACAGTAGTAAAGTTAATGAAATTCTAGCTCTATTTGGGCAAGTTCTTTATACGCCAAAGTTAACAAGCGAAAATGACGCAAAAGAGGCATTTATAAAAGTTGCAGAAGAAAGATTAGCAAAAAATACTGATGATATTGACGCTCTAGAAAGAATCCTTGAGATTAATACCATTTCAATAAAAAATTTAAAAAACGGAGAAATAAAAGTATTTTATAACGCACAGACTGATACCAGTACCTTTACTGTTACATACCCTGCTTACCAAACAAACATGGGGAGCACCATTCCACAAAGAATTAAAGTGTCTCATTTGCATACTCTCAACGGTAACTGGCAAAATTATTCCTTTGATGCATTTAATGATGCCGAAGTGTTCGAAAATAGGATACGTATCATTGCCGATCAAGGTCAAAATTTAACATCCCTTCAACAATATAATTTTCTGCGAATCTTTGAAAAAGCAACGGGCATTTCGTTTACCGATCCAAAGAATGATCAAATTTACTCTCAAATATTAGCTCAAGCTGATAGCTCTACTCCAGACGCTACAATGTTACTTGCACCAATGAAAGCTCAAATATCTGCGCAACAAAAAAGTCAATTCTTGCTCGAACTTTTACCAGCCATGCTTATCGCGAATCCGGCGAAGATAACCCCAGTTGCTAAAATCCTTCGTGTTTCTTTAGAGTCTAACCTAACCGTAAGCGATAAAAATGTTAAAGTCGCAGCCGGTTCAAGCGCAGTCGGTGGTATCGACTTTAATCCGGCGCTCTTGGATTTACAGATTAAACGTGACGGCCGCGGTGTCCCGCTGCCTTTACCGATGCAAAACATTGATCAGATTAATATCGAAGGATTGTATCCGGTTATTCTTAACATCCAGCCAGCCAGTATCGAAAATCTCCCCTTGATGATGGGCACAAATCCAAAACCCAGCGATGACAAGTTGTCGCTAGCGAAATAAACCGAGATTCTTTCCCCCCTCACCTTAATCCTCTCCCCGACGAGGAGAGGAAATCAAGTTGGAAATAAATCTCTCTTACTGTCCGCCGCTGACTTCAAAAGAAATTACGACATTAAAGGAAAGTTCTGGATATTTTAAATCAGAGGGAAAAGGGGCAAAAGGACTCGACTCTCGGACACTGCGCAAACCGACATTTCGCAAATATTCATTAGCGCGGCTGCGCTCACTAATAATCTGCAAATCTTTCAAATTCCCGTCGGCAGTCACAATAAAAGTTAAATAAACTTCGCCCGCCTGAAACTGCGGATCATCGATATAAAAATACGCCCGGTTTCGGATCTTGTCGCGAATACGGTCATTGTAGCCGACATAATTGGGATTTGTAATTTTTTGCGTGGCGACAACCGGCACAGAGATACTGCGTTTTTCTACCAGGTTTGTCATTTTAGGCGGTTGTTTGTCCGGGATGTCGGTCCGACGGGTGAGCTTGTTGCTATCGCGCAAAAACGACGGATTGGCGATTTGTTTTTCGATCAAACTTTTTGTCCTCAGCGACGAATTTTTTCGAGATTCCTTTATGTCAGAAACACTGTCAATCTTCGCCTGACGCTCAAGCGGCTTTTCTTTGACTTGCGCATGATAGCGAATTTCCATTGTCTTGAGTTTGAGCTTGTTCGACGAAGAAAGGACAAAATACGAAAACACCAAAAAACAGGCATGCAAAAAGCAGGATGCCAAAAGCGCATAATAAATAATGCGGTTTTCAAAAATATCTACGCTGCGCTCTGGCATTGTCACGACTTTGGGCATTTAACGTTTTGGGTTGATTAATTCCCGCCAAAGATAAGCAAAAAATCGGATAGTATCTTTAAGCGGATTAATTTTACTTTTTTCATCACGGTAAATTGTCTTAATCGCAACAGAAATGACCTTCGCGTGGACACGGCAAGATTTGATCAAAACTTCAGTTTCAATTTCAAAATCATTCGACTTTAAAGAAATCGCCCGCAGGACATCAGCGCTGATGTAGCGAAACCCGCACTGGGTGTCGTCAATGCGCTGATGACAAATTGCCGAAATAATCGACGACATAAAACGATTCGTCACCCGGCGCACAAGCGGCATACTCTTTGCATCAGACATGCGCGTGCCGTTGACAACACACATTTTTTTGCCCTCTGCGGCTTGCAAAAAATTTTTTAAATCCGCCGGATCATGTTGTCCATCTCCGTCCATGGCAATCACAGCTTCATAACCGTGTTCCAGAAGATACGCAAACCCACGTTTGAGCGAAAACCCTTTGCCTTGGCGCGGATCATTGCGCAAAACAAGAGCTCCTGCCTTTTGCGCAAGCAAACCTGTCTGGTCGGATGAACCATCATCAACGACAATGACGTCCAAGCCTTGTGCGGCCACCATCGTAACAAGACGGCTAATTTCTTTTGCTTCGTTGTGGGCCGGAATCAGGACACAAATTTTCAATGGATAACCTCGCTGCAATTAGGTGATACGCTCATCAAGGTCGGCTAAACGATTGGCTTTTTCATTCCAAAATTCACGAAACATAAGCCATTGCGTTGGATAAGCGTGGATCTTTTTTTCAATGACATTCGCATATTGACTGACAAGAGCGGCCATATCTTTCGGTTCGATTTGACCGCTGCTAGAAAAGCGTGGATAAATCGGTTTTTCAAACTGCAAACTAAACGTATCATCGGCTTCACGCAAAAAAAACGTCGGCAGAATCACCGCTCCTGTTTTATACGCAAACAATGCCGCGCCTTTAGGGATTAAAACGTCGCGTCCTAAAAACAAGACCCGCTCTCCGCTGCTGGTAAAATCCCGGTCGGCCAAAAGCGCGACAAACTTATTTTCCTTTAAAGCCCCCAGACATCTGTGGACAGCCTGACGGATAGGGACACTGATGACGCCGCGCAATTCGCGCTGTTTATTAAAAAGTTCATTGACCGGCCGCTCTTTGTGCGACAAAGTAATCGCCAGCGTCGGGAATCCTAACATCCCCATCACCAAACCACCTAACTCCCAATTGCCAATATGCGCGGTGAGCATAATAACGCCCTTGCCAGCCGAAATAGCTTCGTCTAAGTACTGACGATTGCTGATCTTGACTTTGTCTTTAATAAATTTTTCGTCGAGACTATTGGCGATGCCAAAAAACTCGACTAAATATTTTCCAAAGTTTCGAAAAACATCCCTCGACGCAGCCCTTACGTCTTGGTCAGGCCCAAGAATAACTTTTAAATTATTTTTGACAGACCGCCGGTCACGAAAAGACAAAAAATAATGGATGTCCGAAAGAAAAATCGCCAGTTGATATGCTGTCTTTAAGGATATCCGCCGAATTAAAAACTGGCCGAATTTATAAAGATAAAATTTGAACATAAAAAATTGGTTAGTGCCCTTTTTGTGCGGGGCCGTCTAAAATCAAGCGGGCCACATCATAGGCGGCTTTGGGCTTGCCAAAAGCCAAGGCGGCCTTGCGCATCATATCCAGTCGATCCGCAGACCGTAAAAGAATTTCTATTTCTTCGCCCACATCGCTGGTCTTGTCGATTCGAATACCAATCCCGTTTTTTAAAAGAAAATCCGTATTGCGCATTTCCTGTCCGGGAATTGGGTTGACAATCACCATCGGCAAACCCTTCGTAAGACATTCACTCGTCGTCATTCCGCCGGGTTTTGTGATAATAAGAGTGGAGACTTCCATCAGTTCATTGACATTTTTGGCATAATCAAAACTGACAAGCTTTTTGGAAAAATGCTTTTTTTCATGGTCCAGCCACTTTTGCAATTTTTTGTTTGTGCCGGTAATGACGATCATCTGCAGCGGCGCGTCAATTTTTTGCAAACACCCAACAACTTCCTTGATCGGGCCCAAACCCTGACCGCCACCCATAATCAAAATGACAGGAACCGACAAATCAAGTCCGAGAGTTTTTGCAATCGCTTCTTTGTTAAGGGGGAGTGAAAATTTTGCCTGAATCGGAATGCCATAAACCTTGATTGCATCCGGAGAAACGCCTTTTTTAATAAACCGCTCGCGCGCTTCCTCGTCGGGAACAACATAATAATCGACCCCTTCATTGATCCAAAACGAATGCGGTGCAAAATCCGTCAAGACGCCAATCAAAGTAATTTTGAGATTATGCGCAACCTTGTAATCAGCAACCATGCCGCAAGGAAAAGCTTGCGTGCAGACAACCGTGTCCGGCTGATACTCGGCAAAAAGTTTGGCCAATTTTTTATGGCTTGTTTTATGTAAGAATTTTTTGATCGACTGGGATTTTTTGACGATGTTGGGATTGTCATAAAGATAATCCCACACTTTAGGGGTACGCTTGATCACACTCATATAAGCGCGGTTGACGACCTGCTCTAGAATCGGGTACGTATACCCAAACCCGTTAACGCCCGGAGCTTCGATCGTCGGGTCAAGCTCACGCAGCGAGCGCTGAATTGCGACCGTCGCCTGACGATGTCCCGAGACTTTTGTAATATACATCAAAAGAACTTTGCGCTTTTTTCGTATTTCTTTATCCATGTTTTCCTCTTTAAACAGCTAAACCCAAATGATTGGCTTATAAATTTCTGCGGCTATTATCTTATTCAATAACAGCCAAGGCTTGGCCGATCTTAGCCTCTTGGCCCTGCGGCACCAAAATTTCTTTGACCACACCGCTAAAGTCCGATGTGACATTAAACGACGCCTTGTCTGTGACCAGCTCAACAAGCTCGCTGTCTTTATCGACTTTGTCCCCGAGCTTGCAATGCCAAAAAGCGACGGTAGCTTTTTCTATTCCTTCACCTAAATGGGGCAAAATGACTTGGGCCATAATCTTGTTTAACGTCCAAAATGTTTGGTTACAAAAAATAACAGGAAATAAATCATTGCTATTATACTCAAAATTGTTTTGAGCGAAACGAAATTTTCTAAAGGTTAAACTTTCTTGAAAAGACGTCGGCAAAATTTGCTTTAGCTTCATTAAAATCCACCGGCTTTGAGAGAATTTTCTCGACTGACGTCATTTGGACGCCTAGGCCACAAGGATTAATCAGCGAAAAAAGTTCCAAGTCTGTACTGATATTAATTCCCAGGCCATGAAACGAAACCCATTTCTTTGCGCCAACGCCAATCGACACAATTTTTTTAGGGCCCACCCAAACGCCGGTCTTTCCCGGATTTCTTAAAGAGCAAATCCCATAGCCTTGCAAAAATTCGATAGCGGTTTCTTCTAAATCATGCAAATAGTGTTTCAGATCTTTTCCGTGCTTTTTTAAATCCAAAATCGGATAAACAACCAATTGGCCCGGCGCATGCAAAGTGACCTCCCCGCCGCGGTCAATCGAAACAACATTGATGCCCCGCCGAGACAACTCGTTTTGCGAAGCTAGAATATACCGTTCATCGGCCAAACGCCCCAAAGTCAAAACACACGGATGCTCGCAAAAAAAAATTTTTTCCTCTTCTCCGGCGGCCACTTGGAGAACGGCTTGTTTTTGTATGCGATACGCGTCTTGATAATCGATCAGGCCAAGGTCGACAAAACATGCGCCAGCGTTTTTTAAACCCGGATTTTGCATAAAAGAAAAATAAACCCCGAAGCTCTGTTAAGCGGATCGGGGTTTTTGTTAATCGTACAACTCTAAACAGACTTAAGTTTTTGGCAAATAGCCTGCGCCATTTCTTGCGTCCCGACAGCTGTCGGATCATTTCGATCGGCTTTAAGATCATACGTGACGTCTTTGCCCTGCCGCAAAACCGCTTTGACCGCTTCTTCCAAACGATCCGCAGCTTTGTCTTCTTTCAAGTGACGCAGCATCAGCACGCCCGAGAGAATAGTCGCCGTCGGATTAACTTTATTCTGTCCGGCATACTTTGGCGCCGAGCCATGCACCGGCTCAAACAAAGCGATTTCATCGCCAAAATTAGCCCCCGGCGCAATTCCAAGCCCGCCGACAAGTCCGGCGCACAAGTCTGAAACAATATCACCATAAAGATTCGGCAAAACTAAAACATCATAAAGCTCAGGTTTCTGAACCAATTGCATGCACATATTGTCGACGATGACATCCTGAAACTCGACTTTCCCGGCATATTCGCTTGCCACTTCGCGCGCGGTACGCAAAAAAAGCCCGTCAGAAAACTTCATGATATTCGCCTTGTGAACGGCGGTCACTTTTTTGCGATTATGTTTCACGGCATAGTCAAAAGCATATTTGACAATCCGCCGGCTGGCTGTTACGGAAATCGGCTTGATCGAAATTGCGGAATCTTCGCGGATTTTTCGCGATGACATGCCGTTGATTGTCGTGATCAACTCTTTGGCTTCGGGGGTGTTGATATCAAACTCAATGCCCGCATAAAGGTCTTCTGTATTTTCACGAAAAATCATCAAATCGACTTGCGGATATTTGCATTTGGTCCCTTCATAAAATTTGCATGGACGCACACAGGCAAAAAGATCCAAAGCTTGACGCAACTGCACGTTGACCGAACGAAAACCTTTGCCCACCGGCGTTGCAATCGGACCCTTAATCGCGACTTTATTGCGGCGCACCGAATCTAAAACCGGCTCTGGTAGCGGCGTTCCAAATTTTGCAATCGCCTGCTCCCCGACGAGATATTCTTCCCACTCAATTTTAACACCCGTGGCATCGACGCATTTTCGCATCGCCAGAGCAACTTCTGGACCTATGCCGTCACCCGGCAATAACGTAACTTTGTAAGACATAGTTTTCCTTTATTTTCTTGTGCCAGGCTTGCCGCTGTTGAGCAATTGGCGAAATTCTTCTTTATTTTTAACGTTTTCAATAGCAGTTTCGTAAGTAATCGTGCCTTGCTGATAGAGCTTTTGCAAAGATTTGTCCATCGTGTTCATTCCATACGCGCTTCCGGTCTGAATTGCCGTCGGAATTTGTTCAATGGCCTGTTCGCGAATCAAATTACGAATCCCCGGAGTGACCACCATGACCTCTGTCGCCAACACCCGCCCGATATTATCTGCCTTAGGCAAAAGCAGCTGCGAAACAACCGCCTGAAGCGCCGAGGCTAACTGCAATTTGACCTGCTGTTGTTGATACGGCGGGAACGCGTCAATGATACGTTCAATGGTTTGCGGCGCATCCGGCGTGTGCAACGTCGCTAAAACCAAATGCCCTGTTTCAGCGGCCGTTAAAGCGGTCGAAATTGTTTCCAAATCACGCATCTCACCGACGACAATAATATCCGGGTCCTGACGCAAGCAGCGTTTTAAGGCTTCAGCAAACGAATTGGTGTCGCGATAAACTTCGCGCTGTTTGATAATCGATTTTTTGTTGAAATGGACATACTCGATGGGGTCTTCGATCATAACGATAACGGATTCTTTTTCTTCATTGATCAAATTAATGAGGGAAGCCATCGTCGTCGTCTTACCCGTCCCCGTTGGGCCGGTAATAAGAACTAACCCGTTGGGCTTGCGAGCCATATCCGCAATAATCGGCGGCAAACCAAGTTCAGACATATTCGGAATAAAAATCGGAATGCGACGAAACGCGGCCTCAACCGAGCCGCGCTGCAAATGGATATTCACGCGAAACCGATCCATCCCCGAGAGAGAAAGCGAAAAATCTAATTCCTTGTCGCGCTCAAAAACTTCTTTTTGATTATCAGTCAACATCCCGTAAATGACTTTTTTAAGCTCTTCGCGCGAAAGAGGATCTTTGTTTGTCGCAATCAGTTTGCCGTCGATGCGCAAATACGGCGGGCTGTCATAGGTCAAATGCACGTCGGAAGCTTTTTTCTGGACGGATAATAAAAGCAATTCACGCAATTCCATTTACGGCTCCTTATCGATATTGGTTTGAATCCGCATTTAAACAGGGAATACAATACTAAAAAGGTAATCTATAGATTGGACAATGTCAACTAAAGAATCGCTCTTGGTTGGGGAAACTTCAACATACCTTAATTAATATCAATTCTGGCAGCGCTGCCAGAATTCAAAACAAGATTTAAAAATGACTGGCACCTTTTCACCTCGTAGGGGCGTATTGCAATACGCCCCTACAAATACTCAAATGTTCAAAGATACGGTTATACCATGCCTCGACCCGAATTTTAAAATAAGGTGTCTGTCCCTAATATCTTAAGAATTCAAAACAAGATTGATTAAATCCCCCCGCTTTACGTCCCCCTTTACTTTAAAGGGGGCTTGCCTGCCAAAGGCAAGGTTGGGGAATTTAAAGATGCTGGCACCTTTCCACCTCGTAGGGGCGTATTGCAATACGCCCCTACAAATACTCAAATGTTCAAAGA
>CAYYRJ010000035.1:0-11310 GCA_964474085.1 uncultured Planctomycetales bacterium
CGACAACAGCGACGACGATTAATAAATATTCAATGACTTGTTGGGCTTTTTCGTTAAATTTCATCAAGGCAGGTCTCCTAAAAGAAGGGTAAAATACGGCTAAAACCAACGTCAGTCGACGCTATAAATATAACCTACAAAAAATAACTTGTAAAGGGCGGATTTCTGCGTAAATCGGACAACTTTTTTTACGCCTGTTTTTTGATCCACTGCCCGATGCGGCTGATACCTTCTTTGATGCGCTCTTGGGATGTGGCAAAACTCAAGCGAATAAAGTCCGGCGCGCCAAAGCCCGACCCAGGAATCACAGCGACATTAACTTCGTCCAGGATACGTTTGGCCACAGCGTCCGAATCGCCGAGATTAGAAATATCGCAAAAAAGGTAAAAAGCGCCATCTGGCTGGACAAACCGGATCTCTGGAATTTGAGCAACCAAAGACATCATCAGTGTACGGCGTTTTTTAAACTCTTCGCGCATGGCGACAATGGTGTCGTCAGGAAGCTCTAACGCAGCGAGCGCTGCGGCTTGACTGATGGAAGTAGGGTTAGAGGTGGAATGGTCTTGAAAATTCTTAACGTAATCCATAATAGCCTGCGGACCGGCAACATAACCAATACGCCAACCTGTCATCGAATACGCTTTAGAAACGCCATTGACGGTAAAGGTCAAATCATAAATTTCTTTGCTTAAAGCGGCAACGGAGGTATATTCGGATGTCGCGTAGATCAATTTTTCATAAATTTCATCGCTAATGATATAAATCCCATGCGCGACACAAATATCCGCAATGGCGCGCAGTTCATCTTTGGAATAAACAACACCCGTCGGATTAGATGGAGAATTAATAAACAAAAGCTTCGTTTTGGAAGTAATGTAGCGCTTGAGAACAGCAGGTGTTAATTTAAAACCACTCTCAAAATCCGTAGGGACAAAGACATTGACCCCGCCGGCAATTTTGACCATTTCCGGATAACTGACCCAATAGGGAGACGGAATAAGGACTTCATCCCCCTCATCGACTAAAACTTGGACAAGATTATAAATGGCATGCTTGGCCCCGCAGGAGACTGCAATTTGATTGGGAGAATATTCGAGGGCATTATCTTTTTTGAATTTTGCGGCAATCGCTTTGCGCAGCTCAACGGTCCCCGTGGAAGGGGTATATTTGGTAAAGCCGCTTTCGATGGCCTTTATAGCCGCCCTTTTGATTGTGTCCGGCGTGTCAAAGTCCGGTTCGCCTGCTGCGAAATTGACAACATCAACACCCTTGGACGCCAATTCTTTGGCCTTGGCTGTGATCGCTAACGTTGTTGAGCCCAAAACTTCTTTGATACGACGATTGATTTTAACAGCAGGTTTTTCCATCGGGCTCCCTCGTTTTTTAAGGCCTAACCTTCGCCAACTTTTCTTTGGAACATTTTTTTGATCATGCCAACCTTAGGCTTAGCTTTTGACTTTTCTTCCGTCGGTAAATGTTTCTTAGCCGATGTTTTGGAAGATTCAATCTTGGGCGTTTCGCTTGAGCCTTCCGTCTGAGCTTCGACATCAACGACTTTTGATTTTTTGCTAGTCTTGTCCGTTGCGACTGGCTTTTTAACAATTTCTTCTTTTTCGGTCAACTCGAGCAGAACCATATGAGCATTATCGCCCCGGCGCTGGCCGATTTGCATAATCCGGGTATAACCGCCTTGGCGTGAGCGAAAACGCGGTGCAATTTTTTCAAAAAGATCGCTGACTAACTGGTGATCACACAACACTGAAAAAGCTTTGCGTTTCTCACTGAGCGTATTCTTTTTGCCCATTGTAATCAAACGGTCGACGAGCTTGCGGCCTTCTTTGGCAATCGCTTTGGTCGTCGTAATCCGCTGACGAATCAGGGTCGCAATCGCAATATCCCGCATTGTCGCTTTGCGCAAAGATGAATTTCTTGAAAGTTTATTTCCGGCTATCCCATGTCTCATATCATCACCTTAAGTTTAATACCGCTTAATTATTGACTTGCGGTGGTTGCTGTTGCTCAACTTTTTTAAGTTTTTTAGGATCCACCTTCATTCCTAAATGCAACCCCATCACAACAAGCAGTTCATTAATTTCAGTTAAAGATTTCTTTCCAAAATTACGGAAACCCAAAAGTTCAGATTCCGCTTTTTTGACCAGGTCTGCGATCGTGCGGATGTTCGCATCTTTTAAACAATTCGCACTACGGACAGACAATTCCAATTCGGAAACCGGAAGACGAAGCTTTTCGTAAATCGCTTCTTCCTCAGCGGAAATTTCTTCTTCTTCGACTTCTTCTTCAGGAAGCTGGCCGTAAGAAACAAAAACGTCCAAATGGCGCTGTTGAATATTAGCCGCATAAAGCAGAGCTTCCTTAGGCGAAATCGCCCCGTTGGTCTCAATTTCCAAAATCAAACGGTCATAATCGGTGCGCTGACCGACACGGGTGTTCTCGACGAGATAATTGACTTTGACAATCGGCGTAAAAATAGAATCGATAGCAATAGCACCGACAGCCAACGTGTCTTTTTTATTTAACTCAGCCGGGACATATCCACGTCCTTTGCCAACCTCAAGCTCGACGTTAAAAGCAATATCTTGCGTAAGCGTTGCAATCAAATGATCGGGATTAACAATTTCGACCGTTTCATCGCAAATAATATTCTTAGCGCGGATTTCGCCTTTTTTGTCAGCCTTGATGTAAATCGTCTTTGCGACACGCGAATGTGAACGCAAAACAACACCCTTAATATTTAAAATAATCTCCGTAACGGATTCGAACACTCCGGGAATCGTCGAAAATTCATGATCGACCCCTTCAATATGAATAGAGGTTACCGCACTGCCTTCAATCGAAGATAAAAGAATTCTGCGCAGAGCGTTTCCTAAAGTTACCCCATAGCCACGTTCAAAAGGTTCGGCAACAAAACGTCCATAGTGATTCGTATAGGTCGCTTCATCGCAGTCTAATCTTTTTGGCATTTGAAAATCGCGCCATTTTACTCCCATGTTTTCCTCCTGATATTCTTTCGTGTGGGGTTTATCGTGAATAAAGTTCGACGATCAATTGTTCATTAATCGGGAAATTGATATCGTCCCGTTGTGGAAGACGAAGAATTTTGCCTTTAAAATGATTGATGTCCGCCGTTAACCACGTTGGTATCGTCCGTGCTTTGGATGCCTCAAAGTTTGCTTCAATCATTTTTTGTCCCTTTTGATCAGAGCCAAACTTCAAAGAAATTTCGTCATTTTGTTTAACCAAGACCGATGAAATATTAACAGCCCGGTCATTGATACAAACAAATCCATGACTGACAATTTGACGGGCCTGTTTGCGCGACGTCGCAAATCCAAGCCGATAAATCACATTGTCCAAGCGTCTTTCCAGGAATTGCAAAAGGATAGAACCGGTAACACCCTTGCTTTTGACTGCGCTGGCAAAATAAAGACGAAATTGCTTCTCCAAGAGACCGTAAATTCTCTTGAGCTTTTGCTTTTCGCGCATCTGTATACCGAAGTTAGAAAGCTTGGAAGCACGCTTGGCTCCATGATCCCCCGGTGCGTAATCCCGGCGTTCAATGGCACAGCGATGAGTGTAACAACGAGTCCCTTTCAAAAAGAGTTTCTCGCCTTCACGCCGGCACAATCTGCAACTTGATCCTAAATCCCTTGCCATAAAAACCTGCTCCCTTTTTTTCGTTCTCTATTAAACTCTACGTTTTTTACGAGGACGGCATCCGTTGTGTGGCATCGGGGTCACGTCTCGGATAGACGTAACCATAATGCCTGCAGCCTGAACCGCACGAATCGCTGACTCTCGACCAGAACCCGGACCTTTGACATAAATATCGACGCTTTGGATCCCAAAATCTTTGGCTTGCTTGGCAGCACTGCTGGCAGCAACTTGCGCGGCAAATGGCGTCGATTTTTTAGAGCCGCTAAACCCGACCGTCCCCGGGCTTCCCCAAGAAATAACATTGCCCTGACGATCAGCAATGGAAATAATCGTATTGTTAAAGGTCGCTTGGATATGGACAATTCCAGACGTAACGCCTTTAAGATTTTTCTTTTTTGCCTTTTTGTCTTTTTTTGAAGCTGCTGCTGATTCTTCTGGTTTTTTATTCATTCAACCCTCTTTTAACTATTGGACTTCGCTGTTAGATTTTATTTCTTCGGCGCTGGTTGTGCTGCGCTCTTAGCCTGCAAAATCGGTTTCTTTCCTTTGCGCGTACGTGCATTGGTCTTGGTTCTCTGTCCACGGACTGGAAGACCCTTGCGGTGGCGTACCCCGCGATAACTGCCCATATCCATGTGGCGGCGGATATTCTGATTCATATCCCGACGCAGATCCCCTTCGATCAAATAATTGTTTTGAATAATCCCGGTGATTTTGGCGATTTCTTCGTCGCTCAAATCCTTTGCCCGACGGCTCGGATCAATTTTAGCATCATCAAGAACTTTTTTTGCAGTCACACGGCCAATCCCATAGAGATACGGCAGCGACGCGTCAATTCTTTTTTCACGGGGAATATCAACACCTAAAATTCTTGGCATATCGTTTTTCCTTTAAATTAAATTAAAACATTAAAACCACTAAGCAAACACGTTAACCTTGTCGCTGTTTATGCTTAGGATTCGAACAGATCACGCGCACGATATTTTCGCGGCGAACGATCTTGCATTTATTACAAATTCTTTTTACTGACGACTTTACTTTCATAGTTTAACTCGCTTACTTTCAATTTTCATTTACATCTGTATGTTATGCGTCCCCTCGAGAGATCATAGGGAGAAAGTTCAACCTTAACTTTGTCCCCGGGAATGATACGAATAAAATGCATACGCATTTTACCGGCCAAATGAGCCAAAACCATATGGCCATTATCCAGCTTGACCTTAAACTGGGCATTGGGTAACGCCTCGTCAATGACACCTTCAACTTCAATCGAATCTTCTTTTGCCATATTATTCTGTCAAAATCAGCGGCCCTGCCGCTGTAATCGCTAAACAATGTTCAAAATGTGCGGAAGGTTGACCATCAGCGGTCACGACCGTCCAACCATCTTCACAAATCCGTGTATGCCACGTTCCGACATTGACCATCGGTTCAATGGCGATAACCATGCCTTCTTTCAGAAGCGGGCCCGTATGCGCAGAACCAAAATTAGGAATCTCCGGAGATTCATGGAGATTTTTTCCAATGCCATGCCCGACAAAATCCCGGACAATGGAAAAATTCCTATCTTCAACAAAACTTTGGATAGCGTAAGATATATCACCCAAATGATTTCCGGGCCGTGCCTGTTCAATGCCTTTATAAAGCGACTGGCGCGTCACATCCAAAAGTTCGTGCAATTTGGAATTTATCTTGCCGACGCCAACCGTAACGGCAGTATCAGAATAAAAATCTTTATAAATAATTCCGATATCGATGCTGACAATGTCCCCGTCACGCACACGTTTCTCGCCGGGAATTCCATGGACAACTTCCTGATTTACCGAAATACAACAGCATGCCGGAAAACCACGATATCCCTTAAACGCGGGTATCACTTGATGGTCGCTGATTAAACCTTCAGCAATCGCATCAATTTCTTTCGTTGTCATTCCTGATTTTAAAGAACGCGTTGTTTCTGCAACTATCGAAGACAGAATATGTCCTGCCTTACGTAAAATTTTAATTTCGTCTGGTGTCTTGAGCTTTATCTGTTGACTTGCCGTCATGCGTCCCGCGCAAAGTTTTTGCTACAATGTTTGTAATATATTCTGTATCTTTATCCCCAGACACGGTCTGAAGCTTGCTCTGCTTTTGATAGTACTCAATAATTGGAGCTGTTTTTTGCTCATACACTTGCATGCGATTGCGAATCGTCTCTTCGGTATCATCCGCACGCTGATAAAGCTCCCCGTCACAAAGATCACAAATCCCCGGACGTTTTGAAGGACGATTGACAACATGCGAAATAGCCCCGCATTTTCGACAAACCCGCCGTCCAGTCAAACGCTGCAAAATGACCGGCAAACTCGCCTGCATATAAAGAGCAAAATCAATCGGCCGCCCGATTTTTGCCAAAATTTTGTCAAGATCCTCTGCCTGCACCGTCGTCCGCGGAAAACCGTCAAGCATATAACCTTTAATACCTAAATCATTTTGCGCAAGTTTTTTTTCAATCATCTCGATGACGATTTGGTCCGGGACAAGATCCCCGCTCTCAACAAATTTCTTGACCTTATTGCCCAGATCCGAACCGCTCTTCATCTCTTCACGCAAAAGATCGCCAGTCGAAATATGTAAAAGACCAAATTTTTCCTTCAAAACTGCCGCTAACGTTCCTTTCCCAGCGCCCGGCGGGCCTAAAAGGACGGTGTTCATCGACGGCCTCGCAGCTGTCCGGTTTTTAAAAAACCGTCGTAATGGCGCATCGTCAGGTGAGACTCAACTTGCTTCATCGTGTCTAACATAACACCGACAATAATCAAAATCCCGGTCCCGCCAAAAAACGAAGCGACTAAATACGGAACTTTAAAAGACGCCATAATTGCATCCGGCATAACGGCGATGATACAAATAAAACAAGCGCCAGCTAAAGTAATGCGCGTCAAAACAAAATCTAAATATGTCGCCGTGTCATTGCCCGGCTTAACTCCGGGAACAAAACCGCCGTGTTTTTTCATGTTCTCCGCAACATCGATCGGATTAAAAACAATCGCGGTATAAAAATAACAGAAAAAAACAATAAGTAGTGAATATACAGAATAATACCAAAAACCACCCCGCGTAAAAAGCGCTCCGAATGCTTGCACCCCTGGAATCGGCATGAAACTTGCGATCGTAGCTGGGAACATAATAATCGACTGCGCAAAAATAATTGCAATAACACCGGATGTATCGACCTTCAGAGGAATATATGTGCTTTGTCCGCCATAGACTTTTCGACCAACGATGCGCCGCGCATATTGGACAGGGATTTTACGCTGGCCTTGCGTAATCATCGTAATCGAAAGAATGACGCCTATCAAAAAGAAAATCATAATCACAAGCGTCAAAGGCTGCAACTGAGCAGCTCCGACCGTTTTTGCAGACATCAAAAGGACCAACGTATGCATCGCTGAAGGCATCGCTGAAATAATTCCGGCGGTAATCAGAAGCGAAATTCCGTTTCCAATGCCGCGTTCCTGAATCTGCTCGCCTAGCCACATCAAAAATAATGTGCCGCACGTTAAACTAACTACTGTCAAAAAGCGAAAACCCCAACCCGGAGAATTGACAACAGCCGCACCGTCAAAATTTTGTTTTTCTAACCAAAGTGCGATAAAAAACGATTGCACTAAACACAAAAACAACGTTCCGTAGCGCGTATATTGATTGATTTTGCGATGCCCGGCCTGACCTTCTTTCGCCAACCGCTCGAGGCTGGGAATAACTGCTGTCAATAACTGCATAATAATCGAGCTGGAAATATACGGCATAATTCCCAGTGCAAAGATCGTCATCCGTTCAAGTGCGCGGCCCGAAAACATGCTCATCATCCCAAAGAGCGTCCCGCCACCGCTGGAATTTAATTTTGCAAAATACGAACTTAAAACAGCCCCGTTAACCCCGGGCGACGGAATAAAACAACCCAGCCGATAAACAACAATGATTCCCAAAGTTAAAAAGATTTTTTTTCTTAACTCTGGAATCCGAAAGCAATTGGCAAAAGCTGATAGCATGAATGATGATGCCAATTATTTCTTGGCGGCCTGTCCTGATTTTTTTTGAAGAACTTTTTTAACTTCGACGATTAAAGCTTCCTTCTCAATGACTTCAAACTTTCCGCCAGCTTTGACAATCTTTTCCCCAGCGGATTTAGAAAACGCATACGCTTGAACAGTAAGCGCCTGCTTAATTTCGCCATCACCTAAAATTTTAAAAGGCTTGTACGGATTCTCAATCAAACCTTTTTGCCGTAAAGCAACCGCATCAACAACAGCGCCGCTCTTAAACTTGTTCAAAGCTGCTAAACTGACTTCTTGATACACCAAAGGATTCTTACGACGAAAACCGATTTTGGGCGTTCTGCGTAAAAGCGGCATTTGTCCGCCTTCAAGCTGGGGAATAATCCCACGGCCGGAACGGGCCCCTTGATTACGTCCATGACCACGGCCGGAAGTTTTTCCGGAACCGGAACCGCGCCCACGCCCGACGATCTTTCGGCGTTTACGTGAACCTTGAGGTTGAGGAATTTGATGTGCCTGCATTTTTATATTCCTTCTGCTTTTGGACCAGCTTCAGAACCACTGGCCACTTGAGCAGTTTTTTCTAAAGCATTGTCACCAGATTGATTAATCGCTATTTTAAGATGAGTCAACCCATCAAAAGTCGCCTTAACGACATTTAACGGATTGTTGGAACGATGACACTTGGTCAAAATATTGCGAATTCCCGCTCCGTCGCAAACAGCGCGAATGGCACCTGAGGCAATAACCCCCGTACCGTCTGCAGCCGGCTTCAAAAGAACTTGCGCAGCCCCGCAACGGCCAATAATTTCATGAGGAATTGTCGTTCCCTTCAGAGCAATGGACAACATGTTTTTTTTCGCTTTACCAAGCGATTTCTTAATAGCCAAAGCAACTTCACCGGCCTTCTCGACGGCATAACCGACACGGCCGCGTTCATTACCGACAACAACAAGGGCGCTGAATGCAATTTTTTTCCCACCCTTTGTAACCTTGGTAACACGCTTGATGGCTAAGACTTTTTCAACAAATTCAGAAGCTTCAACTTCCCGACGACGGGGCGGACGACGATTACCAGCAGGCTTTCTTCCCTTGCCTTCAGAAGCGCCAACAGCAGCATCCTCAGCCAACACTTCGTCAACGGCGACAGGCTCGATACGTTCTTTTCCCTTAACCACAGGAAGAATTTTTTTCATTCGTTTTAAATCTTTTTCAATATCGGACATGAAATTAGTTTCTCCAGATTTTAATTTAGTCGTTCGCGTTCCGCCAAAAACGGACAAACGCTCAGGATTGAATACTCACAAAAAGCGTTCGTGTTCAAAACTCCAAACCGCCCTTACGTGCGGCCTCTGCAAAAGCCTTGACCCGCCCATGATAAAGATACCCGCCGCGATCAAAAGATACTTTGGTAATGCCCTCTTTGATTGCTTTTGCGGCTAAAGCCTCTCCTAAAACTGCGGCAGCAGCAACATTTCCGCCGGTCGTTAACTTGGAACGCAACTCTTTATTTTGCGTGGAAATACCAAACAAAACTTTACGGCTGGAATCATCAACAATTTGGGCAATCAAATTATTAAGACTGCGATGAACACACAAACGCGGGCGTGATGGCGTCCCTGCAACAATTTTACGAACACGCTCATGACGCGCTTGCCGACGGACTTCACTATTTCTCTTTTTACCTGACATAGCTTATTTCTCTATACTTTCGTTTTGACCACTGCGTCTTACATTATTCGTATAATTCGTGCTTTTGAAAAAGCGCAGTGTTGTACTGTGTTCGGCTACAAATAATTTATATAACACAGTGCTTTATTTAGTTACCGATTTTCCTTGTTTTCTGCGGATGACTTCACCGACGTACATAATTCCCTTACCTTTGTACGGTTCAGGGCGCTTAAAATCCCGAATTTCGGCAGCCACACGACCGACCAAGGACTTGTCAACACCTTCAATCGTAATTGAAGTCGGTTGAGGTGTTGCAACTTTAACGTCTGCAGGAATTTCGTATTCAATCGGATGACTAAAACCAACATTCAAGACAAGTTTGTTGCCAGTAGCTTGTGCACGAAACCCAACCCCTGAAATCTGCAACTCTTTTTTATGGCCTTTGACAACGCCGTCAATCATATTGACCAACAAAGAACGGATCGTTCCATGATTGGCACGGGTTTGCCGAAGCTCGCCGGTTCGATTGATAATCAGGCGATCATCTTTTTGTTCAACGGTGATCCCCGACGGCAAATCGACAGACAATTTACCTTTTGGGCCTTCAACGCGAACTGCAGCCTTATCAATAAAAATCTTTGCTTCTTTGACTAATTGAATCGGAATTTTACCTTTTCTTGACATAGAGAGAACCTACCAGATATAGCAAATGAGTTCGCCGCCGATGTTGAGCTTACGCGCTTCTCGGTCGGTTAAAACCCCTTTTGAGGTTGAAATAACCGCCGTACCCAAACCATTGAGAACGTGCGGAACTTTTGTATTATCGACATATTTACGAAGACCCGGACGAGAAACACGACGTAAACCAATAATCGCCGGAGCTTTATTAATGTATTTCAAATACACCTTAAATGTTCCTTGATTGGTATTTTTCATCAAACGAAAATCTTCGATATAACCATCTGTCTTGAAGATCTCAAGGATTTTTCCAATAAGCTTTGAAGCTGGAAGATCGAGAGTTTCCTTCTTGGCATGAATAGCATTTCGAATGTTTGTTAAAGCATTTGCAATCGGATCACTGATAGACATTTTAATTTCCTTTGAAACTATTAATTTAAATAAATTTACCAGCTGGCTTTTTTAACCCCGGGAATTTCGCCGCGCCAAGCAAGCTCACGAAAACAAATACGGCAAGTTCCAAATCGTCTTAAATATCCACGCGGACGTCCACACAAAATGCAACGGTTATGTTGACGGGTCGAAAATTTCGGTTTACGCACTGCTTTTAAAACTAAAGCTTTCCTTGCCATAACTGTTAGCTTTCCTCTCCCTTAGCACTGTTCCATCTTAATGTTTGATAATTGAAAACAGTACAACAGTGCGTATTAAAAAAATTAATTTGATTGCGCACTGGATTTACGAAACGGCATTCCTAAAAGCCGTAGAACTTCTGCATTTTCGACTGCCTTGTCTTGACTAAAAACGAACGCAATGTCCATCCCCTGCGTACGACTCAAACGGCCGACTTCAATTTCGGCAAATATCGTTTGTTCGGCAATCCCTAAATTATAGTTGCCCTGTTTATCAAAAGATTTTGTCGGTACCCCATTAAAGTCACGAATACGAGGCAAGGCGACACTGATAAAGCGATCCATAAATTCATACATTTTATAACGACGCAAAGTCACCATACAACCGATCGGAAGATCCTTGCGCAACTTAAAATTTGAAATTGCAACTTTCGCCCGACGGATAATCGGTTTTTGGCCACTGATCGTCGCAAGGTCAGCCACAGCCGCATCTAAAATTTTCATATCAGCAATAGCAGCTCCCACACCCATGTTAATAACAATTTTTTCAAGGCGCGGAACAGCCATTGGATTTTTTATGCCAAATTTTTTCTGAACAGCCGGGACAACTT
>CAYYRJ010000035.1:11410-18176 GCA_964474085.1 uncultured Planctomycetales bacterium
GGAACAGCCATTGGATTTTTTATGCCAAATTTTTTCTGAACAGCCGGGACAACTTCATCACGGTATTTTTTTAATAATCTTGGAACTGCTGTCGTTGCCATCTAAAACTCCTTAAATAAAACGCCACAAATTTCAAAATCTATTTAAATTTCTTCGCCGCTTTTTTTACTAATACGCGTCTTGCTGCCATCTTTGAGAATTTTTACTCCAAAACGGCTGACCTTATTGGTTTTCTTGTCGATAAGCATCACATTTGAGCGATGCAGTGGAGCTTCAATATCCACTAAGCCGCCTTGCGGATTAGCCTGTGTCTTGCGGCGCGCTTTTTTGACAAGATTTACTTTTTCAACTAAAACCCGGTTGGTATCTGGAAAAACGGCAATGATCTTTCCGGTTTTTCCTTTATCTTTACCGGCAATAACTTTGACAACATCATCTTTTTTAATAGTCAACATTAGACAACCTCTGGCGCTAAAGAAACAATTTTCATAAACTCCAAATTTCTCAACTCGCGTGCCACCGGCCCAAAAACGCGTGTTCCTTTAGGGTTACCAGCCTCATCAATGATAACCAACGCATTGGTATCAAACCGCACGGTTGTTCCATCCGGGCGCTTGATCGGACAGCGTGTGCGAACGATAACCGCACGAGCCTTATCACCTTTTTTAACGGCAGCTTCAGGAGCAGATTCTTTGATATTCACCTTGATCACGTCGCCGACCTGTGCCCATAAACGACCCTTAGCGTTTAAAACACCAATCATCGATGCTTTACGCGCTCCTGTATTATCGGCTACATCCAACAATGTCTTTAAATATAACATGTTAAAACCTCTTGATTTATACTGTGATTACCTTCCAAGCATTAAGCTTGCACAGTATTTGCTTTTAAAATCTCAGTAATGACCCAGCGCTTTTCTTTCGAAAGCGGACGGGTTTCCATGATGCGCACAACGTCGCCTTGTTTAGAAGCATTCTTCTCGTCGTGGGCCTTGAATTTTGCAGCCTGACGGACAATTTTAAAATATTTAGGATGTTTAGACGTCCAGCGCACGACCACAACACGGGTCTTATTCATCTTGTCGCTGACAACCTCTCCCGAAAGGAACTTGCGTGTATTAACTCTTGCTTGCATCTTTTTCTCTCTCATTGATGATAGTCGAAATTTTCGCAATATCACGGCGGATCAACTTGAAACGTGAAGGTTTTTCAACACGGCCGATTTTGCGCTGATATTTAAGTTCAAATAATTCCTTTTTCAAGGATTTTTCTTTGGTTCTTAATTCTTCTGGAGCTAATTCACGAAGTTCTTTAGTTTTCATTCTTTCAATCCTTCTATAACTTTTACTTAGCCTTAATGCCCCTGAGTTTCGCGTGTAATAAATTTTGTCCTTACCGGGAGCTTAAAAGCCACTAACCGAAAAATGGATTTTGCGAGTTCTTCGGGAACGCCGCCCATTTCAAACAGAATTTTTCCACGTTGAACGGGAGCCGCCCAATGATCCAAATCGCCTTTTCCCTTACCCATACGGGTTTCGGCAGGTTTTTTTGTAATCGGTTTGCTGGGAAAAATTTTGATCCATAGCTTGCCAGCGCCATGCAATTTGCGAGCCACGACAACGCGCGAAGCTTCCATATGATTGGAACGAATAAGTCCATTGTCCAATGCCTTAAGACCAAATTCACCTTGAGTTAAACGTGAGCCGCGAACAGCAATCCCACGATTTTTCCCTTTTTGAACTTTGCGATATTTAACACGACTTGGAAGCAACTTCATGATTTAAATCCCTTTGTAAATTACTCTTCTGCCTCATTATTTAAATCATGTCCTTAAATTCTGCAAGAATTTAAGGGCACAATTTAAATCCTTTTATAATTTATTCTCAAAAACCTTAGAACTATTTCTGCTCTGCAGCTTTAGGCGATACGGTTTGCTGCCGATTTTGCGAATTTCTTGTCGGGATGATTTCACCCTTATAAACCCACACCTTGACACCAATAATCCCATACGTGGTTTGTGCTT
This sequence comes from uncultured Planctomycetales bacterium, assembly GCA_964474085.1. Lineage (GTDB taxonomy): Bacteria > Omnitrophota > Gorgyraeia > Zapsychrales > JANLHA01 > JADLGJ01. Next base: position 13,433 of record CAYYRJ010000035.1, read on the forward strand.
CAGCTGTCCCAAAATCAATGTCCGCACGCAGAGTTTGCAAAGGAACCGAGCCTTCACGGGCAACTTCGCGACGAGCCATTTCCGCGCCGCCTAAACGTCCCGCAACAGCAAGCTTAATTCCCTTAGCACCCGACTGCATCGCCTGCTCAACGGCGCGTTTCATAGCCCGACGGAAAGCGACACGTTTTTCAAGTTGGAAACAAATATTTTGTGCGATCAACGTCGCTTCAATCGCAGGATTTTTGATCTCAATGACATCAACGGCCAATTCACGCGGAGTAATCGAAGCAAGATCTGCTTTAAGTTTTTCAATATCAGCTCCACGACGCCCGATGATAATTCCAGGACGAGCCGAGGCGATCAAAATCTTGACTTTTTCGGCAACACGTTCGATAACAACGTAAGAAACTGAGGCCTGAATAAACTTCTTTTTGATGTAGGCACGGATCTTTGAGTCCTCGATAACGTTATTTTGGAAATCTTTGCGGTCAGCGTACCAGAGGCTGCGCCAATTACGATTGATGCCGAGTCTTAAAACGTATGGATTAACTTTTTGTCCCACGAGTGACCTCTCTTGGCCTGTGCCTTCGGCACAGACATCGCTATTTGGTTATCAAATCTAATTCAATTGTAATGTGTGTCGTGCGTTTCAAAATCGGTGTAGCCCGCCCCATGGAAGCGGCACGAAATCTCTTCCACATCGGACCCTGATCAGCGGTAATTTTAGAAATATACAACTGATCTTCCGTCAACCCTTTCTGCTTAGCATTACTTACAGCAGAATTCAAAATCTTTGTCAGCATTGCGGTTGCACCCTTCTCCACTTGCGCAAGCGTCACTAAAGAGGTGGCAACATCTTTTCCGCGGATAAGGTCAATCACCTGCCGAACGTTCATCGGTTTTAATCTTAAAAAATTTCCCTGTGCTTTTGCAATCATTTCTATTTCCTAAATTTAAATACTTAATTAAGTTTTATCGGCTGCTTTTTTAGCTTTAACGCCGCCGTGTTTGCGGAAAGTTCTTGTCGGTGCAAAATCGCCAAACTTATACCCGACCATATTCTCGGTAATATAAACCGGAATATGCGATTTACCATTATGCACAGCGATTGTATAGCCTACGAATTCCGGAAGAACCGTTGAACGGCGCGACCATGTTTTAATCGGCTGCTTAGATCCCGATGCAATCGTTTTCTTTAATTTGGCAACGAGTTTATCCTCGACGTACGGTCCTTTTTTGAGCGAACGGCCCATTTTACTTTGTCCTTCGTTTCACAATAAATTGATTAGAATATTTTTTAGGTTTACGTGTCTTAAAACCCTTGGTTTTCATACCCCACGGTGTCACCGGATGAGGATTTCCTTGAGGAGCCTTTCCTTCACCACCACCGTGTGGATGGTCCACAGGATTCATCGCAACCCCACGAACGCGGCCTCTCCAGCCTAACCATCGCGCACGTCCCGCTTTGCCCCAGCAAACGGTTTCATGTTCGACATTGCCTAATTGACCAATCGTACAGCGGCAATCAATATGCACTTTTCGCATTTCACCTGACGGAAGACGCAGTTGAGCCAAACCACCTTCTTTGGCCATCAATTGAGCCGAAGTCCCGGCTGAACGCGCCATTTGCCCACCTTTACCGGCTTTAAGTTCAATGTTATGAACGGCAATTCCCAGAGGAACACGCTTAATCGGCATGGCATTTCCGGCACGGATTTCAACATCTGAAGTATTCGTGCTGACAATTTTGTCGCCGACTTTTAAATCAAGCGGAGCTAAAATGTACGATTTTGTTTTATCAGAATATTCAATGAGCGCGATACGACACGAACGATTTGGGTCATACTCAATAGCCAACACTACAGCCGGCTGATCAATACGGTCCCGTTTAAAATCGATAACACGATACATCCGCTTATGCCCGCCGCCACGAAAACGCACGGTAATCCGGCCATAAGAGTTTCGTCCGCCGCTTTTCTTTAACGGCTCTAAAAGCGATTTTTCGGGTTTTCCTTTTGTTAATTCTTTAAAGTCGGAAAGTGCCGCAAATCGCAAACCGCCCGTTAATGGTTTAAATCTTTTAATGCCCACTGTAATAACCTCAATTAATGATTAAGAAAATCTTTACGTTACGTCAATCTTAGATCCGCTGCGCAAAGTCACAATCGCTTTTTTCCAATCCGGCGTGTGTCCAAACTCTTTACGAACGCGCTTACGTTTTCCAGGAATGACTTGTGTGTTAACGCCTGCAACCTTAACATTATAAATCTCTTCAACCGCCTTTTTAATCTGAACCTTATTGGCGAATTTCGCAACTTCAAAAAGATACTGGCCAACCGGCTCTAAGCGCGTACCTTTTTCTGTGCGGATCAACGTATGAATAATATCGTAACTTGTTTGCATAACTCAAAAAACCTCATTCTCTCCGTCGGGAATTGACAATTCCACGGAATTAAAATTATTTTACCCGCTCCAATATCTTACTTAAAGACGTTTTGGTCAAAAGAAGATTTTTATTTCTAAGAACATCGTAAGCGTTGACATCATCAGAGCGGAGCAATTCAAAACGGGGGATATTGCGGCTGACTAACATGACGCTATCATCACACCCATCCAACAAGGCGAGTATCTTACCTTGAAGTTTCAAACTCGTCAAGATCGCAGAAAAATCTTTTGTCTTGCCTAGTTTTTCCTGGATCTCCTCGAGACAAAATAGATTCTTAGCCTGAAACTTGGCATTTAAACTTTCACGCAAAGCAGCCCGCTTGATTTTTTTAGGAATTGTAAATCCGAAATCACGCGGATGCGGCCCAAAAACAACACCACCACCAGCCCACAACGGAGAACGGCTGGAACCCGCACGTGCACGACCCGTTCCCTTTTGACGCCATGGTTTTTTACCGCCACCAGAAACCGCGCCTCTTTCTTTTGTCGAAGCATTTCCCTGACGAAGCGCAGCTTGATGCATAACCATTGCCTGATGAAGCACATCGGTATTTACAACCCCACCAAAAATTTCTTTCGGCAGATTTACGGTTCCAACTTCTTTGCCACTTTTATTTAAAACGGATAACGTTAACATTTCATTGCCTTTTAAGATTATCTTTATACTGTTTGATTTGCAATGTATACCGCAGCTAAATGTTCAAGCGGTATTATTTCCCTTTACCTGCGCTCTTTGCCTTGCTTTGCTTCATCGGGTTACGGCTCTTTTCAGCGGTAGCGCGAACTTCGCCAAGCGGACGAAAGACTTTTTTCTTAGATAATAATATCGTAACAAAACTGTTCCGATGCCCGGGGACAGCACCTTTGATCAAAACTAAATTATTCACAGGGTCAACCTGGATTACACGCAAACCTTGCACAGTGACCCGATCCATACCCATGTGTCCGGGCATATGATGGCCACGAAAAGTCCGAGAAGGCCATGCGCTCGACCCAGCGGAACCAATACGACGATGATGCATCGAACCATGCGCTGCCCCACCGCCGGACCAATTCCAACGAACCATACCCCCCTGAAAACCTTTTCCGCGCGAAATACCACACACATCGACATAATCGCCCGGTTTAAAAATGTCAGCTTTAATTTCTTGCCCGACTTGATAATTTTTATTATCCGTCGATGAAATTTCGCGAACCAACCGCATAGCCGGAACATTTGCTTTTTTGAAAACTCCAAGTTCTGGTTTACGGACACGCGACTCCCGCTTTTCTTCAAACCCGAGTTTAATTTTGACAGGTTTTTCAACCAGAGAAAGCACTCGACAAGGACCAGCCTCGACGACGGTTACTGCAACCGTGTTGCCTTCTGCATCAAAAACCTGCGTCATACCTATTTTTTTACCAAGAAGTCCGCGTATCATTTTATTGTCCGTTATTGTTTGATTTCCACATCAACACCGGCCGGCAAGTTGAGCTTACGAAGCGCTTCAACTGTTTTGGCCGTTGGCTCGACGAGGTCAATCAGGCGTTTATGAATCACAAGGTGAAACTGTTCCCGTGACTTTTTGTCAATATTTGGGGAACGAAGAACCGTGTAAAGCTCCTTTTTTGTCGGGAGCGGCACCGGCCCTGCGACCTTGGCTCCAGTACGAATCGCTGTATCAACGATTTCCTGGGCCGATTGATCGATCAAGCGGTGGTCATAAGCTTTGAGTTTTAGACGTATTTTTTGCATAAAGACCTATTTTTATTCAATGATTTCCGAAACGACACCTGCCCCGACGGTACGACCACCTTCACGGATGGCAAAGCGCAATTCCTTTTCCATAGCAACCGGAGTAATAAGTTCAACCGTAATCGCAACATTATCCCCAGGCATACACATTTCCATACCTTCAGGAAGTTCTGCCGTACCGGTAACGTCAGTTGTCCGGAAATAAAATTGCGGGCGGTATCCTTTGAAGAACGGTGTATGACGTCCGCCTTCTTCCTTAGTCAAAACGTAAATCTGAGCCTTAAACTTTTTGTGCGGCTTAATAGAACCAGCTTTAGCCAAAACCATGCCGCGTTCCATTTTTTCTTTATCCATACCGCGCAACAAAAGCCCAACGTTATCACCAGCAATACCTTCATCCAATTCCTTGCGGAACATTTCAACGCCGGTGATAACTGTTTTTTGAATCTGATCGCGAAGTCCAACGACGTCAACTTCCTCGCCGACATGGCACTTTCCGCGCTCAATACGACCTGTAGCAACCGTCCCGCGACCAGAGATCGAGAACACGTCTTCCACAGCCAT
>CAYYRJ010000036.1:0-14443 GCA_964474085.1 uncultured Planctomycetales bacterium
CGTTTGAGGGGCGTGTGGGGTAACCCATGAGGGTTCGAGTCCCTCCCCGCGCATTGTCTGGATTTTTCAATAGAAAAAATCCAGACAATCCCAATATTCCTCAAATCCAATCTATTAGAAAATTTGGGATGAAAATTATGACCATGTCTATCAAAGTCAATGCCAGCGTTTTGTGTGCCGATTTCACAAAGCTTGGCGATCAGATCAAGATGTGTGAGGATGCCGGTGCTCAAATGATCCACGTCGATGTCATGGACGGACATTTTGTGCCCAACATTACCATTGGCCCGGTGATTGTCCAGGCGATACGCCGCACGACCAAGCTTCCCATTGAAGCGCATCTGATGATCGAAAATCCCAGCCTTTACATTGAGGACTTTATCAATGCCGGCGCAGACATTATTTCGCTGCAAGTTGAGTGTTACGGGCAGAGGACGAAAGATTCGCGCTCTTTTGGCCAGTATCCAAAAGTTCTGGAAAGTTTTGACGCAAATGCGGCTCGTGTTGATATCGCCAAGGTCAAATCAAAGGGCAAAAAAGTCTTTCTCGTCGTTAATCCTGCCACGGGACTGTGTTTCGATGCGCTGCTCAAAGAAATCGATGGGGTCCTCATCATGTCGGTCAATCCCGGTTTTGCTAAGCAGAAATTTATGCCGGAAGTTTTGGAAAAGATTAAAAATTTGCGTAGCCGTTTTGCTGGTGATATCGAAGTCGACGGCGGAGTTAATGCAGAAACAGCGCCAGCGATTGTTGAGGCGGGGGCGAATCTTTTGGTTTCAGCCAGTTATTTTTTTGGTTCGCCGAATCCCAAAGACGTTGTTAAGTTTTTGAAGAGTTTAAAACCCGGTTTTGAAATGTGATTGCACGCGTGGTATAGTTAAAGCGTTAAAAGGGAGTTGACAATCTTTGCAAAAATTTCCTCGTCACAATAAAGCAATTCGTCAAAGCGCCCAGACGGCCATAGAATATCTTCTTCTTTTGTCCGTGATGGTGATCCTTGCGTTAACGGCTTTTCGAACAATGCTGCCAGAGGTTTTTTACAGAACCAACGGGCATGTGGGAAATGCCATCGGCAATATGGTTGGCGAAATTCCCCAAACCGGTGAGAGCGGACCTTATCCTTAAAAAGTTCTTTATTTTGCTTTCCGCTGATCCCGCACAAAAATACTTTCCTGAAAACTTTTCGCGTATTTCTTAAGTTCCGCACCCTTTTCGCTGATTTGTGCAACGTGCGTGATCGGTTGATTGGCGTTTGAAACAATGCCGATTGAGATTGAGAGAAGCCCTGTTTTAATTTCATTGCCCAGACGGTCTTTTCCGATGATATAGCCAGCTTTGCGGTCCTCTTCGTTATAAAACTGCGGCGCGGTTTTGTCGAATTCAACAATAATTTGCTTGCAGACACTCTCGACAAGCTCATCGCTGGTCACAAAAACAAAATCGTCTCCGCCGATATGCCCGATAAAAGTTTCGCTGCCACCGACAGAACGCACAACTTTGACTAAGAGCCGTGCTAATTCGCGGATGACCTCATCTCCCTTTTCAAAGCCGTATTTGTCATTATAAATTTTGAATTTGTCGAGATCAGCATATCCCACGGCAAATGTTTTGCCGCTGGCAATTCTGCCTTGAAGCTCTTCCATGATCGACGAGTTGCCTGGCAAATGGGTCAGGGGATTAGCGTCGAGGCTGCGGTTGGTGCGCCGCAAAATCATTTTGATACGGGCCAAAAGGGCGCTGGGCTCAAAAGGTTTGACAATATAATCATCCGCTCCAGCTTCAATCCCGCCGACCATGTCTTTCGTCTCGCCTTTTCCGGTCAGCATGATAATCGGAATATGTTCAAGCAAGATATCTTTTTTCATCGCCTTGCAAAATTCTTTGCCGGTCATAACCGGCATCATAAAATCACAAATCACAAGGTTGGGATTTTTTGTTTGGACAAGTTTGAGGCCTTCAAGTCCATTGGGGGCTTGGATGACTTCGTAAGATTCACAAAGCGTCAAATCAAGCACGTCAAGGATGTCAGGATCATCGTCGATGGTAAGAATGCGTTCTTTTGTCATGATTGTTTTTCTGCCTTTTTATTTTAGGTTTTTTTAGCCGCAAACGGCAAAGTAAAATAGAAAACAGACCCTTTGTTGAGTTTGCTTTCAACCCAAATCCGTCCGCCGTGCGCTTCAATAATTTTTTTGCAAAGAGCTAATCCGAGCCCTGTTCCTTTGACGTTTTGGTTGATCTCATTTTCAATGCGATAAAATTCATTAAAAAGCTGTTTGATGTTTTCTTCGCTGATCCCAATCCCTGTATCAGCAATGGTAAAGGTGACTTTGTCGGGTTCGAGTATGGCCGCGATTGTGATTGTCCCGCCGTTATGCGTAAATTTGATGGCATTGTTGATCAAGTTGATAAAGACCCTTTCGATTTGGTTTAAATCAACTAGAACACTCGGACAATTGACGGGGACTTTATTGACGAAATGGATGTTTTTGTCTTTCATTTGCGGCGTTAAAAGGTCATGCACATTTTCAACGATCGGGGCCATTGGGTGAGGGGTCAATTTCATTTCCGTTTTGCCCGACTCGATGCGTGAAATATCCAAAAGGTCATTGATCAGTGAGACTAAGTTGTCGGATTGCTTGTTGATTTTGTCGAGGCGTTCCTTGACTTTGGCAGGAATTTCTCCGATTGTTCCGGCGCTCAGAAGGGCGGCATAGCCTTTGATGGATGTCAGAGGCGTGCGCAGCTCATGTGAAACAGCAGAAATAAATTCGCTTTTGTTTCGGCTAATCGCCTGGACGTCGGAAAGGGCCAGGGAAAGTTGTTTGGTGCGCTCCTGGACTTTGGCTTCAAGCGCCTGTTGGGCGCGGTAAGCTTGTTCAAAAAGACGCGCGTTTTCGACGGCTTGCCCGATTTGGTCGGCGAGAATTGAAATAAGCTCAGTATCGCCCTGCGTTACGGCAAACGCATCCCCGGGGTTGCCGGCACAAATAATGCCTGTCATTTTGTCCTGTGCGAGTATCGGTGTTAGAACGAAATTGCGGACGTGGATGATATTAAAAATGAGACTTTGAATTTCCGGCGTACCTTTAAAAGAGGAGAGCATATTGCCGTTTTTGAGCAATTCAAAAATTTGGGTGTTTGTGCTTAGTTTTTTGGTGATTTCGTCTTGGTCGGCTTGCGTGTAGCCTAAAGACACCCGTAAAGAAAGTTTTTGGTCCACTGTCAACGCGTAGATCAGATATTTTTCAAATCCCAATTCATTTAACAGGCCCGGGTTGAGTCTTTGAAACGTTTCGTTCTCGTCGAGCGTTGTGGTAATCAGGCGCGAGGTTTTTTGCAGCGCATCAAGACCGTTAAGTCGTTTGTCGAGTTCTTCCTGGGTTTTGTTAAGCTCAAGGTCGGTTTTAACGATCAGTTTAGCTTGTTCATCGAGTTCGGCAAATGAATCTGCAAGTTTGCGTAAACTATCTTTTAGGACATCGATTTCTTTAAGCGTATAGTACAAAAAATATCCCAAAATTCCTGATCCGACAAGAAGCAGGAGGATGAAAAATTGATAAATTGTTTGTGCGAAATTATCCATAGTTTCAGCTTATCGCAGCAATAAGAATACTTTCATTTTGTAAAAGTGTTTCTGGTCCGTCGGGGGAAGGGTATGTAGAAATTTCCCCAAACGAATACATCCCAAAGATCGGGACGTTAACCCCTAAAATTTCGTGCACTTTTTGGATTTCGGCATGAGCAGAACGCCCCAAAATCCGGTAGCGCGAGAGGGACTCAAAAATAAAAATCAGTTTTGGCGTTCGTCCCTGCATCTGTGATTTGACGTCCTCTGCGGCCGATTGAGCCGCTTGCAGGCAGGACTCTTTGTTGCCGATCATAAGATGAATCGTTTTGCCTTTGGCCATCGTGTCTTGCAAAACGATGCTGTCATCGTCTAGGGTTTTGATAATATTTCTTAAGAGATATTCACGTCCGGCGCCTATGGGTGAACCTAAGGGATAGCGTGTGTTTAAGTAGGATAAATTGCTTGTGTGTAGTGTTTCGGTTGTTCTATCAAAATATTCCTGATAAATTTCTGCGGCAGGTTTATGGTCAATGGATTTGATGACATTGCCTTCGCTGTCATTGATCATGCGCGGCTTGCCTAACGGCCGAAAACCATGACGACAACTTAAAGCAGCTTGCATGCGTCCCCCAAAGAGTACGGCGCATGCGCCGGAAGCCAGGACGGTATTTTCATAATACTGATAAGTTTTTTTGAAATGAAAATCGTCGCTGCTGCCGGCCCCGATGATTGGAAAAATTCCTTCAAAGGTTTGTGTTATCCCGGAAATAAATTGAGAGAGTTCTTGCAAAAGTCCGTCGGAGAAGAATAAAAAGAGTTTGCGGTGCTCTTTGCCATAATCCGAAAGACAGCTGCTGGCCAATTGTTGCCCGCCGGCTTTTAAATCTTGCAGGCGCAAGTTGTCGACCATTGCGGATTCAAAACGAATTTCGTCCGAATACAAAAGCAAAACAGCAATGCCGCGGGTTTCGATGTGTTCGCCAAAAATGATTCCAGCGGTTGAGGATCCCAGCAATTTGGGATTTTTTAATTGTGCAAAAAGGTCGGGAAGAAAGTCGGCTGGATTATAGTGGGCGGTATTTAAAACGATCGCCAAGTCAATGTTGCTTGAGTGTAAGTTGAGCTTGGCTTGGTCAACTGCGTCTTTTGCTGCTTTGACAGCGTCGAGGTCTTTGCTAAATCCCATGCCGATATACGTTGACACGCACGAACTCCTTGAGGCGACAAGAACATTAATAATTGGTATTAAATATAACACACTTGGGAAGGCCAGAAAATCATTGTCTTAAATAAATCGTTTTGACGCAAAACCCGGATGTGATATCATGGGCTCTCAAATTTCTTTTATCTATCCGGCCCCATCGTCTAGCCTGGTCAGGACGTCTGCTTCTCAGGCAGAAAACACCGGTTCAAATCCGGTTGGGGCTATGAACCACGTGGGGTTCATAGCACGCTCGCCATAAACCCAACGTGGTTTATGGCTAAGGTCAGCGCTGCGTACATGAGCCCCTTGCATATAAGAACCATACTCCCCCCAAGTGGCCATGAACCACAGGGGTTCATGGCAGGTTCATAGTCCTGAACCCCACGCGGTGCGGGGCTAATAGGATACTTCCCCAATAATTCAAAACACCCCGCACAAAAAGGCCACGTCATGTTTTACGTTTACATCTTAAAAAGCAAAAAAGACAATCAACTCTACATCGGCTACACCCAAAACATCGAACGACGATTCCAAGAACATAATTCAGGCAATAATGAAAGCACCCGAAACAGGCGCCCCTTAATTCTGCTTTATTACGAATATCACCTCAACAAACAAGACGCATTACGCCGAGAAAGTTATTTTAAGACAACAAAAGGCAAATCGACATTAAAGCAAATGATCAGGTTTTCATTGGTAGAACAAAATTTCGCAGAAGATGCGGGGACACTTCTGTGATAAAGTGATCAAGCGAGTGTGGTTATATAGAAACGGTCCAGTTTTTACATAAAAGGAAAGCGTCTTTGAGGTTTTCGTAATATAAAAACTAAAAATATTTTTATATTTCCTTGGAGATGGTATGCTTTATTTGTGAAATTTATTAAAAAAATCTTTCTTGTCCTATGCGTTCTCTCCCTTGCTTTATTCAGTTTCGTCCAATATTCCGCTTATAAAGAGAAACAAAATATTTTCAAAAAGTTTATCGCCAATCCTATTCCTAAGTCTGTCAGAATATTATCCGGCAGCCAGAGCAAATGGCTGGATACTCTCGTGAGATTGAATTTTATTACCGATGAAGTAACCTTTAAGTTGTTTACAAAAGATTATAAAAAAATCTCTAAGGCACAAGCGCGATGGGATGGAGTAAGCGATATAAATGGCACCCACACAACTTTCTACCTTAAAACAATCGAAGATATGCGGCAAGACACAAAACGCCGTCTGAAATATTATCTTGTACGTGATGCAGATACGAACAATGTTTATTTTCAGCATACTGTGGACTATGCCGCTGCAAAGGACAAAGAGTTGCCTGAATTGAACAGAGGAGAAATCATTACATTCTCAGATGGAACTAAAGAAATAGAGACATTCATAAATAGCAATGAATTCGATTCAGAATATGAGAAGTTTGATGCACGGGGGAAATTGATTTCAAAATGGAATACCAAGAATGAAAAATGGGTTAATAAAAGAGATTTCGATGAGGCAGGGAATTTGCGTGCTGGCCCTTACAAAGAATTTTATAAGGATGGGACATTAAAGATGGAAGGTCCTTATTCCGAGGGAAAAAGAAATGGTCAGTTTAAATTTTATGATGAACAAGGTCGTTTAACTTGCGAGAGTAATTACAGGGAGTACGAACTGACGGGTGTAACCCGCTGCTATCATTCCAATGGGAATGTCGAGAAAGAAGAATATTGGGATGGCACAGAACATAAATTAACGATCTTTGATGAGCAAGGCAAACCACAAAATGGGATTCTAAAAAATTATGATAAGAACGGCCGTCTGCGTTTTGAAACTTCATATAAGAACGGCATTTTGGATGGAATGATGAAAATATATACTTCTTCAGGAGAAGAAAAAGTATTTGCAGAAAAGCTGTATAAAGATGGCAAGCTGATTTCCGAGAAACTTTTTAAATGATTCTAATGCTGTTGAGGAGTATTTATACCTCCCGCGCTTAGCCGATTTCCGTAGGCGTCGGCACCAAATCCTTGAATTTGAAGATATTCTCGATCTCTGCTAGTATTTGGTTCAAAGTAAATCCAACGAGCGCGTAATGCGCGAGGAGTGCCGAAACGTCCCCGTTTCGGCCCGTTGGGACTATGAATCCCGTTGGGTTCATGGCCCTGCACCCCACACAAAAAGCCACACCATGTTTTATGTCTACATCTTGAAAAGCAAAAAAGACAATCAACTCTACATCGGCTACACCCAAAACATCGAACGACGATTCCAAGAACATAATTCAGGCAATAATGAAAGCACCCGAAACAGGCGCCCCTTAATTCTGCTTTATTACGAATATCACCTCAACAAACAAGACGCATTACGCCGAGAAAGTTATTTTAAGACAACAAAAGGCAAATCGACATTAAAGCAAATGATCAGGTTTTCATTGGTAGAACAAAATTTCGCAGAAGATGCGGGGACACTTCTGTGATAAAGTGATCAAGCGAGTGTGGTTATATAGAAACGGTCCAGTTTTTACATAAAAGGAAAGCGTCTTTGAGGTTTTCGTAATATAAAAACTAAAAATATTTTTATATTTCCTTGGAGATGGTATGCTTTATTTGTGAAATTTATTAAAAAAATCTTTCTTGTCCTATGCGTTCTCTCCCTTGCTTTATTCAGTTTCGTCCAATATTCCGCTTATAAAGAGAAACAAAATATTTTCAAAAAGTTTATCGCCAATCCTATTCCTAAGTCTGTCAGAATATTATCCGGCAGCCAGAGCAAATGGCTGGATACTCTCGTGAGATTGAATTTTATTACCGATGAAGTAACCTTTAAGTTGTTTACAAAAGATTATAAAAAAATCTCTAAGGCACAAGCGCGATGGGATGGAGTAAGCGATATAAATGGCACCCACACAACTTTCTACCTTAAAACAATCGAAGATATGCGGCAAGACACAAAACGCCGTCTGAAATATTATCTTGTACGTGATGCAGATACGAACAATGTTTATTTTCAGCATACTGTGGACTATGCCGCTGCAAAGGACAAAGAGTTGCCTGAATTGAACAGAGGAGAAATCATTACATTCTCAGATGGAACTAAAGAAATAGAGACATTCATAAATAGCAATGAATTCGATTCAGAATATGAGAAGTTTGATGCACGGGGGAAATTGATTTCAAAATGGAATACCAAGAATGAAAAATGGGTTAATAAAAGAGATTTCGATGAGGCAGGGAATTTGCGTGCTGGCCCTTACAAAGAATTTTATAAGGATGGGACATTAAAGATGGAAGGTCCTTATTCCGAGGGAAAAAGAAATGGTCAGTTTAAATTTTATGATGAACAAGGTCGTTTAACTTGCGAGAGTAATTACAGGGAGTACGAACTGACGGGTGTAACCCGCTGCTATCATTCCAATGGGAATGTCGAGAAAGAAGAATATTGGGATGGCACAGAACATAAATTAACGATCTTTGATGAGCAAGGCAAACCACAAAATGGGATTCTAAAAAATTATGATAAGAACGGCCGTCTGCGTTTTGAAACTTCATATAAGAACGGCATTTTGGATGGAATGATGAAAATATATACTTCTTCAGGAGAAGAAAAAGTATTTGCAGAAAAGCTGTATAAAGATGGCAAGCTGATTTCCGAGAAACTTTTTAAATGATTCTAATGCTGTTGAGGAGTATTTATACCTCCCGCGCTTAGCCGATTTCCGTAGGCGTCGGCACCAAATCCTTGAATTTGAAGATATTCTCGATCTCTGCTAGTATTTGGTTCAAAGTAAATCCAACGAGCGCGTAATGCGCGAGGAGTGCCGAAACGTCCCCGTTTCGGCCCGTTGGGACTATGAATCCCGTTGGGTTCATGGCCCTGCACCCCACACAAAAAGCCACACCATGTTTTATGTCTACATCTTGAAAAGCAAAAAAGACAATCCGCTCTACATCGGCTATACCCAAAACATCGAACGAAGATTTCACGAACACAATTCATGCAATAATGAAAGTACAAAGTGTAGGCGTCCGCTAAGCCTCCTTTATTATGAATACCATCTCAATAAGCAAGACGCGCTTCGTTGGGAAGGTTATTTCAAAACAACAAAAGGCAAATCGACATTAAAGCAAATGATCAGGTTTTTATTGGTAAAACAAAATTTCGTAGAAGATGCGGGGACACTTCTGTGATAAAGTGATCAACCGAGTGTGGTTATATAGAAACGGTCCAGTTTTTATTCAGGTTTGACGGTAAGCGGAGCTAACCGGCGACCGAGGACGAAACGTCTGAGGGAGTGCCGAGGCCTCCGGACGAGGCTGACCGAGCGCAAGCGAGGAAGTCCCAGGGGCGAAGCGACGTGGGATTCAAATCCGACTGAGCGCGAAATGCGCGAGGGAGTGCCGAAACGTTCTCGTTTCGGCCGGTTGGGGCTACGGAATTGGATCGATTAGGTTTTTCCTAACTGCCGCAATGTTCCTAAGTGGCTCTTGAAATAAATTTTAGCGCTGATGAAAAATCCAATTCTTAATATTCTCAAAGGCTTCACCATTGTCCTTGTCGTTTATGGCCATGTGCTTCAGCGTACGATGGCCGCCGTCGGAGAGGACTTCTTCTTACATCCTGTTTTTAAAACAATCTACACGTTTCATATGCCGGTGTTTTTTTTGACCAGTGGCTTTTTGCTTGCGCACAGTTGCCAGAGAAAGTCTTTGGGAGAAGTTTTTGTCGCCCGCTGCAAAAGTCTTTTGGTCCCGTTTATCGCGTGGGGCGCGGTTGGGATTTTGACAAGTTTCTTCCTTGGGATTATCGATGGAAAAGGCGTCAGCTTTTTTTCTTGGATACAAAATACCGAAGTTTGGTTTATTTGGTTTCTTTTTACTTTGTTTGTCTGTAGCGCGCTTATCCTTTTTTCTGAATATCTTAAAGAGCGGCTGGGCGGATGGGTTTTTGTTGCTGTATATTTTTTGCTCGTGCTTATTCCTTGGAATGATTTTTGTTCGATCTATTACGTCAAATGGTTTTATCTATTCTCTTTGGCCGGATATTTCTTAAATCGTTATGGAACAAAAGCGATGGCGCGTTTTAACAATGCCGCCAGCTTTGGCGTTTGTTTAGTCCTGTTTATGGGCTTTGCGTTTTTTTGGAGCAAAAGCGACTATATTTATATCCATCAAATGAGTTTTTCGCCGATCAATTGCATAGACCAAATTTTGCGTTTTGCGTATCGCTATTCTGCCGGGTTCTTGGGAATCGCCGTTGTTTATTTTGTCGCGGCGTATCTTGCAAAAACAAAATCGGGTAATCTTTTAGAATGGCTCGGCGTGTATTCTTTGGACATTTATTTATTGCAAAGATATTTTGTGGAAGGGCTGTTCCCCCGGATTTTGGCTCATGCGCACTGGAGTTTTGATTTTTATTCACCGTTGTTTCTTCTTGGTTTTGTGCCAAGTGTGGTCATCGTCTCGGTGGTAATCTCTGTGGCAACATCGAGGTTGTTGTTTAGAAAAATCCCATCGCTTAACACTTTATTTTTAGGCGGCCGGGGATAAATTTTTTCTGCAATTCTCGTCGACAATTCTGTATATTCTTTTAAATTTTCTTGACAATTCAGAGGGGCATAATTACTATTAACCAATTCCAATCGGCAATGGCGTCTTTTGGAGTTGGTCGCAATGAGGCACCAATATTTCCGGGCATCGTCGCCCAGGCGTGGGACTTACTCTGTCCACAGGTCTGGGTTTTTTTATCCCAAATTTTGCATTACAACCTATTGCGCGACGATCCGTCGCGCGCAAAAAGGCAAATGCAAAAACCGGGTTTATTTTTAGACTGGATTTTACGACAAGGAGTAAATCTCATGGGCTTTCCTTTAGAAATTAATACCGGAGACACAGCTTGGGTTTTAGTTTCGGCAGCGCTTGTTATGCTTATGACACCGGCGCTTGCGTTTTTTTATGGCGGCATGGTGCGCCGCAAGAACATCCTCGCAATTCTGATGAAATGTTTTTCCTGCCTTTCGATTTGTTTAGTCGTATGGGTTGTTTATGGATATAGTTTGGCGTATAGCCCGGGCAATGGTTTTATTGGGGGCTTAAGCTGGGCGGGTTTGCGTGGGGTTGGTTTAGAGCCGCATCCGGACTATGGCCCGACGATTCCCCATTGTGCGTTTATGATTTTTCAGGCGATGTTTGCGGTCATTACTCCAGCGGTTATCATCGGTTCGTTGGTTGAGCGTATAAAATTTTCAGCATTTTTGATGTTTGTTATTCTTTGGCTGACCTTTGTTTATATTCCGATTTGTCATATGGTCTGGGCGACTGACGGGTGGTTGTATAAGGCAGGTATCTTAGACTTTGCTGGCGGGACAGTTGTAGAAATTAACTGCGGGGTTGCTGGTTTGGTCAGCGCTCTTTTTTTGGGTAAACGCGTAGGGTCGCATTTGCCAACCTTGCATAATTTGCCGTTTGTTGTTTTAGGCGGCGGGCTTTTGTGGTTTGGATGGTTGGGATTTAATGCCGGTTCCGCGCTTAGCGCTAACGGCGTTGCCGCCAACGCTTTTGTGACGACTAATGTCGCGGCTGCGGCCGCTTCGATGAGCTGGGCAGCGATTGAATGGATGACAACTGGAAAGCCAACGATTTTTGGAACGATCTCCGGTGTTGTTGCCGGTCTTGTGGCGATTACTCCGGCGTGCGGTTTTGTTGATCCCTTAGGAGCGCTTATTATCGGTCTTGTCGTCGGCGTTTTAAGCTATTATGCGGTGGGCGTTGTAAAACAGAAATTTGGTTACGACGATTCTCTCGATGCTTTTGGTGTGCATGGCGTCGGCGGTTTTTGGGGAATGATTGCAACCGGAATTTTGGCCACCAAATCTGTTAACCCCAATGGTTCAAATGGTCTTTTAGCCGGGGATTTTAGCCAATTTAAAATTCAAGCTATCGGTGCTGTTTTTACGGTTGTTTATTGTGCGACGGCAACTGCGATTGTCTGTTTTGTTGTTGATAAAGTTGTTGGCTTGCGGGTATCGTTGGAACATGAAATTATGGGGCTTGACTTGACCCAGCACCATGAACGCGCGTACACGATTTTGGAATAATCTTTTTTGTCTCTTTTGACGGCGATCGAAAGAAACGTGCTATAATTTCGTCCATATAAGATTTGCTTAGCGCAATGTGACGAAAGGACAGCTATGGACAATCCCCGCAAGGTCAGTATACAAAAATGTTTGAAAGATTTAGCCGGTTGTCCGGGTCACGAATACCGATTGGGTCCTCTCACGCCTTTGATTGGATATCCGCTGATTGTTTCGTTTAGTCTTTTTCTTCTGCCGTTGTTTATTTATATGCTTTTTTTTAATCAGGTTTATTTTTGGCTTCGCAAAGAAAAACCGGTTAACCGCAAAGAGTTTTATCAGTACGATCGGCACAAGATTCCCCACTTGAGTCTTTTGGACAAAATTTGGTGTGAATATTGCGAGTGGGCCAACGGAACCTTGCAGTGGACGCTAGCTGTCATCAACGAAGTCGAGCGGCGCTATTGCCCGATTAAGAATAAAGAAAATCCGCATTGCCATAAGGCCAAAGCTTGGCGTGAAGAATTTTTGGCCGCTGATCATAGCCCGCAAGATTTAGAAAATTATTATAAAAATCAATACCCTAAGCATAAACGTTAGCAGGCTTTTCCAGTGCTTTTAAAAATATTTTAATGTTCTTCTTTCAACGCCCCAAAAATTTTTGGATTCTTCCTGCAGTTCTTTTTATTGTCGCTGCGGCCTATTCTCCGACGCTGTTTAACGGATTTATCAAAAACGACGATCCCGGGCATTTGCTCGAAAACCCCACCTTGCGCGCACTGACGCCCGAAAATTTTCGTGCGATGTTCCAAAGCATCATCAACACGACCTATATCCCACTGACAACTGTTTCGTTTGCTTTCGAATATCATTTGTTTGGTTACAATCCGTTTGTGTACCATTTGGATAATTTACTTTTGCACTTAGCGGTCGTGGCTTTTGTATTTTTCTTTTTTAAAAGAATGGGGCTTTCAGTTTTGGCTGCGGGCACAGGAGCGCTTTTTTTTGGCATTCACCCTTTGCACGTCGAGTCGGTTGCCTGGGTCACCGAACGCAAAGATGTTCTGTATGCTTTTTTTTACATGGCCTCCATATTGCTTTATTGGCGTTATGCTTTGTCGGGCGAAAGATTATTTTATCTGGGTAGCTTGATAGCAGGTTTTTTAAGCGTGCTGGCTAAGCCCATGGCGTTGAGCTTGCCGCTTATTCTTTTATTGTGTGATTGGTGGATCGGCCGCGGCTGGAAAGTTAAGATTTTTTTGGAAAAAATTCTTTTTGGGATCGTGGTTGTGCCGATTGCCGCGATTACCTATCTTTATAATGCCCGCGTGCCTTGGCATAGTGTCGGGGAAGCGCTGATGCTGTGGATGTGGTGTTTTGTTTTTTATATCAGGAAATTTATTTTTCCTGAAAACCTCATTATTTTTTATCAATTCCCCGCGCCGCTTTCCTGGAGTAATGGTGAATTTTTATTTTCTGCTTTTGCTTGTGTCGGTATTTGTGTGGCGCTGTTTTATTTTAGGCGTAATAAAATTTTTGTTTTTTCAGTGTTGTTTTATTTTTTTTCAATCTTTTTCCTTTTGCGCTTTGATGATGTCGAAAACATCAATCCGGTTTCAGACCGGTTTATGTATTTGCCCAGCGTCGGGTTTTGTGCGCTTCTGGGCGCCGGGTTTGCGTGGCTTATTGAGAATAAAATGCGTCAAGCGCATTTGCGTAAGAACGCAATTTTAGGTTTCGCTCTATGTGTGCTTATCCTGTCTGGAAAAACTTTTATGCAATGTCGCGCCTGGCGTGATGCTGCCATTCTTTGGAGTGCGGTCATTGAGCGTTCGCCTAATTTGGCGTTAGCGTATGTGCATCGAGGGACAGCGTATCAGGAAAAAGGCGATTTTGTCGCGGCGTCAGCGGATTATCAAAAAGCGATTGCCCTCAAAGATGACCCGTATGCGCATAGTAATTTGGCGATGATTTATAAAGAAGCCCGGCGTTTTGACGAGGCTCAGGCGGAATATACAAAGGCCATTGCTTTAAAACTGGATTTTTGGGGCGCTTATTTTGATCGTGGTAATCTTTATCGGGAAAACGGAAAATTCTCTTTGGCGATTTCGGATTATACAAAAGTTCTAGAGTTTCTTCCCGGGTATGCGCAGGCGTATACGAATCGAGGGACAGCGTATTTTCTTAGCCAGCAGGAAAGCTTGGCTTTGGCGGATTTTAATTGGGCCATTCGTTTTGACCCGCGGGAAATCAATGCCATCAACAATCGCGCAGTCATTTATGCGCGTCGAGGACATTTTAAAAAAGCGATTTCCGATTTTTCTAAATCGCTGGTTTTGGATCCTAAGAATCCGTCGGTTTATTTTAATCGCGGGCTTGCGTATCGGCAAAGTGGCGAGAATGATTTAGCGATTGCAGATTTTGATCGTGCACTGCAGCTTGATCCAAGCTATAAGCAAGCGTACTTGCAAAAATTGCAAATTATCGGCAAACGTTAAAAATATTTTTGAATCCCTAATGAGGTGAACGATGGCGATAGTATTAAAAAAGAAAATTCCTTGGCAACAGCGCGAGAGTTTGGGCAATACAAAAGCTTTTTTTATGACGCTGATCGAAGCTTTGATAA
>CAYYRJ010000037.1:0-14299 GCA_964474085.1 uncultured Planctomycetales bacterium
GTGGGATTTGGAGCTTAGTATTTTTTATTTTTTTGTTTCCATAAAGAAGAATATCTAGGTCAATCGGCCGTGGACCATTTTTGATCGTCGACACACGTCCCAACTTTTGTTCAATTTCTTTTGTGCATTGCAAGAGTTTTAAAGGCGAAAGTTTTGTTTCCCCAGCCAAAACACCGTTTAAGTATAAGGCTTGCGCAACACCACCGAGCGGTTTGGTTTCAATAGGGGTGGAAACTTTTGTGATTTTGATACCAGATTTGTTAAGAAGGTCGACCGCATCGTTTATATTTTTTCTTCGGTCGCCCATGTTAGACCCATACGCTAAGTAAACAGTCGGCATAATATAATTTTTCCGTCTTCCTCCCCCTTTTGCAGACTGGGGCAGATGAAGGGGCAATTTGAAAAGTGGATTCCCGCTTTCGCGGGAATGACAAAAGAGGTAATGTCATCCCTGCGAAAGCAGGGATCCAAGTCGACAAATATCATTAAATTTCTCCCCATCTGGCCCAGTCTAAAGGGGGATGAAAATATTTCTCGCCGCTAATAATTTATAAAATTTTTTTTAAGCGTTCCACCGCTTCGGTTAAACGTTCTGTCGGCATGGTAATTGTCATGCGCACAAACCCTTCCCCTGCTTCCCCAAACCCAACGCCAGGTGTAACGACGATATTGGCTTTTTCCAGAAATGCCGCAGCGGTTTCCATCGATGAATTAAATCCTTTCGGAAGTCTTGCCCAGACATAAAAGGCGGCCTTTGGCGGCGGAACTTTCCATCCTAAGCTGCGCAAACCATTGATTAGGCAATCGCGGCGTTCCTCATACATCCGACGCAGATCGTCGAGTTCTTCTGGCTTGGTTCGCAGGGCTGTTACGCCGGCAACTTGTATTGCTTGAAAAATCCCAGAGTCAAAATTCGATTTGACTTTTGCTAGTGCAGCGATCAATTTTGGATTTCCGCAAGCCCAGCCGATGCGCCAGCCGGTCATATTATATGTTTTTGAGAATGAATGAAATTCAATGGCAATATCTTTAGCGCCGTCAACTTCCAAAATACTCGGCGGCTTTACTCCGTCGAAATATATTTCCGAATACGCCATATCCGAAATCAGGATGATCCCTTTTTCTCGGGCCAGGGCAACTAATTCTTTATAAAAGTCAATTGTCGCCGTCGCAGAAGTTGGATTATTAGGATAATTGACGTACATTGCTTTGGCGTCTTTGATTTCGGCTAATTTCTTTAAGTCAGGCAAAAACCCGTGGCCTTCTTTTAGAGGAAGATTCACAACCTTTCCGCCGGCAAAAGCAATCGAAGCGCGATACGCTGGATAAGCTGGGTCTGTCAAAATGACCTTGTCTTTTGGATTAATTATTCCCAGCGGCAAATGGGCCAAGCCTTCCTTGGAACCAATCAAAGGATAAATTTCATTGTCGGGATTTAACTCGACGGCAAAACGGTTTTTAAACCATAGCGCGATTTCGCTGCGCAGCAATGGCAATCCGGCATCAAAGGCATAGCGGTGATTGGCTGGATCAGAGACGGATTTTTTCATCGCTTCAATAATGTGAGAAAAAGTTGGCGTGTCTGGGTCACCTACGCCCAGATCGATAATGTCGCGGCCTTCGGCGCGGGCTTGGCGTTTGGCTTTGTCGATTTCGACAAAAAGATACGGCGGCAATTCTTTGAGACGGTCAGAAAATTCAATGTTAAATGCGGTTTCCACGGTCATGATTTCTCCTGTTAATTTAAGCCTAAAACATCCTGCATGTTAAATAATCCTTTGGTCTTTTTTTTCAAAAATTTTGCAGCGACGAGCGATCCTTTGACAAAAATATCACGGCTTTTAGCGTGATGAAAAATGATAATGGTGTCTTCTGGACTTTCAAAGATAACTTTATGATCGCCGACGATTTCTCCTTCGCGGACGGACTCGATATTTTCAACTTTTTTTGACGAAGCCGATTCAATGACTTCGGCGATAGTTTTTGCAGTTCCCGAAGGGGCATCTTTTTTGTGAATATGATGGGCTTCTACCATTTTGACAGTGTAGTTCTCAGGCGTTTTTTTGGAAAGCACCGCTGCAACTTTAAAGAAAACATTGACCCCTATGGACATATTCGACGAAAAAACAATGGGGATTTTGGTGGAAGCCTTTTTGATTTCTTTTTTTTGTGCGTCATTTAGCCCGGTTGTGCCAATGACCATTTTGACCTTATGCTTGATACAGGCTTTGAGGTTTGCCATCGTTGCTTCTGGCGTCGTAAACTCGATTAAAACCTCAGAGCCTTTTAAAGACTCACTCGACGGACTAATTGGTATGTCTTGGACTTGACCGCTTACCCCAGCGCGTTCAAGAAGTGCTGAGATTTTAAAAGTTTTATCGGCAAGCGCAAGGGCGACAATCCGCTGACCCATTCTTCCCTGGCAGCCGCTGATGGCAAGACGAATCATTGCTTATCCTTTCAATAACCCGTAATTTTTGAGTGTTTTTTTAAGTTTATCGTGGTTATCCGTCGACATTTCGCATAAAGGCAGACGGATTTCGGGCGAGCATAAACCCATTAGAGCCATTGCGGCTTTAACAGGAATAGGATTGGTTTCAATAAATAAAGTTTTAAGCAGCGGCAGAATTTTGTAATGGGCTTTTTGGGCTTCATCGATTTTTCCGGCATTAAAGCTGGAAATGATTTTTAAAATATCTTTGGGAACGATATTTGCCGCAACGGAAATAACACCTACGCCGCCTATGCTTAATATAGGAAGTAAAAGCGCATCATCGCCGGAGAGAAGCACAAAATCTTTTGGACACAGCAACTTCGTCATTTGCATCTGGTCAAGAGAACCGGAGGCTTCTTTGACGCCGACGATGTTTTTGCAGTCGCTGGCTAAACGTGCCACTGTCGCTGGTTCGATGTTAACCGCGGTGCGTCCGGCAATATTATAAAGAATGATGGGAATGTCGGCGCATTCGGAAACGGCTTTAAAATGGCGGTAAAGACCTTCTTGCGTCGGTTTATTATAGTAAGGGCTAACTTGCAAAACGCCGTCGGCACCCATTTTTGCGGCATGTTCTGTTAAAGCAACGGCTTCGGCGGTCGAGTTAGAACCGGTCCCGGCAATGATTGGAACGCGGCCTTTAGCCGTTTGGATACAAATGTCAATGACATGTTCATGTTCTTCATTGTTTAAGGTTGGCGATTCGCCCGTCGTGCCGCAGGGAACGATACCGTTTGTCCCGCTTTTGATCTGAAAATCCACGAGCTTGCGCAAAGTTACTTCATCAACTTTCCCATTTTTAAACGGTGTCGCGATCGCAACAATAGACCCTTTAAACATTTTTTGTCATTTCCTCCTTAAGTTTAGTAAAAATATACTGCTTCTTCTTAAATTTACAAATTAAGGAAAGCAGTATAATGCCCAAACGCAATGATTTAGATAATTCCAATTTTGCAAATTCATTGCGTTTGGGTATACTCGCCACAGGCGATAAACTTTGCGCTGCCCTTTAACCAAACATTCGTGATCTTTTGTGCGACGATGTCGAAGGTCACCTCAAGTGTTTCGCCACTTTGTGTCAAAACATTCATAAGCGCTTTCTTTTGGTCGCGCTGCAAAGTCCCGGGATTAGCTTCTAAATATGAAATGATTGCCGCAGCCACACTGCCCGTCCCGCAGGCACGCGTTTCGCTTTCGACCCCGCGTTCATAGGTGCGTACGGCGACTAAATTTTTATCTATTTGCTCGACGAAATTGGCATTTGTCCCCTTTGGAGCAAAAGTTTTGTGATAACGGATGGTTTTCCCAATGGTATTGACGTCAATACCGGATAAACCGTTGACGTAAACAATTGTATGCGGCACGCCTGTATCGATATAGTGGACATGAATGGTCTTGCCGTTTAAGTCTAAAGCAATATTGGGCCGATAATCATTTGGTTCGCTTAAGCGTACGCGCGCAATTTCGCCTTTGGCTTCGCCTAAAATAATGCCGGCAAGCGTTTCAATCGAAAATAATTTTTTGGCCGGTTTTTTATTTTGGACAATATACGTTGCAATACAGCGCGCGCCATTGCCGCACATCTCAGCTTCTGACCCGTCGGCATTGATGATGCGCATGCGATAATCTGCGGTTTTGGATTTGTCGAGTACCAAAATTCCATCAGCGCCGATACCATTGGTGCGATGACAGGCTTTGAGCGCAAGTTTTTTGTAATCGAGGTTTTTATTCGCTTCGATGACAATAAAATCATTGCCCGCCCCAACCATTTTTGTGAAGTGAATTGATTTTTTCATCGCATTATTTTTCTTAATTAGTCGGCAGTAACACTATCCTTTGCTCGGACAGTCCTCGCTCAAGTCGTTTAATCTGATTAAAAAGCAGTTAGTAAACGACTTAGCTGCGGAACTCGCCGGATAGTGTTACTCCGACTAATTTAATTCTTTAAAAAATTTGGTACCGTTTCCCCTTTTAATAAATCGTCGTAAGTTTCTCTTTTTTTCGTTACAGCAAATTCTTTATCTTTGACCAAAACTTCCGGCACGCGGCAGCGGACATTGTAATTGCTTGACATGACATACCCGTAAGCGCCGGCGCTCATAACGGCCAAAAGATCGCCCTTTTTTAAAGCGGGCAGTTGACGGCCTTTACCTAAAAAGTCGCCGCTTTCGCAAATTGGCCCGACGACATCAACTTCAATCGTTTTGGCTTTACTGGCTTTGACAGGAACAATTTCGTGATACGCGCCATAAAGTGAAGGACGGATAAGATCATTCATTCCGCCATCAACAATTAAAAATTTCTTAAAGCCATTGTCTTTTAAATACAAAACTTTGGTGACAAAGATTCCGGCGTTGCCCACAATAAAGCGTCCCGGCTCCATCACGATCTTTAACCCTGTCTTTTCCAGATAAGGCAAAATTGCGTCAGCGTAATTCTGGGCAGTTTGGGGATTTTCGTCTTTGTAAATAATGCCCATGCCGCCGCCAATGTCGAGATATTCTATATCAATTCCTTGTGCGCGCAAGCTTTCTAAAAATTCGATCACTTTTTTAATAGCCTTAATAAACGGTGCGGCGCTTGTGATTTGCGAGCCGATATGAATATGTAAGCCGGAAATTTTTATATTTTTATATTTTTTTTGTTCTTTTAAAAGCTTGCGGGTTGACGCTAAATCAATGCCGAATTTATTTTTGAGTGTCCCGGTTGAAATATGGTTGTGCGTCGCCGCTTGCACGTCGGGATTAATGCGCAAAGCGACTGGTGCAATCTTGCCCATTTTTTTGGCGATGCGATTAATTTCTTCAAGTTCTGGAACGGACTCAACGTTGAAAAAAAGAATCCCGGTCTTAAGGGCAATTGCGATTTCATCTTCTGTTTTACCGACGGAAGCAAAAACAATTTTTTTAGGGTCTGCGCCGATTTTGCAGGCCTTGTGCAGTTCGCCTAAGGAAACGATGTCAAAGCCGGCACCGTAATTAGCCAATGTTTTAAGGACAGCTAAATTACCGTTGGATTTCATGGCAAAACAAACGGTTGGGTTGACTTTTGCAAAAGCGCGTTGGATCTTTGTTAAATGATCGACTAGCGTATTGTGGCTGTAAAGATAAAACGGCGTCCCCACCGCTTTGGCCACGTCAGCGACTTTTACGTTTTCACAATATAATTCGTTGTTTTTAAATTTAAAGTCGTGCATGGCGCCTCTCGCCTTTGTAATTTTTTACCTCTAGGATTCGTCACTAGAGGCGACATCCCGTAGACTAATGTCTGCGGTATAAAGTTATTAGCCTTCAGTTTAATTAGCGTAGTTCCGAGTAACCTGTAGCCGGACGTTGAAAAACTTGCTCGCTTGGAATCAGAGCGAGTTTTTCTTCGAGCGAAGCTCGCCATACGCAGGGGCGGGCGAGTGTTCCGGCGGAAGGTTAATCGGGACTACGCAATACATTTCTATTTCTTAACTGATTTCTTAGACTCAACCGATGTTTTTGGATTAATAATATGTTTTATGACTTTCGCGTTGAGCTTCGGATGAAAATTCTTTAATTGTTCATCGCTCATGCTTTTGATTTCAACATTATTCGCCAGTTTATGTTGTATCAAATGCCCGATGATTTTGTGCGCGTCTTTGAAAGCGACCCCACTTTGCACAAGATAGTCGGACATATCTGTTGCATAAAGTGATTCGTCTTTAAGTTGATTCGCAATATTTTCTTTTTTAAATTTTATATTTTTAAAAAGTTCCGTCAAAACAGCCAATTCTTTTTGAACAATTTCAAAAGAATCAAAAAGCGGTTCTTTGTCCAGCTGCATATCACGGTTATACGAAAGCGGCAGACCTTTCATCATCACTAAAACATTCACAAGATTGCCGTATAGACGACCCGTGTATCCGCGAACCAGTTCGAGCACGTCCGGGTTTTTCTTTTGCGGCATTAAAGAACTGCCTGTGCAAAAGGCATCATCAATATCAATAAAATCAAACTCTTTTGTCGACCAAAGAACCATGTCTTCCGCCAGACGCGAGAGGTGCATCGCAATTGTTGCAAGAGCACTGAGCGTTTCAATAACAAAATCGCGATCACTGACCGTATCCAAAGAATTTTTGGTTGGTTCAATATCTTTGAGTAATAATTTATTTTTTTTCTGGCTATAAAATGACGCTGGAATAAAAGTACCAGCTAAAGCGCCAGCTCCTAAACTCAAATGAATATTTTGAGCCGTGTTGGATAAACGGACATGATCGCGGTTGAGCATTTCGACATAGGCGTTTAAATAATCGGCTAAACTTACCGGAATTGCGTGTTGTAAATGAGTAAAGCCGGCAATGACAATCGTTTTATTTTGTGCTGCAAGGTTCTCGAGCGCGATTGCTAGATCGTCGATATGTTTTTGTGTGAAAAGAAGATTCTCTAATGTATATGCTTTGACATCAAAAGCGACTTGATCGTTGCGCGAGCGGCAGGTATGCAGTTTAAGGCCGGCCTTCCCTGCTTTTGTTTCAACGAGATGTTGGATATAGGAATGGATGTCTTCAAAAGACGGGTCAATTTTAAAAGTACCATTCTCAATTGATTTGAGGATGCCGTTTAAAGCGCTATGGATTTTTTTATGCTCGGCATTAGTCAGTAATTTTGCTTTTTTTAAAACATCGATGTGCGCCAGTGAGCCGAGGACATCGTATTTAGCCAACTTTTGATCAAAGGCAATCGAATTCGTAAACTCTTCAACAAGTTTATGTGTGCCTTTGCTAAATCGACCACCCCAGAGTTTTTTTGTCATAGTTTTAAGAATAAGGTAAGGCCCAAAGTTTTAAAAAGCCTTCAGCCATTTTTTGATCAAATGTATCTTCTTGGCCGTATGTGGCTAATTTTAATTTGTAACGCGAAAACTTTGACTTGCGTCCAACGACGATACAGTTGCCTTTATAAAGTTTTAAACGAACCGTTCCCGTAACATTTTTTTGTGTTTCATTGATATACGCGTCGAGCTGTTTTTTTAGCGGCGTTTCCCACAGCCCGTTATAAATTAATTGCGCATATTTAGGTGAAATCAACTGCTTATAGTGCGCAGTTTCGCGGTCTAAAACCAGTGATTCAAGTTCTTGATGGGCCAGATAAAGAATAAGTCCGGCAGGATTCTCGTAAATTTCACGGGACTTGATGCCAACTAAACGGTTTTCGATCGCATCGACACGGCCGACGCCATTGTTGCCGCCGACTTCATTGAGTTTTTTTATTAAATCGAGCGGTTGATAATCTTTGCCGTCGAGTGAAACAGGTGTCCCGTCCTTAAAATCAATTTCGATATATGTTGGTTTGTTCGGCGCTTTTTCTGGGCTTATGGTGTAATGATAAATTTCTTCCGGCGGTTCAGCCCATGGATCTTCAAGAATCCCGCATTCGATGCTGCGGCCATAAAGATTGATGTCAATGCTATATGGGCTTTTTTTGGTGACGCTGACGGGGATTTTATGTTTTTTGGCGTAATCGATTTCTTCGTCACGTGTTTTAAATTCCCAGACGCGCACCGGGGCTATGTGTTCAAGGCTTGGGTCCAAAAGACGGATGGTTGTCTCAAAACGGACTTGGTCATTGCCTTTGCCGGTGCAGCCGTGGGCGACAGCACTCGCTTTTTCTTTATGCGCGATTTGGACCTGATGTTTGGCAATCAAAGGCCGAGACAGTGCAGTTGCCAAAAGATATTTGTTTTCATAGATTGCATTCGCACGTATCGCAGGGAAAACATAGTCACTGACAAATTCCTTTTGCAAATTTAAAACATGCACTTTGCTGGCACCGGTTTGAAGTGCGCGTTCTTTGATCGCGTCAAAATCTTCACCTTGTCCGACGTCGGCAATCATCGCGATGACATCATAACCTTTATCTTGCAGCCATTTGATCGCGCAGGATGTATCCAAACCGCCCGAATAAGCTAAAACAACTTTTTTCATTTTTTGAATCCCTTTCCTAGCAGGTATAACAAAATTGCTTTTTGTACGTGAAGACGGTTTTCAGCCTGATCAAAAATAACCGAATGCGGTCCGTCGATAATTTCTTCTGTGACTTCCTGTCCGCGATGGGCGGGCAAACAGTGCATAAAAATAAAATCTTTGTCTGCTTTCTCAACAACTTTTGAATTGATCTGATATTTTTCAAAAATTTTTAAGCGTTTTTTAGCTTCTTCTTCCTGCCCCATGCTTACCCATGTATCGGCATAAATGACTTGTGCGCCACAGACAGCTTGCCGGGGATCCGTGGTCAGTGAAATTTTTGCGTTTGTATCAACTGCTAATTCGTTTGCCGCATCGACAACAATATCAAGCGGTGCAAAGCCCTTGGGGTGAGCAACTGTCATGTGAAGCCCAAGTTTTGCGCTGATAATCATCAGCGAATGGCAAACATTGTTGCCGTCACCGACATAAGCAAGTTTAATGCCTTTGAAATTCCCGAACTTTTCGTGGATAGTCAACATATCCGCCATCGCCTGACAGGGATGTGAAAGATCAGTTAAACCGTTAATGACTGGTACCGTTGCAAATTTTGCAAGCTCGACGACATCTTTGTGGGAAAATGTTCGGGCAACGATACCGTCTAAATAACGTGAAAGGGTGCGCGCTACGTCAGATGTTGTTTCACGTTTGCCTAAATTTATTTCTTCCGGCCCCAAATAAATGCAATTGCCGCCTAATTGGTGAATTCCAACCTCAAAAGATACGCGGGTACGGTTTGATGGTTTTTGAAAGATCAGGCCAATTGTTTTGCCTTTTAAATCGTCGGTGATCCGGTTTTTAGATTTTTTAAGGCGTGCCGCACCAGAGAGCAGTTGCTCAAGCTCTTTATTGGTATAACTTTTAAGACTGATAAAATCTCTTTTTATCATCGTATTGACCAGTTACTTGACAGTGACGGTTTCAATAGCTTTTTCTAAAATGCGGATTGCTTTATCAATTTGTTTTTTATTGACGTTTAGAGCCGGCATGATTCGAAGGACTTTTCCTTGCGTACAATTGATGATTAGACCATTTTTTAGACATTCATCAACAATTGCCTTGCCCTCGAGAGAAAGCTCAACACCGAGCATCAATCCTAAACCACGAACTTTAAGAATGCAATTAAATTTTTCTTTTAATTGTGTTAATTTCTCGAGGAGATAGGCGCCCATCAGTTTGGTGTTTTTGAGCATCTTTTCACTTTGAATAGCTTTAAAAACGCCTAAGCTGGCTTTGCAAATAACAGCTCCTCCGCCAAAAGTCGAGGCGTGCATTCCCGGTTTTAACGTGGTTGTCAATTTGTCATTGACAACCAAAGCGCCAATGGGAAACCCTCCGCCTAAAGCTTTGGCTAATGTCATTAAGTCCGGCACAACACCGTAATGTTTAAAGGCAAACATCTCCCCCGTGCGACCCATGCCGGTTTGTACTTCGTCAAAAACAAGAAGGATATCGCGCTCGTCGCAAATTTTGCGGATTTCTGCAATGTATTCTTTGCTTGCGACGTTAATTCCTCCCTCACCTTGGATAGGTTCAAGCATAATAGCAATGGTTTTATCAGTAATTGCATTTTTTAAGGCATCGATATCATTAAAAGCGATGTGTTTAAATCCTGGCAGAAGCGGAGCAAAGCCTTCCTGATATTTTGGTTGTCCTGTCGCGCTGATTGCTCCCATGGTTCGTCCATGGAAAGAGTTGATCATCGTAATAATTTCAAAACGCTCTCCCTTGCCATAGGCATGCGCAAATTTAATAGCTGCTTCGGTTGCTTCAGCGCCGCTGTTGCAAAAAAAGACTTTGCCGGCAAAAGAGCTTGAAATAATTTCCTTGGCCAGTTTTGCCTGATGCAAATGGTAAAGATTGTTGGGAACAAAAATAAGTTTTCCAATTTGATCGCGCACGGCGGACATGACCTTCGGATGACAATGCCCGACATTGTTGACTCCCCAGCCGGGAAAAAAGTCGAGATATTTTTTGTTGTCAATATCAGTTAAGACCATGCCTTTGCCTTTAATAAAAACAAGAGGCACACGGGTATAAGTCCCTAAGATATATTTTTCGTAATTATCGAAGACTTCTTGCTTTTTCATATATTGTCTTTCAGGGACGATATTGTATCCCACGCTCAAACAATGTCTCGCGTTGTCCCGCTGATTGGGCGGGACAATGCTCGCCAAACTCGCTTAGGGACACAATATCATCCCTGCAAGTTATGAAGTGTTGTTATTCGTCTGTTAAGATTTGTGTCCCAATACCTGTGTCCGTAAAAATTTCGAGCAATAAAGCATGGCGCAGCCGCGCATCGACAATATGCGCTTTTTTTACCCCCCCGGACAAAACTTCTGTGCAAGAGCGGACTTTGGGGATCATCCCGCCGTTGATAGTCCCGTCTGCGATTAAATTTTCAACTTCCTTGACCGTTAAGGTTGAAATCAAGGACTCGCGATTTTTGCCGTCACGCAAAACACCAGGGACATCGGTTAAAAGAACGATTTTTTCGGCCTTTAAGGAAGCGGCGATGGCCCCTGCGACTTCATCGGCATTAACATTATGCGGTTGCTGATCTAGGCTAATTCCCATCGGTGAAATAACTGTGATATGCCCTTCCCGCAAGTGCTTCTCGATGGCTTCTTTTTCGACGTCGGTAATCGTGCCGACAAAACCCAGATCGCGCGACGCTTGCTTTTTTTCGACATAAATAATATTTTCATGACCCTTAAGGCCAGTGACATCACCTTTTAAAGCTTTGATTTCATCGACGATTTGTTGGTTTAATTTTCCTAATTCTTCGCTGACAACTTGTAATGTCTTAGAATCTGTGACGCGTATTCCTTCGTGAAAAATTGCCTCACCACCTAACTCTTTGACCCGTTTGCTGATGTGCGGTCCGCCGCCGTGAACGATGATTGCGCGTATTCCGACATAGCTTAAAAAAACAATATCTTCTAAAACATTTTTGCGGATGATCGGATCGTCGAGGATGCTGCCGCCGTATTTGATCACAAAAACTTTTCGCCGAAAGGCATGGATATAAGGAATAGCCTCGACTAAAACATTCGCTTTTTGAATGATGGATTCCATGGAATTTTAAGTGTACTTGCCGTTGATATGCACATATTCGGGGGAGAGATCCGATGTGTAAACAACTGCGCTGTGTTTCCCAAGTTTTAAGAAAACATTGATATGAATATGTTTATTAACAAATGGGCTAAAAGTAATTTTAATATTGTTTTCAGTAATCCCCAGCCCGAGTGCGCCAACAGCGGCTGCGACTCGACCCCAGTTGGGGTTACTTCCGTAAGCGGCGGTTTTGACAAGATTGGAATTAGCGATAGCCAAAGCAATTTTTTTAGCTTGGCGGTAATCCTTGGCGCCGGCAACTTTGATTTCAACAAACTTGGTGGCCCCTTCCCCGTCGAGAATAATCTTTTTTGCCAGATCAGTGCAAATAAAGGTCAAAGCTTCGGTAAATTTTTTGAAATCAGCATTTTCAGTTTTTATCGTGGCATTTGCGGCAAAGCCATTGGCCATGACAGTGACCATATCGTTGGTGCTCATGCAACCGTCAACTGTGATGCAATTAAAGGAATGGTCTGTCGCATAGGCCAAAGCTTTTTTTAGCATTTTCTTGTCGATTGAGGCATCCGTTGTGATAAAGCACAACATCGTCGCCATGTCCGGCTGTATCATCCCTGAACCTTTAGCACAGCCGCCTAAGGTAACTTTTTCCCCGCCCAATGTGATTTCGACAGCGATCTGTTTTTCGATAAGATCCGTTGTCAAAATACCCAATGCGGCCTGGTGCCCGTTTTTATCGCTTAAATTTTTGACAAGCTCAGGGGCGGCGGCATGAATTTTTTCAAAAGGGAGTTGTTTTCCGATAATCCCCGTCGAGGCGACGATGACGTCTTGAGGTTTAATCCCTAATAATTTTGCAATCAGTTCGGCTGTTTTTACGGCGACGCTGTAACCTTGTTTGCCGGTAAAGCAGTTTGCGTTGCCGCTATTACAAATCACCGCTTGGGCCGTGTTATTTTTTAAATATTCCTGCGCTAAAATAAGAGGCGCGGCTTTAACAGAATTTTTTGTGTAAACGCCGGCGGTTGGACACGGGGTTTCGGAAACGATTAAAGACAAATCTGTTTTTCCGGATTTTTTTATCCCAGAAGCAACCCCGTTAGCTTTAAATCCTTTAGCGGATGTTACACAACCGTTTGGAATGATCTTCATAACAAGCCTGCCGTTTCTTCAAAGCCGTGCATGATATTAAAGTTTTGTACCGCTTGACCTGCGGCGCCTTTAATCAGATTGTCGATAATGCTTGTGACGACAATCAGATTCCCGGCTTCGCTAACCGCAATACCGATATCGCAAAAATTGGTGTCAACGACATCCGTTAGTTGAGGCTGCACGCCGAGTTTACGCACACGGACAAATGGTTCGTTTTTATAAAATTTTGTATAAACCGAATAGATTTTTTCTGGTGTAGTTTTATTGTTTAGCTGAATATAAATTGTTTCTAAGATCCCTTTGTTAATTGGCAGAAGATGCGGGATAAAAGTCAGATTAAAATTTTTGCCAGCAGCGTTTGCAAGATAATTCTCGATTTCGGGGCTGTGTTGATGGTTAAAAACTTTATATGCTTTAAAGTTTTCATTAACTTCACAAAACATAAGAGTCGATACAATTTTTTTGCCAGCTCCGCTGACACCGGATTTTGCGTCGATAATTATCGATGTGATATTTTCGGTCAAGCTTGTCCCGACGGGAATAATTCCTAAAAGTGCCGCTGTCGGATAACATCCTGGGTTAGAGAGTAGCTGTGCTTTTTTAATCTTTTCCCGATACAATTCAGGCAGGCCGTAAATGGCGGTTGTTAAATTCTTAGTATCTGTGTGTTTGTGACCATACCACTTTTCGTAATCCCCGTTTTTTTTAAGCCGGTAATCGCCACTAAGATCAATGACCCTTTTGCCTGCGGCAAGGAGTTTAGGCGTTATTTCAAGTGATGAGGTATGAGGAACAGCAAGAAAAATAACATCGCATTGCTCGATGGCCTTTTGAATATCAAATTTTTCGCAGACAAGTTTTGTTCGTCCTGCTAATTGCGGCCAAATGTCTTCAATGTCACCGCAAGTTGTATGAGCGCTCACATAGGTTAATCGTGAGTACGGATGTTTAAGCAAAATTTCTAAAACAGCAAGTCCTGAATAGCCGCTGATTCCGACGATGCCGGTTCGTACAAATTTGGTTTTCATAGTTTTAAATTCTTCCAAAATTGAAAAAATGTTGGTTAATCTTAAAGTAAAAAACCTATCTCGTCAACTCTTTTATCGAGGAGCAAGATAGGTTTTTTATGAAACTTTAGATTTTTTTGATGTTAACGTTTAACCCATTGGAATTTCTTCCGTGCTCCTTTTTGACCAGGTTTTTTTCTTTCCTTCATTCTGGGATCGCGGCGCAAACAATCACCTTTACGCAATGCGGGTTTTGAAGCGTCATCAAAATAGACTAAAGCACGGGAAAGCCCGAGGCGCATCGCGCCGGCTTGTCCTGACATGCCACCTCCGGTGCAGCTGGCGGTGATATCAAATTTATTTTCAATATTCGTCATTTTAAAAGGATCTAAGATGCTGATACGATCAGTTTCGCGAACGAAATATTGTTCAAACGGACGATTGTTAACAGTGATTTTTCCTGTTCCCGGTGTGAGATTGACACGGGCAATGGAACATTTCCGACGACCTGTTGCAGCATATTTAACAATTTCAACCATTTTATGTCTTCCTTTAAATTATATTGTTACAACAATCGGG
>CAYYRJ010000038.1:0-13864 GCA_964474085.1 uncultured Planctomycetales bacterium
GATCCGGTGGTGCGGGAGGAAATGGAGGTGGAGTTGATGGCGCTGGAGAAAGTGGTGGTGGATCCGGTGGCGCCGGAGGAAATGGCGGTGTAGGAGCTGGTGCTGGAAGTGGTGGAGTCGGTGGCGATAGCAATGCAGCCCCAGAACAAGAAGGCAGCGATAAAAATGGTGGGGTTGTCATCGGTGGTCGCGATGGTAATAACGCAGGCAGTGGGAATGTCGCTAAAACTGCTGCAAAATCCAGCCGTGCTGGTAGCGGATCTGGCGGATTTGGCGCTGGCGGGGATAGTGGTGATAGCGACGGGGAAGCGGGCGCCGCTGGAAATTCTGGCAGCACAAGTTCTTCAAAAGGCTCACAAAATAAATCTGATAAAAAACAAAAACCTCTAAAAAAGGAAAAGCCTGAGGACAAAACAAAAACGCCAACACCTCTTGATAAAGTCACGACTGGAGAACGAAAACAAGTTCAAAGCCTTGAGTCTTTGTGGAATAATTTTTGGGGAATTAAGCCTAAAGTGAAAGAACCCAAACCTTTGACGCAACGAGAAAAAGATGAGCTTCGACGTGACCAAGAGCAAGAAGATGAAGTTAAGCCAAATCTTATTGAAAGAATGTTGGATTCAAAAAAATGACACAAAAAATTAAAATTTTTATCGTGGTGCCGTTTATTTTCTTTTTATTCTTTGGCAAAATGTGCTTTGCACAGAATACAGCCAGTGAATTATTTGAATTCGGCCAGACAGCCGAAAGCACTGGGGATAAGGCCAAAGCGATTGATTTTTATGAAAAGTCTATTGAAGCCGATGCGGATTTTGCGCCAGCTTATAGTGCTTTGGCGATGATTTATTTGGACCAGAATGAGAATATGGATGATGTCGTTTGGCTGTTTTCGCAAGCGGCAGATCTGGAGCCGCATAATGCGACGCATTATACAAATATGTGCCGGGCGTATTTTCAGTTTCAAAAACACGATTGGGCAGAAGCGGCCTGTTTAAAAGCTTTGTCGATTGATCCAAATGCCTTGGGTGCCAAAATGACCTTAGCTTGGGTGTATCTTTTGGGTAAAGCTCAATCGGCGGATGCTGTAAAATATTTTAAACAGATCGTCGAGAAAGTGCCAAATCCTAAAGTGTATTATGGTTTAGGCATGGCATATGCGCGCAACAATGAACAAGCCAATACGTTAGAAATTATTACCAAATTGCGCGGCATGGGCGAAGAAACGCTGGCCAGTCAATTGGAAAAGATGATGCGCACAAGTAGCGGCCCTGTTGCTGTTATGCCGCCTGCGATGACAAATATTAATGCAGGCCCGTCTCAAATTGTCAGTGATAAACCGGTATTGCCAGTATCCCCGCCAAGTTCGGACCCGCAATCGGCTGGCAAAATACGCATTCAGCTCAAAGCTCGTCTCCCATCGTCAACCCAAACCGCTGCAACACAAAAATCTAAATCTAACCCAGAGGATGATGGATATGATTTAGAAGATTACAAGCCTCTGACGCTTAAAGAGCGCCAGGACCGTGTCAAACGTATGCGAGGCAATGCCGGCAAGGCTCGGGGCCGAGCAAGCGTATCCACAGAAACAATCGCTGCGCCTTAATAAAAATTTTTTAGAATTTGTCCCAGTTGATTTTATAAACGAGGATTTTTGTGCGCTCTGTCGTGTCTCTCTCGTCGATAAACGGTTCAAAAAGCTTGAGTCCACTCCCACCGTAATCATAAAGTCGAAATAGAATGGATTCTGCCAGCGTTGTTTGCGCAAGCCGGCATTTGGTGACTGGTCCGTTTTTGATGATCATAACCGAGTAAGGCAATGTGGCCGAGGGAAGTTTTTGTTCGATAAATTGGCCATCCTTTTCATAAATGAGGCTGGCCGGAATTCCTTTGCCGAATTTGGGGGAATTAATCAAGCAGGTCATCGTATTAAAATCAACACGGACATTGTGTTCAAAAGTCAGCACGTTTTGCTCTCGACTGATTAGCGCAAGTTCCGGACTGTAGCGCGGCGGGCCGCCGGCTAATTTCCAGAGAAACGGGACATAGTCTGGCGAGTTTTTCGTCGGAACGCTCTTGGCCAGCTGGGGATCAGCATTGATTTGTTCGACTTTTTCAAAATCCCAATTTCCTACAAAGCTAAACTGCAAACTGTTCTCAGCCATGTCATTGTACAGCAAAAGATAAGACGCTGGGGCCTTGGCGTGTGTGAGCGCTAAAAGTTTTTGTGTTTGTTCTTCGCCCAGAGTTTTAGAAAGGATGCTTTTGGCGGTTTCTGTATCAACAGCTGTGATTTCTTTAAGAAGTTTAACCGCTTTATCTAGAGAAAAACCTTGGGCAAGAAGATAATCCGTTGCATCGTTGCCGCTATTGTTGAGCATGCGCAAAATTCCAGCGGCACGGCGTTCGTCGGTTGCCAGAAATACATTAGCCAGCCAATAGCTTTGCGGTTTATTGATCGTCGCTCCGTCGAAAGTAACGCGTCGTTGGGCGATTGCTTTGATAAAATGTCCGGGCGGCCACCAGCTGTTGACAATGCTGTCTTTGGGTGTCGCGTTTTTGATTTTTGTTAATGCCGAATCCCAGGTTG
Organism: uncultured Planctomycetales bacterium; assembly: GCA_964474085.1. Taxonomy (GTDB): domain Bacteria; phylum Omnitrophota; class Gorgyraeia; order Zapsychrales; family JANLHA01; genus JADLGJ01. Next base: position 2,588 of record CAYYRJ010000038.1, read on the forward strand.
AGTTAAAGATTTTGTTGAGGATTTCCGGTGTCTTTTTTTGCGCGGCGTTAAGCGGCGGGAAGGTCAAAATAAGAATAACTCCGGCCAAAATCAAGCCTTGGGTGAAAGGAGAATTACTTATGAATGGGAATGCCTTGAGCAGATGTTTTTTTATAAACGCAAAAATATACTGAGCCCCGACGGCAAAAGCCAGAGCGAACGGAATCAGGCACAATGTTGCAAAACGCTGGGCGCCGAAAGACAACTTGGCTCCAGCCAGCCAAAACAACAGAAGAAAGATTGTTGAGGTGTTTAAAGCATCATCGCGTTTGCGAAACATTCTGACGGTTCGCAGAATAAGTCCAAAGACCCCCACCCCGATAAAAACAGGTCCACCCATCATTTCAAACCATTGTTCTGTCGTTGGCCGCAGGAGTTCTCCGACGGCAATATAAAGGTCCGGCCAAAGCGAAAGCTGCGGATTAATAAAGTCCTGCAGGGCCTTCCAGCCTTCTTCAAAAAGGATAAAAAAATCTCTCGGCCCAAAGATAAGGCTTACACCGACAAAAGCCCCGATGATCACAACAGAAAAGAAGAACAGGATATTCTTGGTTTGTTCTTTTTTGCCAACCAACAGGACATTATAGAGAAGCGCAAAAAAACCGCAGGCGCCAATGAGGCTCGCTAAAAAAACCCAGCCTTGCCAAAACAGCGAATAGACAGCCAGCAAGAAGCTAGTCGATGCTCCGGCGACAAGCGCTTTTTTGCGATCGTTGATATTTTTGAGTCCATAAAACAATGCCGCAGGAATAATAAATAAAAAGAAAATATTGGTCGGATCATTTTTATACCAGCCAAACATGCTGCGCCGTAAAAAGACCGGAATGCAGACAAGATAAAAGGCGCTTAATAGAGAAACCCATGGACGGCATTCTAAAATGGCACAGGCCGTCAAAAAAACAAAGAGAATCAGGATCGTCATGACAAGCGGGGTAAAGCTGACGGCCTGCATAAGCGATATCCCCGGCGAGAGAAAGTTTGCAATTTTATAAACCGCAAACCCCACATACGGATGAAGGTTAAGCGGTTCCCAGTATCCGTGCGGCGCATTCATCAAAGGATTAAAATATTTACTTGCCTTGATTTGCGGGCTGATCGTGCCTGCGGTCACGATATTTTCGGTCAAGTTGTAATAGTAGTACGAGTCGGCTTCAGGAAGGTAAAAGGGGGTTTTTCCCGACGGGTCATTGTCCTGAATTTGGCGGGCGACACGGTCAATGGTCTCCCGGACTTTAGCGGCTTGAGCGTGTAGAGTTGCGTCAAATTGTTTTTTGGCCAGCAGCTGTTTTTCACTGGGCGATAAAGCGGGGTTGGATTTTTCGACTTGTTTATAAGTCGAATTCTTGATGCTGTTTATCACCGTCAATGTTGCTTTTTCGGTGTTTTCGTGGCTGACATTATTGCGCAAGGTATAAAGTCGTAGATAAATTCCAAGCCCGCTGGCAAGGGCCCAGATCAAAATAAAAATTGCGATTTTTTCGTTACGTGAATTCATTGAGGTGGTTGCGTTTCTCTTAAATAAGCGATTAAATAGCGTCGGATTTTGTTCGACGAAACGGCAAAGCTCGCATTGTCGCGGCTGAGCATTTTGGCGGTCATAAGCCCCACTAATTCTCCCCGGCGGTTAAACAACGGACCGCCGCTGTCACCTTTATAAATATTCATTGAGGTTTGGAAAAAATCGCTTTCATAAGCATTGCTATAAGCGGCATTGCGGCTGGATGCGAGTCCCGTGATTTTTCCGCCGCTAATCGCTTCTTTTAAAAGCGGGGAGCTTCCGACGGTAAAAATTTCTTGGGACAGCATGATTTGGCTTGAGTCAGCCAAGACAACCGCGGTAAGGGGTGTTGGCACATCAATTTTCAAAAGAGCGATATCCAGATCCGGCGCAAAACGTACAACTTGCGCACTATGTTTTTGACCATCGGCCAAGAGCACGTCAACTTTTTGCGCGTGTCCAACGATATGGGCATTGGTCACAATGATTCCGCTGGATTGAATAATGACGCCCGCGCCGGCGCGCTGATATGTTGCAAGGGTTGTACCTCGGTTGAGCACAGCGATTTTTCCGGTTTTAGGATCTTTGAAATACGCGCGCTGTGCAGGGGTGTTGAGTGTTGCCGCAGCATTGACAGCGCTGACTTCGACAAGCGAAGGCCGAATGCGCAACATCTGTTCAATGACCGACGGCTGTTGTGCAAAAGTTTGGCTTTGGCAGAACGTTAAGAGAAAAAGAAAAGTGATAAATAAAATAAAATTTTTCATAACAATAGACGCCATTCTACCTATTAAATTATGCGAGTGCAAGATTTTAGAGGATTTGTTCTTCTTGCTTTACAGCCAAAATGAATTCTGTTATATTGTGGGCTCTCTATTTTAGAACTGTGTTTTTTGGGATAGGAATTTTAAATCTTTGTGGGCCATACCGCTTTACTCTGAAGAAAAGATTTTTTGTAAATCGGTATAGGCGCCAAAGTTTTTCTAGAGATATATTTGTAAAAATGGTATAAGTTTGGGGCCATCCGTGCTTCGCTAAACACTTACGTGTTTAGCTTCGCAGGATTGGCCCAAATTTTCCCTGAAGGTATATTTGTTAGAAGTAATGTAAATTTGGGCCATTAGCCCCTACGGCGGTGCTAGGGACTAATGTCCCAGATTTTTCTAAATATTGAAAGTTAATGTAATCTGGGCCATTAGCTCATCCGGTAGAGCATCTGACTCTTAATCAGAGGGTGGCAGGTTCGAGTCCTGCATGGCCCACCAAAAAATAATAGTTGTTCAGCAACCCCTCTGCTGACAGATTAGGGTAGATCAAGGGGCAATTTGAAAAGTGGATTCCCGCTTTCGCGGGAATGACAAAATTTTCGCGGGAATGACAAAAGAGGTAGTGTCATCCCTGCGAAAGCAGGGATCCAGGCCTTAAATGGCGCATGATTAAAAATTTTATGTTGTCGACGACTAATCAAAACAAGAAATATGTCCTGTTTTAACCCTGCACGGAGTAAAGATTTGACACCACAACCCCTCGATATCGCGTCTTTTAAACAAAAAGCTTTTGAATTCCGTAAAGAAATTTTAGAAACTCTTAACCTGGCCGGCTCCGGGCATCCGGGCGGATCGCTTTCGGCCGTTGAGATCATGATTGCGCTTTATTTCTATAAAATGAAGCATCGCCCGACGGACCCAAAATGGGAAGACCGGGACCGCTTGATCGTTTCTAAGGGCCATGTTTCGCCGGTTGTTTATGTGACACTGGCTAACGCTGGATATTTTTCTAAAGAAGAATTAAAACGTTTTCGTAAGTTCGGCAGTTTTTTGCAAGGCCATGTGCATGTCAAAACGCCGGGCGTTGAATTTAACACCGGGTCATTGGGGCATGGCTTGGCTGTTGCCAATGGGATAGCGATTGGCGCCAAACTGCTTAACAAAAGTTTTCGCAGCTTTTGTCTGATGGGGGATGGCGAAATTCAGGAAGGTTCAGTTTGGGAAGCGGCGATGACCGCGGCGCATCATAAGCTAGATAATGTTTGCGCGATTGTCGATTATAACAAAGTACAAGAAAACGGACTCGTCAATGAAATCAAAACTTTGGAGCCTCTGACGGATAAATGGCAAAGTTTTGGCTGGAATGTTTTAAGTGTTGACGGACATGATTTTAATGCACTGTTTAAAGCCCTTGATTGTGCCGAAACGACCAAAGGAAAACCGACGGTGATTATTGCCAACACGCTCAAAGGTAAAGGCGTCAAATTTATGGAATTGCAAGCCAGCTGGCACGGTAAAGCGCCGAACGCCGAGCAGCTCAAAAATGCTTTGGATATTTTGGAGAAATAACCTATGCCCGAAATGATTGCGACACGCGATGGTTTTGGAAATGAACTTGTTGAACTCGGCAAGACCAATGACAAGATTCTGGTTTTTTCCGGCGATCTGGAAGATGCGACCCGCGCGGAATATTTCAAAAAAGCGTATCCTGACCGTTTTTTTAATTTAGGGATTACCGAACAGGACGTTGTCTCAACGGCCGCCGGCGCAAGCACGCTGGGATTTGTCAGTTTTGCCACGAGCTTTGCTGTTTTTTTGACCAACCGCGCGTATGACCAGATCCGCATGGATGTCTGTTACAACAATTGCAATGTGAAAGTTGTTTGTTCGCATGCCGGCTTGACCGTCGGGGAAGACGGCGCATCCGCCCAGTGTTTGGAAGATTTGGCGATTATGCGCGTTCTGCCTAACATCCGCGTTTTGTGTCCGGTCGATAATATTGAAGTGCGCAAAGCAACCCGTGCGATTGTCGCCGAAAATGGGCCGATTTATATGCGTACCTCGCGTGCGCCGCTGCCGGTCATTACGGAAGAAAGCGACCCATTTGTGATTGGCAAAGCGAATCTGATGCGGCAAGGAAAAGATGTCGCAATTATCGCCTGTGGGATTATGGTCTCGGAAGGCTTGTCGGCTGCTGAAATTTTAAAAAGCGAAGGGATTGATGCGCGGGTCATTAATATGCACACGATTAAGCCCATTGATGCCGATGCTATTATTTTGGCAGCTAAAGAAACCGGCGCTGTTGTGACGGCTGAAGAACATCAGTTAAATGGCGGCTTGGGCAGTGCGGTTGCGGAGGTTTTGGCACAAAATTCTCCAGTTCCCGTCGAAATGGTTGGGGTCAAAGACAGTTTTGGCGAAAGCGGCACTCCGGCGGAATTGATGAAGGCGTATCATTTAAAAGATGTCGATATCGCGCAAGCCGTCCGTAAAGTCATTAAGAGGAAAAAATAATGTCCCAAACAAAATTGCATGAACTTGTCCATTTAGGCCAAAGCCTTTGGCTTGACTATATCAGCCGGCCGCTTCTGGAAACCGGCGCTTTACAAAAATGGGTCGATGACGGCCTGCGCGGCATGACGTCCAACCCAAGCATTTTTAATCAGGCGATTAGCCAAAGCAAAGATTACGACGAGAAAATCATTGCACTTAAGGCTGCCGGCAAAACAGCCTTTGAAATTTATGATGAGCTGACCATTCGCGATATTCAGGAAGCGTGCGATATTTTAAAGCCGGTGTATGAATCGACCAAAGGATTAGACGGTTATGTGAGCCTTGAGATCAACCCGCAACTGGCCAATGATACGGCGGCTTCTATTAGAGAAGGCAAGCGCTTGTACGCGAAGGCCAATCGCAAAAACATCATGATCAAGGTTCCGGCGACGCCGGCAGGTTTTCCGGTTATCGAAGAGTTGCTCGCCTGCGGGATTAACGTTAATGTGACACTTATTTTTTCTTTAAAACAATATGAAAACACAGCCAATGCGTTTATCAAAGGCTTGGAACGTTTAAGCCAAACCCAAAGCGATTTAAGTCAGATTGCTTCGGTAGCCAGCGTTTTTGTCAGCCGCATTGATAATACCGTCGATGAACTTTTAGATAAAAAAATTCCAACCGTTTCGCAAAAAGAAAAGCTTGCCTTTCTCAAAGGCAAAGCGGCTGTCGCTAATTGCCAATTGGTTTATGCCAAGGCTTGTGAATTGGCCAACAGCAATCGTTTCAAAAAACTTTCCGCCTCTGGCGCTCGTTTTGAACGTGTACTCTGGGCCTCGACTTCGACAAAAAATCCGGCTTACAGCGATGTCAAATATATCGATGAGCTGATCGCAAAAAACACGGTCAATACCGTTCCCGAAAAAACACTCAAAAGTTTTATGGATCATGGCACAACTAAAGTGGCGCTCAACGGCCAAGAAGCCGGTGCTGCAGGTTTGGTCATGCTTGATCTTAAAATGCAGGGGATCGATGTGGACGCGATTTGTGCGAAGCTCCTTTCCGACGGTGTTGTCGCGTTCGAAAAGTCTTTTTCAGAACTCATTAGCTCAATTGAGACCAAATCCGCTGTCCTTGCCAAAAAATAAACCCAAAAATAAACCCTTGGCAAAGCAAAGTAATCATGCTATAAGAAGAACAATTACCCCGTAGTTCTGTTCTGAATTCAAAAAAATCTTTCCCGGTTTTCCCATAACGTGTATTGAGAGTTGTTTAATGATGCCATGAAACAACTCAAATTTGGATATTTTATTTTCTTTTAATTACAAGGAGCGATTATGATTAAAAAATCTTTGTTCGTGCTGTGCATTGGATTTTGGATGTTTTCTTCTGCAGCTTTTGGCGGTCAGAGTAATATGTCGAGCAAGGTTTTTGCTCTTTCCGAAAATCTCGACGTGGATCCATCCAGCGGCACGGCATCGATTTCGATCCCCATCGAAGTTCCCCAAGGCCGGGCGGGGATGCAGCCAAATGTCACACTTCTCTATAATTCAAGCGGGAGCAATGGCTCGTTGGGTGTGGGCTGGAGCATGGAGTTTGGGTATATTTCCCGCTCGACGAAAAAAGGCGCGCCAAAGTATAACAACACCGATAATTTTGTCTTAATTCAAGCCGGTTCAAGCCAGGAGTTGGTGGACATAAGCGGGAACGCGACCGAGTTTAAACCGCAGACGGAAGGATCGTTTTCAAAAATCAAGTTTGACGGCACGTCGTGGATTGTGACCGACCGCAAAGGGTCAAAATATTATTTTGGGACAAGTGCCACTTCGCGTGTCGCTGATCCGTCGGATGGGACGCGGGTTTTTAAATGGCATTTTGATAAAGCCGAAGATACGAGCGGCAATTATATGACGGTCAGCTATCTTTCGACGGACAATCAACTGTATCCGCAAGAGGTCAAGTACACAGCAAACAGCATTTTGAGCTTGCCGACATACGCGTCGGTCAAATTCTTTTATGAAACAAAAACGAATATCGCCGATATGTCGATGAACTATTCGGCTGGGTTTAAGATCAGCCAAACCCAGCGATTGTCAAGGATTGAAGTGTGGGCCCAGGCGAATTTGGTCCGAAAGTATGTTTTAAATTATTTCCAGGCTTCGGTAAGCGCCAAATCACTTTTAAATAATGTGACCCTCTTTGGAGCTGATGGGGTATCGAGTTTGCCGGCGACAAAGATGACGTACAGCAGTCCTTCTTACAGCATTGATGCGCCTGTGACGCTGCCGAATCTTCGATCGATAAATTTGGGGCAGAACAAAATGCGGTTGATGGATATGAATAATGACGGGCTGCCGGATTTGGTCGATGCGTCCAGAGATGGGAATTGGGAGGTGTATCCTAATACATCGAAGAATGGTACGACGAGTTGGGGTACGGGTATGGTTGCGATAAATTCGCCGGTATTTATTGCGGATAATCCTTATGCGCGGTTTGTTGACCTTAACGGGGATGGCCTGCTTGATGTCGTCTTTGGAAATACTGGCGGACGCTATCAGATTTATTTGAATACGGGTAGTATCGGCTTTGAGCCGGTCAAAATTGTGACGAATGCGCCGACGCAAACGATATGGTCCAATAGTGTCCAATTTATGGATATGAATTCTGACGGTGTGGCGGATATGGTGGAATCGTATAATTCGGTAAGCGGCGTTTATCCGGCGTACAAGATTTATGTCAATGACGGCAATGGAAACTTTAGTGCGGGGATAAGTGCGGTTAATTCAGGGCCGTTTACATTTGCGATGCCCAATTTGCGATTTGAAGATTTTAACGCCGATGGACTCGTCGATATGATTTACGGTGACACGGCTAGCTATAAGATATGGCTTAATAATGGGGTCAATGGATTTTTGGCGCCTAAAACTGTTGTGAATTTTCCGTCTGGTGTGGCGTTGTCAAATTTGCAAGTACGCGTTACGGATATGAATGGGGATGGGCTTGCCGATATTTTGCGCGCGGCGGATGCGAGTTACGCGCTGTATGTTAATAATGGAAAAGGCGATTTTAATCCGGGAATTATCATGAGAAACTCGCCGGCTGTAGGGACGAATAATATTACGGTGCAGATTTTGGATTTTAATGGGGACCATTTGCAGGATGCGCTGATTGGGTCTGGCCCGTACCGTGTGAGTTTAAACGACGGCAACGGTGGTTTTTTGCCGTCGATTGTTTTTGGAAATTATCCGTCAGTTAATTTGGATAGCCCGGATGCGGTATTAACAGATTTTAATGGGGATGGCGTGCTGGACTTTGTTTTGGGAACGACGAGCAATTACAAAATTTGGACAAACGCCTTTAATGCGCGTCAGGCGCAGGGAAATTCTCTTTTGGACGTGGACAATTCGGTGGGCGGACATTTGGAGTTACAGTATCAGAACCTGCCGATTAAAGGGTGGAGCGGATTTCAGTATGGGATAGCCAACAGCCGGACATTGTTTAATACAGTTAAGACGATTTCAAAACGCGCGAGTTTGACGGGGGATGTTTATGTCAGTACGTATGATTATCAAGGCGGGCTGTGGGACAATAAAGTAAAAGAATTTCGCGGGTTTAAGACGGTTAAAATGATTGACCCGGATGGCAATTATAGCGTCAGCGATTATGCGCAAGACGACATTTATAAAGGAAGGCCGTTAACCCAAGCCAGTTATGACAGTGCTAACCGGCTGTTTGGCAAAAGTGTCAATACGTGGGCCAATCAGGTCCTGTATCCAAATGTCAACTTCACTTATCTTAAACAGTCCGACAGCTATATTTATGATGGGGATGCGACGGGTCGAAGAACACAGGCGCAATATTTTTATGAGGAAACTACCCAGTACGGGAATTTGACGAAGTCGATTAACTTCGGTGAAGTCGATTTAACGACGGGTGCGGATATTGGGACTGACAAAAGCACGACGGAAGTTGCCTATCACAATAATACCACCAGCTGGCTTTTAGGCTTGCCTAAGACAACAACAATCAAAGACAATACAGGTGCGCAGTTTGCCAAGACGACCTTTTATTATGACTCAAACACCGATTATACCGTTTTGCCGACGAAAGGGTTTTTAACCAAGAAGCTCGATTGGGCGGGGGACGCTGTCGGCACGGTACATCCGTTTACGACGTACACGTATGATGCGATCGGAAATTTACTGACAACTTCCGATAGCAACAATAGCACGACCTCGATCAGTTATGACACGACCTACCGGATGTTTCCTTTAGAGACGACCAATGCGTTAGGCCACAAAGTCGCCAATGAATATTATGGAATTAACGGTGTTGCTTTGTCCGGGGCTGATACGACCTTTGGGCTTTGGGGGCAGCTAAAGAGTACGACAGATCCTAATCTAAAGAAGGGCCTGCGGATTTATGACACCTTTGGCCGTACGGTTAAGATGGTGTCCCCGCTGGATACGATCGCTTTACCGACGAGCAGTTATGAATATATTTATGGCACAGCGCAGTTAAAGGTGATTGCCAAACAGCGGATCAAATCCGGCGCGACAGGGACGATCGACACGGTGCAGTTTTCGGATGGGTTAGGAAGGGTTGTGCAAACGAAGTCCAAGTCTGAGACGCCGGGCAAGTTTGTTGTCGGCGGGTTAAGTGTGTACAACTCGCGGGGCTTGCCGGTCAAAAAGTATGTGCCGTACTTGACTGCAACACCTTTAAGCGAGCTGGATGTTTTGGATACAACGCAACCCTACACCTTGATTGCGTATGATGCGATGGGCCGTGTGATTCGGACCACCGCGCCGGACGGCAGTTATTCGAATGGGATTTATGACGATTGGAACTCGACGAGTTTTGATGAAAACGGGCATATGCAAAAGTCTTATGCGGATGCGTTTGGCCGATTGATCAAAAAGGAAGAGTACGAAGGCGCCGATGGCCGCAATAGCGTTTATCCGGCTAGTGGTTATACGCTGTATGCGACGACACTTTATACGTATGATCCTAAGGGCAATTTGATCAAGACGCAGGATGCCAAAGGCAATATCACGACGATCAGCTACGACACCTTGGGCCGCAAGATTCAGATGATCGATCCGGACATGGGCACGTGGAAGTACGGTTATGACGTTGAGGGGAACTTGATTTGGCAGCAGGATACGAAGGGCCAAAAAATTAATTTTACGTATGACCAGATCAATCGTCTTAAGAGCAAAACCGACCTGAGTGTCCTGACGGTCAACTACACCTACGATGATGTGAACGCGCAAAACACGAAGGGGCGTTTAACGAAGGCCGCGTATGGCGGGGGCAATACGAGTTTTAGCTATGACCCGTTGGGCCGCGAACTGCAATCGATCAAAGCGATTGGTTCGACGAGCTTTTCGGTTAACCGCACGTATGACGCGATTGACCGGCTGGTGACGTTGCAATATCCGACAAGTCAAAAGGTTGGGTATACCTACAATCAGGCAGGAGCGGTCAATTCTGTATTTCAAGTGTTGCCGACGACAGTGATGCCGGACCCGGCTGGGACGGATACGTTTTATATCGCCTCGGCGTTTAGTCAATATAGCTTTAACGAAAACGCAGCGACGACAAGCGTTGTTGACAGCGGAACAAGCAAAACGAATGTTTCCGCGTCTGTCAATACTTCGACACTGACAACGACCGGTAAGCTCGGCAGTGCGTTTAAATTCAACGGCACAACCAGCTATGTCAACATCGACGCTGTCAAAAACAAAATCCGTTACGACAATAAGGGCAGTTTTTCGATGTGGGTCAATCCTCAGGCTGAGGGGACGTTTTTGAGTTTTGGCGGACCCGGTGGAAGTTTGACGATGGAATGGTTTGAGGCGCTGGAGTCGTTTACTTTTACGATGGTAGGCAGCGGTGCGATGATTTCGGTGACGACGCCTGGGGGAAGTGTGCCGTATGACACATGGACGCATGTGGCGGTGGTGCAGGATGGGGTTAATTTAAAAATTTATGTTAACGGTCAAGATGTGCCGCTGTTTTATTGGTATCAGACGAATAAAGATGCGTGGCTTGGGAGAATAACCGGTGAGTTTAATTTTGGGCGCATCGGGTGTTTTAACGAGACGACGGTTGCAACGAACAATACCAAGTTCTTAAGAGGCAGTATCGATGATCTTCGCTACTATTCAAACAAAGCCTTGATCCCGCAGGAGGTTTGGGGGATTTATAACAACGGCTTGGGGACAGCGCTTGAGAATCCGCCGATGATTACAACGCCGCCTTCGGGGGTCACGCTTATTCCTCGCATGCCTTTGGCGTATGCGCAATATAAATTAAACGACAATGGCCCCAGCACCTATGTCTTGGACGATTCGGCGGCTTTCAATGATGGGGTGGCAACGCAAAACACGAGTGCTATGTCGGGGGCGGGCAAGATCAACTCCGCTTTGTCTTTTAATGGTATTGATCAATATGTGGACATGAAAAGTTTGTGGA
>CAYYRJ010000039.1:0-11134 GCA_964474085.1 uncultured Planctomycetales bacterium
CGGCCACAGGATTTTAAGTCCTGCGTGTATACCATTCCACCACTTGCCCAGTTTTGTGGAACGACTAACGGCGCAGCATCAATTTTTAATATTGTTTTCCTTCTCCCCTTTGGGGAGAAGGTTAGGATGAGGGGAAATTTTTAAACTTTTTCAACCCTCACCCTTCCCTCTCCCAAAGGGAGAGGGGAAAAAATTAAAAATTTTGTTACGCTGCACAAGTGGAGGCGAGGATCGGAATCGAACCGATGAATAGCGGTTTTGCAGACCGCGGCCTTACCACTTGGCTACCTCGCCGAAAAACTCGAAGAGGTTTTCGGCCCCTTACAAAACAAATCTTTTCCTAGCCCCTTTTGGGCTACCTCGCCAAAATCTTTTTAAGATTTTGGCCCTTTACAGGACAAACCTTTTTTCTAGTCCCTGTGGGACTACCTCGCCGAAAAACTTACTTTTCAAATAACAGTCTTCAAAACTTTCACAATATTTTCCGGTTCCTCGAGATGCCCGTCGCCTTCAACGCCGCAGGCGAGCATCCCTTTGACCGGATGAATAAAAACAAACCCGTGATCTTTTAATTTCTGACAATTTTCTTGAACAATGCGATTATGATACATCGCCTCATTCATCGCCGGCGCGATCAAAATCGGAGCTGTTGATGCTAACGCCGTGCAGGTCAAAATATCATCGGCCAACCCATTAGCTAATTTTGCAATAATATTTGCCGTTGCCGGCGCAATCAAAATCGCAGACGCTTTTTGGGCAAGCGAAATATGGCTCATGTGCCCGTTGTTAACCCAGTCTTCAAAACAACCGGTCAAAACTTTTTCTCCCGAAAGCGCTTCAAGCGTCAGCGGTGTTATAAAAAATTCGGCCTCTTTGGTCATCACGACCGAAACGCTATACCCGGATTCCATCAGTCGACGAACCAAATCTGCCGATTTATACGCGGCAATGCTTCCGGTTACGCCTAAGACAATATGTTTTTTTTCGCTAGCCATACATTTTTTTCTTTATGCCTTGGATTCAATTTCCTCGTCGGCATCTTCTTCTTTTTTGGCTTTCTTGGTCTTCGACGGGGCAAATTCTGCGGCAACGGCCTTAAGAACGACCTTTCCCGCACGGATCTCATCTAAAGCAACCGTCGGAGTTTTTGCATCAGCCGAAACACCGTCAATAAGTTTAGGGCTTCCGTCGGCTAATTCGAGCGAACGTTTTGAAGCTAAACGCACCAGCTTGTAAATGCTGTAATCTGATTTTGGTAAAAGTTCTTCAATCGGCTGATAAGCCATAGGTGTTGCCTCCTGTTATTCTTATATAAACTATTGAATTATATTCGTTTAAATGCTCTCAACCGCCATTTAAGGCGAAATAAGAAATTGTTATTTATATCACAGCCCCTGGAGAATGTCAAAATTGTTTTCTTCAAGGGACTAAAAAATTTCTTTTCGCAAAATTTGAGCAAGTTGCCGATATGCACGACTAACCGTGTCGTTTACCACAACATAATCATATCGAGAAGCTTGCTTTAATTCATCTTTGGCGATTTTAAGCCGCAAGTTTAAGCTTTTTGGATCTTCTGTCGCGCGTTTCTGCAAACGATTCTTCAAATCTTTAAGCGTTGGCGTTTTAATAAAAATCTTTAAAGCATCCGGACACTTTTCGCTGACAATCGCAGCGCCCTTAACGTCAATACAAAGCAAAACATTTTTGCCCTTACTTAACGCAACTTCCACTTTATCTTCGGGCGTCCCGTAAAAGTTGTCAAAGACCTGCATCGACTCTAAGAACTCTCCGTTTTTTTCTCGCGACAAAAATTCCGTTTTGCTTAAAAACAAATAATCGCGGCCGTTTTTTTCGCCGCTTCGGGGAGAACGTGTCGTAGCTGATAACGACTTAACGAGTTTTCCCTTAAAGCCAGGACTTTGCAATAACTTTTGATGAAGCGTCGTTTTCCCTGAACCCGACGGGCCAGAGAGAATAATAATCCTTCCGCGATTCATAAAATTGATTTCCCGAATGAAAAAAACGAAGAACAACGAATCAAAAACTTACTCGACATTCTGAGCCTGCTCGCGCAATTTTTCAATTTTGGATTTAAGGGCAATGACGGCATTTGAAACTTCGCGGTCCTGGACCTTAGAGCCGATCGTGTTGGTCTCGCGCTGCATTTCCTGCGCAACAAAATCAAGTTTTTTGCCAACGCCACCGCTTTTTTGTAAATGCATTTTAAATTCTTCAATATAATGCGTCAACCGCGTCAACTCCTCAGCGATGTCATTACCTTTTTGAATCGACAAAAATTCATCTTCAGATAAACTTTTTTTCTTTTCTTTCAAAATGGCTTTCGTGCGAGCATCGATTTTTTTAACTTCTGCAATCATCCCGCGCAAAACATTATTCATGTCAGAAGCCAGCGCTTTGCCCTCGCGTATGCGCATAGCCACTAAACTTTTCAAAGCAACGTCTAAAGCTTTTTTTACAGCCGGCCAAATCTCCTGCGGCTCAAGAACAACTTCGCGCGCCTCGACAACACCGGGCAAACGAATCAGATCCGCAATCCCCAGATCGCCAGTTAAGTTAAAGTCATTTTTTAAAATCTTGCTATATCGCAAATATTCCCTAACAGCGTCCTTATTAAAACGGATATTTTGCAAAGGCCGGTCCGTAATCTTGATCGAAACCATAATGCGCCCACGCTCAAGCTCACGATTAACCGCATCCCGAATTCCACTTTCAAACGACGACATTCCCGGCGGCAAATAATAAACAATGTCAAAATAGCGGTGGTTCTGGCTTTTGATTTCGACGCCACCCTTGATTTTTCCAAAAGAAATATCCGCAGATCCAAACCCCGTCATTCCCTTAATCATGGTTTATTTCCAAACTTTCCTTTTAAATGATTTAACCTCTTGATTTTTCGTCGGAAAAATATCCGTCCCGATTTCATCCGGAGAAAACCACAATTTTATTTCCCGCGCTGCTTCTTTTTTGTCCGACGAGACATGCACCAAATTTTCAAAAACACCTTTTGTCGTAATCCGTCCTAAAGATCCGCGAATTGTTTTTGAATCGGCCTCTTCGGGATTCGTTGCTCCAGCAATTTTGCGGCAAAGGCTTATCGCGTTTTTCCCACCATAAACTAACGCAACAACTTTTTGCCCGCCGTGTAAATTGCCTTGTAAATATTTTATAATCCCGTCGTAAAACGGCTGGTCTTTTAAATGATAATAATGCTCTTCTGCCAATGCCCGAGAAACACACACGGCTTTTATCACAATAATCTCAAGGCCGGTTTCTGCAAAACGCGATAAAATATGCCCCACCAAACCTTTTGCCATCACATCCGGCTTAAAAAGAACCAGGACATATTCTTTGTTCATTGGACTTTGTGTTCCCTAAATTATCGACGCAACAGACCTAAAATTCGTTCAAGATCATCCAAAGAATAATACTCGATGACCACTTTACCGCGCTTTTTTTGCGATTGAATGCGAACCTTGGAACCAACAATTCTTTGTAATTCTTCTTCGATCGAAGCAATATCAGGATTTCGGGGTTTTTCTCTTTTGGCGTGACGTAAAAGCGTATGACCTTCTGATTTTATCAACGCTTCTAACTCACGCACTGACAAGCCCTTAGAAACAGTTTTTTCAAAAAGCTGTTTTTGACGAAGCTCGTTTTCTACAGCCAAAAGGCTACGAGCATGCCCCATCGAAATTTTTTCATCGATCACCGCTTCCTGAATATATTCCGGCAAAGCCAAAAGCCGCATCGAATTGCTCACCGTCGACGGGTCCTTAGCCACAGCTTTGGCCACTTCCTCGCGCGAAAATTTATATTCCTGCGTTAAACGCAAAAAGGCCTGAGCCTCTTCAATGGCATTTAACTCTTCACGCTGAATATTCTCAACGAGCGAAAGCACAAACGATTCTTGCAACGAAACATTTTTGATGATCGCCGGAACTTCTTCCAGCCCTAAGGCGCGAGCCGCGCGTAAGCGTCTTTCGCCGGCAATAACCTCATATTCATCCCCGTCGGCACGAACCAAAATCGGCTGTAAAAAGCCCTTATCTTTTATTGAACTTTTTAATTCTTCCAGCTTTAAAGTGTCATAATGCGAACGTGGCTGCTGGGCATTATTTTTTATTTTTGACGTTTTTAAAAAAGCTACCTCTTCCCCGCGCTTTTCTTGACCTAAATCTGCTTTTTCAGGAATCAATGCTGACAAACCGCGTCCCAACGCTCGACTTTCCATAAACGTCTCCTTAAGAATGTCTAAATTCCCTCGACTTGCGGTTTTTCTAAATCATTATCCGCCTGCTCAAGTTTTTCGAAATCGATACGCTTCTCAGACGAACCCAAAGCATTGATTTCCATTGGTTTATCAATATTTTCGATAAATTCCCCACGCAACAACTCGCCGGCTAACTCGACATATCTTTTTGCGCCAATTGAACTTGCATCATAAATCGCAATCGGCTTACCATAGCTCGGCGCTTCACTAAGCTTAATATTTCGAGGGATTACTGATTCATAAACCTTGTCTTTAAAATAACTCTTTATTTCTTTAATAACTTCCGAGGTTAAATTTGTTCGAAAATCCGCCATCGTCAAAAGAACGCCTTCAATTTCCAGATTCGGATTAAGCCCATCCTTGATCAAATTGATTGTTTGCAATAGTTGAGAAACTCCCTCAAGCGCATAAAATTCGCATTGTATCGGGATGATAATCGAATCACTCGCCACCAAAGCATTCAATGTCAACAATCCAAGCGACGGTGGCGAATCAATGAAAATAAAATCATACTCCGCTTTAACCGCATTCAAAGCCTTGCGCAATCGCGTTTCGCGAGACAGCGCTCCGACGAGTTCGATTTCTGCGCCCGTTAAATTTATATTGCACGGAATAATATCTAAATTCGGATAAACCTGCGAAATGAGCGCTTCTTTAGCCGTGAGTTTATTAAGAAGAACGTCGTAAACCGACTTTTCTATTATATTTTTGTTGACACCAACCCCGCTCGTCGCATTTCCCTGAGGATCTGTATCAACGAGCAAAACGCGCTTATTTCTTTGCGACAAAGCATGGGAAAGATTGACAGAGGTTGTCGTTTTTCCAGTTCCGCCCTTTTGATTACAAATTGAAATTATTTTAGCCATAGCTGAATTAAAACAATGCTTTCACGTGAAACATTAAACCTTATTTTTCTTTAAGTGAACCTTGATCTTGGCCAGCTTGGCGCCCTGCATACCAAACAATCCTTTTTGCTCTTCACAAACAATTTTAATAATTAATTCCTCGCGAGAAACACCAAAATGCTCAAGAGCTTTTCTTATAGCCTCCTCTGCATCAGCACCTTCAAACTCAACAGATTGGACATTATTCTTCATTTCACAATATCTGTCAGTTTGGACATTTTCCACGCAGTCAGAGTGGACAATAAATAAAACGTCGTAAAATACAGGCATAGCCCACTGGCAAAATGATAAAAGATAAATCCCATCATGACCGGCATAAGAACAGCCATCATCTTTTGCTGCATCAGCTGATTCTCATCAGTAATTACCATATTTTTAGAAGTAAATTTCTGTTGAAAGAACATAATAATCGCCATTAACAGCGGAAGAATATTCACTTCATTGCCAAAAAATGGTAAAGCCCACGGCAAAGTCGCCAATCGATCCGGCAAAGAAAGATCCTTGATCCAAAAGAAATTAGCCCCTTTAAAATCGACGGAACGCCATAAAACCTGATAAAGCCCATAAAAAATTGGCATCTGCAACAACATTGGCAGACATCCGCCAAAAGGATTAACCTTATTTTCTTTATACAACTCCATCATTTCTTGATTTAATCGCTGAGGATCATTTTTATACTTTTCTTGCAAGCTTTTCATTTTTGGCTGCAAGGCTTGCATCTTTCGCATCGAAGCCATGCTTTTTGCCGTCAACGGATACGTCACAACATACAAAGAAAATCCAAGAACGAGAATCGCAAATCCCCAACTTTTCAAAATGCCATAAAGAAAATGTACAAAGAAATAAATCATTTTTGCAAAAATATCTAAAATTCCCCAATTACTAAAGACCATGATATTTTCAAAACCTTGATTATAGGCAGTTAGAACATTTATTTTTTGAGGACCAATGTAAATGGATGCGTCAAAATTATTTAAAGACTTTTCCGAAGAAAACACATTGATAAATAAATTTTTGGGGTCTTGGGCTGTTACAGAAAACTTTTCAATTTTAAATTTCGGCTTTAAAACAAAACAAAAATACCGATCGCGATACCCAATCCAAGAAACTTCGCCGAGTTGATTTTTATTTTCTTTGGCCGCAAAATCAATCGCATTATCTTTTCGGATAACTTGATTAAATAAACCAATGGAGTATTCAAACAAAGACTTTTCCGGAGATTGGGATATTTTTTTGTCCAAACTGGAAGAATTAACCTGATACGCGCCAAACTCCAGATTGGACAATCCTTCAGTTTGGACATTTACATCAATCAAATAATCCTGATTGGACAAAGTATATGATTTGATAACTTTTTCTTTCCCACTCTGGAAAGAATAGGTAATTTTGTTTTTACTGCTTTGCTCAACAACAAATTCATTTTTTACGACTGCGGCAACAGAAAAAATATTTGTGATTGGCAACGAGGTATTAAATTCCTTAATAACGATGGATTTAATGGATCCGCCAATATTTGAAAATTCGACCTTAATTTTATCATTTTCTAAAACACGAATGTTTTCCGCAAGAATTGTTTCGGAGGATTTAGAAATAACTGATGCTGACGCAGGATCTAAAATAACAGCATTTTCTTTGTTTACAACGATTTGCGAAGGATTTAAAACAGTTTTTCGGGGCGCTGGATTTAATGTTGACCACGTTAAGAGAACAATGAATGATAAAACAAATGCTGTAATTATTCTTTTTTCCATATTTTTTACCTTACTGGATCGTAACCGCCGGATGATAATGGGGAACAGCGCAAAATTCGCAATGCGGCCATTTTTGAGCCACACAAAGCGCCGTGTTTTTCGATGGCCTCAAGGGCATAGCAGGAGCATGAAGGATAAAATCGGCAACTTGGAATAAAGAGGTACCGATTTATCTTTTGATAAAAGCGAATCGCAAACGAAAGGGCTTTAGCCATTGCAAAAAGATAAGCCCAAAAGATTAAACAGATAATCTTTTTCGGCCTTTAGCACGACGACTATTAAGCACGTCCCGGCCATCTGCAGTTGCCATTCTCCGACGGAAACCATGACGGCGCTTGGACTTAATATTAGTTGGTGTCTTAAGATGTTTTTTCATAATTCGAAGATTATAACACAGCTTAACACCCAGTCAAGATTTTTTGATTGCAAGAGAAGAGAAAAAATATTGTTTTCAAGGCCTTAGGGAAAAAATCGAAAATTTGAAATCCGGACACGAAAATTGAGTTGCATTACAATTTTTGTTTGTTATACTATTTCTTCTTGAATTTACAATCAAGAAAAACAGTATAATACCCAAACACAATGATTTAAATAATTCGATTTTATAAATTTATTGCATTTGGGTATATAATACGAAAAATTTTTCAGTACATAAAACACCGACGGAATTATTTCTTAGCCTTTCATTTTCCGTCGGAAAATACGATAAAAAAATATCAACAGATGTTAATAACCTGTTAATAAATCAAATTTATTTTCACAAATAATTGATAAATAAAGATTTATATAATTTTAAATCTGTGAATCGCTCTTGAATTAAGCGCTTTTTAAACAATTGATCATCGATAGAATACGTATGAGCGTTTTGAACGTCTGGGAAAAAGCACAAGGCTCTATTAAGGAAACAATAGGAGAGACCTCTTATGAAACATGGTTTTCACAGCTGCATGCTGTTGAAAAAGACCCTTCGACAATTCTTTTAGAAACTCCTGATGAGTTTTTTCGCAATTGGATTGTTGAACATTATCTTAAAACCATCGAAGAAAAATTGGCGACAAGCTCAGATTTGCCAATTACAGTTGAATTTTCGATTAATTCCACGGCACAAAAAGAAACAACCCCTTCACGTTTAAGCAAAATCGAAACAGCGTTTCAAGATGAAAAACGTGATGACATTAACATCAATCCCCGTTTTTCTTTTGAAAATTTTGTGATTGGCCCATCAAATCGTTTTGCTTATGCTGCAGCTATGGCTGTCGCAGAGTCACCGGCCAAAGCGTATAATCCTTTCTTTATTTACGGACAAGTTGGCCTTGGAAAAACTCACTTAATGCAAGCGATTACCCAACAAATTCGCAAACTTTATCCTTCTCTTAGCATTTGTTATATTTCTTCAGAAAAATTCACTAATGAACTAATTGATGCGATTCGCCATCGTTCAACACCGCAATTTCGACAAAAATACCGAAATATTGATGTGTTGCTGATCGACGACATTCATTTTATCGCCGGAAAAGAATCGACTCAGGAAGAATTTTTTCACACCTTTAATGCGCTTCATAACAATAGAAAACAGATTATTATTTCATCCGATAGACCACCAAAAGAAATTTCTAATCTCGAAGAACGTTTAAGTTCACGATTTGCTTGGGGATTAATCACAGATATTCAGCCTCCAAACTACGAAACACGTGTTGCTATTTTAAAGAAAAAAATTGAACGCGAACCTGTTGAGGTTCCTGACAACGTTATTTTCTTTATTGCGGAACAAATTAAAACAAATATCAGAGAATTAGAAGGGGCTTTGATCCGTGTTGTCGCTTATTCCTTATTAGAAGAAAAGCCGATTAGTTTAGATGTCGCAAAACTTATCTTAAAAGATATGGTTAAAGAAACGATAAAAATTATTAGTGTTGAAATGATCCAAAAAGAAGTTGGAGATTACTACAATATTTCTATTTCGGAATTAAAAGCAAAAAAACGCAACAAAAATGTTTTGCTTCCGCGGCAACTTGCCATGCATTTAACGCGTCAAATGACAAGGTTATCCCTACCTGAAATCGGTCAGGCGTTTGGCGGAAAAGATCATACAACGGTTTTACATTCTTGTAAAAAAATCGAACAAGACTTATTGACGGATCAAGAATTAAAAAATACAATTGACAAATTAACAATAAATCTTAAGCAATAGCAAGGTTGTTGGAAAGTTGTAAACAGGTAAATTTTTCATAAATACATTATTTTCATATACTTTCGGCTTTATTATACTTTTGCACAAGTCCTAATATTACGGTTACTGTTTTTTAAAGCTTATTTTTAATAAAATAGCAGTAGTAGGGAAAACTAAATTGGGGGATAAATGAAGATTAAACTTGAAAAAGATCAAATGGTTGCGGGTATACAAATTGTTCAAAATATTGTCTCTTCCAAGGCGACATTGCCCATTTTATCAAACATGTTGCTTGAGACCCGCGCAGGTAAAGTCAACTTAAATACAACGGATCTTGATATTGGGATATCTTGTGAAATACCTGTGGAAACAATTGAAGAAGGTGCAATAACCATTCCCGCGAAACGTTTTAGCGATATTGTTCGTGAATTGCCTTCTGGGGAAATCATTATCAGTACCAAAAAAAACAATCAGGTTGATATTGAGGGAAATAAGTGCCGTTTTAAACTTTCCGGTTTACCTAAAGAAGAATTTCCTAAATTTCCTGAGTTTAAAGATAAGGAAGTTATTAAAATTGGACAAAGTATATTTAAGGAAATGATCCGCTTGACATCTTTTGCGGTTTCGCATGAAGAATCGCGGTATGTTTTAAATGGGATTTTGCTCGAAATTAATTCGGACACGATTCGTATGGTTGCAACCGATGGCCGGCGTTTGGCCAAGATTGAACGAAAACTCGAAAGCCCTTTAAAAAAAGACGTGGCCGTTATTATTCCGCTTAAAGCGATTCAGGAAATTTTTCGCAATTTAACCGAGGAAGGGAATATTTCTTTTATTGCGGGAACCAATCAGGTCCTGTTTGATATCAACGGCACGCTGATTGCCAGTCGAATTATTGAAGGCGAATTTCCAAATTACAGCCAAGTGATCCCAAAACCCGTAACGCCAAAAATCAAAGTAGTAACGCAGGCGTTTTTGAGTGCAATCCGTCGGGCAAATTTACTTTCGACACCGGACTTTCAGGCGATTAAGTTCGAAGTTTTTACGGACAAACTTGTTATTTCCAAAACCACGCCCGACGTCGGTGAGTCGCGCGAAGAGCTGGCAGCTGAATACGGCGGGAAAGAAATGATCGTCGGATTTAATCCTCAATATTTGATTGATATGTTAAAAAATATTAGCGCCGAAACAATTGAGCTCGAACTTTCCGGTCCGGACAAAGCCGGCGTTATTCGTTTGGGTGATTATTTGTATCTTGTTTTGCCGATGCGGATATAAAAAGCACGGTTTCCGTCTCCCCTTTTTTAAAGAGGGGGAGATAAGCATGATAATCGAAATTTCTCATGACTATAAAAATGAATCGAAATAGAATGGTTGTTCGAAAAATTCATGATGAGCAAGATGATTATGTTCATTTGAGTTCTGCAGAAAGAGTTTCGTTAATTTGGGAATTAACCCAAGAAGTTTGGTCTTTGAAGGATAAAAAAAGTGTTCAACAAAGATTACAAAGACATCGTACTAGAATTATTAAAGCATAAGGTTCGTTTTTTGACGATTGGAGCTTATGCGATGGCGGCACACGGATATCCGCGGGCTACGGGAGATTTTGATCTTTGGGTTGAAGCGTCTGAAAAGAATTCAAAAAAGATTTATCAGGCTTTGAAGGATTTTGGGGCGCCGGTCAAACAAATCAAAGAAGAAGCTTTTGCCCAAAAAGGGATGATTTTTCAAATCGGCCTTATTCCGCGACGGATCGACATTATTACTGATATTGACGGGGTAGACTTTTCGGCGGCATATAAACGAAAAAAAAGGATAAAAGTTGACGGAATCAATATTCCTTTTATTTCTATCGCGGACTTGATTGAGAATAAACAGTCCACAGGCCGCCAGAAGGATAAATTAGACGCCGAGAATTTAAAGAAACATATTTGATCCGTGGACGACATCAAGGACATTGTAAAAAAAGTTTTTGTTGATATTTCAACCAAGACGATTGCCGAACAAAAAAAACTTG
>CAYYRJ010000040.1:0-10714 GCA_964474085.1 uncultured Planctomycetales bacterium
GAGCGTTTGATTGAACGCAATCGCCGTCATCCGGAACATAAATTCGCTGTTTTGTTTATTGATCTGGACCGTTTTAAAAATATCAATGACAGTTTGGGCCACTCCAAGGGCGATGAACTTTTGATCGGCATTAGCCATCGCTTGCAGGCGTGTTTGCGTACGATGGATACGGTCGCCCGATTAGGGGGAGATGAATTTATTATTCTCATGGATGAAATTAACCATGATGCCCAGGCCACCGAACTGGCAGAGCGGATTTTGAATGAACTTAATTCTTTGTTTTTGATTAACGGACAGGAAATTTATATTTCGGCAAGTATCGGGATTTCGATGAGTGATCCGGCAATTGTGTCGCCGGCAGATTATTTGCGCGATACGGATACGGCGATGTATCGCGCCAAATCTTTGGGCAAAGCCCGTTATCAGGTCTTTGATGCCTCGATGCACAAGCATACGATGGCTTCTTTGCAAATGGAAACAGAACTGCGCAATGCGCTTGAAAACAAAGAATTTTCTATTTATTATCAGCCGGTTGTTTTTTTGGCCACGAAAAAAATTGTGCGTTTAGAGGCGCTTATTCGCTGGAACCATCCGCGGTTGGGGTTTATTAAACCCTCTGAATTTATCGCGTTGGCCGAAGAAACGGGCCTGATTTCACCGATCGGCAACTGGGTCGTTGAAACGGTTTGCCGGCAGATCAAATCGTGGCGTCACGACGTCGAGCACGTTGTTCCGGTTGCCGTTAACTTTTCTGCCAAACAGTTTGAACAAAGAGATCTTTTGCCGACGATTAAAAATACATTAAAAGAAAGCGCGGTTGCCGGAAATATGTTAGCTGTCGAGATTACCGAATCGATTGCGGTACGCGATGTGTCGTTGAGTGTGGGGATTTTAAATGAGTTTCGCGCAATGGGGATTAAAGTTTCGATCGACGATTTCGGGATTGGGTACTCTTCTTTAAGCAGTTTGAAACTTTTTCCGATTGACGAACTTAAGATTGATCGAAGCTTTACGAACGATATTATTGAAAATCCCGAAAAAGCCGCAATTGTCAAAGCTATTATCGTGATGGCACACAGTCTCGGTTATTTTGTCACTGGCGAAGGGATTGAGACGATTGCACAGCTGGACTTTTTAATTAAAAACGGCTGTGACGCCGGACAAGGATTCTTTTTTTCGCCTGCGATTAGTGCAGAGGAGATTAAAGAAAAGTTGCTGGCAGGAAAAGTTTAGACGAAGTTTTATGAATAATGTCCTTATTAGTTTGATTTTGGGCTTGACCTTCCTGATTTATTCTCCGGCGCTGCATCATGAATTTGTTAATTTAGACGATGCGGCGCATGTCAGCGAAAATCCGCAAGTGCGGTCTGTATCGCTCCAAAACATTAAGCGTATTTTTTCTTCTTTGGTTCAGCGCACCTATATTCCTTTGACAACACTCTCGTTTGCCTTGGAATATCAGATCGTCGGAAAAAATCCTTTTCTTTATCATTTGGACAATGTCCTTCTGCACGGGCTTGTCGTTTTTTTGGTTTTTCGGCTGGGGATCGGTTTGGGTTTACAAGCTTTGGGTGCGGCTGTGGCGGCGTTTATTTTTGCGCTTCATCCGATGCACGTCGAGTCTGTCGCGTGGGTGACTGAGCGCAAGGACGTACTTTATAGCGTATTTTATTTGGGCGCGGTGTTGTGGTATTTGAGGTTTTTAAAATCCGGGAAATGGCGAGATTACAGCTTCGCACTTTTGATGGGGTTTTTAAGCATTTTAGCCAAGCCCATGGCGCTGAGTCTTCCTTTGATTTTGCTTCTTTGTGACTGGTTTTATAAAGGAACGTTGAAAAAAGAGGACTGGTTAAATAAAATTCCTTTCGGGCTTTTTATTATTCCGGTAGCCTGGATGACATTTTCGATCAATGCCGGGATTGTTGGTCAAAATCCTGGGCCTGGATTTTTGCTGCGGTTCTGGACGACGGCGTTTTATTTAAAAAAATTTTTCTGGCCGGTTCTTTGTGTGCCTCATTATTTGCCGCCTTTGCCAATCAATATTTTTCATTTTGAGTATGTCGCGTCGGTTGGGATTGTTGCTTTAAGCCTTTTTGCATTTTTCAAATGGCGCAATCGTTTTTTGCGGTTAGCGTTTTTGTGGTATTTTTTATCCATTTTTTTTATTTTGAATTTTGATTACGGGCGTGTGATGCAAATGGTGGCCGATCGGTACATGTATTTGCCGAGTGTGGGATTTTGTTTATGGGCTGGCGCTGGGGTCCAAAGATGGCGGGAAACAAAATTCTTTTCATCGTTTACTGGAAAATCCGTTTTTTTTGCCGCGCTTGTGGGCATAGCGTTGTTTTTAACGGTCAAAACTTTTTATCAAGTCGGCATTTGGAAAAACTCACTTGTCCTTTGGAATTATACGATTAAACATTCTCCGACGTCATATTTGGCGTTTAATAATCGCGGGCGCATTTATGAAAGCCAAAGACAATGGAATTTGGCCCTTGCCGATTACAAGCAGTCGATTGCGCTTAATTCGCAATACGAAAAAGCTTACAAAAATTTGGGAATGGTTTATGAAAATTTAGGCGACATTCCATCTGCCATTGAAGCTTATTCCAAAGCGATCGAAGTCAAACCCAATTACAGTGGCGCGTATAATAATCGCGGTCTGCTTTTTGAAAAAAAAGGCGACAACGCTTTGGCGCTCGCTGATTATACTCGGGCGATTGAAGGTGAGCGGCACTATCTTTTGGGCTACATTAATCGTGGTGCGCTTTTTTTGAAGCTCGGGGAAATCGAAAAAGCGCTGGAGGATTTTAATTCGGTGATTTTTTTAAAGCCGGATTACTTTGAAGCTTACAAGAATCGCGCGGTTTGTTATTTGCAAATGAATTTGCTTGACGAAGCTTCGCACGATTGCCAAAAGGCCTTGCAGTTAAATCGATCCGATGCCAATCTCCACACAATCTGTTCGGCGATTGCTCAAAAAAGGGACGCTCAAAATACAGCTTTTCGTTTAGGTCCGGTTCCGGAGTAAAGGGCTGGCCCTCAAATGCTTGTTGCTTTTAGGGCGTTGTGCCTGTATGATGCCTGCTTCTCTAACGAAAGGAAAAACATGAACGAACAGTCAAAAGATCGCGATCAGGCAGTCTCGTCGGGGTCGCAGGGCGATGTTGTTTTTTTACTTAAAAAATTGCAAGAGCAGTTGACTTTTTTGGAACGCAAAGTTGATATTTTAATCGAGCAGTCCAAGCAAAAGCCTGCCTTTAATAAAGAGCGCAGTTTTTCAAAACCTGCGTTTCGGTCCACCGGTTCTTCGTATGGGGATTCGCGGTATGCAAGCCGGCCGGACAGCCGCTCAGAGCGCCGTGGCCCGCCGAGGGAGCGAAGTTATGAATCGGGCAATCGTTCGTCGGAGCGCTCTTACGGAAACAGTGACAGCCGCGGTTTTGCCGGAAAGAAGAAACCGTTTTTTGCAAAGAAACGCGAGCGATAAACTCGGATAAGAATTTTTACAATGCGCCTTAATAGAGAGGTGCATAAACCAAAACAGGAGAATCACATGGCTTTTCAAGGTGGATATGACCGTGGGCCGCGCGAAATGCACAAGGCCGTTTGCGCTGATTGTAAACAAGAGTGCGACGTTCCTTTCAAGCCGCGCGAAGACCGTCCGGTGTATTGCAAGGACTGCTTCTCGAAGCGTAAGGGCGATAGCCGCTAAAAAGTTAAACTTTTCCCCGGTTGGTCCGTGTGTTTTACGGATCAGCCGGGGATTTTTTTTTGAGGGGGGGGGTATAAATAAATGACAAAGTTAGAGGGATGATCGGGATTGATGATTCGCGATTATTCTTTTAATTGGGATAGAAAAATAAACAACTTCATCCCTCAAAGATTTTTTACCCCATTCCCACCAAATTTAATATTGTGTCGATGCAAGCGTATACCGTATAATACGCCTTATCCCACAGCATGACGGGCAAAGTTATGTCTAACGGATGTTGTAAACAGCGGGAAGCTGGGGACGGAGCCCGATTATTATGAAGATGCAAGACACACGCCGTAACCTAAATTAATCAATGTGTTTTCCAATTGGTGCGTAGGGGCGTATTGCAATACGCCCCTACAAATGATTAAGCGGAATCGGTTCTTAAACATTTATGCCGACAAAGAATTTGCAGAAAGCTAAAACCCCCTACGATATTCTTTTGTCCCAAGTGCACAGGACGCTTTTAAAACAATTGGGCTCCGTCCCCCGCCCCAGGGGATAGGTATTTTTTGTTTCAACTAAAGAATTGATTATTTTCTTTATATATTAGGCATTTAGTATATACTTGGAGTAGATATTATCTGTTTTAACCATAGATTTCTGAATATTCTATACTTAAAGTGGGGTATTTTATGGCAATGCCTTTTTTAGAATTAAACAGAACTGGGAACATCATTCGTCAACCCTCGGGGTATTATGCATTTATTCCACACAAATTATGTGAGAATGATTTGAATATTCAGGTTGATCATAAAATGATCCAGTTAATTTCAGAGGCTGACAGAGCCTTGGGTGAATTGATTGGCGTTACGAAAACCATTCCTGACCCAGATTTGTTTGTTGCTTTTTATGTGAGAAAAGAAGCGTTATTAAGTTCTCAAATAGAAGGAACTCAGTGTTCTTTGGAAGAAGTGTTACAAGTTGATGAAAATGTCCCGGAAATTAAACCAGTTCATGAAGTAGTTAATTATATTGGTGCGATGCAGTATGGATTAGAAAGATTAAAAGATTTACCGATGTCATTAAGATTGATTCACGAAATACATAAAGAATTGTTACGCGGGGTCAGAGGGAAGGAAAAGACTCCGGGGGAATATAAGAGAGGCCAAAATTGGATTGGTTCCCCGGGATGTACTTTGGGTGAAGCCTTTTATGTGCCGCCTCCTCCGAATATGATGATTGAGTTAATGGGTGATTGGGAAAAGTATTATTATGCAATGACCAAATATACGGATCTTGTGAACGCGGCAATTTTGCATGCACATTTTGAAACGATACATCCCTATGCAGATGGCAATGGCAGGTTGGGGCGATTATTGATCACGTATTTGTTGTGTGAAAAGAAAATATTGCAGGCACCGTTACTTTATTTAAGTCTCTTTTTTAAAGAACATCGCTCTGATTATTATCAGCTACTTATGGATGTGCGTTTTAAGGGAGCGTGGGAAGACTGGCTTCACTTTTTTCTGCGGGGTGTAAGAAGTGTATCAAATGAAGCGGCATTAACGGCTAATGAAATTCGCGAGATGCATAATCGCCATCGAGTATTGATTAGCGGAAAGTTGTCTAGGTATAAATTAGCTGTTCCACTTTATGATCTTGTTTGTAAAAGTCCTATAATTTCTATTTCAATGGCTATGAAAAAACTGAATACAGAATATCCAACTGTTAAAAATGCATTTCGCGGATTGATTGAGACGGGAATTTTAAAACCGCATCGCATGGAAACTAAAGAAAAGTTATTTGCTTATCAAGATTATTTAGAGGTTTTAAAAAGAGGCACAAATTAGGTCCATTATTCGAAGGACATAAAGCGTCAGTCACCTTTAAGGGGACAGGTCGGAAATAAATATGATCACTGGAACTGGTATGCTACCTATTAGAGTGTTGCAAGACACACGCCGTAACCTAAATTAATCAATGTGTTTTTTAATTTGTGCGTAGGGGCGTATTGCAATACGCCCCTACAAATGATTAAGCGGAATCGGTTCTTAAACATTTATGCCGACAAAGAATTTGCAGAAAGCTAAAACCCCCTACGATATTCTTTTGTCCCAAGTGCACAGGACGCTTTTAGAAGGTCAACGGCGCATCGAAGAAGAAAAAGTGCGTACCTATTGGCAGACGGGAGCGCACATTCACAAACATATTTTAAAATATGCCGACCGTGCTGATTACGGAGGACAGATCATTAATCGTTTGGCTGCGGACTTAAAAGCAGACAAAACAACATTGCATAATTGTGTCAGCTTTGCAAAAACCTATCCCAAATTCCCAATTGTACACCGCGGTGTACAATTCAAATGGCGGCATTTTCGTGAATTAGCCAAAATTCCCGACGACAAACTGCGAAAGCGCCTCGAAGAAGAAACACAACGCAATGGCTGGACCAGTGATCAACTGATTGCTCGCATTAAAGCGCAAAAGGCGCAAGCACTTGGGGCTATTGAAATAGATACCCCCCAAGTTGCGCAAGGAGATCTTTTAAAACCTCTGCGCGGAGAATTGTATCATTACAAAATTATTCGTCGACCTGACGTGAATGCCTCAGACGAGGATAGCGGTTTGCGGCTTGATCTGGGATTTCGCAATCTCGAAAAATTGTCGCCCAAGACGGCCGCGCGATTTGTGCCTGGGGACATTGTCAGATCGTCTGTTAAGGACGGAGAATATCATTTTGCAAAAGTCCCTGGGGCCGGCGATAGTATTCTTTTTACATATGAGGCTATTGTCGAAAACGTGATTGACGGCGACACTTTAAAGGTGCGTTTTGACCAGGGATTTAATTTTGAACGTATTGAGACACTGCGTTTGCGCGATATCGATTGCCCGGAAATCAATACCAAAGAAGGTGTGGCGGCCAAAAATTTTGTCTTGTCATATATTAAGCAAGCGGACCGAATTATTGTCCGAAGCAGCCGCCCCGAAAAATATGATCGTTATTTGGCGGACGTTTTTATTCCCACGCTTTTGTTAAAGAGTAAGTTAGCGGCAGTTGGGCAAGAAACGAATCCGTCTAACTTGACACAAGATATTTTCTTGAACAATTTACTGTTAGAATCCGGCCACGCGGTGAGGATGAAATAGGGTAACTTAGCGACGGTTAAATGCAGGACTATCAAAAGGAGAATCAGATGGCAGAATCTATTCACGGCCATGACGTCATGGAGCTGATGCTTACGTTGGGAAAGACTTTTACGAAAGAAAGCCTCAGGAAAGCTTTACACGAAAAATTTGGCCAAGATGCAAAATATCACACCTGCAGCGCGCAGGATATGAGCGCGGACCAGATCATCGAATTCTTAAATTCCCGCGGAAAGTTTATAAACGCCACAGACGGATTTCAAACCGATCGCAGCAAAATCTGCTCGCATTAATTTATAAAATCAAAATCCCGCAGTATAAATCTTTCTTTTCCTAACCGGATTTTTTGACCTTAAATTGTTCGACCAAGCTTTGAAGCACTTGGGCTTGTTCCGACATCTTTTGTGCTGATGCGGCTAATTGCTCGGATGCCGAGGCATTCGTTTCGGTGATAGAAGTGTTTTCTTCCATCGTTGAAGCCTGTTCCTGGGTTGCAGTTGAAATCGATTGCAACTGTTCGGCAACTTTTCCGACGTTGGCAACGATGTCTTTTAGACTTTGTCCCGCTTTTTTGGATAAGGTGACGCCATCGTTGACCTGTTTGGTGCTCTGCCCGATAAGTTCGGCAATTTCTTTTGCGGAAGCGGCACTTCGTTCGGCAAGTTTGCGTACTTCATCGGCAACGACGGCAAATCCTTTGCCGTGTTCACCGGCGCGTGCAGCTTCAATGGCCGCGTTAAGAGCCAGGAGATTGGTTTGATCGGCAATGTCCGTAATCAGCGAGACAGCATCCGTAACTTGGCGGGAGCTTTTTTCAATTTCGTTCATCGCTTCGATTGTATGTTCCATCCCTTGGCCTGCGCTATCGGCTTCTTTGGCCGTTGTTTGCGCCATTTCGTTGGCTTGTGAGGCGTGTTGGGCGTTGGTCTGAACCGAACTTGCCAATTCTTCAAAACTGGCCGATTGTTGTTGAGCTCCGTCGGAAATCATCTGTGAGCTGTTGGAGACTTCGTTTGAGGCGGTCAAAAGTTCTTCGGCGCCGCTGCGAATTTGGACAATAATTTGTTCGATCTTTTTAATAAAGGAATTAAATTTTGAAGCCAAAGAACCCAGCTCATCGTGAGTGTCAATGTCGATTTGGATATTCAAATTCCCATTGCTAAGCTCGTCAGAAAATGCGCTCATTTTTGCGATAGGTTTTAAGATCAATTTGTCAAACATCAAAAAAATCGTCCCACTGACTAAAAGGATTACAAGAATCTGAATCAGGCCAGTTTTGGCAACAGTGCCTTTCATTTCATCAATGCTCGACTGATAAGAAATAATGATGCTGGTGGCTCCTAAAATATCTCCTTCTTTTGCGGAGGCGTGGCAGGCAATACAGGATTTTTCGGTCACAATCGGTAAAACCTGACGGATAGAACTGGCGCCTTTGATATTTATTTCTTGGGTGACCGGCTTGCCGGTTTCAATAACTTGTTTATCGATGCTATTTTTTATTTTTTTGTCTTCTTTCGTTCCGATTTCGGACTCCAGGAGTGCAGAGCGCGCGATGCGGACTTCTTCTACGGATTTTAATCGGCGGACTTTTTCGATATATTTGTCGAGGGCTTCCTGCTGCCCTTCGTTCATAAATCCGTACATCGTTTCTTTGACCGAGTTTGATAAAGTACCGACCGCGACAGTCGATTGGCGGACGGTACTCTGATAGGAAGAGTAGGCAATCCAGCCGATGACAGCGATCGACTCGATGATTAATATTGCCGTAATAGTCAGCATAAATTTTGTTTTGATTTTCATTCGCTTATCCCTTTCAGAATAAATGAGTTAAACAGATAATATGTCCAAATTATAAATCATTTGAATAAAGAAGCACATTATTTTTAATGTTTTTTTTATGAAATAAAATCAAGCGCTGCAATGCCCTTGCAATTGCGTGTTTTCAGAATAAATTTTGTAGTTTTTTTTAAAACGGAGTATACAATGTCAAACGATTGGGGGCTCTGCGGCTTTCCCACGACCGTTATTAAACAGAGTGTTTAGCGCAAAGGAGTTTGACATGGGAGATACCGGACCAAAGAATAAGGGAAAAAGCGGCAAACAAAAAAAAGCTAATAAAAAGTAAATTAGAGCAGGGACAGGCCTTTTTATCGCGCCTGTCCTTGTTTATTTGTTTAAGGAAACTTTATGCCTAAAACAAAAATTGTCTGTACCTTAGGACCCGCTTCGTCAAGCTCAAGCGTGTTATTGAAAATGATGCGTGCGGGGATGGATGTTGTGCGGCTTAATTTTTCGCATGGCTCCTTAGAAGAACATCAGCAGAAGATTGACAAAATCCGGGAACTTAATCGTAAATATCGTCGGAGCATTAAAATTCTAGGCGACTTGCAAGGTTATCGTGTGCGTATTGGAAACCTTGCCAGTAAAGACGGTGTTTTGGTCAAAAAGGGACAGTCTGTTGTTTTGACAAATAAAACTATTCAAGGACAAGGCAATATTTTTCCTTTTGATTATCAGGGGCCTTTGGACAAGATCAAAAAAGGAAGTCTTATTTTTATCGAAGACGGTAAAATTGCTTTGGTTGTTGAGGGGCATGGCAATAAAGTTTTAAAAATGAAGGTTTTGACCGGTGGAGTCATCAAAACAGACAAAGGTATTAATATCCCCGATGCTCGCCTGGAATTTAAAGGGATTGCGCAAAAGGATATTGTCGATTTGGAATTTTGCCTTAAAAATAAAATTGATTTTGTGGCTCAATCTTTTGTTCGGGACAAAGAGGATGTTTTGGATTTAAAAAAACATATTTCTTCTGTTGGCCATCCGCCTTTGATTATTGCCAAGATTGAAGAGCGCCAAGGGATTCGTAATTTGGACGAGATTATGGAATCTTGTGAGGGGATTCTGGTGGCTCGAGGGGATTTGGGCGTTTCACTGCCGATTTATGAAGTTCCAATTATTCAAAAAGAAATTATTCGCAAATGCAACAGAGCGGGAAAAATTGTGATGACAGCAACGCAAATGTTAGAAAGCATGACGGAGAATCTGCGGCC
Source organism: uncultured Planctomycetales bacterium (assembly GCA_964474085.1). Taxonomy (GTDB): domain Bacteria; phylum Omnitrophota; class Gorgyraeia; order Zapsychrales; family JANLHA01; genus JADLGJ01. The sequence continues at coordinate 9,895 of CAYYRJ010000040.1, forward strand.
CACCCGTGCGGAAGTGTCGGACGTTGCGAATGCGATTTTAGACGGGACCGATTATGTGATGCTTTCCGGTGAGACGGCCGTGGGCGCCTATCCGGTTGAGTGTGTGGATATGATGAATAAAATTATTCGTTTTGTAGAAAAAAGCCAAAATCATGAATAAAGAAATGCAAGAAGAAATTACCCGTCGTCGTACGTTTGCGATCATTTCACACCCCGACGCCGGAAAGACAACCTTGACCGAGAAGCTCTTGCTTTATGGTGGTGCGCTTGACTTGGCTGGATCAGTGACAGCCAAAAAGAAACAGCGCGAAACCGCCTCTGACTGGATGGAATTGGAAAAAAAGCGCGGCATATCGATTTCGTCGACGGTTCTGCAATTTGACTATGGCCCGTATCGTTTGAATTTGCTCGATACGCCCGGCCATAAAGATTTTTCGGAAGATACCTATCGCGTGCTGATGGCGGTGGACGCGGTTATCATGGTCATCGACGCGGGTAAAGGGATACAAAGCCAGACCCAAAAATTATTTGAAATTTGTCGTCGGCGGGGAATCCCGATTTTTACCTTTATGAATAAATTGGACCGGCCGGCCAAGTCAGCGCTGGAACTCATTGATGAACTCGAAAAAGTTTTAAACCTGCATGCTTTCCCGGTCAACTGGCCGCTTGGCAATGGCCAGGAATTTAAAGGCATTTTTGATCGGTTAAACAAGCAAGTTCATTTGTTTGAACGTGTCCCCGGAGGGGCATATCGCGCGCCGGTGTCTGTTCATGGTTTGACGGATTCTTCGGTTAAGGAGATTCTCAATGAGCAGGTTTA
>CAYYRJ010000041.1:0-8433 GCA_964474085.1 uncultured Planctomycetales bacterium
CGGCTCCGAATTATATGCCCTTGGTGCACCAGGCTAACGCCGCTACATTTGCTTTCCCCGGCCCAGGAATTCCACCTGGCCCGTATTTACGTAAGGAAGAGAATGTGGATTTAACACAAAAAGTTCAAAGTAAATAAGGATTGGACGGAAACGAAAAATTTTCAATTGGCAAAAAGGAATTAAGACGGTTTTTGTCGGTTCTCAAGAAACAAATTCGAAAGTAGTTAATGAGGCGTTGAACGAAACGTTGAGCAAAGTTTTTGAAGATAAAGATTTGTGGAATTTTTTGGCACAATAGTTTTTAGTAATTTTTTGCTAGAAATTTCAATCATCTGATAATCTGATATACCCAAGAGAGCAGGGATCGATGCTCTTAAACATTCATGAAAGGACAAGACATGAAAAAAAGTTTTAATTTGTTTGTCGTTGTTGCAATTTTAGGTCTTTTTGCGTCAGGATGTGCTTCCTTAGCTCCGATTGGAACTATTTACACGGATGTTTCACTCCCATCTGGTTCTGGCGCTGGTAATGGTGATGCAGGTTATTCAAAAGTGGGCATGGCGACATCAAATTCCTATTTTGCTTTAATTGCAGTTGGAGACTCGAGTATCGAGGCAGCAGTAAAGAATGGCAACATTACCAAAATTAAATTTGTAGATTACAAAGCCAAAAACATTCTTGGTATTTTTGGTGAATACACCACGTATGTATATGGTGACTAATTAAGAACAGCAACTGTTTTTCCTCAGGCCGATTGGGTAATCTCAGTCGGCCTGTCTGTTTCTTTTAACTTTCCCGTGATTTTAAAAAAGTTTTCTGTTATAATTCGCCATTATGTTTAAAAAACTTTTTGATTTTTTGTTACGCCCCAAAAGTTCGCTGAACACCGACAAGCTGATTTTGGTTGTGGATGACGGCGAGGTTGAACGAAAGTTTATGGAGCGCACTCTAACCCAACGCGGGTACCGTGTCATTTTAGCCAAAAGCGGTGAAGAGGCCATTACCCTCGCGCGCGAAAACAAACCGGATTTGATTTTTTTGGATTTCTTGATGTTAGGCGGCATGGACGGGCAAGAGGCCTGCAAGCGCATTAAGAGTGAAAGTTACGCAAAAGATATCCCAATCGTTTTTTTAAGCGGCTCGGTTACGCCGACAAAAGTCATTGACTGTTACGATGTCGGTGCGGAATATTTTTTATCAAAACCTATTAACGCCGCGACACTTTTGGAACACACACGCCTTTTATTAGAAGACGCGCAATTGAGTAAAAACCAACCTCCAGACGAACTATAAAATTTTAAAAGACCTATGCTAGATATAAAACTGATTCGCGAAAATACACAAGCTGTTAAAGACGGGCTTGCGGCCAAGAATGTTAAGATTGATTTGGATTACCTGCTTGAATTGGATAAAAACCGTCGAGAGATTGCGCAGGCGGTCGATCAGCTGCGTTCTCAGGTTAATCTTGCCAACGAAGAAATCGGTCTTTTGATCAAGCAAAAAAAAGATGCCAAAGAAAAAATAGCGGCGATGAAAGATATCAGCCGCGGCATTGATCAATTGCAGCCCCAATTAAATGAGTTGGACGAAAAAATCAGCAGTTTTCTTTTAACGATTCCTAATCTGCCGCATCAATCTGTTCCCCTCGGCGGGCCGGCCAATAATAAAGCTGTCCGTTCTTGGGGCGTTCCTAACGAATTTGATTTTAAGCCCAAAACACACATTGAACTGGCCGAGTCGCTGGATATTATCGATTTTAAACGTGCGGCCAAGGTCAGCGGCTCGAATTTTATTCTTTACAAAAGGGCAGGGGCCCGTCTTGAACGCGCCCTGTATTGCTGGATGCTTGATTTGCATACCAGTCAGCATGGATATACCGAAATTTTTCCGCCGTTTTTAGTCAATGCGGCATCGATGACTGGGACAGGTCAACTGCCTAAGATGAAAGACGATATGTACCATCTTTCGCCGGAGGATTTGTATTTGATCCCAACCGCCGAGGTGCCGGTCACGAACATTCATCGTGATGAAATGTTGACGGATGATCAGTTGCCGATTTATTATGCCGCGTATACTGCGTGTTTTCGTCGGGAAGCCGGCTCTTACGGTAAAGATACGCGTGGTCTTGTCCGCGTCCATCAGTTTGATAAAGTGGAATTAGTCAAGTTTGTCAAACCGCAGACCTCGTATGATGAGCTTGAAGCGCTTGTCGGCAATGCCGAAAAAGTTTTGCAACTGCTTAAGCTGCCGTATCGGGTGCTGATGCTCGCCAGCGGAGACATGAGCTTTGCCGCGGCCAAATGTTATGACTTGGAAGCGCATGCGCCGGGACTTGGAAATTGGCTGGAGGTCTCGAGTTGTTCAAATTTTGAAGATTTTCAGGCCCGCCGGGCCAGCATTCGTTTTAAAGATAATGAAACGAAAAAAACGACTTTTGTTCATACGCTCAACGGTTCGGGTGTTGCTTTAGCGCGTACGATGGTCGCTATTCTCGAAAATTATCAGACGAAGATCGGCGAAGTTGTTGTTCCTGAAGTTCTGCGGCCTTATATGGGCGGGTTGGAAAAAATCGTCCGGCCATAATTTTTTGTTAAACAAGGAGTTGCTTTATGCGTGACGCATTTTTTATGTTCATCAAAATCGTTTTTGCGATTCTTTTGATTCCTATTTGCTATGCGCTCACCGTAAGTTTTGCAAAAGAATTGCCGCAGGTTGGCTCGATGTTGCCGTTTTTGTTGTGGGGCGCCGCTGTGTATGTTCTTTTGCAGCTTTTCTTTTATACGCCGCAGGGAATTTTTCAGTTTGGTCAAAAGATTTTTGGAGATATTTTTAAGTCAGTGCCGGTTTTGGCGGCTGTGGTTCCGCTTTTTATTCCTATTATCCCGACGATCATTTTGGTGGCGGCGTATGTAACGATTTCTTTTTTTGATTACAAACCAGCACAAAGTTATTTAATGTTTGTTGCCGGCTTTACTTTTGCGATGCATTTGATTCTTTCGGCGCACGCGGAATTTGAAGAAGATAACAGTGGTTTTAAACCGCATTATTTGTTTTTGTTTAGTTTAACCTATATTTTTAATGTGATTTTGTTCGCTCTTTTGCTTACGCTTAATTTTTCTGAATTTTCTTTTATCAATTTTTTTATGTCCGCGTTCGAAACCGCAAAATCGATTTATGTCCATGTTTATACCCAGCTTTTTGTTCTGCATTAGATAGTTCTTAAGTCACAATTTAGTCACATTGAGAGGCATAAATAAATAATCATGCTTTACAAATAGTCTGACTAATTGTATACTTTGCATTATGATTAAAAGACACTTCTGGGAAAAAAGGATATTTGATGCTTGGAAAGAAGCTCCGATCGTCTGGCTTGCGGGTGTGCGTCGATCTGGGAAAACCACTCTTGCCCAAAGCTTGGGTAGTCCCAACGATATTCTTTATGTTAATTGTGATCTTCCTATCACTGAGGACCGGGTTGGGGATCCTCAACTTTTTTTCAAAAGTTGCGAGAAACCCATCGTGGTTTTTGATGAGATACACCAGCTTTCTGATCCAAGTCGCGTTCTTAAGATAGGGGCGGATTTATTCCCACATCTTAAAATATTGGCTACGGGTTCTTCGACACTTGCCGCGAGTAGAAAATTTCGCGATACCTTGACTGGCCGAAAAAGGGTCATTCATCTTTTGCCCGTTCTTTGGACAGAACTCGAAGCATTTTCCTGCAAAGATATCTCACGTCGTTTTTTTCAGGGAGGGTTGCCTCCAGCCCTTTTGGCTGGCTCTAAAAGTTCTTCTTTTTATCGAGAATGGTTGGATTCATTCTTTGCGCGAGATGTCCAAAAACTTTTTCCGATCCGTGATGTTGAGAAATTTAATATGCTTTTTGAATATCTTTTGCGCCAAAGCGGTGGGCAATTTGAAACTTCCAAGGTTGCATCCGAACTCAAAATTAGCCGCTTGACTGTTGAGAGCCATCTTAAGGCGCTTGAAATTACTCAGGCCGTGACTCGTATTCGCCCATTTTTTGGAAGAGGGCTTAAGGAAATTGTCAAAATGCCAAAAATTTACGGATTTGATACCGGGTTTATCACTTTCGTGCGCGGATGGGATCCTCTTCGGCCCCAAGATTCAGGCATTTTATGGGAACATTTGGTCCTTGAATATTTACAGGCCTCCTTGCCAGATCAAACCATTAACTATTGGCGGGATAAAGAGGGTAGAGAAATAGATTTTGTTTTGGCGCAAAAAAGAGATCAGATTGATATCATAGAATGCAAGTGGAACCCGTTGGAGTTTGACCCTGCGGCACTACGTGTTTTTCGTTCCTATTATCCGAAAGGCAAAAATTACCTTGTCTGTCCTTTAATGGATCAGTCATATGTTAAGCGTTATGGATCATTAGAAGTTGCGATTTGTGCTCCAGAAGAAATAAAATGAGGAAGTTTCGAGTCACAATTTAGTAACATTAGAAATATTAATTAAAATTATAAACTCGCCTATTAGTAACTTATATGTTGCCTTTGATTAGGGTTGAAGAATACATTACAGAAGACGGCTAAGTCATTTTACTGACTGGTTTAATGATTTAGATTCTCAGGCAGCTGCCAAAGTCAATACATACTTGACACGAATAAGGCACGGAAATACTTCGAGTCTAAAGCCACTGAAAGGTGCTTTTCAAGAAGTCGTTATTGATTGGGGGCCTGGTTATCGGGTTTATGTCGGTAAAGATGGACTGAAGTTAATAATCCTTTTGGGTGGCGGTACTAAAAAGAAGTAACAAAAAGATATTGAAGATGCCTTAGAACTTTGGGAAGAATACAAAGCTCGAAAAGGAGGTAAATAAAATGCCTATTACACGAGATTTTAAAGAAACGATTCAAGCACGGGCACTTTCTGATGAAGCGTTTAGAGAGGGAATATTGCGCGAAAGTATCGAGAGCATGCTCTCGGGAGATATTCAAACAGGTAAAGCTTTGTTACGCGATTATATCAATGCCACAATCGGCTTTGAGAAATTAGCCAAAATAACGCACAAAGATTCCAAAAGTGTCATGCGCATGCTAAGCGAAAGTGGAAATCCAACCGCAAATAATTTATTTACTATTTTTCGGATTTTACAGAAAAAGGAAGGCATCCATTACGAACTGCAAGCTGTGCGATAGTGGTGTAAGGTCAAAAAGTATAAAACTCTAATAATAAAGTCTTTTGTCACTAGAATTATTGGATAAAAGCAGCTATTACCTTTGCGCTCATAGGCGTTTATTTAGTTATTATTTTTTATGCACACCGCGTCATTGGTGGTAGGGTGCGAGTATATACTGATATGAATAAGGTTATTGATTTAGAAAAAAAATAAAGTGCAAGAAAATTTTAAGTGTATTAGAATGACGCCTTAATTCTTGGAGAGTTGGGCCGTGCAAAAAGCGCACGGCACAACATCTTTCATTCTCTGAGGATAATTTTGATAGATGAAGAGTTTTGGTTGAGGTGGGACCGCTGTGCGGGACTCACCTCAACCTTCTCTGAAAATAAATTTTGATTGATTTGATTAAGGTAGGGAGAGGTGGCTGAGCGGTTGAAAGCGGCGGTCTTGAAATGCAATACACATTCCTCAGTGACAGTACATGCCATCACTAGACAGTAGTATCAGCGACGGATGTAAGAAATTGATTTGATGTTATTTGCTGGCTGTTACTGGCTAGTATTGGTGTCTTGAGTCACAATTTAGTCACAGTCTAAACATTAAGAGAAGTCCCAATTCATGGATATTGAAAAGTTAAAATTAATTATCGCTGAAGGCGAAGGTTTGACGGTTGAGTTCAAAGAAAAATATTCTTCTAAGATCGATCGCGATATTGTTGCGTTATCTAATTCTAAAGGCGGATATATTCTGCTTGGAGTTAATGATAGTGGCAAAATTATTGGTGAGAAGTTGACTAATCATATGAAAGCTGAGATTTTACAGCTTGCCCGAAATTGCGATCCACAGATTAATATATTGAAGTTGTCTGTGATTGATAATTTAATTGTTATTGAAGTTCCCGAAGGGGAACAAAAACCGTATAGCTGTTCTTCTGGTTATTTCCGAAGACTTGATGCTGTATCTCAAAAGATGTCTCAGCAGGAAGTCCGTGATTTGTTTAAGCAAACGACGGATCTTCTGTTCGAGAGCCTCTCATGTAAAGGCATCGCTTTTGATGACATTTCTCTTAAGAAAATTAAAGTTTTCCTAGAAGAGTCGAACGTCTCCTTTCGAGTAAACAAAGCCAACCTTTCATCATTCCTCTCTAGCCTAAGCGTCTATGGTGATGGTAAAGTCAATAACGCCGGAGCCATGATGTTTGCCGAAGACATTAACAAATTCATTCCTTATTCGGAAACAATTCTTGGTGCGTTTAAGGGTGTTACCAAAACACATATTTATGACCGTAAAGATGTAAGAGATGATTTGTTGACTCAGTTTAATGACTCGATGGCGTTTCTTAAAAAACATCTTAATGTGCGTAGTGAAATTCGTGAAATTAATCGCCATGAAATTTATGAAATTCCGCTAGATGCGCTAAGGGAAGCCGTTGTTAATGCTCTCGTTCATCGTGATTACAGTATTCGGGGAACAAATATTTCAGTAAATGTTTTTGATGATAGGGTGGAGATTGTTAATCCTGGTGGTTTCCCAAGCGGTATTACCAAGAATAATTTTGGTAAGGAATCGGTTCGGCGCAATCTGATTATTGCCGACCTTTTTCATCGTATGGATAAAATGGAGAAAATCGGTTCAGGTATCCGTCGGATGCGTGATCTTGTAAGAACGGCTGGCCTCAAAGATTTAGTTTTTGAATCGGATACATTTTTTAGAGTAATATTTCATCGGGATCCTCATTTCTCTTTGAAGGGTTCCCAGACAAGTTCCCAGAGCGGTTCCCAGACAAGTTCCCAGAGAATAGTCATGCTGATGAAGCAAAATTCGGCTATTACTATAGACGAATTGGCCAAGAATTTAGGAATAAGTTCACGGGCAATTAAAAAGCATATAAAAATATTGAGAGAGCAAGGCGTTATTAACCGTATTGGACATGATTTTGGCGGGCATTGGGAAGTCAAGAAAAGAATACCAAAAATGAAACCAAAGTAAATGAAATGTCTATCCCAAAAGAATTTTGCCGACACTGTCGGCAGAATTCAGGTTGCTTAGTACATGACCGAGATGCTACCGAAGAATATTTTGGTGCAAAAGCTTCATAATGCGATTAAGATCGCACGGGGGCAGATTGAAAATCATGGTTGATTGATGGAAAAAGTAGGCGATGTCTACGTGTACTTCTATTTTATAGAGAGACAAAGGCATTCATGCCTCCAGAACTATTATTAATAATCTAATGAAAGGGTGTGTATGGAAACGCAACAAAAATTTAGTAACGACGCTATAGCAAGTATTGCAAAATTTCAATCCCTGATTTGTTGGTTGATTGTCGTGACATTGCTGGCATATATTTTCTTGCCTATATTAACAATAGTAACAACCCTTGTTTCTGTGTACTTGGTATATTCGCTTGCAAAATCCTTAGGGGAAGTTCGTCCTTGGGTTTATATCATTGCGATGTTCCTACCACTCGTATCGTTGATTAGTTTAGTTATTTTGATACAGAAATCAACAAAGGTTTTAAAAGCAAACAATATTCGTGTAGGTGTGATGGGAGCTAATAAAGATGATTTGGATAAATTTCTAACTGGAGGCACTAGCAATCGATTTTAATAATTGACCTGCCCTTATTAGTTTAGACACCTGCCATTACAGGGTAGTAGTCAAAAGGGGTAGTTCCTGCAATAATTAAAATTTTAGTCACAATTTAGGCACAAATAAAATTCAAGAAAAATATGAATTTTTTTAAGATATTGGTTAATATGTAACACATCTTTTCAGAAAGGTAGAGAAGTGGCACCGCAAGCAAAGCATGCAGTACAACACTCTCCCTTCTCTGAAGGTAAGTTTTGATTGATTTAGGTAGGGAGAGGTGGCTGAGCGGTTGAAAGCGGCGGTCTTGAAAACCGTTAACCCGCAAGGGTTCCAGAGTTCGAATCTCTGCCTCTCCGTATTTCTTCCACTAGCGTAAATCTCTTAACCTGGATGGGAAGAGATTTACGCAAATTTAGAAAAGAAATAGGAGTACTTGTGAGTCTCCGTGGGGAACAAGTACTCCGCAAATTGGACGAATCAGCGCCGCGAAATAATTTTTCGGCAAGCGAAAATTTGAATACGCTCTGTTAAATTTTTAGTTTCATCCTTTTTAGTCATCAGAGTTGTGCTATACTTTCAACATTGCGTTTGAAAAAAGACTCTTATGACAACTCGACTAAAGCTCACATCATTTGAAAATACTTCTTTGCTTCGCAAGCTCACGATTTTTTATTTCGTGATCTCGATTGTCCCCT
>CAYYRJ010000042.1:0-7461 GCA_964474085.1 uncultured Planctomycetales bacterium
CGCAAGAATTTTTTGGATGCGCGGATTTCTATGATGGTCGCTCCTTCGACGCGGCAATTAGTGGAAGGCAATCCCGACATTGACGAGGTCATAATCCATGATCGAAGCGGAAACAATAAGGGGGTTGTGGGTTTTTGGCGACAGGTTATTAATTTGCGCCGCAAAAAATTTGATTGGGCCATTATTTTTCACACTAAGCGCTGGACGAATATGTTTTGTTTTTTTGCGGGTATACCGCGTCGAACAGGTTACTGTAATGAAAAATACGGGTTTCTCTTAAATGATCGTGTTGTTGATGATCGTGAAGCGGGGATTAAGCATGAGGCAGAATATTGTTTGGATATTCTCAATTCAGTCGGGGTTGCCGCCCCTTTGTCCGAAATCCAATGTGTTATTCCAACGAATCCAGAGAGCGACGCTTGGGCAGAGAATTGGTGTCGAGAAAACTGCCTTGATCCCAAACAGTTAATCATTATCAATCCATCCGCCAGCGATCCGGCCAGACAATGGCCGGCTGCGCGTTTTGCTAAAATCGTCGAGATTTTACAAGCAAAACATATTGGGCCTTTGGCGGTCATCGGAACAAAAAATGACATCGCCGCCCAAAAGCTTTTGTCATTGGTTGAATCGACAGAGAGTGTCAAAATTTTTGACCTGCGTGGCAAAACTTCGATGGCGCAGTTAATCGCGCTTTTGCGCAAATCACGCATGCTCATTTCAAATGATACCGGCCCAGTTCATGTCGCGGCTGCGTTAAAAACACCGGTTGTTTCAATTTTTACCCGTAATGAGCCGGGTATAAACCCTGAGCGCTGGCGGCCTTTGGGGGAAAAAGTCAAAGTTGTTGTAACCCCTTATAAGGGAAATGTTTCCTTTCGAAAAGCGAAAGTTACTGACGCCAGTTATCTCGATGCGATTAGCGTCGATTCTGTCTGGGAAGCTGTTGACGCTCTTTTGAAACTGTGTTAAAATCACGCTCCTTTTTGAGAAATTAACCTAAGTCTACTCTAATATTATGACCGCATATAAACAGCTGATTTCCAATTTTAAAGGTAAAAAAATCCTTGTCGTCGGGGATGTGATTCTCGACCAACACATTCGCGGGACGGTCAGCCGTATTTCCCCCGAAGCGCCGGTGCCGATTGTCCTTCAAACGGGTGAGCCAACCTTTAGCCCGGGCGGGGCAGCGAACGTCGCGAGTAATTTGAAAAGTTTAGGAGCCAGCGTAACTTTGGTCGGCCGTGTCGGTAAAGACAGTGGAGCAAAAACTTTCTTAAGTAGCCTTAAAAAAGGCGGGATTTCGACAAAGGCGATTTTTCAGGATCCAACGACTCCAACGATCGTCAAGACGCGCATTGTCATCCAGCATCAGCAGATTTTGCGTTTGGACCGCGAAAAAGTCGACGATAAACTTAACGAAAAATTTTTGGCCAAAATTAAGATTTTTTTAGAAAAGAATATCGCCGCGTATGATGCGCTTATTCTTTCTGATTATGGGAAAGGCTTGTTGTGCAAAGAATTGATTGAATTTATTTCGGCTTTGAGCCGCGGGCGTAACAAAATTTTGATTGTGGATCCAAAGGTCGAGCATTTTTCCTATTATGAAGGCGCAACCTCGATTACGCCAAATCGTAAAGAAGCCGAAAACGCGATTCGCAATATTAAAATCACCCATGATCAGAGTCATAAGCTTGGCTTAAACAGCGACCGATTAGAAACTCTGACGGATGTTGAGCGAGCCGGAGAGGCGCTGCTTAAATTTTTAAAACTTGAGTCGCTTCTGATCACCTTAGGTGAGCAGGGAATGTATGTTTTTGAAGCCGGCAAAAAAGCCATTCAGATTCATACGCGCGCGCGGGAAGTTTTTGATGTGACGGGTGCGGGGGACACGGTGATTGCGGTTTTTACGCTCGCCTTAAGTGCGGGAGCAACAAAATTTCAAGCTGCGGATTTGGCAAATTATGCGGCCGGCATTGTCGTCGGGAAAATGGGCGCGGTTGCGGTCAGCCGTGATGAGCTTTTGGATGCTGTTAAACATCACGGGGCGATATAAAGATGAAGGCGATCGGCGTTATTCCGGCCCGTTGGGCTTCGACGCGTTTTGAAGGCAAAATGCTGGCTAATTTAAACGGCCGTCCACTTATCGAGCATGTTTGGCGGCAAGCAAAGAAGAGCCGTATCCTTGAAGAGCTGATCATTGCTTGCGACGATAAGCGGATTTGGGATGCAGCCGTGAATTTTGGTGCGAAAGTGGTTATGACCGCGCAGGATCACGAATCGGGAACGGATCGGATCGCCGAGGCTGTTTCGAATATTTCAACACAGGTTGTCGTTAATGTTCAGGGTGATGAGCCTTTGATTGACCCGGATGTGATTGACCGTTTGGCGCAAGTATTGCTTGAGGATGAACGTCTTTCAATGGCGACTGTGATCAAGCGGATTATCAAGGAAGATGAGTTTTTCAATCCCAATGTTGTCAAAGCGCTGATCGACCGTCAGGACAATGCCCTTTATTTTTCACGGTCGCCGATTCCTTATAATCGCGAAAAAAAGCCATTTCTCGACGGTGTTTATTATAAGCATTTAGGGATTTATGCGTATCGCAAAGATTTTTTGTTAGGGTTTAAAAATCTGCCTTTTTCGCATTTGGAAGCAACCGAAAAGTTAGAACAGCTTAGAGTGCTTGAAGCGGGTTACAAAATTAAAACAATTCAAACCCAGCATGAAACAATCGGCGTTGATACGCCGGAGGATTTAGCGGCCGTCGCACTTTTGCTTAAGGAAAAATAAAATGGTTAAAGAGATCAAGCTTGGAAAAATTTCGTTCGGTGCCAATAAGCCGTTTGTGCTGATTGCCGGACCCTGTGTTATTGAAAACAAACAAACTGTTTTTAAGATCGCCGAAAAACTTGTCAAGATAACAACGGCTCTTAAGGTGCCGTTTGTTTTTAAGGCCAGTTATGACAAGGCTAACCGCACGTCGGTGGATTCTTTTCGCGGCCCGGGAATTGAAGAAGGGTTGAGCATTCTTGCTGAGGTTAAGAAAAAATTTGGCGTCCCGATTCTAAGCGACGTGCATTGTGTTCATGAACTTAAATCCGCGGTAGAAGTTTTAGATATTATTCAGATTCCTGCTTTTTTGTGCCGCCAGACGGACCTTTTGGTCGCCGCTGGCAAGACGGGAAAAATCATTAATGTTAAAAAAGGACAGTTTTTAGCCCCGTGGGACATGAAGTCGGTTGTCAAAAAGATAGAAAGCACAGGCAACCACAAAATTCTTTTAGCCGAGCGGGGGGTCAGTTTTGGATATAACAATTTAGTGACAGATTTTCGTTCTCTTGTCGTTATGCGTGATTTGGGTTATCCGGTTGTCTTTGATGCCTCGCATAGCGTGCAGCAGCCCGGGGGGTTAGGCGAGTCTTCCGGCGGGAAAAGTGAATTTATTCCGCTGTTAGCTCGTTGTGCGATTGCCGCCGGGTGTGATGCGATTTTTACCGAAACGCATCTGGACCCTTCCAAAGCGCTTTCTGATGGGCCGAACATGATTTCATTAGATAAGTTGGAAGTACTTTTAAAACAGTTGCTCGAGATTGATAGGATTTTAAAGAGAAATAAATAATTGAAGGCTGCCGATAAATTTTTAAGGCGAATTGGAACGCAGCCCTGAATTTCTCCCGCCGCAAGGCGGGACATCTACCAGGCATTGTTTCTTGAGCCGTAAAATATATCGGTAGCCTTCAACAGATTATCCCAAGATGCTTACTAAAGCCAAAGAAGTTATACACATCGAGTCCCAAGCGATTGCTGCTTTAGCCAAAAAGCTCGACAGCCATTTTGTCAAAGCTGTGGAGCTCATTGCCAAATGCCAAGGCCGTGTGATTGTTGCCGGCATGGGTAAGACTGGTATTATCGGACGCAAAATCGCTGCCACTTTATCTTCGACGGGAACGCCGAGCATTTTTATTCATAGTGCTGAGGCGGTGCATGGGGACTTGGGGCAGGTGACCAAATCCGACGTCTTGATTGTCATTTCCAATAGCGGCGAGACAGAAGAGACGACACGGCTTTTGCCATTGCTTAAAAAAATCGGCGCAAAAACAATTGCCATGACCGGGAATCTTAAGTCGAGTTTGGCTAAGTTTAGCGACGTTGTCCTTGATATTTCGGTGGAGCGCGAAGGTTGTCCGTTGGGGTTAGCACCCATGGCTTCGACGACAGCGACCTTGGTAATGGGTGATGCGTTAGCGGCGTGCCTGATTGTCAAAAAAGGATTTCGCAAGGAAGACTTCGCTTTTTATCATCCCGGCGGAGCTTTGGGACGGCGGTTGCTTCTTAAAGTCGAAGACTTGATGCGTAAAGCACAGCATTTCCCCAAAGTGCGTCAAGACCGTAAAGTCCAGGAAGTTCTTTTGGCGATCACAAAAGCGCGCTGCGGGTCAGCGTGTATTGTGGATAATAAAGATAAACTTGTAGGGATTTTTACTGACGGGGATTTGCGCCGGCATTTGGAAGAAGGACCAGATGTTTTACAAAAAACGGTTAAAGATGTGATGACCAAAAGCCCGACGACGATTTTGCAGGACAAGCTTGCGGCGGAAGCGTTTGCGTTACTTAAAGAAAGAAAGATCGACGAGCTTCCCGTTATCGACAAAAAGGGTCGGTCGGTGGGACTTTTGGATATTCAAGATTTACTTAAAGCGGGGTTAATTTAATATGGATAGCGCACTTAAAGAACGAATTATGAAAATCAAGGTCCTTGCCTTGGACGTCGACGGTGTTTTGTCGGACGGCAAAATTATCATCGACAATAACGGCGGGGAGATTAAAAATTTTGATGTCCAGGATGGGTTTGGCATGGTTTTACTTCGCAGGGCGGGTTTTAAAATGGCTATCATCACGGCCCGCAATTCAAAGCCGGTTGATTTTCGCGCCAAAGACTTAACGGTCGATAAACTTTATCAGGACGCTTCGCCTAAAATTGAATACTACAAACGCATGTTAAAAGACTTGGAAGTTAGCGATGAAGAAGTTTGTTTTGTCGGCGATGATTTGCCGGACTTAAATGTTTTGCGGCAAGTCGGGTTTGCGGTTGCTGTTGCCAACGCGGTTGACGAAATTAAAAGAGAAGTTCATTACATTACGCATAAGTCGGGCGGTTGTGGCGCTGTGCGGGAGGTCATTGAACTGATTTTAAAAACGCAAGGCAAATGGGACGAGATTGTCGCAGCGCTTTAGTTGCAATGACAGGATGATGGTATCTTATGAAAAAATTTTTATTAGGACTTTTTTTCCTTTCTTTGGTTTTTCCTGCTTTTGCTCAACAGGGGGCGCAGCAGTTTGAAAAATTTAATTTGCAGGGTTATACCGATGCAGGCGTCAAGTCTTGGGATGTCAAAGGCGATACCGCACAGATTGAGGGCAATAAGGTTAATATCAACAATGTTGACGCGAATCATTATGGCGAGCAACAAGTCAATTTAACGGCCGCTAAAGGACAGCTTGATAAAGAAAGTGGTAATGTTCGTTTAGAAAAAGATGTCATCGTGACGGCCAAAGAAGGCGGTCAGCTTAAGACGGATTATTTGGATTGGGACAAAAGTAAGGACATCGTTAAAACTGATGCGCCCGTCGTGATTACCGACCCTGCCCAGGGCATGACCGCAACAGGGATTGGATTGGAAGCTCATCCGAATTTACAAACAGCGCAGATGCAAGAAGACGTTAAGGTCACAGTCAAAAATGAAAAAACGCAAACACAAACCGTAACGATCACCTGTGATGGGCCGATGGAGATTGATCAAAAGAAAAACAAAGCGACTTTTACAACAAACGTTGTTGCTGTTGAAACGGATCGAACCCTGAAAGCTGATTTGATGGAAGTTTTTTTTGATCCTCTTACCAATAAAATTAAGGAAGCTGTTTGTACCGGGCATGTGCAGGTCATTCAGGGGGGAAATATTACTAATTCTCAAAAAGCAGTTTATAACGGCGCAGATCAGACTTTGACTCTGTTAGGCCAGCCAAAACTTATTATGGTAACCGGGGACACAGGGATAATGCCCGCCTTAAAGGGTAAATAAAGCTCTTGGGGGATAAAGGAAATTCCCTTTTCTTTTTTAAAAAAAATATTATACTGCTTGTTTGTTTGCACAGAGGATCAAAATGTCGCTTCATTTGCTGGAAACACGAAGTCTCACAAAAAGTTACGGCGGACGTAAAGTCGTTGACGGTTTGAGTATTTCGGTGGGTCGTTCCGAAATCGTGGGGATTTTAGGTCCTAACGGCGCCGGAAAAACGACGTCATTTTATATGATTGTCGGGATTATTGCGCCGGACTTCGGGCAAATTCATTTTGATCAGACAGATATCACCAAGAAACCGATTCACGAGCGTTGCAAGTTAGGGATGGGTTATTTGGCGCAGGAATCATCGATCTTTCGAAAACTGACCGTCGAAGAAAACATCATGGCGGTTTTGGAAACGTTGGATATCAGTCCGCGTGAGCGCAAGAAACGGTTGCAAAGTTTGCTTGAGGAACTCAACATCGCGCATTTAGCCAAATCCAAAGCGTATACGCTTTCTGGCGGGGAGAGACGCCGTTTGGAAATTACGCGTGCTTTGGTGACGAATCCGTCGTTTTTGCTTTTGGATGAGCCGTTTTCTGGCATTGACCCGATTGTCGTGGCGGAAGCGCAGGAAATCATTCGAGAGCTTAAGAAAAAGGGTTTGGGGATTTTGCTTACCGACCATAATGTGCGCGAGACATTGTCGATTACCGACAGAGCGTATTTGGTCGCCGATGGAAAGCTTTTAATCTCGGGAACCGCTGAGGATTTGATCAACAACCCGCAGGCTAAACAGATTTATTTGGGTGAAAAGTTTAAAATGTAGGCGTAACTATAATATTTAAGAAAAGAGGATACGGATGGACCCCTCGCTCATTGCATGAGCGCGGGATCATTATCTGTATGAGGTAGCAAAATAATATTTAAGAAAAGGGGATACAGATAATGAAAGTCGCAGTTAAAAAAGTAGATGCTTTAAAACGTGAATTGGCCTTTGAAATTTCTAAGGAACGTGTTGCAAAAGCCCGCGCTGAAATTATGCAAGAGATTGCAAAAGTCGCGAAGGTCAAGGGATTTCGTCCTGGCAAAGCCCCTCGAGAAGTCGTCGAATCTCAGCACGGCGCTTTAGCACATGAAGAAACGCTCAAAAAACTTATCCCTGAAGTTTATCAGGAAGGTATTACTCAAGAGAAGATTGATGCTCTTGACCTTCCCGAAATTCACGATGTGGAATTTAAGGACGGCTTGATCCGTTTTAAGGCGCACGTGGATATTAAGCCGGAAGTTAAGCTTGGAAATTACAAGGGACTTAAAGTGACACGCAAAAGTTCAAAAGTCACCGACGAAGAGCTGAATAAAACTTTGGACTATTTTAAAAATGCGCAAGGCGGCGAAA
>CAYYRJ010000043.1:0-7428 GCA_964474085.1 uncultured Planctomycetales bacterium
GTAAAAAGTCAAGTTTACCAGAGGCTGCTGCTTCTGTCAAGACTCTTGTTGTCTCTTGAAAACTTGCGGCAGAAATAAAACTCTCCGTCGTCAAAGAGACTTTTGTGATCCCTAAAAGTAGCGGTGTTGCTTGTGCAGGTTTACCTTTTTTCTTAATAATTTCTTCGTTGATTTTTTTGAATTTAATTTTATCAACATTATCCCCAACTAAAAATTCACTGTCGCCTGATTCCGTAATTTTAACTTTGCGCAACATCTGCGAAATGATAAGTTCGATGTGCTTATCATTGATACGCACGCCTTGCAAACGATAGACTTCTTGAACTTCATTAAGAAGATATTCTTGCAAAACCTTATCCCCGCAAACACGCAAAATATCTTGCGGAACGACAGGCCCATCGGTTAACTGCTGGCCAGCAAAAACATTGTCACCCTTGTAAACGTTCGGATGTTTTCCGTGAGGAATTGTATATTCTTTGGCCATACCCGTCGAGCTTTTGACAATAATACTGCGCAAACCTTTTTTGTCTTCACCGAATTCGACTAACCCGTCGATTTCGCTGATGACAGCCGGGTCCTTCGGACGACGAGCTTCAAAAAGTTCGGCGACCCGAGGCAAACCACCGGTAATATCACGTGTTTTACCAGCTCCTCGAGGAATTTTTGCAATCAAGTCCCCCGCTTTAACTTCCTGAAGATCGCTGACTAAAATATGTGCGCCAACAGGAATTGAATAAATTCCGACGATCTCTTTTTTCTCATCCGTAATAATAACCTGAGGATGGAATTCTTGCTTATGCTCGACGACGACGCGTTCAGTAATCCCTGTAATGGGGTTTTGTTCTTCCTGAACCGTGACATCAGCGACGAGGTCTTCAGAATTGACCAACCCCTTAACTTCAGTGATAATCGGAATCGTATACGGATCCCATGTTGCAAAAATAACTTCTGCATCAATCGTTTGCTCGTCGGCAAATTTAAGCGTTGCCCCTTGAGGAAGCTGATAACGTTCAAACTCACGACCGAACTCGTTGTTGATACTTACCGCACCGTTGCGATTCAAAACAACGTATTCTTTATTGCGCTCGACAGCACGCAATTGATGATACTTGATAATCCCTTTATGCTTGGAACGATAGAACGATTGCTCGACGGAACGGCTTGCCGTACCACCAATATGAAACGTTCTCATCGTCAACTGCGTCCCAGGTTCACCGATACTTTGTGCCGCAATAACTCCGACGGCTTCACCGATTTCAACCATTCTTTGAGAAGCCAAGTTGCGGCCATAACACTTGATACAAACACCACGATCTGTTTCGCAGGTTAGAACACTGCGAATACGAACCTTTTCAATCCCAAGCTGCTCGATCACAGTCGCTTTTTCTTCCGTGATTTCACCGCCAGCCTCGACGACAACTTGATCGGTAACAATATCAACAATGTTGTCTAAAGCAACACGTCCACTAATACGCTCCTTCAGGCTAACAACAAGCTCATCACCCTCGACGATGGCTGCAACCGTAATCCCGTTAACAGTGCCGCAATCCTCCTCGGTAATAACCGCTTCTTGCGCAACGTCGACGAGACGACGTGTTAAATATCCAGCGTCAGCGGTTTTAAGAGCCGTATCTGCTAACCCCTTACGGGCACCGTGCGTCGAGATAAAGTATTCCAAAACAGTCAGCCCCTCACGGAAACTTGCTGTAATTGGATTTTCGATAATTTCGCCCGAGGGCTTGGCCATAAGACCACGCATACCTGAGAGCTGACGAATCTGCAAGCGCGAACCGCGAGCGCCTGAATCGGCCATAATGAAAACCGGATTAAACGAATCCATTTGCTTAAAGACCAAGTCCGAAAGTTTTTCGGTTGCATGCGTCCAAATATCAATGATTTTGTTATAACGTTCGCGGCCGGTAATAATCCCTTTGCGATATTGATCTTCGACGCGGGCAACTTCAGATTTGGATTCTTTCAAATGCTTTTCTTTTTCGGTGGGACTGGTTAAGTCGGTAATCGAAATAGAAATTCCGGCTTCCGTTGCCGCTTTAAATCCGCATTCTTTCAACTTGTCTAAAAGAATGACCGTCGTATTTTGCGTAAACTGCTTATAACAATCTGCAATGACCGCACCAATACGTTTTTTGTCCATCGTGTCATTGACAAAACCATATCCCGGCGGTAAAAGTTCATTAAAAATAACTCTTCCGACGGTAGTTTCGATAATGCGCGATTTTGGAAGCGTCACCTTTGAACTGCCATCGGTGGCGCCCTGAACGGTTCCTTCTTGAGAAATAACCAAAGATGGTTTTTCTTCGCCCCAAACCGGCCGATTGATGCGCAATTTAATGCCGCTATGAATTTTAAGTTCTCCGTCGTTATAAGCAACCAAAACTTCCTGGGTCGATCCAAAGATTTTTCTCTCTTGATCTTCGGCATTGCGATCCTTGGTCAAATAATACAACCCTAAAACCATGTCTTGCGTCGGGGAGACAATCGGACGCCCGTCGGCCGGAGAGAAAAGATTATTGACCGACAAAAGTTCAAGACGACACTCAATTTGCGCTTCCATCGAAAGCGGCACGTGCACAGCCATTTGGTCCCCGTCAAAGTCTGCGTTAAAAGCCGAGCAGACTAACGGATGTAAATTAATGGCCTTGCCTTCCGTTAAAATCGGTTGAAAAGCCTGAATACTTAATCTGTGCAACGTCGGCGCACGATTGAGCATAATCGGATGGTCTTTAATAACCTCGTCGAGAATATCCCAAACCTCGATCTTGGCTCGTTCGACCATGCGCTTGGCCCCTTTGATCGTGTGGACAAATCCTTTTTCGCGAAGCTTACGAATGATAAACGGCTCAAAAAGTTCCAGTGCCATTTTTTTCGGCAACCCGCACTGATGCAATTTCAAGTTTGGCCCGACAACGATAACAGAACGTCCCGAATAATCGACACGTTTACCCAAAAGATTCATACGAAAACGTCCTTGCTTACCCTTGAGCATATCGGACAAAGACTTCAAAGGACGGTTTCCCGAACCTAAAACTGGACGGCCATGACGACCATTGTCCAAAAGCGCGTCAACGGCTTCTTGCAACATGCGCTTTTCGTTACGAATAATAATTTCCGGCGCCTTTAGGTCAATGAGTTTGCGCAAACGATTATTGCGATTAATGACCCGGCGATAAAGATCATTGAGATCTGACGTTGCAAAACGCCCGCCTTCCAAAGGAACGAGCGGTCGAAGATCCGGGGGGATAACCGGCAAAATATCTAAAACCATCCACTCCGCTTTGTTGCCGGATTTCCTGAAGTCTTCAATAATTTTTAACGTCTTTGCAAATTTCTTGGCATTCGTCCCCGCAGGATTCGAATCGTCTAAATCCTTTCGCACCTTTTTGCAGAGACTGTCCAAATCAAGATCGCGCAAAAGCTCTTTAACAGCCTCGGCTCCGATCTTGGCTTTGAAGGCTCCGCCAAATTTGGTGACCGCCTCTTGGTATTTGTCCTCCGAGAGAAATTCTCTCTTTTTCAAGGTCGTTTCACCCGGGTCAATGACGATGTATTCTTCGTAATAAATTAATTTTTCGAGGTCGCGCAAAGTGACCTGCAACATCGCCGACAAACGCGAAGGGACTGCCTTATAAAACCAGATATGCGTAACCGGAGCGGCCAAATCAATATGCCCCATGCGGGAACGACGAACATTGGAACGCGCAACAGTCACACCACAACGATCGCAGGTAATGCCGTTGAATTTTTGTCCCTTATATTTTCCGCAGTTGCACTCAAAGTCCTTGACAGGCCCAAAGATACGTTCGCAAAAAAGACCGTCCTTCTCTGGCTTTAAGGTACGATAATTCAGCGTTTCGGCCTTTTTGATCGCCCCGCTGGACCATGATTTTATAATTTCGGGAGAAGCAATCTTGATGGATATACGATCCTGCTCAATGATTTCTTTTTTTGGAGTAGCCATTATTTTCTCTTCTCCTTTGATTGTTCTTTCCCAGAAACCTCGTCAACTTCCTCTTTGTCATTCGCCTTTTCAAGCTTGATATCAAGACAAAGACCTTGTAATTCCTTGACGAGAACATTAAACGATTCCGGTACACCAGTCACAAGTTTTTGTTCACCCTTGACGATCGCCTCATAAATCCGGCTGCGACCTGTCACGTCGTCACTTTTGACAGTCATCATTTCCTGCAATGTATAGGCAGCACCGTATGCCTCCAGCGCCCAAACTTCCATTTCTCCAAAACGCTGTCCACCAAAATGCGCTTTACCGCCTAATGGCTGCTGCGTAACGAGCGAATACGGACCAATGGAACGGGCGTGAATTTTTTCGTCAACCAAGTGATTGAGTTTAAGCATGTAAATATACCCGACGGTAATTTTTTGGTCGAATGGTTCGCCCGTAAATCCGTCGTAAACGGTTGTTTTTCCGCCTTCAGGAAGCCCAGCTTCTTTGAGCAAATCCCAGATTTCCTGTTCGGTAGCCCCATTAAAAATTGGTGTCTCGGCATGAAAACCTAAAGCCGCTGCCGCCCAGCCTAAATGGGTTTCCAAAAGCTGGCCGACGTTCATACGCGAAGGAACACCGAGCGGATTAAGAATAATGTCAACGGGTCGTCCGTCAGCTAAATACGGCATATCTTCCTCGGGAACGATACGCGAAACAATACCTTTGTTTCCGTGACGTCCAGCCATCTTGTCACCTTCGGAGACTTTACGCTTAGTCGCTACATAAACAACAACGCGCTTTAAAACTCCAGCGGGAAGTTCATCCCCGCGCTTAAAGCGATCAATTTCCTGCGCCTCTTCTTCAACAAGCTCTGTAATCTTTGAATTAAAGAATTCCAAGGTCTCTTTAACATCCGAGTCTTCGGAATAATCACCCAAATTCAAAGTGGCTACTTTTTTCTCACTGATGCCTAAAAGCTTGGCCAGTTTCTTTTCTTTTTCGATTTCGATAAAATCGATTTCTTGTTTGTAATATTCTTTAATTTTTTGAATTGCGTCTTTTTCTTTCTCTTTATCACTTTTGGATTTGCGGCCACGCTCGGTCCGTTGAAAAACCTCGGTGTTGACAATAACCCCTTCGATGCCCGGAGGCAGTGTCAAAGACGTATCGCGAACATCCGCTGCTTTTTCGCCAAAGATCGCGCGAAGCAAACGCTCTTCCGGAGAAAGTTCTTTTTCGCTTTTTGGTGTTAATTTTCCGACGAGAATATCCCCTGCTTTAACTTCAGCACCAATGCGGACGATCCCCTCTTCGGTCAAATCGTTAAGCGCCTCTTCCCCGACATTAGGAATATCACGGGTGATTTCTTCGTTGCCTAAACGGGTTTCACGCGCTTCCACTTCAAACTTTTCAATATGAATAGACGTAAAAGCATCCTCACGGACTAACTTTTGATTAACAAGAATAGCGTCTTCAAAGTTATACCCGCGCCACGGCATAAAAGCGACCAGAACGTTTCGGCCTAAGGCCAAACGGCCATCCTTGGTTCCGACACCGTCGGCAATCACTTGCCCTTCTTCAACTTTTTCGCCCAAACGAACGATCGGTTTTTGCATAACGCACGTGTTCGCATTAGAACGGATAAAGTTTTTCAAAGGATACACTGTTTCGCCAATCACAATTTCGCGGGCATCAACCTTGGTGACGGTGCCTGAGTTTTTTGAAATCAAAACAACCCCAGAGTCACGGGCGACTTTGCCCTCCATCCCTGTCCCGACATATGGGACTTCAGTAACCATCAGCGGAACAGCCTGACGTTGCATGTTTGAGCCCATCAACGCACGGTTGGCATCGTCATGTTCCAAAAACGGAATCAAACACGTGGCGACAGAAACAAGCTGCTTGGGGGATACATCTTTATAATTAATTTGTCCGGCATTGACTTTTGGAAAATCCGCCTTGTAGCGACAAATGATTTCTTTGCCGTCTAATGTGCCATCTTCAGCGACGGAGGCGTTGGCTTGCGCAATATATTTGTCCTGATCCACGTCGGCCGTCAAGAACTCGACTTTGCGCGTAACCTTGCCGTTGTCAACCTTATAATAAGGCGTTTCGATAAACCCTAAATCATTGACACGCGCACAGGTCGTCAAAGAAGAAATAAGACCAATGTTCGGACCTTCCGGCGTTTCAATCGGACAAACGCGGCCATAATGCGTCGGATGAACGTCGCGCACTTCAAACCCTGCCCGTTCACGAGACAAACCACCCGGCCCTAAAGCGCTCAAACGGCGTTTATGCGTCAACTCGGACAAAGGATTGACCTGGTCCATAAATTGCGATAATTGGCTGCGCGCAAAAAAGTCCTGGATTTGATTTGAAAAAAGACGGGAATTGATCAGATGATGCGCCGTTAAATTTTCGAACGAACTCATTACAACGAGACGTTCCTTAATCGACCGCTCCAAGCGTGCCAAACCGATGCGTACTTGATTTTGCACCAATTCTCCGACGGTCTTAATCCGTCTGTTGCCCAAGTGATCAATATCATCGGTTTCACCGACACCAGAACGTAAACTAATTAAATATTTAATGACAGCAGCCAAAGTCTGAATGTCCAAAACGCGATTGTCCATAGGGACATTGGTGCCAAGTTTGCGATTAATAATATGCCGACCAACACGGCTCAAATCGTAGCGTTTAGGATCAAAAAACAAACGGAAAAATAACGCCTCAGCCACTTCGATCGTCGCAGGCTCAGTCGGGCGCATCTTGCGATAAAAATCCAATAACGCTTCCTCTTTATTGGTCGTGTGATCTTTTTCAATCGTAGCTTTGAGCTTGTCAAAATCATTGCCCAAAAGTTTTTGCATGTCCTCTGACGTCGTCAATCCCATGATCCGCAAAATCTGCGTAGCTGGAAAATTACGGCGCCGATCGACATAAGCAAGCATCACATCGTTGAGGTCATATTTGATTTCAAACCATGCCCCACGCGACGGAATAATACGCCCATAATAAATACTTTTTCCAGTCGGATGAACTTCTTCTTCAAAAGAAACCCCGGGTGGACGTTGGATCTGGGAGACAACAACCCGCTCATCTCCATTGATGATAAACGTTCCCGTATCCGTCATAAGCGGGAAATCACCAAAATAAACTTCCTGTTCTTTAATATCAACGGGGGTAATAAGACGAAGCTTGACTTTAAGCGGCGCCGAATAAGTCATGCTCCGACGCTGGCACTCAAAGCTGGAATATTTTTCTTTGCCCAAATAATAGCTAATGTACTCAAGCTTTATTTGGCCATCATAACTTTCTAACGGGAAAACCTCACGAAAAACTTCTTCAAGTCCGGTATCCGTGCGCTTGTCAGCGGCAACATCGCGCTGTAAAAAATCTTCATACGCTTTAACCTGAATATCCAAAAGCGACGGTAATTCAAAGTTGTCCTTGGCCTTGGC
>CAYYRJ010000044.1:0-6388 GCA_964474085.1 uncultured Planctomycetales bacterium
GTTGCAAAAGCAAATTGAAACTTTGCAAAATCAATTGCGTTCGACGGAAAGTAGCATTCCCGAAAAAGTTTCTGCTGCGCGCAAATCGCTAGAAGCGCAGGTGATGGATTTACAAGCCAAACTCAAAGACGCCCAGAACATCGAGCCTAACAAACTTGCGGAAGTTAAGAAGCCTTTGGAAGCGAAGATCACCGAGTTAGAGAATCGGCTTAAAGAAGGACAGGCGAGCGTTCCCGGCCAAATCGCTGCCGAGAAACAGCCGCTAGAAAACAAAATTAAAGAATTAGAAACCAGGCTTAAATCTGGGCAAGAGAGTGTCCCGTCGCAGATTGAACAAGCCAAAGCACCGTTACAAAAGCAAATTGAAACTTTGCAAAATCAATTGCGTTCGACGGAAAGTAGTGTCCCTCAGAAAGTTGCTGAAGCTCGCAAGTCTTTGGAAGCGCAAGTTGCTGATTTACAGGCCAAGCTCAAAGACGCCCAGAACGTCGAGCCTAACAAACTTGCGGAAGTTAAGAAGCCTTTGGAAGCGAAGATCACTGAGTTAGAAAATCGGCTCAAAGAAGGACAGGCGAGCGTTCCCAGCCAAATCGCTGCCGAGAAACAGCCGCTAGAAAACAAAATTAAAGAATTAGAAACCCGACTTAAAACCGGGCAAGAGAGTGTCCCGTCGCAGATTGAACAAGCCAAAGCTCCGTTGCAAAAACAAATTGAAACTTTGCAAAATCAATTGCGTTCGACGGAAAGCAGCATTCCCGAAAAAGTTTCTGCTGCGCGCAAAGCGCTAGAAGCACAGGTTATGGAGTTACAGGTCAAACTTAAAGACGCCCAAAACATCGAGCCTAATAAACTTGCGGAAGTTAAGAAGCCTTTGGAAGCGAAGATCGCCGAGCTAGAGAATCGGCTTAAAGAAGGACAAGCGAGCGTTCCTGCTCAGGTCGAACAAGCCAAAGCGCCGTTGACAGAAAAAATCAATTTTCTCGTCGAAAAAATGCGGGCTTCGGATGAACAATCTAATGCGCAGATTCAACAGGCTAAACAACCGCTCGAAAAACAGATCTCAGTTTTGGAAAGCCGCCTTAAAGAGGCGCAAGCTTTAGCTGCAACCGAAATTGCCAAAGCCAAAGCTTCTTTGCAAGATGATTTTGCCAAGATGCAAGCCCAGACGGAAGAAAGCGCCCGCAATTTACGTCAAAAGGATGAGGCGTATCAAAAAGTTGTTCAGGAAAAAAATAATTTAAATACCAGCCTCGTCGGGAAAAATAATGAGAATGGGGAGCTGGCAAAAAAAGTTTCTCTTTTGGAGGGTCAGTTAAAGAAAACAGATGCAGAGCTTGCGCCGCGGATTACGGCAGAAAAGCTGCCTTTACAAAAACAGATTGAAACGCTGCAGGCTCAGTTGCAAAATGCAGAGAATGAAGTGCCTAAAAAAATTGCCGAAGCTCGTCAGTCTTTGATGACGGAGATAGATGATTTAGGTTTGCGTCTGAAGGCAACAGAAGCAGCTTTACCGTCGCGGATCAATGAAGCCAAAGCGCCACTAGAGAAACAGGTTAAGGATTTACAAAAGCAGTTGAACGAAAAAGATGCGTCTGCTGCAATGCAGGTTTCGCAAGCGCAAAAAGCCCAGGAAGAAAAAATCAAGACCCTTGAGAACCAAATCAAAGCCAATGAGGATGCTGCTGCCCAGCGTTTAGCGCAGGCGGCTTCGTCAGCCAAAGAGCAAGGCGATGTTTTGCGCAAACAGCTGCAAGCAACCAAGGCGGATGCAGATGCAGTTTTAGCAAAAGTCAGGGCAGATTTTGATCTGGAGCTTCGCAAATTCAATGAAAATGTCAAAGTTCTTGAAAAGAATTCGGCCGCCAAAGTTGACGAGACAAAGACGTCTTATGAAAAAACGATCAAGCAAATGCAGGAACAATTAGCCCAGAGCGAAAAATCCGCTGAACAAAAAATTGCTTTGGCCAAGGCGCCTTTGCAAGAAAAAATTAATACTTTGGTTGGCGAGATCAAAAATCTTCGCGATCTGATGCCCGGCGAGATCGCTCGCGCCAAAGAGCCGTTTGCAGAACAGATTCGTTCTTTGCAGGAAGAGTTAAATAGAGCGGCTGTGGAGAGTGAACAAAAAATGAAAGATAGCCAGCAGGCGTCGGCGCAGAAGTTTGCAGAGGTTCGCAAGCCGCTTGATGAGACGATTGCGCAATTGAAAGAAAAATTGCAGAGCACGGAAAGTGCTTTTACAAGCCGTTTGTCGCAAGACCAAAAAGGGTGGCAGCAAAAAATTGAAGAATTGCAAGCCCAGCTTTTGGCCGCGCAAAACGAAACAGCTCAAAAAGTTGCGGCTGTAAGCGCTTCTTTGCAAGACAAGATCCAATCGTTAAATCAAGTCTCTGAGAAGACCAACGCGGCCATTGCCCAGCGGATTGCTGATGCAACAAAGTCCGGCGATGAAAAGATCGCTTCGCTGACCAAGGACCTTCAAGCGCAACAAGCGCTTATTGCACAGAAGCAGGCCAGCATCGATCTTTTGCGCAAAGAAATTGATAAAGCGACATTGGCCTTGTCAGCCGCACAGCAGGAAAATATTTTTCTGTCTAAAAAAATCGAACAATCTCAAAAACAGGCTACTGGACCGTCGACAAATGCGGATGCCGATGAGCTTCTTAAGAAGAATCGGTATTTAGTTGAACGGCTCTCCGGCGCGCAGGATCAGCTTAAACAACAAGAGGTGCAGATTAATAAATTGTTGGAAGAGGCGGGCGCTTCCGAAAAAGATTATTATGATTTGCTCGACGAAAAAGAAGCGATTGAAAATAAGTTAAAGGTCCTTTATAAGAAGTATAATATCGCCGAGCAGGCGGCGTCGTTGCCTGCGGCGCGCAAAATTGTTGTTAAATAAATTCGATGAGTACATTTACTAAACAGGACGAAATGTTTATGCACCTGGCTTTAGAAAAAGCCAGGCAGGGGACCCTGCGGGGACAGACGCCGTTTGGCGCGTGTATTGTCCGTCGGGCAAGCGTGGTTTCACTGGCGCATAATCGTGTTTGGCGCACAACCGACATAACCGCGCATGCCGAGGTGGATGCGATTCGCTTGGCCTGCCGGAAACTTAAAACGATCAGTTTGGCGGATTGCGTGATCTATTCAACCTGCGAACCGTGCCCGATGTGTTTTAGCGCATGTCATTGGGCGGGAATTGGAAGAATTTATTTTGGCGCATCCATCCGCGATGCCAAAAACGCGGGGTTTAATGAACTTTGTATTTCTTCGAGGCAGATGAAGTCGTCGGGAAAAAGCCGGGTCCAGGTTTTGGGCGGGCTTTTGCGCAAGGAGAATGTTCAGCTGTTAAGAGCCTGGGCTCTCGGGAAAAATAAAAAAATCTATTAAAGGAAAAATTTATGAAACCACCAGCCGTGATTGTTAAATTTTTGGGAATATTTTTTATTGTTCTGGGAATCACATGGTTTGCGTGCATCGCGATGCGCTGTGACGAGATTTCGCCCGGTTCGGTTTTTCCCCGTTTTGCGTCAGTCTCTTCGGGATCTTCGGCAAAGTCCACAAGTCCTGCAGCGCGCGAGCCGGAAAAATTTCGCTCTTTGCAGGCTAAGCCGTATCACGACATAGTTTTTTGGAGCATTCAAATGCTCGAAATCTATGTGGCGATATTTTATGTTCTCGCCGGAGTCTTCTTGTTGATGCGTTATGTTTTGGCTAGAGCGATTGGGGTATTAACGTTAAGTTTGGATCTTTTATTAAAAGTTTTGGTCATCGGATATATGAAATTTGGAGCTATTCCTTTGAGCCAATTGACGCACAATCCAAATCTTTTACAGATTTATTTTATGCCTAGTGATAAACTACATAGTTCTTTTTCGGCGATCTTTAGCGGTTTGCAATTGTATTCGCCGATGGGCGTGCTTTATCTTGTGAGTGAACTTGTTTATTTTGGAGTTTGTTTTTATTTGGTTTTTCATAAGGAGGATGCGTGAAACGTTTATTTTGGATGGGATTTTGTACGCTGTTGGTTTCTGGCTGCGCGAGTGTGCCAACCTCCCCATCGGTGGGGATTGTTTCGCAGGTGCTGATGCAAAAACAATTTATCAGCACAAGCCAATTGCATGCAGGTTTAAGTCGTGCGCAGGTCGCAGAACTTTTGGGCAAAGAAGTTGTAACCGGTTATGCTTTAGTTGATCAACTGACAGAAGAATATAAGCCGATCACCGTCGCCAATCCCCAGCGCAGTGAAACGATCAAGGTCAATCAGCGGACGTATGACGTCGATTATTATTTGGCGGGGATTAAAGTTGCGGATGACAAAATTTCTGACGATGAATTGGTCCCTGTCGTTTTTGAAAATGACCGTTTGGTGGGCCATGGCTGGGATTTTTTTAATGCGCATTTAAAGGCGCGGTAAACGGTTGATGTCTCGCCAAGCCCAACTTTTTCCCGAAGGTGTTTTTTTGTCGCATTACGATTTGCCTCGTCCGATTGTCTGGAACGCGCAATTTGGCAATGACCGTCCGCTTCATTTGGAAATTGGTTTTGGTTTTGGGGAATTTTTAATCGAGCAAGCCCGACGGACAAAAGAGGAAAACTTTATTGGGATTGAGCTTGACTGGGCGCGGATGGCCAAATGTTTAAGCAAAATCGAGTCGGTCCGCCAAAATCCTGAGCATAAAAATTTTGGCCAAAATGTGCGCCTTGTGCGCGTCGATGCGACGGTGGCGCTCAAACGGCTGTTTGTGCAACGCTCTTTAGATCAGGTCACTTGTCTTTTTCCTTGCCCTTGGCCTAAAAAAACTCATATTAAACACCGTTTGTTCTCGTATGATTTTTTATGTTTGCTCAACAGCCGGCTTAAAGAAAATGCAACTGTTAAAGTTGTGACGGATTGGTATCCCTATCTTGAATGGATTTTGGGCGAAGTTGCAGGGACGGGATTTGAGGCGTGTGTTCAAACGATTGCCCCGCAGTTTAATACAAAGTTTGAACGCAAATGGAGAGAAAACGGGCAGGACACGTTTTGGGAATTAACGTTAAAGAAGGCCGAGCATCAGAATCGGGCCGTTGTGGAGGATGAACAGTTGCGTGCGCTTTTTGTTGAAAATTTTGACCCCCGTCGATTTCAATTTGAAAATATCGTCGGGCCAACGTCTGTGATTTACAAAGATTTTATTTTTGACCCACGGCAGAATTTTGGGTTGGTGCGATTGATTGTCGCAGAGCCGTTTCTGACTCAGGCTGTGTGGGTGGCGATTATTAAAACACGTCAGCAGTGGTGCATTGCAAAAGCCGATGGACATAATGCTCTGCCGACATCTGGTGTTGCGCTGGCCCTTGAGCGGGTTTGCCAGGCGGCCGACGCTACGACAAAGACATAAAATGAAAAAATTTCTCTATTTATTTTTAGTGATTATTCTGGCTGCGGGGTTGGTTTTTCCGGATGCCGCTTTGGCCAAAAGATCCAGATATCGCAGCGGACGAGTGACGGCGCGCTCTGCGATTTTTTCGAATGCGACAGCCGTTAAACGTTATTATGGCAAAAACGTCAATATGCGCGTGCCTCCAGCCAGCACGACAAAGGTCATGACTGCGCTTTTGGTTTTGGAGCGATTGCCGCTGGATAAGGTTCTTACGGTCAGCCCCCGTGCGGTTATGGTGCAGCCGACGACGATTAATTTGAGAGTCGGCGAGCAGTTTACGGTGCGCGATTTGCTGTTTGCGCTTTTGATGAATTCGGCCAATGATGCAAGCATTGTTTTAGCAGAGGGTGTTGCGGGATCCCAGGAGGCTTTTGTTGATTTGATGAATCAAAGGGCGCGTGAATTAGGGGCAAAAAATACGAAGTTTGCTAATTCCAACGGCTTGCCGACGCGTGGTGTGTCGCAGTATACATCAGCGTATGACATGTACATGATCTTTCGAAAAGCGATTGAAAACGATTTTTTTAAACGGGCAATCAAGGTTCGGTATCACCAGATCTTTTCTGTCGATGGACGCAGGGTATTATTGAAAAGTCACAATAAAATTTTGTTAACGAATTGGAAGAAAAAGATTTATGGAAAAACCGGTTATACGCGTGCGGCCCAGAAGTGTTTTGTCGGGTATTTGATGAAAGGTGATGAAGTTTGTATTATCGCGGTTTATGGATGTCAGCGGCGTTGGGAAGATATTAAATTTATCATCGAGCGCACCGGCGGAATTGATTTGTAGGATTTATACCCATTTTTGAATTTTACTGCCCTTTACAAAGTTGTTTTGGTCGCGTATATTTAGTATATATAAGCAATGCAAATTTAACGTATCATTTCCCTTCGTTTTAGGAGACCTGCCTTGATGAAATTCAACGAAAAAGCCCAACAAGTCATTGAATATTTATTAATCG
>CAYYRJ010000045.1:0-5642 GCA_964474085.1 uncultured Planctomycetales bacterium
CGGATGATTGTTATCGAAATGAACCCGCGCGTTTCGCGCAGTTCGGCTTTAGCCAGCAAGGCGACGGGTTTTCCGATTGCCAAATTTGCCGCTAAACTCGCGGTTGGCTATTCGCTTGATGAGATCCAAAACGACATCACCCGTGAGACGCCAGCGTCTTTTGAGCCGACGATTGATTATTGTGTGGTTAAAGCGCCCCGTTTTACGTTTGAAAAATTTCCGGAAGCCAAAGACATTTTGGGCGTGCAGATGAAGTCCGTCGGAGAAACTATGGCCATCGGCCGCACCTTTAAGGAAGCACTGCAAAAAGCTCTGCGTGGCTTGGAAATCAAACATACAGGACTGGACAATAAACAAAATTTTGAGGAAATTCCCGACGACAAAATCCGTCTGCGCCTAAAAGAACCCAACGCGTCACGTATTTTTTATGTGAAATATGCACTGCAAAAGGGCATGAGTATTGACGAGATTTATCAGTTAAGCGGCATTGACCCGTGGTTTGTCGCACAAATTAGGCAGATTATTGATTTAGAAAATGAATTGGTCCGTATTTTTCAAAAAGACAAAACGTTTGACGCAAAGTTATTGCGCAAGGCCAAAGAATACGGTTTTAGCGATGCGCAGCTAGCCCAGATAACTGGCAAAAGTGAAAATGATATTCGCGCTTGGCGAAAAAGTTTAGGGATTGTCGCGACGTTTAAACAGGTTGACACATGTGCGGCGGAGTTTGAAGCGTACACGCCGTATTATTATTCGACGTATGAGTCAGAAGATGAAGCGGTTTTGTTCGACGAGAAAATGAATTCTCAGAACAAGCAGACGCGCAAAAAAATCATGATCTTAGGCGGCGGGCCCAACCGGATCGGCCAGGGCATTGAGTTTGATTACTGCTGCTGTCATGCGGCTTTTGCGCTCAAAGATATGGGCTTTGAGACGATCATGGTCAATTCCAATCCTGAAACCGTTTCGACGGATTATGATACTTCTGACCGTTTGTATTTTGAGCCGCTGACCTTTGAAGATGTCATGAATATCATCGATGTCGAAAAGCCCGACGGGGTGATTGTCCAGTACGGCGGGCAGACGCCGCTGAATTTGGCCCGACGGCTTGCTTTGGCGGGGGTTGCGATTATCGGGACGAGCGTTGATTCGATTGACATCGCCGAAAATCGCGAGCGGTTTTCCGCGTTTATCACAAGTTTAAATATTAGCCAGCCGGCCAACGGTTCGGCTGTTTCGGTCGATGAGGCGTTGGCTGTTGCCTCTCAAATCGGTTATCCGGTTTTGGCGCGGCCGTCCTATGTTTTAGGAGGGCGGGCGATGCGCATTGTTTATGACCGGTCGTCGTTATTGTCTTTTATTGAAGAGGCTAAGGAAGTGTCCGACGGGCATCCTATCTTGATCGACAAATTTATTGAAGATGCCATTGAAGTCGATGTCGACGCTATTTGCGACGGCGAAAATACGTATGTTGCCGGTATTATGGAACATATCGAAAATGCCGGTATTCACTCAGGCGATTCGGCCTGTGTTCTTCCGCCGCATACGTTAAGCGAAACGATCATTTCTGCGATCAAAGTCAACACCTGCAAGATTGCCCAAGGCCTTAAGGTCGTCGGGCTTTTGAATATTCAATACGCAATTAAAGGCGGCACGATTATGGTGCTGGAAGTCAATCCCCGTGCATCGCGCACGGTTCCCTTTGTCAGCAAAGCGACTGGTTTGCCCGTCGCCAAAATTGCCGCGCAGATTATGGCCGGCAAAAAGCTTGAAAATTTTGATTTGAGTTTTCAATGCGAAGACTTAGGCCATGTGGCGGTCAAGGAATCAGTTTTGCCCTTTAGCCGTTTTTCGGGTGTGGACATTGTTTTAGGGCCGGAGATGAAATCGACCGGCGAGGTCATGGGCATTGCTTCAAACTTTGGTGAAGCGTTTGCCAAGTCGCAGGTTTGTGCGAATGCGGCGCTGCCTAAAAGCGGAAAGATTTTTATCAGCGTCAAAGACGAAGATAAGCGCAACATCACTTTTTTGGCCAAAAAACTTTTGGATATGGGCTTTTCGATTATTGCTACTCGCGGCACGGCGAAGGTCCTTAAATCCAGCGGCGTCGATGTGCAAATCGTTGATAAGCACGACGAGGGCAAAAACAATTTATTGACTTTGATCCGAAAAAATGAGATAAACTTGGTTATCAACACACCGTCCGGCAAAAAAAGCCAATCCGATATGCGTTCTATACGGGCTGAGGCGATTTTACACAATGTTCCCTGCATTACCACTTTGCAAGGCGCTTGGGCGGCGGTCAATGGTATCGAAGCGATGATCGCCAAGCCGACAACGGTTTGTTCGTTGCAAAATTATTACAAAAACAATACGATAAAAAAAAATAATTCCAAGAATCCCTGTGAGGTTCGTTGAAGTTTCTTAAGACGAGCCTTTTATCATTCAATAGTTTCTGAGATCTTTAGGAGTTGACTTATGTGCGGTATTATTGGTATTTCCAATCACAAAGATGCCGCGAAGATCGCCTTTTTGGGTTTGTATGCGCTGCAGCATCGCGGCGAAGAGGCGGCAGGCATTGCGACATTTGACGGTAAAGATATTCATTTGGTCAAAAATCCAGGGTTGGTCGCCGACGCGGTACCGGTTAATTCATTAGAAGAACTTAAGGGTCCGACGGCGATTGGTCACTGCCGTTATTCGACGACAGGTTCAAGCAATTTTAAAAACATCCAGCCGTTTCTCGTTATTCACCGCAAGCTCCCCTTGGCGATTGCCCACAACGGAAATTTAACGAACACAGAAGAGCTTTATCGAAAGCTTGAAGACGAAGGCTCGATTTTTCAGACTTCGATGGATTCCGAGATCATTGTTCATCTTCTGGCGCGGACCAAAAACGGTGATTATAAACAGTGGTTTTGCGATGTCCTCTCTCAGCTGGAAGGTTCTTTTTCGCTAGTGTTTTTGATTGGCGACACGATTGTCGGCGCGCGCGATATCAAAGGCTTTCGGCCGCTGTGTTTGGGAAAGCTCGATGAGAGTTATGTCTTGACGAGCGAAAGCTCCGCGTTAGATATTATCAAAGCAAAGTTTATCCGTGAGATTGAGCCCGGTGAAATTGTGATCATCAAAGGCAACAAACTTGAGTCGGTGTTTTTGCCAGGAGCTAAAGAAGGAAATAAAGCGCATTGCGTTTTTGAAAATATTTATTTTGCCCGACCGGACAGCCATATTTTTGACGACAATGTTTACAATGTGCGCAAGCGTTTAGGCGAGCAGCTGGCCATTGAGCATCCGGTTGTAGATGCAGATTTTGTTATGCCGATTCCTGATTCGGGGATGTACGCGGCGCTAGGGTACGCCAAAAAGCTTAATATCCCTTTTGAAATTGGCCTGATCCGCAATCATTATATTGGCCGCACGTTTATTCAGCCAACCCAGTTTATTCGGGACTTTCGTGTGCGGGTAAAGCTTAACCCGATTCGCGATATTCTCAAAGGCAAAAAAGTCGTTGTCGTCGAGGATTCGATCGTGCGTGGCACGACCAGCCGCAATCGTATTGAGGTTTTGCGTGAGGCGGGGGTCAAAGAAATCCATATGCGCATCAGCTGTCCGCCGATTGTTTCTCCGTGTTTTTACGGAATCGATTTTCCGGACCGCGAGGAGCTTATTGCCGCGAATAAAACTGTTAAAGAAGTCGCAAAATTTATTGAAGTCGATTCGCTCGAATACTTAAGCCTTGAGGGGATGTTGGGTGTTATGAAAAGCAGCAAAGATTTTTGTTCCTCGTGTTTTACGGGTAAGTATCCGTACAAAGTTCCTGAGAATAAGAGTAAATATCTTTTAGAAGGCAAATTCAGCAAATAAAAATCCTATGACAAAATTTATTTTCGTTACTGGCGGGGTTGTTTCAAGTTTGGGCAAAGGCTTGGCGGCAGCTTCGATTGCCAAGCTTTTGGAAGCGCGTGGATTAACTGTGTCGATGATCAAGTGTGATCCGTATTTAAATGTGGATCCCGGCACGATGAACCCCTTTCAGCATGGTGAGGTTTATGTGACGGAAGATGGGGCGGAGACAGATTTGGATTTGGGGCACTATGAGCGGTTTTCCAATTCGGTTATCAGCAAAGACAGCAACATCACGACGGGAAAGATTTATTATTCGGTCATCACTAAAGAACGCCGCGGCGATTATCTGGGTAAAACGGTGCAGATTATTCCGCATATCACCGATGAGATCAAGCGCTGCATTAAGAAAGGCGCCCGTGAAGGGGAAGTGGATGTAGCGATTATCGAAATCGGCGGAACGGTCGGGGATATTGAAAGTTTGCCGTTTTTGGAGGCGATTCGCCAGATGCGCTGGGAATTAGGCGAGCATTACGCGATGTTTATTCATGTGACGCTTCTTCCTTATATTAAAGCTGCCGGTGAGCAAAAGACCAAGCCGACACAGCATTCGGTCAATAAAATGCGTGAAATCGGGATTCAACCTGATATCCTCTTGTGCCGCACCGAAAAAACGATTCCCAAAGAACAAAAGGAAAAAATCGCTTTGTTCTGCAATGTCGACCGCGAGGCGGTCATTGAAGCTTTGGACGTGAAATATATTTATGAAGTGCCTTTGTGTTTTAAAAAAGAAGGCATCGATGATCTGATTCTAAAGAAGCTTAATATTAAAAGCGAAGACAAAGACCTCAGTGAATGGAAGAATTATGTGGTCGAGCGTTTGCGCAATCCCAAAAAGGAAGTCAAGATTTCTGTCGTCGGAAAATACATCACCCTGCCGGATGCGTACAAGTCGATTTATGAAGCGCTGGTGCACGGTGGCATTGCCAACGATGCGCGAGTCATCATCAATAAAATCGATTCTGAAACGTTGGATGCTGATAATATTGCTAAACAGCTTGCCGGCTCTCAGGGGATTCTGATTCCCGGTGGATTTGGCAGCCGCGGGATTATCGGCAAAGTGCATGCCGTGCAATATGCGCGCGAAAAAAAGATTCCTTTTTTTGGAATTTGTTTAGGTATGCAGGTGGCGACCATTGAATTTGCACGCAATGTTTGCGGACTTAAAGACGCTGACTCGACGGAATTTCAGAAAGAAACAAAAAATCCGGTCATCAGCCTTTTGGAAGAGCAGGAAAATGTGACAAGCATGGGTGCGACGATGCGTTTAGGCGCTTATGCTTGCAAGTTGGAAAAAGGCACGCAGAGTTTTAAAGCTTACAAGAAAGAAAGCATTACCGAGCGTCACCGTCATCGCTATGAGTTTAATAATAAATTTAAGAAGCTTTTTGAAAAAAATGGTATGATCATCGCCGGAAAAAATCCACAAACCGGTTTGGTTGAGATTATTGAGATGAAAGATCATCCGTGGTTTGTGGCATGCCAGTTTCATCCGGAGTTTAAGTCTAAGCCGGAGCGGGCGCATCCTTTGTTTCGTGATTTTATAGCTGCGGCGCTGGCCGGGTAGATTTTTAGTATTATGTTTATCGCGCGGGTGGCGAATCCCGCATCGCGGGACGAGACAGCTTGGTTCTTTAATTTTGTAGTGCTAATTTAATATCAGCGATATCTGTTATCTATCGCGCGGGTGGCGAAATGGTAGACGCGCACGTTTGAGGGGCGTGTGGGGTAACCCA
>CAYYRJ010000046.1:0-5559 GCA_964474085.1 uncultured Planctomycetales bacterium
AGGCCTGCTTTTTTTCGAAGTTCCTGTATTTTTTTTCCAACGCTATTCATGGTTGGAATATACACCCCAAAGGGTATAAATACAAGGATTATTAATAGGAATATAATTTTTCTACAATACTAAAACAAGATATGCACCCTATCGGGTGCAACTTTGAGGACGGAGCCCTATTGTTTAAAAAACTTAAATAAATATCTTTAGGTTATGGTTTTAAAACCAACCAAAAACCAACCAAAGACGTTATCCGCAACCTATTTGGCATCATAAGGTTATAAATAAATTCACTGGCTCCCTTGAAAGGTTAGCATCACTTGATTTTATTTATAAACTGTTTAATTGCTGGCATTTACATACATACAGCGTCTACAAATCCCCCCGATAGTTTCCGATAGTTTTTACCTAAGGGTCAGCGTTCTTTACTACAGTGAAAAAACGCCAAAAAAGCCAATCCATAAAAACACAAAATACCATTAAAATAAATGCCAGCATATAATATGCTTCTGCCCTAATTAAAAAAGAGATAGGTATTTGTAAATTCAAAAATAAAAACCACAATAATATGAAAGGGATTCCAAAAATCATTTCAAAAAATATCATTCTAAATCTCCATTGAAACTTGATGCTACAATAAGGGCATGCATAAATCCACCAACGTTCCGAACGAAAAATATTCTTTAATTTAAAATTACTTTTAAATTTAATATAATACGGAATTTGTTTATGGCAATTCACACACTTAGCCATATCGTGTCCTTTCGATACGCGGCACTGATTAGATACTATTGTTTGAAAATACCAATAAATATCTTTTTTTGTGCTTTTGGTAATCCTATATCTCATTGTAGGGGCGTATGGCAATACGCCCCTGCTGTTACTTCTGTGTCCAGCCGCCGCCGATGGATTTGATGAGGGACACTGCGGCAATCAGTGTTTCGGATTGGATTTTGATGGCACTTCTCTCTGAGTCTAAGCGCGAGCGTTCAGCGTCGATGACTTCCAAAAAACTCACCAAGCCTTCCTTATAACGTTTGATCGAAAGGTCCGCCGCCTGCGCCGCCGAATCGCGCACGCGGGCTTGCGCCTCATATTCTTCCTTGCGCAAACGAAGGTCAGCCAAAGCGTTTTCAACTTCGCTAAAAGCCGTCAAAACACGTTTCTTATACTGCGCCTGCGCTTTTTTATACTCAGCTTGCTGGACTTTTAATTTTGCGTTGAGTTTACCACCATTAAACAAAGGCAAATTGACCGACGGACCGAAAGACCAAACGCGGCTTTCCCAATCCAAAAGGTCGCCCGAAGAAACGCTCGCATAGCCTGCACTGGCGTTTAACGTCACCGCAGGAAAAAACGCAGCGTAAGCGACCCCAATCCGGTCGCTCGTAGCAGAGAGCAAACGTTCCGCTTCACTAATATCCGGCCGACCCATCAAAACGCTCGACGGCAACTTAACAGGAATTTGTGGGGTGACATTTTGCAAAGATAATACCGGCAGAGTAAACTCGCTGGCGTTTTGTCCGCACAAAACGGCTAGAACATTGACCAAATTTTCCCGCCGCCGACGGCCGTCGACCAAATCCGACTCGGCCTGTGAAAGCTGGGTCTGCGCCTGAAAAAACGTCAATTCGCTGTTCATCCCCTCTTCAAAACGCAGCTTAAGCATTTCAACTGCCCGACGGCGCAACTCAACAGCTTGCTGCAAAGCATCGATCTCGGCATCCACGGCAGCGATTTGAAAATACGTCCGCGCCACATCCGTTGTTAACGTCAAATAAACTGTCGCCCAAGCGGCCTCTTGAGCCTGCGCATCCGCACGTCCCGCAGCAAACGCTTTGCGCACCTTTCCCCACATATCAATTTCATAACTTAAGTCCAAAGGCAATTTATAAGAATTAGATATCCTCGACGGAAAAACGCTGCTGGCCGCCGAACGTGAACGTTCAAACGAAGGGTTAGCTTCAAGCTGCGGAAATAACTGCGCGCTATCAACTCTCGCCAAAGCCCGCGCCTTTTCGACATTCGCCATGGCAATCACCAAATCCTGATTATTCGCCAGTGCCTTTTGCTGCAAATCGTTAAGCGCGCTGTCGCCAAAAAGCTCCCACCATTTGTCGGTTATTTCGACACCGCCCGCAAGCGGGGCAGGATTTTTCCAATTGTTTTTATAATCTATTTTGGGTTTTTGATAACTCGGCCCGAGACTGCAGCCGTTTAAGGTCAACAAAAGAAAAACCACTGTCACACTTAAAGCCGTCGGGATTTTTAGACTTAAATCTTTCTGCTCTTTTTGCGCAAGCCTGCTAAAAAAAACATAAACGACCGGAATAACAAACAACGTTAAAAATGTACTCGTCAACATCCCCGACACCGCGGCAATCCCTAAAGGCCGTCGCGCCTCGCCGCTTGCGCCAAAACCGATGGCAATCGGCAAAATACCTACGACCGTTGCAGTTGCCGTCATCAAAATCGGACGCAGACGAATAAGCCCGGCGGCGATCATCGCCTCTGTAGCGGATTTTCCTTGCGCCATTTGCTGATTGGCAAAATCGACGAGCAAAATCCCGTTTTTTGTCACGAGACCAAAAAGTAAAATCATCCCGATCTGACTGTAAAGATTGATATTCATCCCCGGAATAACGCCCAAAGCACCACTTTTGTTAATCAAGCTCATCGCCCACAAACCGCCCAAAGCGCCAAAAGTCGCCAAAGGCAGCGTAAACATAACCGTCAAAGGATGGACAAGACTTTCAAACTGGGCAGCTAAAACCATATAAATAACGAGAATTGAAAGAATCATAATAAAATAAATGCCGCTACTTGACTCGTTAAGGTCCCGTGCGTCACCCGCCCATTCAAAGCGAAACCCGTCGGGCAAATCAGTTTTTAAAAGCGCATTGACTTTGTCCATGGCGGTTCCCAAAGGAAGGCCCATCGGCGTGCCTTCAATTGTCGCACTACGCCAGCGATTGTAGTGATTAATCGAACTAGGGCCCGCACCTGTCTGACTGTCGATAACATTATTAAGCCCGATCAATTGGCCGCGATTGTTGCGGATATAAATCTTTTCCAAGTCCGACGGGGTCAAGCGCGACTTGCGCTCCAGTTGGACCATAACATCGTATTCTTTTCCCTTGATATTGACCTTCGAGAGATCGAGTCCGCCAAAAAGAATTTGCATCGTGCGCGAAATATCCGCCACATTGACTCCAAGAGCCGCCGCACGGTCGCGGTTAATATCGATGCGAAGCTCCGGCTTGTTCATTTCAAAAGTCGTACGAACATTCATCAAAAACCCTTGACTGCGCAATTTATTCGTCAAGCTCTGAGCATATTCATTAAGAGCATTTAAATCCTGACTTTGAACAACCAACTGAAACGGCTGGCTAAACCCGCGCCCGATGGCCTTAGGAACAATCGGAATCACAAAAGCCCCTTGCACATTACCAAAGAACTGGGCGCCCAAACCCGTCGGCCCGCCGATAATATCACGCAAATGCCGGCTGCGTTTGTCTTTCAAACGGATAAACGCCAAGCCCTGCGACGTTTGGCCCGGGCTGCCGCGGCCTAACGCCACCGCCGAAAAATAGCCTTCCACCTCCGGCACTTTTGAAATGATCGCTTCCATCTTTTTAACCATACGATCCGTATATTCGCTCGTTGAGCCCTCGGGCGCCAAAGCAAAACACAAAAGCCGTCCCTTGTCCTCGTCGGGCAAAAACTCTTTTTCCAATTGTGTAAAAAAGAATCCCGTCAAGCCAATGGCGACAATGACAACCGCTCCCATTGTTTTGGGATGTTCCAGTGCCCAGCGCAAACCTTTGGCGTAACGTTCGCTCGTCATCGTCATATGCCGTTCAAACATTCCCAAAATACTTGCCTTGGGCGCATGGCCGATCGGTTTTAAAATCCTTGAGGAGAGCATCGGACTTAACGTCAGCGCAACAAATGCCGAAATAATAACAGAGACGCAAAGGGCCACCGAAAACTCAACAAACAACCGGCCCGTCACACTTGTTTGAAAAGCCATGGGCAAAAAGACCGCAGCCAAAGCAATTGTCGTGGCGATAACAACAAAACCGATTTCTTTCATTCCTTTAAACGCTGCTTCACGAGGCTTCATCCCATCCTCGATGTGCCGGTAAATATTTTCAAGCACAATGATTGAGTCATCGACGACAAGTCCGATAGCCAAAACAAAAGCAAGCATACTGACAATGTTGATCGAATACCCGAGCATGTACAAAACACCGAAAGTCGAGATAATCGAGACAGGAATTGTTACCGTGGGAATGAGCGTCGAGCGGCCGTCATGCAAAAAAAGATAAATCGAAAGCACGACTAAGCCAAAAGCTAAAAATAGCGTTTCCCACACTTCCTTGATCGCTCGATCGACATAAATCGATTCATCATACGGGAAAGCGGTCTCAATGCCTTGAGGCAAAGTGGGAACAATTTTGGCCACTTCCGCTTTGACCCGACGGGTGACGTCGATGGTGTTGGCTTTCGATTGACGGATAATGCCGATGCCTAAAGCGGGTTTGGAATTAAAACGGGCAATAGCTTTTTCATCCTCAACACCAACAGCCGCATAGCCGATATCCGACAAGCGCACAAACGTCGCGCCATCCTGTTTAATAACAAGTTTATTATATTCTTCGGGTGTTTTTAATTCACCGTGCGTTTCGATGGATAAAACCCTGTTCCAGCTTTCGACCAAACCGCTGGGCAGCTCGACGTTCTGCGTCTTAAGCGCACGTTCGACGTCCAGAACAGTAATCCCGCGGCTGGCCATCTTTTGGCTGTCGAGCCACAGCCGGATCGCAAAACGTTTTTCACCGCCAAAGATAACCGAGCTGACTCCGCTAATCGTTTGCAGCCGATCTTTAAAAGTATTTTCGGCAATCGTCGTAAGTTCGAGCGTCGAATACCGATCGCTAAAAAGGGCAATCCACAACACCGGCTGGGCATTGGAATCCTGCTTGGCGACAATCGGTTCATTAATGTCTTCCGGCAAACGCCCGCGAACCCGCGCGACCCGATCGCGCACATCCTGTGCGGCTAAATCAATACTGCGCGAAAGATCAAACTCCACGGTAATAGAGCTGACTTGCTGGCGGGATTCGCTGGTCAAAATTTTGACGCCCTCGACGGACGTGATCGACTCTTCGAGGATTTCGGTGACTTGCGTTTCAACGACACTTGCGTTAGCTCCCGGGTAAACGGTCGTAACATTGACAATCGGCGGGTCGATATCGGGCAGTTCACGCACAGGCAGACGCGAAATGCCAATGACGCCAAACAAAATGAGCCCCAAGCTCATCATCGTGGCCAAAACCGGACGACGGATACTGATTTCAGAAAGTTTCATTTAATTGAATTCGTTTCGCTTTTTGTTTCGCTGATATTAACCAAAGACCCGGGACCGATTTTTTGATAACCTTCGACAATGACATTCTCTCCCTGGGTTAACCCTTCTAAAATTTCGGCCTCTGCCACCATGCGAAGGCCGACCTTCACTTTTTTCATCTGCGCCTTATTGTCGCTATCGACGGTAAAAACAAA
>CAYYRJ010000047.1:0-5536 GCA_964474085.1 uncultured Planctomycetales bacterium
GTTCGGCTTCGGCCATGCGAACAAAATACCGGTCAAGGTTATCCCCGGTTGTTCCGGTGGGAATTTCAAAATCCAATTTGTCATATACCAAATAGGGACTGGCCTTTCGTAAATCAAGCGCAACACCGGTCGACCTTAAAAACGGGCCCGTAATCCCAAAGCCAATCGCATCTTCCTTAGAAAGCTTTCCAGTGTCTTTCATCCGATCAAAAAAAATACGATTGCGCGTTAAAAGCTCGTCGGCCTCGATCAAAACCTTGCGGACCTCGGCAATCTTTTCAAAACATTTTTGCGCAAAATTTGCCGTCAAATCCGCCTTGACCCCGCCGATACGCACATACGAAATCGTCAGCCGCGCGCCGGTAATTTCTTCGACGAGTTCATAAAGAAAATCCCGCGCCTTAATCATATATAAAAACGCGGACATCGCCCCCATTTCCATCGCTGTAGCTGCAATGCAAGTCAAATGGTCTGTCACCCGCGAAATTTCGCTCATGATGACCCGAATATATTGGGCCCGTTCTGGCACCTCGATCCCCAAGAGTTTCTCGACGGCCATAGCAAACCCGACATTATTAAGCAAGGGCGAAACATAATTAAGCCGGTCCGTATACGGAAAGCACTGCGCGTACATGACAGTTTCGCACATTTTTTCAAAAGCGCGGTGCAGATAACCGATCTCAACGTCCACCCCTTTAATCCGCTCGCCCTCTAATTCCATGATCAGGCGAATGACCCCATGCATCGCAGGGTGCGAAGGGCCGACATTTAAAAGCATTGA
The DNA here is from genome assembly GCA_964474085.1 of uncultured Planctomycetales bacterium. Classification (GTDB taxonomy): domain Bacteria; phylum Omnitrophota; class Gorgyraeia; order Zapsychrales; family JANLHA01; genus JADLGJ01. The sequence goes on from CAYYRJ010000047.1 coordinate 782, forward strand.
ACGAGTTTCCATTAGCGCTATTTTTCCTAGTTCTGTGGTCCAATCAACGGTTGACGTTTGTTAAACGGATAATCTTTGCGCAAAGCATGGCCTTCAAATTCTTCATACATAAGAATTCGCTTTAAGTTCGGGTGATTTTCAAAACGAATGCCGTACATGTCCCAAACTTCTCTTTCATACCAATTGGCTGACGGCCAAAGATGTGCAAGCGACTGGACTTGCGGCTGTTTCTCGTTGACTAAAACCTTTACACGCAGCCGATGATTATATTTTAAAGAATAAAAATGATAAACAACTTCAAAGCGAAATTTCTTTTGGATCTTGCCGCCGGCAAAAAACAAATAATCAACCGCCGTCAAGTCCATCAAAAAATCAAAATCCAATTCCGGAGTGTCTTTCAAAAATTGCGCTATAGAAAGTAAAAGATCCGACGTAATGACAAGCGTCTGGTCGCCGCGAAACGCATGCGTTTCAAGAATCTGGGAACCAAACTTTTCCTGAACTTTTTCTAAAGGGGTCATATCGTTAAGCTTCAATATTCTTAATATGCTGGTCAATCGAATAGCCCTGCTGCAAATCTGCCGGACGTCCGGTTTTGGTCTTTGGGTCATACAGCGTGCGGCTCTGTTCACCTTTTTGGATCTTTTCCTGAAGTTTCATCAATCCGTCTAAAACGTTTTCCGGCCTAGGCGGGCAGCCAGGGATATAAATATCGACGGGAATAATCGTATCAATGCCCTGCACCGTCGCATAATTGTCGTAAAATCCGCCCGTGCAAGTACAGACCCCAAAGGCGACGACCCACTTAGGCTCGCACATCTGGTCATAAACATTTTTGAGGACCGGCGCCATTTTGTGATTAATCGTGCCCACGACAAAAAGCACATCCGACTGGCGCGGCGAAAAGCGTGGAAATCCGGCGCCAAAACGGTCAACGTCATAATGGGAGGCGGCCGTCGACATATACTCCATGCCGCAGCAAGCGGTCACAAACGGATATTGAAAAATCGAAAACTTACGCGCCCAGCCTAAGGCATCGTTTAATTTTGTGCTAAAGAAATTCGTCGGCGAACTTAAAAAAGACATCGGACTACTCCCATTCCAAAGCACCTTTTTTCCAAACATACCAAAAACCCAAAACCACAAACCCCATAAAAACGGCCATCTCCGCTAAACCAAACAAGCCCAGCTCTCTAAAAAGAACCGCCCACGGAAAAAGAAAAACCATTTCAACGTCAAAAACGATAAAAAGCATCGCCACGATATAAAAATGCACAGGCATCTGCCCGCCCGGCGAAGAAAACGGCTGTTTACCGCACTCAAACGGTTTGGATTTTGCAGCGCTTGGAACCTTGGGACTTAAAAAACGCGGAATGATCAGCAAGAAGGCCGCCAAGCCTAAAGCAAAAAGAAAAGCAAAAATAATTCCAAGGTATTCAATCATGAGATGAAAAACCTATAAAGAAAGGTTGTCCGAGAGTCATTTGCCCTTTTATCTGGGTTTATTATCGTGGGATTTGTCATATTGTCAAGTCAAGAAAAGCCCGCCTCACCGCTTAAATTGAGCAAACCATACACTTAACTTCTGCGCCTGTTTTGCGCCAAAGCGAACGGCATGAAATTCGCGGACAAATTCCTGCGCACGCTGAATCGACGCTGATTTTTCGGGAAACTGCGCTTTGAGCCTAAGGATCAAATCCTCATCTGTATCAGCAGCTTGCCGCAATTGACCAAATTCTTTTTTTAGATACGCTTGATAACGCTCATAAATCACCCGCAACGAATCGACAGTTTCATAATGCACTTTAGAAGACTTTTTTCTGCCCTTGAACCACTCGATAACCAAAGAAATAATCTTTCGCCGATTCATAAAAGCCATCAAACCCATCAAGGCTAAAATCATGTTTAGCTTTAGCTGATTTTTGTCCATACTCACAATTTGCGCGCTCAAACGCAAAACGCCAAGCCACATTTTTTCAAACACCACTTCCAAATTAATCCCGCCGGAGGCTTTTGAAATTTCATTGCTAAATGTTGCAGGCGTTGCGTCCAGACGGCGCCACAACATGGTTGTCTTCTTCGTCACAGGGTCCGTTTTGGGCGCATAAACTTCCGTCCACGCATGCGCATTATTGACACGCACCAGATACGTATTATTTTTAGGATCCACCATCTCGGTAGTATAAAAACCAGCGGCGACCCGCGCAGGTATTTTTTCGGCGCGCAAAAGCAAAGCCAAAGCCGAAGCAAAATACGTACAATACGCCGGGCGCTTTTCTTTTAGCATCGTAATCAGGCCCTTATCGTCGGCAGAAAAACTCACATCCAAAGAATACCCAAAGTTATCACGAAGATACTGCGCAATCTTGTTGGACTTGGTCTTGACATCATCGTTTTTCCCGACGATAGAGCCAGAAATTTGCGCAAGGTCATAGGCCATTGGCTCTGGAACTGCAGTGTAACGTTTAAGCTCATCAGAGGAAAGATCTATCGGCTGCTGTTGCGGGGCTATCGAAAATTCTAACGTACGCATATTCTGATGTTGTTGGGCATAGAGAATTTGGTCCTGACTGCGAAAATACGGTATTCTCGCTTTGACCGCGTCGATATTTTCTGGTGCCGGAATCAAATCTTTAAAAAAAGTAAACATCATCATTCGCCCGACGGGCTGACCAGACGGCAAGTTAAGCGGCAAAATACTTTTATGGACCTCTTGTGGTTCGGTCCACGTCCCGTTTTTGTAATCGGCAAAAACCTGCATTTTCAAATAACCGTTTGTATTCTCAGGCAAGCTGACCTCCATAACCGGCCGTCGGTCAAAAGCACTTGTCCCTGGAGTAATCAGGTTTAACTGCGAGCTGATCCTCAAAAAATGCGTATAGTTTCGCGGCAAAATATAATCGCTCATTGTATTAAAAAACGCACTCTCTGCTGCCACGAGCGTACGAGATAGTCCGATAAATAAAACCGCAGTAACCATAATCAAAATCGTAGAATACACAATAAAATCGCGGCCATAAGCAAACAGATATTTCTTGTCCGTCGGCCTAGTCTGCGTAAAAAGAATAACCATCGCAATCGCCACAAAGCAAAATGACGAGAAGAAAATAAGCATAGTCGGCGTAAAGGGCACATTCATCGACAAAGCGGTTGTCAACCACGCACAAAACACAAGCTGGTACATGTTCTTTGTTGTAAAAGGTTTCAGCCAAATCAAAAGCGCCGCAAAAATCGAGCCCGACTGTAAGGCGGCGGTAAATTCGGGAAACGGCGACTGCGCCGACTGTGGGATCGGCACAAAATTTCGCCACACCATGCCGGCCAAAAATGCGAACACAATCACCGCCGACAAAGGAATTTTTTCAAAAACGCGATACTCATTCTCCCGAACTTGACTTCGCAAGAACGCAGTAAAAACAATGAATCCCGCCGACAAAAACACCAAAACAGGATCCTGCTGACAGGCGCCATACACGCCCCATGACAAAAAAAGCATCACCACAATATTGATATACGCCTTGATCATATTTTGTAATTCCCATCCAGCTGCTTAGGCGAATAAACAACCACGTCATTATCAGAGACACTCAGCGTCAACGGCTTATCGCGCACAATAACAACGCTTAAAGGAACATTTAATTCCCGAATCGCCTGCACAAACGTTTGGCGGCTCTTATCCCAATCTTTCAAAAAAAGCATCAAGCCCGATAACCCTTGCGCTTGTTCTTTGATTCGCGCCAGAGAATGCGAAAAATTAATTTGGTCCTCGCCTTCCACCGCCGAGAGCATTTCAAGCAGATGGTTGTACTGATCATACCCTGCGCCAATTTTGACGACCGGTGAGCGGGCATCGCTTAAGTAAAGCTCGATAAGATAATTTTTTTGATAAAAATCTTCAGCCACGCCGGCGCATAAAGAAATCCGCGCCTCAAAACTCAAATGCTTTTCAAAGCGTTTAAGCTGCGTATCTAAAAAAAGCCCCACGCGTACAGAGTGTTCATCGACGTATTCTTTAACAATCAACTTTCCGCTGCGTGCCGATGATTGCCAGTGGATATCGCGCATCCGATCGCCTTCACGATATTCGCGGGTGCTTAAAAATTCATTGCAATTTCCAAACCTCAAACTCGAATATGTTCCACCAGCCTGAAATTTGTGTTTTAAAAGAAGAGGCGTGTCTTTGAGTTTTAACAATTTTGGAAAAACAATAAAGGGATTTGCTTGGGCGACACGTCGGATCGAACGAATAAGACCCGTCGGAAAACTTGTCGCGGCAATCAAAGGTTCTAAAAGAAATGATCCTCGGCGCGGTGTGCGAAGGGCGATTGTAAAAGTTTCAGACTTGCCCGGCCCTAACCAATCGACCGAAGTTTTTTGCTGCGGATGCTCCAAAGCCGAATACAACCCAAAGGGAAGTTTGTGATCAAAAATCTCTAAGTTTCGCAAAGGTGTTTTTCCGGTATTTGTCACAATGACACGATACAAAGTGACCCCACCGGCTGTCGGGGAAGGCGGTAAAATACGCATAGCCACAACTTGCGGCCTAAAGAACAATGTCAAAAAAAACGCCGTCAAAAATAAGGCCCAAACAAGGCTGACAAAATAATATCCGGCAATCTGTGTTCCCACCGCCGAGATGGCCATGCCGACTAAAACCATTCCAAAAATAATTTGTCCCCAGACAGTCAATTTGGCCTGCGCAAACGACTGCATCCACTTGACTTCTTTGTGGTCCTCCGGCAACATCAAAAATGA
>CAYYRJ010000048.1:0-4882 GCA_964474085.1 uncultured Planctomycetales bacterium
CGCCCGATTTAATTTCTCGTGGTATAAACTTTGGAATGCTAATCGTTACTTTGATCTGGCCGTCATTTAAACTCTCAACCGAATCAATACGGACAAAACGCGAAAGATATTCCCTCGAAAACCCCAGGCTATCGGCAAACTCTTTTGTCGCCTGTTCATAGGCGCTATCGCGGGCCATCGTATAGCGCAAAACCTCATTATTGTCCCCATTTGCTGACGGGGCAGCCGTTTTGGTCGCATCCAGCCGTTGTGTTTTGCCAATAAGACCGTCGGGGGAATACTTAAAAACTTGAATCTGACTGCTCTGGTAATCTGCGACAAAAATACGTCCTTCGCTGACCGCAATCGACGAAAGCTCTTGAAAATACCCTCGACCCGTCCCAAGCGAACCGAAAGACAGTAAAAATTTTCCCGTCGGGTCAAAAATCTCGATGTGGCCATCTGCAGCATCCGCCACGTAAAGATTGTCATTTTGGTCAACGGCAATGTCGACAATTTTTTTAAATTCACCGGCACCCGACTGGATTATCGTTTTGAGACACGCCCCATTTTCATCAAACACCTTTACCTGCTTTGTATCCGCGTCAACAACATACAGCCGGTCTTTTGTATCAATGGCAAGCACTTTAGGCAAATTCAACTTTTGGCATTCATCAACCGTTTTGTCGTCGGCGTCTGGTTCTTCCTGGCCGATCATGCTTAAATAAATCCCGTCCTGATTAAAAACCTGAATTCTATTATTAAGTGTGTCGGCCACATAAATCATCCCCTTGCCATTAACCGCAATTCCCTGAGGAGAATTAAACTGTCCGGGCTTATTGCCATTTTTGCCGAATTCATAATTTAGAGTGCCGTCATAATTAAAAATTTCGACACGATGATTTGCCGTATCGGCAACATAAATACGACTGTCTAAGGTCACATAAATTGCCATCGGAGAAGAAAGTTGTCCAGCCCCGGCACCTGGCGTACCGATTGTCAACGCAGGGCCGTTGCATACCCCCAGCTGATTGTTTTTATCTGAGACACTAAACAGTCCCTTGCCGGGTAATGAAAAAATATCCCTGATCCCCTGCTGAACATCCAGCGTTGATTCAAAATCCAAATAAAGCTGCGCGGCTCCTTTTTTTGAAAGCTGAGACTTCAGAGAGCCTGTCAACTTAAAGACCTGAACACGGGCATTGCCGCTATCGGTTACATAAACACGTCCGCTCTCATCAATGGCGACACCCGAAATCCCAGTAAACTGCCCGCGGCCGTTTCCTTGCGAGCCAAACGAAATAAGCACATTGCCCGACGGATCAATTTTAACGATGCGCTCTTCTTTGGGTTGAGTCAAATAAATATTGCCCCACGCGTCAATTTGAAAACGATTCGATTTTTGAATTTGATCTTTGCCGCCAGCTTTTGCGCTGATTTCACTGACTTTTTTGCCGTCAAAAGCAAACTTTTCGATCTTTCCAATTCCCGGTAAAAGCGCATAAATATTTCCCCGCAAATCCAAAGCGACATCAACAACCTCAGCGTCAAGATCGATAGCCCTGACAAAAATTCCGTTGGGTGAAAATATCTGCAATCGTTTATTCGTGCGATCAGCCGTATAAAAAAAGCCTTGTTCATCAATTTTTACGGCGCTTAAAGATTTAAACTGCCCAGGCAAACTTCCGTCAACACCAAAATTAAACAACGCTTCTCCAGCTAAATTAAAAACTTTGACACGGCTATTAGCAGGATCGATTACGGCTAGCAGACCAGCGGAAGATATGGCCATTGAATTAGCCAGAGGACTTTTTCCGGCGTCCGCTTGAGCATCATTCGTCGAAATAGTTAATTGCGGTTGGCTCTGCTCACCAAAAGCAATGACCGATTTCCCGGCGTCAAAAATAAATAGTTGACCACTTGCGTTAAACGTAGCGTCAACAGGTATCGAAAGACCATCTTTGATTTCATTTTCGAATTTTACGGATTCAGCACCAAAAGCGCTCGGGCACGCTGAAAAGATCAGCGCAATAAGAAAAAAACTGCAGATAATCGACTTTGAGAAGTTTTTCATTATTTCAATAAAATACAATAACGATAACCAAATACGTTTATTGGCCAATATAAATATTACATTTTATATAAGGGAAAGCAAGGAAAGACGGCTATTTCTCGTCAGTGTTTTCTTTCATAAAAGCTTTAAAAAAATAGCGGACATAAAGCCGGATGTATTGGGATGTTTCGGGCGTTAGCGGCTCGAGCAATTTGACGCCGACAAAATATTCGGGCGTATCCACATAAGATTCCTGACGGCTCCAGACAACTTTAACCGGCAAACTAAGGCGCAAATTGTCAGGAAAACGGACAAACATTGAGAGCTCCTGTCCGGGCGAGAGAAATTCCTTTGTCACAAATGAAAACCCCAAAGCGCTGATTTCATTGATCAAACCAAGCGAGATGTGCTCTTGCTCTTCAAAAACCTTAAAAGACGTCGGCAACTCAATCGGTAAACGATAAGAACGGCGTTTGTCTTGCATATATTGACCTTTGTTAATCGGTTATGAGGTTGTGGAATCGACGTGATCTGACCAGGCCAAAATACCGCCGGAAAGATTAATCAATTCTCCTTTAAACCCTGCTTGTTTTAACGCTTCGATCGCTTGCATGCTTCGGTATCCGCCCTTGCAATAAACGACCGTCGGGCAATGACTCGAAATTTCACTAATTCGCTCGACGACTTCGCCTAAAGGAATCAACTGGGAATGTGGAATTTTTGCAATTGCCGCTTCGTAGTCTTCGCGGACGTCGAGAATTTGCAGATTTTCACCGCGATCGATCCTGCGTTTTAACTCGAGAGCGGATATTTCCTGCTCGTCATTTGAAACGGATTGTTCTGTCATTTTACAAAATTCCTCATAATCAATTAAATTTTTAATCGTTGGGTTTGTCGAACATATCGGACACAGTGGATCTTTGCTAAGTTTTAATTCTTTAAAACGCAAACTTAAGGCATCATAAGAAAGCAACCGATTGACCAAAAGTTCGCCTTGCCCCAAAATCCATTTGATCGTTTCGGTCGCTTGAATAACGCCGATCAAGCCAGGCAGAACGCCCAAAACTCCACCTTCGGCACACGATGGCACCGCGTTAGCCGGCGGCGGCTGTGGGAAAAGACAACGATAACACGCGCCCTTATCCGCCCAAAACACGCTGGCCTGTCCTTCGAAACGAAAAACAGAACCATAAACATTGGGTTTTTGCAAAAGCACGCACGCATCATTGACAAGATATCTCGTCGGAAAGTTATCTGTGCCATCGACGACAATGTCATATTTTCCAATAATTTCTAAAGCATTAGCGCTGGTCAATCGGGTCTCATGGGTTTCAATATTAATATACGGATTAATCATCAAAAGGCGCGCTTTGGCCGACGCAATTTTAGAATGCCCGACATCGTCCGATCCAAAAATAATCTGCCGCTGCAAGTTTGTGACATCGACATTATCAAAATCAACAAGCCCCAGCGTCCCAACGCCGGCAGCAGCCAGATACATCCCGGCCGGCGAGCCCAAGCCGCCGGTTCCAACCAAAAGAACACGCGCATTTTTAAGTTTGAGCTGTCCGTTGTAGCCAAATTCAGGAAGAATCAAATGGCGGTTGTACCGCACAACTTCTTCGGGGGTAAGGTTACCTGATGGGACGGGATTTTTCATTTTCTTTATTTGCATAAATCAGGGAACACTAAAAAGCACTAAAACAATTCCTTATTTTGTTGGATCGCTAACTCTACCTACAAATAAAATATTGTTTGTTTCGCGATCTTGAATAACAAATATGAATGGATGATCTGCCCTAAAAATCTTTATTGGTTTTGGCATAGACCCTGTAATCATTGCTACAGCAGTAGCTGCGGCAGCTTCCGTGCCTTCTTCGTTTACGTCTACAAAAGCCTGATGAATTACAGCATCTACATTCAGTTTTTTGTTGCCCGTCATGCCAGAGAAATCTGCTGTTCCTCCTAAATCGATGCCTAGCGTAAAGGCAGTTGGCATCCCCATGCTTATAAGATCTTGCTTCATAAAATACTTCGTTTCAAAGTGAAACTTAGGCAAATAAACATTGACCTCTTCATTTCTCAATAAATTCTTCCATTCGGATAACTTTTCGGAGTTTATAGATTCTTCTATAGCCTTTAGATCGTCCTCTTTTGGAAGAAGAATGAGCATAGAAAGATCATTTCCTTCATAAGGTAATTCTAAAAATTGAAGACTATCTGTTTCGCCATAATTAAAATTTGCTTCTTCGCCGGTTAAATGCATCATCTGAGTCTTTATTTTATTAGTCGGGCTAATCCTAAAATCTTCTTCTTTTGTGCCCTTCTTATCAAACGGCTTAAGCCAAGAACCTTTAAAATAAATCGCATTTGTCAGAACCAAGCGAGTTATTGGCTGAAGAACGCCTTGCGGAATTAGATCTTTTATTTTGTTATTTGTTTGTTCTTCAACCCAGCTATTTATTGTTAAGCGAGCTTTCTCAGTTTCATTGGCAAAATCAAGATTCGTTACTTTCCCGCCGTAATATTCTTCTACTAAACCAAAATAATCATCCAAAAATTTGTAATCTTTTTGAGCCCATAAGGCATTTGCTATGTTAAGTTTATATTTTTTATCCTTTTTGTTGATTTTTTGTTCTATCTTTAAGAAAGACTCTCTGCGAATAGTGGCGTCTTGAGGAAAATGAAATACCGCCTGCATCTCTTCTGCGGTTTCTCCCTTTGTCCCTTCAAATGTCATAGCGAAAGCCGAAGTGATGCTATAAGGAGAATAAAAAATGTTGCCCTCTTTAGATTTATATTTTGCATACAGGTCAAAGGCAAACTGATTGTTGGCGTTTACAACACTGC
>CAYYRJ010000049.1:0-4684 GCA_964474085.1 uncultured Planctomycetales bacterium
GATTCAATACTGCCGATATCATACCATTTTCCAAAAAATTTAAAACCGCAAACCTCTTTTTCTTGCGACAACCAACGAATATACTCTCCGGCTTTGTCCATTTTTCCAGAGGCTTTCTTGTACTCGCTTAAATAGAACAACGTCGCTTTCGGGAAATAATAACAGCACATGGAAATCAATGTCGATTTTGGGCTGGATGGCTTTTCTTCAAATGAAATCACCTTGCTGTTTGCGTCTAACTCAACGACCCCATACATCGAGGCATCCTTAAGACTATGGATATCATAAAGTCCGACGCTGACAGCTGTTTTTCGGGCAGATGCAAAAGCTACAAAATCCGAAAGCGAATAATCAAACAAATTGTCCCCGCCCAAAACAAACAAATCATCGCTGATATTAAGCGAGCTGATTGCAAAATCAATATCTCCAACGGAACCCAAACGATTTTCCGGCGTTGTCGTGCCGTCATTGACAATTCGAATCGGTGCGGGAAATTCTTTCTGGGTTTTTTCGGCCCATTGCACAAAATTTGTAAAAAACTTTTCGTTGGACACAACAAACAGTTCATTTAAGTTTGGCAACGGGGCCAACTTTTCAAGGATATGATCAATCAGAGGTTTGTCGGCTACCGGCAAAAGCGGTTTTGGTGTGTCGGTGACAAGCGGATAAAGCCGCGTCCCATACCCTGCGGCTAAAATAAGTGCTTTCATTTCAAAAACCTTCTTTTCTGATTTTTAAATTGAAAAAAAACTGTCGTCCTTGCCGCCATCCATATTAAGAATATCAGGAACTAATTCCTGCAAACGTCTGCGGCAAAGCTGCTCGACTTCAACACCCGTCGTCAATTCAAGCGCTTTCTGAGCAACTTCTTTCGCATCCTTAAAACTGACGCTGCGGATTAATTTCTTAATTTGCAAAATATTGCCCGGCGACATACTAAATTCGTCAAGTTCTAGACCAAGCAACAAAAGCGCATAAATCGGTTCACTGGCCATTTCCCCGCAGAGAGCGACCTTAATATTTGTCCGATGCCCAGCTTGCACAGTCCGCTCAATTAAACGCAAAACACCCGGATGGCACGGCTCATAAAAAGCCGCTGTCTGCTCATTAACCCGATCAATCGCTAAAGTATATTGAATAAGATCATTGGTCCCGATGCTAAAAAACTTTGCTTCTTTCGCCAAAATGTCTGCCGTCATTGCCGCCGACGGGACTTCGATCATCACGCCGATTTCGATATTTTCATCAAAAGGAATTTTTTCTTCGCGCAGATTATTTTTGACAAGTTCTAAAATTGTATTAACACTTCGAAATTCTCCAGGTCCGGAAACCATCGGATACATCAAACGGACCTTGCCAAAACTTGATGCCCGCAAAATCGCCCGCAGCTGAGTTTTAAAAATATCCGGCCGCTCCAAGCAGAATTTCAATGCCCGCCAACCCAAAAACGGATACATGTCGCGTGGAATTTGTAAACTCGAAATAAATTTGTCCCCACCCAAATCAAGTGTGCGAATTGTCACAGAGTGCGGAGCCATCGCTTGGGCAACTTTCTTATACGCCACAAACTGCTCCTCTTCATTAGGCAGGTCCACACGATTCATATAAAAATATTCGGTGCGATAAAGACCAATGCCCGTTGCGCCTCGGTTTAAAATCATCGGAATTTCTTCAGGAAGCTCCAAATTCGCCAAGATATTGAGCTTTCGGCCATCGGTTGTCTCGGCCGGCAAGTCTTTGATATCATCAAAGCGGTTACGCATCGAAAGAATGCGTTCTTTTTCGGCACGATAAATATTTAAAGTTTTTTCGTTTGGATGGACAATGACCAGCCCCATACGTCCATCGACAATGACCGTATCCTGATTGCTGATCCGAAGCGTTGCATCTTTCAAACCAACAACCGCCGGAACGCCCAGCGACTTGGCCATAATCGCCGTGTGTGACGTGCGTCCGCCGATATCAGTGGCAAAGGCCAAAACATTTTTGTTAAACATGCTCGCGGTGTCCGATGGAGAAAGATCATGGGCGATAATAACAAGCTCTTCGGTCAAATTTTCCAGCTCATGCGCATAACGCGTTTCATCGACGAGATTTTTGAGCACGCGCCGTGCGATATCGTTAACATCGCTGGAACGTTCGCGCAAATACTCATCTTGAATATTAGCAAAAGCTTTGATGTATTTTTTAAAAACACTCGAAAAAACATATTCTGCGGACTGGCGGTCGCTGCGGATTTTTTTGACAACGTCCTCAATGAGCATCCGGTCTTCCAAAACCAAAAGATGCGCATCAAAAATCTGCGCATGCTGGCTGCCGACTTCATCGGAAATTTTTTTCTTTAAAGCGGAAATTTGTTCGCGGGTCTTAAGCAGAGCTTCTTCAAAACGGGCGATTTCAATGGGGATTTCTTTCTCGAGAATAGCGCGCGGCGGGACGATGACCTCTTGCTTGTCAACGATATACGCTGATCCGATGGCTATGCCCGGTGCAGCCGGGACCCCTTTTAAAACAAGTTCATTCATCGTGACTTAAAAATGCTTCCAGCTCTGCAATCAAAGCCGGGGCATCTTCTCCTTCGGCAATAAGAACAATCGGCGTGTTGCATTGGATCCCTAACATCAGAATCCCCATGATCGATTTTCCATTTACGCACTCATCGTCTTTTTTGAGCGTCAAAGCAGAGTCATACTTAACGGCCGTCTGAACAAAAAGCGCCGCCGGCCGAGCGTGTAGACCCTGATGAATTTTGACAATGATCTCTTTTTCAATACGCTGCATATAATCTAAATTAAAGCGATTAAAATTACCGCTTAATGACGCGATTCTTTTCAATAAGCGCAATGAGCGCCTTTGTCAACTTTTCTGAATCATGCCGGACATAATCATTAACACTCAAAAGATCGTGCCCAACGGCCTTAATGCCCAACGCTTCAATCTTCTCAATATCCGCAACAACTGGGAAAGAACCCTCTTGGGCATAACGAGATCGCGCGTCCAAAGGGACTTCAACCGAATTAACTAAACAGGCGTTTAAAATTTGAGGACTCGAGTGATCAACAATCGCCTGCAAATGATCGCTAGCCGAATAATGATCCGTTTCCCCCGGCTGCGTCATCACGTTACAAACATAAATTTTATAGGCCTTGGAAACCGAAATATAATCACTAATTTTTTTAATGACCAAGTTGGGGATAACACTCGTATAAAGACTGCCGGGCCCCAAAATAATAACATCCGCCTGCTCTATCGCCTCAAGCGCATCCTGAGTCGGCAAAGGATCATCAGGCTTTAAAAAAACTTTTTTAATCCGCAAGCCGGGTTTAGGGATTTTGGCTTCCCCTTCGGTAATGCTACCGTCCTCATATTGCGCGACTAACTGCACATTGCTAACCGTTGCCGGAACCACGTGCCCGCGTATGGCCAAAACCCTGCTTGACTCTTTGACGGCTTTTTCAAAATCTCCAGTGACCTGCACCATCGCAGTCAAAAACAGATTTCCAAAATTATGCCCTTTAAACTGCGACTCATTTGAAAACCTAAACTGAAAAAGATCGCCCATGAGCTTCGGCGCATCTGCCAGCGCAACCAGGCAATTGCGAATATCCCCGGGAGCCACAATATTAAATTCTTCGCGCAAACGTCCTGAAGAGCCGCCGCTGTCTGCAACCGTCACAATCGCCGTCAAATTCGCCGAATAATCCTTGAGCCCCAGCAAAAGATTTGACAAACCATGACCACCGCCAACAGTAACAATTTTGGGCCCGCGCTCTAAAAACCGCTTTTCGTACAAAATATTAACAAGTTCGCGCTCACCCTCGGGCAAAAAAAGCGTAATAAAAGAAACAATCAGTTTTCCAATTCCCAGGACAATAAGGCTGATGCCGCAAATCAAAATCACGACACCCAGAATACGCACCAACCCGTTAGGATACCCGGCGGCCAGTGCTCCGAAGCCCACAATAAAGACACCGGTCAAAACAACCGAGAGCCACCTTTTTATCCTCATGCCGGGGTACAACCACTTTAACAAATTGCTCGGCATAAAAACTAAACGCTCTGTCCGTCGTCCTGAGTTAGTAACGCCAAAATGACTTTCTCATCTTTAGCGGATTTGAAATTTTCACGAAAATATTTGTCTTTAAGTAGGCGGGTAATTCTTTGTAATGCTTTAAGATGAGGTCCTGCCGAATCAAGCGGCGCTGCTAAAAGAAAAAAAATGTATGCCGGTTCTCCGTCGAGAGAATCAAAATCGATACCCTTTTTGCTAATCCCTAAAGCGGCAGTTAATTTGGTAACATTCTCGCACTTGCCGTGAGGGATCGCGACCCCTTGACCGATTGCCGTCGAACCTAAAGCTTCACGCGCCATTAAAATTTCGACCAACTTGTTTCTGATTTTTTTCTCAACGGCTCCAGCTTTAACAAGTAAATCCACCAGCTCTTCAATAACTTCCTTTTTGGTCGTCGCCTTAAGATCAGATGTGACGGCTTTGGAACAAAGAAACTCACTAATCTTCATTAACTGCCTCCTGCACACATAAAAAACTGTTAAGTCTAGGAAACTACATTAAAAAAACAAGAGCGATAAAATGAAATTTATAAGCGGCGGATGGGATTTGAACCCATGACATCCACCTTGGCAAGGTGGCATTCTAGCCAACTGAATTACCGCCGCAAAAAAT
>CAYYRJ010000050.1:0-3994 GCA_964474085.1 uncultured Planctomycetales bacterium
TTCAATTTGCTTTTGCAAGGGGGCTTTGACTTGTTCGACCTGAGCAGGAACGCTCTGGATTGTTGTGGTGAGTCTGTCTTCCAATTCCTTGATTTTGTTTTCTAGCGGCTGTTTCTCAGCGGCGATTTGGCCGGGAACGCTCGCTTGTCCTTCTTTGAGCCGATTCTCTAACTCAGCAATTTTGGCTTCCAAAGGTTTCTTAACTTCCGCAAGTTTGTTAGGCTCGATGTTTTGGGCGTCTTTGAGTTTCCCTTGCAAGTCAGCAACTTGCGTTTCCAAAGACTTGCGAGCTTCAGCAACTTTCTGGGGAACGCTACTTTCCGTCGAACGCAATTGATTTTGCAAAGTTTCAATTTGCTTTTGCAAGGGGGCTTTGACTTGTTCGACCTGAGCAGGAACGCTCTGGATTGTTGTGGTGAGTCTGTCTTCCAATTCCTTGATTTTGTTTTCTAGCGGCTGTTTCTCAGCGGCGATTTGGCCGGGAACGCTCGCCTGTCCTTCCTTAAGCCGATTTTCCAACTCAGCAATTTTGGCTTCCAAAGGTTTCTTGACTTCAATAAGTTTGTCTGCTGAAATGAGACCTTTCGTTTGATTCTCTTTTGCTGCAAGCAGAGCTTGCACTTCCTGCGCTTGGACTTTAGCTTTATTTAAATTTTGTTCTAAGCGAACTTTTTCCTGATTTAAGCTTTCGATCGTTGCATTGCCATCCTTAATAAAAGCGCCCTTGACCTTTAAATCATTTTGCAAGCCGGCAATCTGCTGTTGCAATTGCACAAGCTGTGAATTGTCCGTCTTTTTTTGCACCGTCAACTGCTCTGTCGCAGTAAGCTTATTCTGCAATTTTGCAATTTCGGCTTTAAGGCTGGCCTGCGTTTCTTGCACGGATTGCAACTGCGATTCTTTACTCTGCGCCGCATCGGTTTTTTCTTTAAGCTGTTTTTCAAGAACTCCGATACGGTCCAAAAGCGGGGTCTTCGTCGACGAAATCTTTTCTGCGATGCTAATTTCATTTTGCTTTAATTGTGTCGATAGTTGCGCAATGCGGTCTTCAAAATTTTTTGCAGAAGCCGTGTTATTTTGGCTGCTCTGTTTTTGTTGCGCCAACTCTTTGGTCAAATAGTCCACTCTTTGTTCCAAAAGACGATTCTTGTCTAAAGCGGCATCGGCATCAGCGACTTTTTCCTTGAGCGTATTGACTTGTTCTTCGAGAGGACGCTTGCTTTCAAGCGCATTTTGAATCTGTGTTTTTGCATCAGCCAATTGATTTTGCAAAACCTGCAACTTGCCTTCCCAGGTCTTTTCCTGCACAGCAGATTTTTGATTCAAACGACTCTGCGCCGCCTGTAGCTGGCCGAGCAAATCTTTGTTCTGCGCCTTTAGAGCGGCTTGACTGGCCTCAACTTTTTTTGCAATGGAATCTTTGGTCTGCTCCAGCTCTGACTCAAGAGCGTTAATCTTCTGCTGCAATGGTTTTTTAATTTCTTGCGCATCCGGAGCAGGAATATTTTTGACCGGCTCTATCTTACTCTTGGCTTCAAGGCGGGATTGAAGTTCTTGCGCCGCAAGCTTTTGCTTTTCTAAATCTTTTTCTAAACGGGCTTTTTCTTGAACCAAAGATTCAATTTTGGCATTTCCGTCCTTAACAAAAACGCCTTTCATCTGCAGTTCTTCCTGCAAAGCAGCAATCTGAGCGCGCAACTGTTCACTCTGGCTAGATTCACCCTTTTTTTGCGCGTAAAGCTTTTCGGCCGCCTGCAAACGGTCCTGCAACTTCGCAATTTCTTCCTTAAGAAGTGCCTGTGCCGAAGAAATTTTAGCGGGCAAATTACTCTCTGACGCTTGCAGCTGTGCTTTTAATGACTCGATCTGCGCTTGCAGCGGTTTTTTTGCTTCTTCAAGCTGCGTGGCTGTAACTTTTTCTCCGGCGCCTTGTTCTAGCTGTTGCACTAAAACGGCAATCTGTTCATTGAGGGCAGATTTTTCTTTAACATAGGTGGCTTGACGTTGTTTTGCGGCGGATAAATCTTGATTTAGGCTGGCGATTTTCTTTTCATATTCAGCAAGATCCGGCGCTGAATCGAGTTTACTTTTAAGTTCTTTATTCTCTTTGACTGCCGCGTCGTAGCGCTGAATGAGCATATCCAGCTTTTGAGTGACGCTATGAGCTTTTGGCTCAACGTTTTCTTGACACCAGCCGCTAGATCCTAAACTAAGCAAAGTCATGAAATTTAAAAAAATAAACATGCTGCGCAGATTCATAGCTGCTCCTTTGATTTGGGAAAGAGAATAAAGCCGTTTAAAATGTAATTTGGGTTTCATTATATTATGAAAGCATGAAAGGTAAAACAAAAACCCATCATTTTGACGGGTCTTTTTTTAGAATTTAAAATTATTTTTCCGAGGATGCAGACAATTTGCTATACTCGAAAACACTAGACATTTAACTTTAAGGAAAAATATGGCTGTCAATGTTTGGCGGAATTTTATAAGCAAGCCGCGACTCAACAACAATGTTTTTGGACTCACCGAAGTCGGCTACAGTCACTACGGCCCGACCTTTGCCATCAGCGGAACATTAAGTGCTCTTAACGCAATTGTTCTTGTTGATAATATTTCTGTCGAAGTCGTCAACTTGGATAAAAAGACTTCGCATTTTATGGATTGGTTTGCCTTTAGGCCAAAGCAGCATGTTATGGGAAATTTTTCCGAAATAAACCTGACGATGGCCTCAAAATTTACGATCACACCCGAAAAGGTCTATGACTACAATATCCTTTTCGTCGACAACAACCACTTTTCCCAAATAAAAACTTTGCTGCAAGCCATCAAAGATGCTTGGGCAGAATATTTAGTTATTGAATCCAAAGAAAAAAGGCTGGGCCATCCTGAGAAATTATTTCCTGAATTCAAGAAACTTAAGCTCGTCATTGACGCCCACGAACGCTTAAAATCATTTGTCTACTGGAGCGCAGGCAAATACCTTATCAAGCTTCAGCTTACGACAAGAAATCCCAAACAATTCTTTAATATTGAACGCTACTTGAACCTGACGAAATTTGACGAAGAAACATTGACAGCGAACACCTCAAAGATCATTGAAAACATCTGCCAGCAGCCGCATGCGCCGTACGCCTGCGCAACACCTTCTTTCATAACCAAAAAATAATACAAAAGCCCTCTATTATTTCTCGCGCAACTTGCCGCCGGTGGTTACCCAAAATGTCCTTTTGCCCCGCCCCTCAAATCCTTGAGGTCGGGCTTTGATATAATATCCGTGCGACCGAAGATCGCAGATAATTTTATAATTGTTAATCGTTATCCCGCAATAATCACGGACTAAATACGGTTTAGGCCCGGCGGCAAGAACTGCGGAATCCGTCGGATAATTCCCTTGATGACTTAAAGCATAATTTTCGGCGGCAATCGAAATGACCGCAAGAACTTTTTGCGCTTCCACTTCAATATCAACGCGAGGATGGTTTTTTTCCCAATTTTGCGAAAAACGCACCGCGTTAAAGGGAATCAAAACCAAAAGCGGGGCAAGAACTATCATCGGCAAAATCCTTCCAAAACCGATTTTGTGCACCTGATTTTGGCCGATTCCCACAAGCACAACCATCGCAAAAGCCGCCAGCCAATACCCAACATGGGGAACATACGCAAGAACAAACACCGGGGTCGCATAAGCGAGGATATGAAAATGCCCCCTATGCGTTGTTTTCTGATCTAAGAACAACAGGACTTTCTGCATTATAAAAGCCAAACTCCACAGCAAAAGCGGCGTGATAAGCAAAATAAAAAGCACACCCAAAAAAGCCGGCCACGACAGAATATGCGCGATAAGCGGCGCGGCCAAATATGTAGAATTCAAGAAAGATAGCAGCAGAGCATGCTGATAATCCTCTGGGACCTCAAGCTTTTCGTAATAATCGATCGGGCTTATCAAAGCTTCGATCAGCGTCATAAAAAAAGCTTTTGTATTGCCCAAACTCTC
>CAYYRJ010000051.1:0-3444 GCA_964474085.1 uncultured Planctomycetales bacterium
CCCCGCCCACGCCAAATAACGCGCCTGCATTTTTTGCATCGAATATTTTACAAACAAAAGCTGCTGATTGGCCCGACGGCTTAAGCTGATCGTCAACAAAAAAAGCAGGCCCAACATCCAAACAGCAACAATAAGTACCGACCCGCGTTTGCTGCCAATCCCGGCCTTATGGTTCATCGCGGCCTCCTGCGGGCAGGACATAATCGCGGACAAGTTTTTTTTCAAATCCGCTTTGCGCCTTAAGCGATAAACTGACACGCACAGCCGCCGGAAGAAAATTTTTGTCCCACGATGACTCCCAATCTATCTTTTGGGCTCCGGCAAAAGACGGCGAACAAAAAATCCGCATCCCCTCTTCTGACACGCGACGGCTTAACACTTCTCTTTTTTGCGGCTCATCGGCAGCAGTAAAAAAATGGGCAAAATCGTTTTCGTCACGGACTAAATTCAACAAACTCGCCTGTGTGCTTGTCAGATTGCTGACCGCCACATTGCGTTTAGAAACAACCCCCAAACGCGTTTGTTTAATTTGCCCCTTAGACGGCACGACGAGCAAATACCGGACCCATTTTAATTGGTCCTCGTCTTCAATAAGAAAAATAAATTCCTTGCCATTAAAACTAAAACTTTTACGGTCCGGGAAAGAGCCTCTAAAATCATAAAACACGGCACGCCCAAAGTCCTTATAAAATTGCTCGGCCAACAGCCTGTTCTCGTCTAAATCGATAAAGCTTTGCTTGGCGCGGTGGTCCAACTTTAACCCAGCCGCAAAAACGGCATAAAGACTGCCCCCTAAAAAAGCGACAATCATAACGGTCAACAAAATTTCAACCAGCGTAAAACCCCGTCGATTATCCGGCATCTGACTATTCTTTCCCATCCAAAGGCTTAAAAACCAACGTGACCGCATCGATTTCTTTTTGCTTAAGCGCCCCCGGCCACTTAACTTTAACCTGCGCTTGTTGCAAACCCAACGGAATCACCGTATTTTTAGATTCGCCCAAGATAATCTGTACCGCCAAATTTTTGTCATCTGCCTGAAGAGAAACACTGGGGTTTGTTTTTTGCCCATTTAAACGAATAACTTCCAACAAGGCATTGTCCGCCGCTTCAATCGCCTGAGAATATTCTTGCGCCTGTTTTGCAACATTAAGCGACGACAAAAGCCCGCGAATAAGGCCAACCAAACCTACCGACAAAACCACAACCGCAATTAACGCCTCAAGCAAAAAACTACCGCGCTGATTGTTGGCCAAAAACATTTTTCTGTAAAAACCACTCATTATCCGCCCCCTAAACTCATCTGAAAAATCGGTAACAAAAGCGCCATCACAATAAAACCGATGACCCCACCGATCAAAAGAATAAGCGCCGGCTCTATCAGAGCTGTCGCTATTTTAGTCATCGCTTCAAGCCGTCGATCACAAACTTGGGCCCACTGCAAAAAGCCTTGCGCCCCGCGTCCCGATTCTTCGCCGACGCTGATCATATTGATCACATCTTCGGTAAACACCGTTGATGAAGAAAATGCCGAGCTTAAGCCCGATCCCCGACGGACAGCATCAACCACTTTTTTCATTTGCACCTTAAAAGTCTCCCGCTTTAAAGTTTGTACTGCGCACTCCAAGGCACTGACGGTTTCAACACCGCTTTCTAAAAGAATCCCGATTGTCCTCGCCAAGCGCTCCATATCATCTGTCTGCATAAACTCACCCCAAAAAGGCAATTTCAACAAATAGCGTTCACAAGCCAGTTTTCCCGACACTGTCGAGAAAAGTTGTTTAATTCCCGCGGCCATCAAAAAAATCATTATCGCGATCATCCACCATATTTTTGCAAGCAAAGCACTAACAAACAACAAGAGCTGTGTCATAAGCGGCAATGTTTGGCCAAGCTCATTAAACATTTCGTTTAACTTCGGGACAACGAAAACAAGCAAAAAACAAACCGTTATTATGCCAACCATCAAAATAAGCAAAGGATAAATCGCGCCGCTTAACAAACGCGCTTTAGTTTCAATCTCTTTCTCGACGAGTGACGTCAGGCGGGTTAAGATCTCTTTTAACTGTCCGCTTAATTCTCCGGCATTAATCAACCCCGGCCAATAGGAGGGAAACACCTTCGACTCTGCGGCAATCGCCGAAGATAATGGCACGCCATCCGAAACTTTGGCCAAAACCCGCTTAAGCGCTTCGCGCAACACAGGCCTGGACGTACGCTTTTCAACAATTTGTAAAGCGCGAACCAAAGCGATATCCGCCTGAATTAAATCAGAAAAACGACGTAAAAAATCAGCCAGATCTTCCAGCGAGACAGACGAGCTCTGGAATGAAACAAGCACTCGCCGTTGTGCAACGGCTTGCCCCTGAACATCCATGGGCACCAAACCATCACGCAAAATTTTTTGGACAGCTTCTTCGTGCGTTTGAGCTTGGATATCGCCCTGGACTAAAGCGCCCTGGGAATTTCGGGCTTTATAAATAAATATCGCCATAAAATCTTCTACGTTGAATCATCGCGCGTTACCCGCAAAACTTCCTGCGGCGTAGTTGTTCCCTCACAAATTTTTTGCCAACCGGTTTGACGCAAAGGGACCATCCCTTGACGTAACGCCTCAAGACGAATGTCTTGCGCCGAAGCACGCGCTTGAATCAACTTGCGAATGTCATTGGTGACAATCAAAAATTCATAAATCGCCATACGACCGCGAAATCCGGTCATCTGACAAAGCTCGCATCCGACAGACTCAAAGCACTTGGCCTGACGAGCTTCTTGACTTTTTAGGCCAAAGGCTTCTGCCAATTCTGGAAGTAGTATGCCAGGTTTTTTACACGCCGGACATAAAACGCGCACCAGCCGCTGAGCGATAAAACAGATGACAGAACTGGAAATCAAATACGGTTCACACCCGATATCCAAAAGACGCGCCGCGCCGGAAGAGGCATCATTGGTATGAATACTCGAAAAAACCAAATGCCCTGTTAACGCCACCTGCACGGCGATTTCGGCGGTTTCACGATCACGGACTTCGCCGACCATCATAATGTCGGGATCATGACGCAAAATTGAGCGCAAGCCCTGAGCAAAACTTAAACCAATGGCATTATTAACCTGAATTTGCGAAATCCCCTTTAACTGGACCTCGACGGGATCTTCAATCGTAATGATCTTATGTTCCGGCTTATTAAGCCGCGCCAGACAGGAATACAGTGTTGTTGTTTTTCCGCTTCCCGTAGGTCCGGTAACAAAAATAAGCCCGTGGGGCAGCCGCAGCAATTTTTCAAGCACATTTAAATCTTGCGGCGCAAAACCCAGTTGCGCTAAATCGCGTAAACGGTCTTTTTCCAAAATACGTAAAACCAAACTCTCTCCCCATGCCGTCGGCAAAAAAGAAATACGCAAATCAAGCATTTGTGTTCCGGCCAAAACGTTAAACCGCCCGTC
>CAYYRJ010000052.1:0-3212 GCA_964474085.1 uncultured Planctomycetales bacterium
ACTTCTTTGCTTCGCAAGCTCACGATTTTTTATTTCGTGATCTCGATTGTCCCCTTTGGTTTTCTTTATTATCTTTATCTACAGCTTCAAAATACCGGTAAAATTGAAATCAGCGTCGACACTTTTAATACAGCACTGCTTTGGGTCGGGGCTGGTGTTTTTGTCGGCTACTTTGCGATGCGCACGATGATCAGTAGGTTAACGGACATTACTCGTCGCAATACCGAAACTTTGGAACAAATTTTAGGAATCGAAAAAATTAAATCGATTTCTACCGGCAGCAGTAATGAAATTGCCATTCTCGCCAAATCCTTTAATGAAATCACCTCCCGTCTTGAAGAAAATATCCGTAACCTTGAATTGGCCAAAAAAACGTTGCATTCTGTTTTGTCCCGCGTCGGGCAGGGGCTTTCTTCGATGGACAATATTGATACTTTTTTGCATTTGATTGTCGAAACGATGACTGAATCCTTACAATCCGAAAACGGCGCTTTGTTTCTTGTCGACGAAACACGCAAAGAATTTTATTTAAAAGTAGCTTACGGCCCAAGTGTGAGTGCCAGTGCGCAGCTTCGTCTGCCTTTTGAAGGTGGAATTTTTTCTCAAGCGCTGCTGGCTAATAAAGCTGTGTTGATTGCAAAAATTGTTCAGGAAGATAATCCTGGGACGATATTCCGGCCGCCAGTAATTTGTGCGCCAATGGTTTTACATGAGCATGCCTTAGGTGTTATGGCTGTTTGGGGACGCAAAAGCGAGGAAGTCTATAACGACGAGGAACTCAACCTTTTTTATAATCTTGCCCTGCAAACCGCTGTGGCAATTGAAAATTCACGTCTTAATGAAGATGCCGAAAAGACGTATTTTGAAACGATTTCCGCTTTGGCGCTTGCCGTCGAGGCTAAAGATCCATATTCTCGAGGACACTCGGATCGGGTCGCGCGGCTTTGTGTTCAATTGGGAAAGCAGTTTAATTTGGACCAACCGGAACTTAATCTTTTGCGGGACGCGGCCAAGTTGCATGATTTGGGAAAAATTGGGGTGACGGATGCGGTGCTTAAAAAGGATGGCCCTTTGACGCACGATGAAATGGAAATGATGAAGCGTCACTGCGAAATCGGCGAGGGGATCATTAAACCAATCCGGTCTTTAAAAAATCTTTGTGATCCGATTCGCCATCATCATGAAAAGTTAGACGGCAGCGGTTATCCGGACCGGCTTAAAGGTCATCAAATTACGTTACTCACGCGCATTTTGTCGGTTTCTGATATTTATGATGCACTTACCTCCGAGCGTTCGTATCGTCCGTCATTTACTTCGCAGAAAGCTTTTGAAGAGCTTCGCAAGATGAAGGACCAGATTGATCAAAAGGTTGTCGACGCGCTGGCTGCTGTTTTGAAAAATCCCGCCGCTTAAACTACTGCAATTCAACGATCATTATTCGGGGAGTCCTTGTGAAAGTTTTAAGACACAGTTTTAGCAGGGATGACCAATCGCGGTTGATTTTGGCTGTCGAAATTGTTGCCCTTTATTTTTTAATCGTTGTCGGTGTCGTCGGGGCAATTGTTTATTTTAACCCACCGCTTTATCGGGGAGAGTGGTATGCTTGGCCGACGGGGCTTATGTTGTTGATATGGTTTTTGTATTATGGGGCTCCGCTTATTTTGGCAAGTATTTTTGGGTTTCTTTTTAAGCCATTTGCAAAAAGTTTTCGAAATATTTTTTTTGCGATTTTGATTATTCAGTTGTTTTTTAGTTTTATTTTAATGACGTTGCGCTGGGATTATTTGCAAAATTTTAACAACAAAAACCGTTGGAAAAAAAGCGACCGCATAAGTATTGAAAAAATAACACCCCGGCAGTTTGACCGCAATCAGGACGGGTATATTGAAGAAATCCGGCTGGATGTAGTTTTTGATTTTACACGCCTTCGGCCCAGTGATTACTTGCTGCATGCGGCCATTGTCCCTGGAGGGTCGGTATCCGCTTTTATTGTCGACGGGGGAGGGGAATTTTCGATTGTAAAGACAGGCGGCGAAAATAAGTTTGAGCGGGAATTTATTGTCGCTCCGCGAACGGATCTTGGACCACTGCCGATTGGACTGCAGAATTTTCAGCTAAAGTTCTTGCTATTTCGCATCGTGATGATTGATGAATACGGAAAAAATATTTTGGCCTTTACCCGCTGGTCGCCTTTTTTGCGTTCAACACATTGGGACGGGTCAGATCCGGAAATTTATGAAGATTGGCGGCCCTTGGATAATAAAATTACGCCGGATGTCTTTTCAATGCGTGCGCCCGTTTTGCCCCAAAAATAACATTAGGATAAAAGTCAGAACGATTGACGGCAAGACAAAGAAACTTTATAATGCGGCATAAATTTTGGTGAGTTGGCTTTTCTTAGCGTATTTGAAAAAGTTATTTTAGTGTATTGGAGAGATGCCAGATTTTTCTTAATAAAGTAAAGGAAATCTGTGCAAATCTCTCCAGCTTTCTGATGAATTTGAAAAAGTTATTTTAGTGTATTGGAGAGATGCGAGAGTGGCTGAATCGGGCGGTCTCGAAAACCGTTGTGGGCCCAAAGCTCATCCAGGGTTCGAATCCCTGTCTCTCCGCCAGTATGGACGCTCAGTCGAACCCTGTCCTGTACCGTTATCGGTATGGGGCAGGGTTCGCTGTTTTTCGGCGTCTATTTGGCAGGATATCTCCTCGGTGGGTTCTGCAACGTATAGCCGCATCACAACGTGGTCTTCATGGACGTCTATGGCCTTAATCAGGGCCTTTAGCAGGGCAACTTGGGCATCTTCTGGGGCTTTGTCTAGATGATCCATGGCAAACCGTAGGTTCGAGTACAGGTACTGGCCGGAGTTGATCGACATGTCAGCGACGCGTCTACGCGCTTGGAGCTTCGATAATTTATCTTCCAGCAGGGTAATTTCCTTTTCAATGGCGTTCATCTTTTCTGTGTAGGTGACGCCCTTTGAGATCACTTTCTCGATAGCGAGATTTAATAATTTAGCCGCTGATTCCTTGGCTTTGGTCAGCTTCTTTTGGAGTATCCGCATTTCCTTGTCATAACCGTCTAATTTCGTTGAGCTGTCTTTTATCGCATTCCCCATAGCCCGCACAATAATCTCTTTATCTTTTGATGCCCGCCTGAAAAAATCAATCACTGCTTCATCAAACGCCGTAGCGGATATCCGCTTGGTGTCACA
>CAYYRJ010000053.1:0-1642 GCA_964474085.1 uncultured Planctomycetales bacterium
ATACCGACAAAGGTGTTTTGCATGACAAAATTGTTTATTTCTCGAGGGAAAAAGACGGTATCACTATCGAAGTAGCCATGCAATATAATGACGGTTATAGCGAAAATGTTTTATCGTTCGCTAATAATATCAATACGTCCGAGGGGGGAACGCATTTGAGTGGTTTTCGCTCAGCGCTTACACGTGCGGTTAACACCTATTCAAAGAGTAAAAAATTAATCAAGGAAGATGAAGTTTCGATTAGCGGGGACGATGCCCGCGAAGGCTTGACCGTTGTTATCAGCACCAAAATTCCTAATCCGCAATTTGAAGGGCAGACCAAAACAAAATTAGGTAATTCCGAAGTTGAAGGGATTGTGGCTTCCGCGACGTTTGAAGCGTTAACGACATTTTTTGAAGAAAATCCACCGGTGGCCAACAAAATCGTCGGAAAAATTGTTTTGGCGTCGCGTGCCCGGGAGGCGGCCCGTAAGGCCCGCGAACTGACTCGTCGCAAGGGTGCTTTAGACGGCGGCGGTTTGCCGGGGAAATTGGCGGACTGTTCCCAGCGCGATCCGGCGCTGTGTGAACTGTATTTGGTTGAGGGGGATTCGGCCGGCGGTTCGGCCAAGCAAGGACGTGATCGTGCGTTTCAGGCAATTTTGCCTCTTAAAGGAAAAATTCTTAATGTCGAAAAATCCCGCCTGGACAAAATTTTAAGCAATGAAGAAATCCGCACAATCATCACTGCTTTAGGTGCTGGCGTAGGCGATGAATTTAACGTTGAAAAACTTCGGTATCACAAAATCATTATCATGTGCGACGCTGACGTGGACGGGTCGCATATCCGTACGCTTTTGTTGACGCTTTTGTATCGGCAAATGCGTTCGCTTATTGAAAAGGGTCATGTTTATATTGCTCAGCCGCCGCTTTATAAAGTCAAACGCGGCAAGCGCGAAGAATATATCGAGACGGAAGAAGAATTGACGGACCTGATTTTGGACTTAGGTATTGAGGGTCTTAAATTAACAAAGCTTAAAGGCAAAAATACTTTTAACAATCCGCAACTTAAAGATATTCTCGGGTCTTTGACCGAACTGGAGCATTTGATCAAAGTGATGCACCGGCGCGGCATTGCTTTCGAAGACTATATTAAGGAATATAACGAAAAAACACAGACTTTGCCGATGTATATGATTAAGACAGAAAGCAAAATCCGTTTTATTACCGACGACAAGGAATTAGCTGAGATCACCAAAGATGCGCTGGATGTAAAGTATATCGAAATTTTTGAAGGGCAAGATGTTTTGGCGATTCAAAAGAAATTTGAAAAGCTGGGGCTGACGCTTGAAGAGTTTGTCAAGCCGGAAATTCCCAAGGAATACACTCAGGCTAAATCAGCCAAAAAAGAAAAAGGGGAAGGACTTAAACCGTTGTTTTCTGTAGCCACGGAGAATGACGAACATGAATTTTATTCATTAAAGGAGGTTTTGGATTTTGTCCGAAGCCAGGCGAATAAAGGAATTCACATTCAGCGCTACAAAGGTTTGGGGGAAATGAATCCTCAGCAGCTTTGGGACACGACAATGGATCCGGCGCGGCGGACGATTTTGCGCGTTAGCTTGGAAGATGCCGTTGAGGTGGACAAGATTTTTAGTATTCT
>CAYYRJ010000053.1:1742-2987 GCA_964474085.1 uncultured Planctomycetales bacterium
GACATATAAAATTTTGAAAGGCCATTTGATTTATGGAAACATCGTCGACACAAGAAAAAATCATTCCTGTTTTTATTGAAGAAGAAATGAAGCGCTCCTATTTGGCGTATTCGATGAGCGTTATTGTCGGCCGCGCTCTGCCGGATGTCCGCGACGGATTAAAGCCGGTTCATCGCCGGATTTTGTTTGCGATGAAAGAGCTTAATCTGGAGTATCCGAAGCCTTACAAAAAAAGCGCTCGTATCGTCGGTGAAGTTTTAGGTAAATATCATCCTCACGGGGACGCGGCCGTGTATGACACGATGGTGCGCATGGTCCAGGAATTTTCGCTGCGCTATCCGCTTGTTGACGGCCAGGGAAACTTTGGTTCCGTCGATGGAGATGCCGCTGCTGCGATGCGTTATACTGAAGCGCGTTTGTCGGCTATTGCAGATCCTCTTTTGGCGGATATCGATAAAAATACAGTGGATTTTGTCCCCAATTTTGACGCCAGCTTGCAGGAACCGTCTCTTTTGCCGGCTGCCTTTCCTAACCTTTTGGTCAATGGGTCTAGCGGTATCGCCGTCGGGATGGCGACGAATATGCCGCCGCACAATTTAGGGGAAGTCATTGACGGGGTCATGCATTTGATTGATCACAATGAAGCGACGATCAAAGAGCTTAGCAAGTTTGTCCATGGTCCGGATTTCCCGACCGGCGGGATTATTTGCGGGCGCGAGGGGATACGCGATGCCTATGAAACGGGACGCGGGAAAGTTTTGATTCGTGCCAAGGCTTCAATTGAACGGCAGAAGGGGAATCGGGATTCGATCATCGTTACCGAAATTCCGTATCAGGTCAACAAGGCGAATCTGATTACGGCGATTGCCGATTTAGTTCAGAATAAAGCGGTCGACGGGATTACAGATATTCGTGATGAGTCGGACAAAGACGGAATTCGCATCGTTATTGAGTTGCGTCGCGATGTTCAGCCCGACATTGTTTTGAATTATTTATATAAGCATACACAGCTGGAAACGACCTTTGGCATTATTAATCTTGCGCTCGTTAATAACAGCCCGCGGGTTTTGAATTTAAAACAGCTGATGAGCGAATTTATTGATCATAGGCGTATTGTTATTCGCCGTAGAACGCAATTTGAGTTAGACCGTGCCCTTCGTCGTGCGCATATTTTGGAAGGTTTGCGCATTGCCATCGACGCGATTGATGAGATTATCAAAACAATACGCGGCTCTAAGAGCGCGG
>CAYYRJ010000054.1:0-2958 GCA_964474085.1 uncultured Planctomycetales bacterium
GGTTGCTCCGGGTGAGATGTTCCGCATGAATATTATTGATACTCCGGGTCACGTTGACTTTACTATTGAAGTCGAGCGGTCTTTGCGGGTTCTTGATGGTGCGTGTTGGTTGCTTGATGGAAACCACGGGGTTGAGCCTCAAACCGAGACGGGTGGGCGTCACGGTGACGAATGCCATGTGCCTCGTATTCTTTTTGCCAATAAAATGGACAAAATCGGTGCTAACTTCTACGATTGCGTTGAGTCCGTTAAAAAGCGTCTTGGTATTGATGCGCTGGTATTGACCTTGCCGATTGGTGAAGAAAGTGAATTCATTGGGATCGTTGATCTGATCAAAATGAAGGCGATTATCTGGAATTCGGATAACCTTGGCGCAACATTCGAGGAAAAAGAAATTCCCGACGATCTCAAGGAGAAAGCCAAAAAATATCGCGACCGTTTGGTTGAGCAGGCCGTTGAGATGGATGATGCGGCGATGGAAGCCTATTTGGAAGGCAAAGAAATTGATGTTCCGACGCTGAAGAAATGTATCCGCAAAGGGACCATTGCTTTCAAGTTGATTCCGATGATGTGTGGTTCGGCGTTCAAAAACAAAGGCGTGCAGCCGATGTTGGATGCGGTTGTTGACTATCTGCCTTCTCCGGTTGATGTGGGCAATGTCAAAGGTAAAAAAGTTGATTCTGACGAAGATGATGTTCGTCTTTGTAAAGAAGATGAGCCGTTCTCGGCTTTGGCGTTCAAAATCATGAATGATCCATTTGTAGGCTCTTTGACATTTGCGCGTATCTATTCGGGTAAGCTTGATGCTGGGTCTTACGTTTTGAACTCGGTAAAAGACAAGAAAGAACGGATTGGTCGGATGCTTTTGATGCACGCCAATAACCGTGAAGAAATCAAAGAAGCTCATGCGGGTGATATTGTTGCTCTGGTTGGATTGAAAGATACAACAACGGGCGATACGCTCTGCGACTCTGATAAGCCGATTGTTCTGGAGCGCATGGAATTTCCTGAGCCAGTTATTGAGATTGCGGTTGAACCAAAATCCAAGGCAGATCAGGAAAAAATGGGCTTGGCTTTGCAACGTCTTGCTGCCGAAGATCCGTCTTTCCGTGTTTCGGTGGATCACGAATCTGGTCAAACGATCATGAAAGGGATGGGTGAGCTTCACCTTGAAATCCTGATTGACCGGATGCGTCGTGAATTCAAGGTCGAAGCAAATGTTGGGGCTCCTCAGGTGGCTTACCGCGAGACAATTGCGCGGGCTTCTGAAGTTGATTACACTCACAAGAAACAATCGGGTGGGTCGGGGCAATATGCTCGCGTGGTGATGGTTTTCGAACCTCAAGAGCCAGGGATGGGCTACGAATTTGCCTCAGAAATCGTGGGTGGTGCTGTTCCTAAAGAATATATCCCAGGTGTTGAAAAAGGCCTTAAAGGGGCGCAAGAAACGGGAATTATTGCAGGGTTCCCTGTTGTTGACTTTAAGGTTCGGCTGATTGATGGCGCGTTCCATGATGTTGACTCCTCGGCCTTGGCTTTTGAAATTGCGGCGCGGGCTGCCTTTAAGGAAGGGATGCAAAAATCTGGTCCCGTTCTGCTTGAACCGATTATGAAGGTTGAGGTTGTAACACCAGAGGAATACATGGGTGATGTCATTGGCGATTTGAACTCTCGTCGTGGTCAGATCAGCAGCATGGATGATCGCGGCAATGCCAAGGTTATTGCGGCAATGGTTCCCCTTTCGAATATGTTTGGTTACATCAACAACCTGCGCTCTATGTCCCAAGGGCGGGCGCAATATACGATGGTCTTTGATCACTATGATCCGGTCCCACCGAATGTTGTTGAAGAAGTTAAAAAGAAACTGGCTGCTTAATCTAAATTCTGAAGAGAAAAGGATATAAAAATGGGCAAGGAAAAATTTGAGCGGAACAAGCCGCACTGTAACATTGGAACGATTGGTCACGTTGACCACGGGAAGACGACACTGACGGCTGCGATCACGAAAGTGTTGGCAGAAACTGGTGGTGGCGCGACCGCTATGAGCTACGATCAAATTGACAAATCACCAGAAGAGAAAGCGCGTGGGATTACGATTTCGACCTCACACGTTGAATATCAAACGGCTGCGCGTCACTATGCGCACGTTGATTGCCCTGGTCACGCTGACTATGTGAAGAACATGATTACCGGTGCGGCGCAAATGGATGGTGGGATTTTGGTGGTTTCGGCTGCTGATGGTCCTATGCCTCAAACCCGCGAACACATTCTGTTGGCGCGTCAGGTTGGAGTTCCTGCGTTGGTCGTGTTCATGAACAAAGTGGACATGGTTGATGATGCCGAGCTTCTTGAGTTGGTCGAAATGGAAATTCGGGACTTGTTGTCGAAATACGATTTTCCTGGTGATGATATTCCTATCATCAAAGGGTCGGCTTTGGCTGCCCTTGAAGGGAAGAACGACGAAATCGGGAAACAGAAAATTCTGGAACTGATGGCGGCGGTTGACAGCTATATTCCACAACCAGAACGTCCGAAGGACAAACCATTTTTGATGCCAGTTGAAGATGTGTTCTCGATCTCTGGTCGTGGGACTGTTGTCACAGGCCGTGTTGAGCAAGGGATTGTAAAAGTTGGTGAAGAGATTGAGATTGTTGGGATTCGTCCAACGATTAAGACGACGGTCACTGGCGTTGAAATGTTCCGCAAATTGTTGGATCGTGGAGAAGCTGGCGACAACATTGGGGCCCTTTTGCGCGGTACGAAACGTGAAGAAGTCGAACGCGGTCAAGTATTGGCGGCACCTGGTTCGATTACACCTCACACGGAATTCACGGCAGAAACCTATATTCTTTCGAAAGAAGAAGGTGGTCGTCATACACCATTTTTTGGGAACTACCGTCCACAGTTTTACTTCCGGACAACGGACGTGACTGGGGAAGTTTCGTTGCCTGAAGGTGC
>CAYYRJ010000055.1:0-2818 GCA_964474085.1 uncultured Planctomycetales bacterium
ACCGACAAAAGCCCCAAGTAACGGGCATACTTAATCGCAATCGACATCGCGCGCTGTTCGCCTGCCGTGATCCCGGAAATACGACGAGGAACGATTTTTCCGCGTTCTGTCGTATAACGCTGCAACAACGGTAAATTTTTGTAATCGATTTTGATGTCTTTAGGCAGGATGAATTTTGCGATATTCTTGCGAAAACGCGGCTTGTCGCCGCTGCTTCTGCGCGAATTGTCGGTATTGCTGCTTATACCGGTGCTGTTTCTTCCCTTGTAATTCGATGGTGAAGACGATGATCTCGTCGATGATCGCGACGAAGATGATGATCTGGGTTTGCCTCTGTTTTCCAAT
Organism: uncultured Planctomycetales bacterium; assembly: GCA_964474085.1. Taxonomy (GTDB): domain Bacteria; phylum Omnitrophota; class Gorgyraeia; order Zapsychrales; family JANLHA01; genus JADLGJ01. The sequence goes on from CAYYRJ010000055.1 coordinate 346, forward strand.
GTGTCCCCCTTATATTAGTTGTGTTTTAAAAATTCTTAATTATGACTCATCCCAACTGACGTCCATCGGGTTAATCGTCTCGCCCAACGGCTCATCGGAGCTGGCTGTGCTGTTTTCGACCTGACCTTCAGCAGAAGAGCCGATGGCATCCATTTTGTCGATCTGTTTGTTTTCGGCTGCAAATTTTCCCAAAAACTGGATACGCTCCGCACGGACATCGATAGTACTTCTCTTTTGTCCGTCGGGCGTTTCCCAGGAACGTGACTGCAAAACCCCTTCAACAAAAATCGGGCTACCCTTTTGCAAAAATTCGCAACAGGCTTGAGCTTGTTTGTCCCAAACCGTGACTGTCAAAAAACAAACATCTTCCTTAAATTCGCCATTTTTGTCCCGAAAACGACGGTTGACCGCCAACCCAAGGTTAGCGACCGCAACGCTGCCCGGCGTGTAACGCAACTCCGGAGCGCGAGTCAAATTTCCGATAAGAAAAACTTTGTTTAAATTAGCCATATATTTTTACCTCACAAAAAGTTAAAAATACCCCTTACACAGGCCGCGTCATCAAAAAGCGCAAAATCCGCTCATTGACCCGCAAGATTTTTTGCAAAGGCAAAACTGCGCTCGACGGACATTCGACATTTAACAGATAATACGTCGCTTCCCAGCACTTCTTTAAGCGAAAACTCAATTTATGTTTTTCGATCCAGACTTGGCTGTTGATCAGTTTGCCGCCGGACTTTGCGATCGCATCGACGACTTCCTTGATAACACTCTCTTTCTGTTCCTGGGGCAGCGCTGCATCCACAACAACCGCCAATTCGTACTTGTTCATGTTTCCTCCGTTTTGTTCCTGCAAAGTCTAAGACAAAAATATAAAGACGAAGCAGAAGACTTGATTGATGAAAATACTTAACTTAATAATTTCTGATTATACCGGCTCATGACCGTCGCCAAAGACTCGCTGGTCCAGGCGCGGCAACAGTCGGCGGCCGCCGTCAAAAATTCCGGCAGCTTTCTTTTTTCATCGAGCCGAAAATCTTCGAGCACAAAGTCAACCGCGTTCTTGTGCGCAGGAATAGGTCCAATCCCCAAACGCAAACGGCTAAATTCCTTCGTGCCCAAATGCTCAATGATCGACGCCAAACCATTGTGCCCGCCGTCGCTGCCTTGTTCACGCATACGAATTTGGCCAAAAGCCAAACTAAAATCATCGCAAACAATCAAAACGTTCTCGGGCTCAATTCTTTTTGACGTTACCGCCTGCTTGACGACCATGCCCGAATTATTCATAAACGAATGCGGCAACAAAAGCACCACTTCGCTGTTTTCCAAACGGCCTTCGGCCCAGAGGCCTTTGACAGAAGTCGATTTGCGCAGGCGCATCCCCAAATCGTCGGCTAAACGCGAAACCGTCAAAAAACCCATGTTATGACGGGTCCACTCGTATTCCGCGCCGGGATTCCCTAAACCTACGATTAATCGTTTTTCTGACATTGCAAGCCCAATCTATTTAAGTAACAGCGTCCTATTTCTTCTTTTCGTCAGACTTCTTGTCCGCAGCAGGCGCATCCTTCTTCTCGCCGGCAGCAGGTTCCTTGTCCTTCTTTTCCTTGATGACTTCTAACTCGGCAGCAGGCGCTTGAGTGGCCGCTTCTTCCTTCATCGGCGGAACAACCGTCATGACCATCGCTTCAAGGTCGTGCTTGGTTGTAACACCTTCCGGCAAAATAATATCTTTGACATGAACGCTGTCGCCGATTTCAAGTTTGCTGACATCGACTTCCAAGTGATGCGGAATCTGCGTCGGCAAACACACAATATCTAATTCCCAAAGGACGTGTTCCAAAGATCCTCCGTCGCGCTTAACGCCAATCGCGTCGCCCTTAGCTGTGATAGCAACCTTAATCGTAATTTTATCGGTCAATGAAATGCGGTTAAAATCAATGTGAATAACCTGATCGCTGACCGGATGATGCTGTTCCTCTTTGACAAGCGCAGCATAATCGCGCAGCTTTTTGTCGCCTTCAAGAACATTCAAATGAAAAATAACATTCTGGCCATGATACTCGCGGCGAATCCGTTCATACGCCTTGCGGCTGACCTTAACCGCGGTTGGTTTTTGCTTGCCGCCATAAACAATCCCGGGGACCAAGTTTTCCCGGCGGACAGCTTTTGCTTTTGAAGTCCCCACTTCGTTGCGGACCCAAACATCCAAATCGATTTGTTCCATGTTGCTTACCCTACTTTCCTTTGTTGTTGGTTTTCCTGGTGAAACGCCGTAATACATCTGCTGCCTTTAACAGCGTTTGACGTTTAACTTCCCCTACTTCATTTGATTCTGTGTTTCTTCAAACAAAATACTCACCGATTCCTCGTCGTGAATGCGCTTGATCGCGTCAGCCAAAAGCTGGGCGACACTCACAACTTTAATTTTGGGATATTCTTTTTCACGATTAAACGGAATACTGTTGGT
>CAYYRJ010000056.1:0-2574 GCA_964474085.1 uncultured Planctomycetales bacterium
CCACATCCGCCTTTTTGCGTTGCTATCGAAATAATTCGCATATGCATTGCCTCCCTTGGCTTTCTTACGCTATTACATTAATTTAGCAAAAGTAAGTGCTAACTTGAAAAAGCGACCTCATCAATGAGAATGATGCCCTTTTTATCCTGTGAATTCCACGCTTCCAATACAAACGAAATTTCACTGACATCCGACCAATCCGAAATCTGTGCGAATCGTTCAAGAGGGATTTCATAATTGCGCCACGAAAGATCGACGTTCTCGATAAAAACAAAAGCAACTTCGTTTCGATGATTTTTAATTTCGACGCGAATTGTTCCCGGCGTACCTTCCGCCAAAGCGCGGACAGCAAACTGCAAGGCTTTATACTTGCCGACATTCATTTTAGGAATATTTAAACTGAAAGTTTTTACTGAAGGATATGGATACTCGAGATTGTAATTCAAACGGATAGGACCGTTATTAAGGGCGTAGATAATTTTGTTCTGCAGGACATCGCCGCGGTGAGTTAAAAATGCGGTCAGTCCATAAATCGAACTGGCAAATATAACCACCGTTATAACGATGTTAATCACTAGCCAAGAATTGAGCTGCTTTTTCTTTTTTTCTTGCAGACTGCTTCTCTTGCCTAGATAGACTTGAGCCAGATGATCATAAATATCATCGCGTGTCATAGAATGATTCTCGCTCGCTATGGATATTTTTTAAAATGGGAATGAGCTTTTACTGCGCCAAACTTCTTTTTTAAACCAGCACAGCTGTATTTCTTTGTTTTTATATTAACGAAATAAAAATAATTTTCAAAGTATTAATTACTTTTTTTCATAAAGAAATAATATTTTTTACCGACGAGAAAATTTTTTTTGCTTGCAATTTTTTAAAATAAAACCAACCGCATAAAATAATTCATACAACGTATGACCTGTTGTTCGTCACAAAAAAATATTGAGCCCCGCAAATTTCTTCACGGGGCTCAATGATAATCTAACAACTGCGTTTTTAAATCTTAGAAATTAACGTTTGCGTTAACCAAGATTTGTGACGCAACGTTCTGGTTAGCTGAGCTAAATGCTTCGCCCGGCGTAAACCAGTTAACCTTAGCACCTAAGGTAACATCATCCGTATAGGCATAGGCTAAACCTAAACCAAGTTCGGTACCTAAAAAGGCATTGGTTGTTGTTGATAAACCAGACGTCGTTGATGCATCAGGATGGACAAGAGCTCCTGCTAATACATCGGTAGCAAGCTCTTTATCCAGCCAGAGATAATCCATTTGAAGCGATGCTGTTACGTCTTCAATAGGCTTCACAGAAGCTTTTGTCGTGACAACGTGGACATTGGTCAAATTGAATAAGGAACTGTAAATCGTCCCACGACCCTGATTTTCAAACATCGGATCCCAACCACGATAACGGGCCTTATCACTTGTTCCAACCTTGGTCGGATTCTTTTCCCCAGAAACATACGTATAAGCGCCCATGACCGTCGGCTTATATTTTTCAATCGGGGCAATCGGTAATTCATAATTCATAATCACTTGCGCTGCGGTCGCTTCACGCTTGACATTAACACCAGCGGATTGCCATTTGTTACCTCTTTGCATAGCAACTTCAGCAGAAAGATTCAATCCTTTAATCGGATTGGTGCTGACATGCACACCCGGCATATAAACCGTGTCTGCTTTAGAACCCACTCCGCTCGGAGTGTTATTATCAATCTTGGCCCAATAATAGGCTTCGACTAATGATTGCCATTTGTCACCTAATTGATAACCAGCATTGGTACCGACAAGGTCCACATCGTCTTTGTGAGCCCCTTCACCGCCAACATTTCCAGAAGCCACTTTAGATGCAATCACGTTGATTGTTAACGGATTGTAATCCAAAATAGCGCGGACGGAATCCAAAGCTGTTCTTTTAGAAAAATCTTCAGCAACACCTTTGATACCACCCGTCGAAACATTGTTATTAGACCCAGCCGAATCCATGACGAAAGAGTTTCCAAATGCGAAACTCTGACGACCAATGATCACTGTTAAAGGAGAATAAAGCATTTCCTTTAAAGTCACATAAGCCAAGTTTAAATCAATGTCATTGCTTCCGTTTGTCGTGTCAACATCAGCACCCCAAACGCGCTCATTGATCAAACCGACCGTTGTTTGAACATTGTCGGTCAAATCCGCATCAACGCGCAAGCGAGTCTGAGTTAACAAGAAGTTTTGACGATACTGCTCTGAAAGTGTTGTACTTCCTAAATCAAACTGATTGCGGACAACGTAGGTACTTTCGATGTCGCCGCTAACCTTTACATTCTGAACACTAGCGAATGCGGGCATGGCCACAAGGGCGACCAAGAGCACTGCTAAAAGAACTTTTTTCATTATTGTCTCCTCCCAAATTGTCAGTTGCCTGACGTAAAAGAATATATAAAACTAGATACAAGTGTATTGGTCTAGCTTATGTCGCTTTAGACCAGTGTTTGATGACCCGGACTTTATTTTGTTCATCTCCTCCTTTCTTCGTCAGATTGGAGTCATCACTGGATTAGGAATTTCTCGACGGAGAAAAAATATTT
>CAYYRJ010000057.1:0-2528 GCA_964474085.1 uncultured Planctomycetales bacterium
GCGGTGTTCAACCGCAAACGGAAACTGTCTGGCGTCAGGCAGATCGTTACGGTGTCCCGCGCATTTTTTTCATTAATAAAATAGATCGTTTGGGGGCTGATTTTGATCGTGTTATCGGTGAAATTCATGAGCGTTTAGGCGCTAATGCCGCCGGGATTTGTTTCCCCAATGGCTACGAAGATAAATTTAGCGGCATCATTGATGTTGTCAACGAAAAATATATTACCTTCCCTGAAGCTGATGGTCTTGATCCTCTTCACAGTGAAATTCCCGCTGAATTTCAAGAAAAATTTAAAGCTTATCGCCATAAACTTTTGGAACGTTTATCCGACGCAGATGATTCGATCATGGAAAAGTTCCTTGAGGAAAAAGAAATTACAACTCTTGAGCTTAAGGCTGCCATTCGCCGTGCTGTTTTGAAAAATGCTTTTGTCCCGGTTCTTGTTGGAACGGCGCTTCGCAATAAAGGTGTTCAGACGGTTTTGGATGCTGTGTTAGATTATTTGCCTTCGCCGTTGGATGTTCCGCCGGTGCCGGGAACAGATCCTAACACCAGCGAACACACGACGCGTGAATGTTCACCGACCGCTCCTTTCTGCGGGCTTGTTTTTAAAATTGCCGCTGATCCTTACGTCGGAAAATTATTTTATACCCGTGTTTATTCTGGGACGCTTGTTTCGGGAAGCCCTGTCTATAATTCGAGCCGACGTCTGCGCGAGCGCGTTTCAAAAATTGTTTTGATGCACGCTAATCGCCAAGAAATTATTGGGAGTGTTTCCGCTGGAGAAATTGTTGCTCTTGTTGGTTTAAAAGATAGTAAGTCGGGGAACACCGTTTGTGATGAAAAAACTTCGATTGTGTTGGAAAATATGCGCATCCCTGAAGCTGTTGTTTCGATGGCTATTGAGCCAAAGACAAAGGCTGATCAAGATAAATTGGGGATGACTTTGCATAAATTTTTAGACGAGGATCCTTCCCTGCAAGTTAAGTATGATACCGAGACAGGGCAGACGATTATTTCAGGGATGGGCGAGCTTCATTTGGAAATTATCATTGACCGTATGAAGCGGGAAAATAATTTGGAATGTACCGTCGGCCGTCCGCAGGTTGCGTACCGCGAAACGATCACCAAAAAAGTTACCGGCGTTGTTGGGAAGTTTATCAGCCAAAGCGGTGGTCGGGGTATGTATGGTCACTGCGTCATTGATGTTGAGCCTAATGAAGAAAAAGGCAAAGGTATTATTTTTGTCAATAAGATTAAAGGTGGCGCTATCCCGCGTGAGTTTATCAAGCCCGTCGAGGAAGGTGTTCGCACCGCCGCGCAAACAGGTGTTTTTGCTGGATATCCGGTTTCGGATTTTACCGTTACGCTCGTCGATGGCTCTTATCACGAAGTCGATTCTAATGAATTAGCTTTTCAGCTGGCAGGTAAAGAAGCTTTGCGTGATGGCTTGCGCAAAGGGGGTTCCTGTCTTCTTGAACCGATCATGGATTTGGAATGTACTGTCCCTGAAGATTTTTGGGGTCAGGTTATTGGGGACTTAAATACCCGTCGGGCTAAGATTGTTTCGTCCGGTAATCGCGGCAAACTTAAAACGGTCCGTTGCGAAGTTCCGCTTGCGGAAATGTTTAATTACGCAGGGGCTCTTCGGACTTTAAGTCAGGGGCGCGCATCATTTTCAATGGAACCTTCATTTTATGCTCAAGTTCCGAATAACGTCGCCGAGAAAATCAAAGGCACACGTGAAGAGGCAGGATCAAGGAAGTAATTAAAAATCAAGAGTATCGATAATTATTATTTTAGAAAAGAACAAAAGGGGAGGCAGAAATGGCTAAGGAAAAATTCGTAAGAAATAAACCGCACGTTAATATCGGAACGATTGGTCACGTTGATCATGGTAAGACGACGTTAAGCGCCGCCATTGCCACCGTCTTGTTTAAGAGAGGTTTTGCGAAGGAAGCACGTTCCTATGACTCGATTGATAATGCGCCGGAAGAAAAGGAACGCGGCGTTACGATTAATATTTCTCATCTTGAATACGAAACCGAAAAACGTCACTACGCTCACATCGACTGCCCGGGTCACGCTGACTTTATTAAGAACATGATCACAGGGGCCGCGCAAATGGATGGCGCTATTCTTGTCGTGTCTGCTGCGGATGGTCCTATGCCTCAAACTCGCGAACACATTTTATTGGCTCGTCAGGTCAACGTTCCGCGGTTAGTTGTTTTCTTGAACAAGGTTGATCAGGTTTCTGATCCGGAGTTGTTAGAGCTCGTCGAGGTTGAAGTTCGTGACCTTTTGACAAAATATAAATTTGATGGCGATAATACTCCTGTTATTAAGGGTAGCGGGTTGGACGCTTTAAATAATGCGGATGACCCTGTGAAAACCAAGCCGATCATGGATTTAATGAATGCGGTTGATAGTTGGATCCCTGAACCGGTTCGTGAACTTGAAAAACCGTTTTCGATGGCTGTGGAAGACGTGTTCTCGATCTCTGGTCGCGGGACGGTTGCTACAGGTC
>CAYYRJ010000058.1:0-2167 GCA_964474085.1 uncultured Planctomycetales bacterium
TGGGCAATGGCTTATTTTTTAAAATTTTTTCACAACAGGTGCAGGCACTGATGAAGATATTTGAAAGTATCTGGAAGAAAAAACCGGCAGGGTCGTTGATTACCTATATTAGCTTGGGTATTATTGCCGCTTCAATTTGCATTTTGTTATCAAGTACAATTTTATTTCAAAATTTAGAGTTTTTGGCATTTGATTTGCTTTTTTGTTCGCGGGGCTTTCAAAAGAGTCCCAATCTTGAAAAAATTGTTGTTGTTCAAGTGACAGGGGAGGATCTTAGAAAAATCGGTCGTTGGCCTTGGCCAAGAAGATCCATCGGAGAGATGATCAATGCTTTAAAACAATTAGGGGCAAGTCAAATCCTTTTAGATTTTCTTTATTCTGAGCCGAGTACTCGCGAGGATGATGATGCGTTAGCCTCAGCGATTGAAAAAGCCGGCAATGTGTATTTACCATTTGTTCATACTCCAGATGATTTGAATTTTAGCAAAGGCTTATTCCCGGTTGAAAAACTTCGTTTATATGCTAAGGGAACAGGAGCTGTCGATGTTTTTATAGATAATGATGGAAAAATACGGGCTATTCCTTTGGTTTATTTTAATGATACTCGAATTTACAAGAGTGTTGTTTTGCAGATGGTTGAGGATCGTTTTGCAATGCGGATAAAGGAAATAACGTCGACATCAGTAACTTTGGCTAATGCTGATTATCAGATTAAGATTCCTCTGCGAAAAAATGCCATGGTTCTTAATTGGCAAGGAAAATGGCGGGAAACGTTTAAGCAGTATTCTTTTTCAGATATTTGGGATGGGCTAGAAGCGATTAAACAGGGGGCCAAGCCGCGTGTTGATTTGTCCCGAATTAAGGATAGTGTTGTGATTGTTGCAGCAACAGCATTGGGCTTATATGACACTCGTCCTAATGCGTTAGAATCTCAATATCCGGGAGCTGGCATCATTGCTACAGCGTTGGTTAATATTTTTGATCAAAGTTATTTAAGAATTATTCCAGAATGGCTTAGCATCTTTATTATTTTCTTTTTTGCTATGATCCCTCCGTTGTATGTTTTTTTTGAAAGATTTTCGCGACATGGTTTAATTGTGATATTTATTATTGCGGCAATTATTTTTATGTATGTTTTTTTTATTAACAATGTTGTTGTGAATCTTACCGTTGCTTTTATTGCGTTTATGGCCAGTTATTTGATGGTTTCGGCATATTATTCGGCAAAAATTGCCATTGACAGAAAAAATTTGATGGAGTTGTCTACTATTGACGGTTTAACTGGTTTGTTTAATATTCGTTACTTTAAGGAAGTTCTTAAAAATTCCTGCTGGGAGGCGCAAAAGGATTCGAATAAGATTTTTTATTTGATTTTATGTGATATTGATTTTTTTAAACGAATCAATGACCACTATGGGCATCAGGCTGGCGATTATGTGATTGAAAGTGTTGCCAAAACGTTAAAGCATCTTATCCGGACTGGAGATGTTAGTGCTCGGTATGGCGGGGATGAAATGATCATTTTATTGCGGGCGCTGTCTGATGCTGGGGCCAAAATGGTTGCCGAAAAAATACGATCTAATATTGAAAATTTAAATTTAACATGGAATGGACAACCTCTAGCTGTCAGCGTGAGTCTTGGAATGGCTCGGTTTGATCCTAGCGTAGATACGCAGGCTACGGTTATTAAAAAGACGGACGATGCATTGCTTTCTGCAAAGAAGGAGGGAAAAAATAGAGTTGTAATATATTGATTTATATGCACTTATAGCTTTATTTAATTTCTTCGTCTTCCCTGGTTGTTTTACCCTTTTTTGTATTGTATATTTTAACTGTGAAGCAAAAAAGGCAGGTGCGAATGCGGTCATTTTTTGAAAGAAAATATAACAAGCGTGGGGCTTTAACATTAGAATATGTGATTCTTGCTACGGCCATGACATCTTCTTCGTTTTTATTTTTTCATCCTTCCGGGATCTTTCAAAGGGCGCTTAGTTGCTCATATGAAACAGTCTCAAACAGTATGGTTGAAATGGGAGCTCGTTTGGACACAACTCATTTATCGATAGGCGCTGATTCGGATCGTAGGACGGCGATTGCTGTGCGGATGGATCATTAATAATTTGGAGACCAAGAGAGTTGATTTTTTAAATGTTTTTGGGGTTTATTT
>CAYYRJ010000059.1:0-2095 GCA_964474085.1 uncultured Planctomycetales bacterium
GCAAATAAAATTACGATAGGCCGTATTTTGGCGGTTCCGTTTTTTATTACGGCATTGCTTTCGTATTCTGCCGACCAAGATTACTTAAGATACGTGGCCCTCGGAGTTTTTTTATTTGCCGTTATCAGTGATGTTGTCGACGGATATATTGCCCGTGTGCATGACCAAAAAACTCAAATCGGGGCAATCTTGGATCCTTTGGCCGATAAAATTCTTTTGATCAGTGCGTTTGTTTGTCTTTACGCGGTTGGTCATGAATTGCCCGGCATATATTTTCCGATTTGGCTTGTTGTCGCTGTTATTAGCCGCGATGTGATGCTTGTCGTTGGTTCTGTTTTGGTTTTTATGTTTCATGGCAAGCTTGGCATCAGTGTTTCGGTTTGGGGAAAAGCAGCGACATTCTTTCAGGCGGTTTGTGTTATCGGACTATTGTTGCAATGGCCCTGGACAAGTATTTTATGGTATGCAGCGTTTATTTTTACGGTCGTCTCAGGGTTGGATTATTTCTGGCGTGGATTTAATTTATTAAATAGCCCAACTGTAAAGGATTAATTTTGTGAATATTTTTTTAGGGTTGCTCTGCAGTTACTTTTTAGGATCTATTCCGACGGCGTATATTTTTGGGAAAACGTTAAAGGGTATCGATATTCGTCAACACGGTTCAGGAAATGTCGGGGCGACGAACGCCTTTCGTATATTAGGAAAAACGGCAGGGACGCTTGTTCTTGTGCTTGATATTCTTAAAGGAGCGCTTGCCATTGTTGTTGTCGGAAATCTATTTGGCTTTGATAAAGTATTTTTGCGCGTTCTTTTAGGGGTTATGGTCGTCGTGGGGCATAATTGGACGGTTTTTTTGCAATTTAAAGGAGGGAAAGGGATTGCAACCAGTTTAGGCGTCTTAATCGGGTTGGCGATACAATTTGAATCCCTGCGGATTGTTTTGGCTGTGACGCTTTTAGCGTGGCTGATTCCTTTTTTGATCAGCGGGTACGTTTCGCTCTCTTCTATGATTGCGGCCGTTGTTTTGCCGATCGTGATGTTGATGACCAAGCAATCCTGGGAACTTTTAGGTCTTGGATTTGTGTTTTGTGTGTTTATTCTGCTTAGACATATTCCCAATATCAAACGCCTTCTGGCCGGGCAAGAACGTCAGGTCAACTTTCCATTTAAAAGAACTTCTTAAACACTCCCGGATTATTTTTTAAGATAATCGCAAAGTATCGACGAGAAACAAAAAGTCCTCTAATCAAGAAAGCGTTTTCTTGATCCACAGGGCCGGCTCTTGTCGATGCCTTTTGGCATGCTATACTTCGAGTGTTAGGTGGGCTAATCACAAGGGGAGAAAATGATGAAGACCATCGAATACAAAAAACGCCAATCTTTAAAGCATCGCCGCAAGATTATTTCCATCAACGAAAACAATGAAGATAAGGACTGCAAAACGCATGTCCATAAAAGTTTTATTTATGTTGTAACGCAGGTTATGCAAAGCTCGCCGGTTCCAAGAGAGACGCACATCTTTATTCGAAAAAATTTTAACAGTAAGACACAGACCGAGAGCGTCTTTTTTAAGGTCAAGGGCGAGTTTTATATCAATCAGAGCCGCCATGTTTTTAAAGTGGATTTTTGCCATGCGCTTCGGATTCATATTGTATGGAAACATAAAATTTTCTCCCCCCAAAAGTCAGAAACCCTGACTTAAGATGCCCGTGGCTAAAAGCCACAAACCATTCGACGGAAGTCATGAGATTTCCGTCGTTTTTTTTCTTGGGGCATTTGTCCAAAGAATTATTAAGAAGAAATAGGCATAAAAAAACTTTGTGCTAAAATACGGGCACATAAGTTTTAAATCTTCTACCGAAATATTTATAAATTAACTATACAAGGAGGGCGTGATGGTCCAGAGATTATTATTAATTGCGGGGATTTTAGTGTTTTCGGCCGGTTGTGCGACAACACAGCAAGGCCAGTCAGCGGCTGATCTTCAAATGAAAGTTACTGATCTTGAGAATCAAGTTGCTGCGAAAGATGCGGAAATCAAAGATTTGAAATTTACGATGAAGGATATGGCCTATGATCTTGATCGCACCAAAGC
>CAYYRJ010000060.1:0-2089 GCA_964474085.1 uncultured Planctomycetales bacterium
CGAACCATAGCGGCACAAGCGATATCGCCGTCTTTATCGACGAAATAAAGGAAACCGGATTCCTTTTTGATACCGGCTTTGGCAACTTTTTTAGGTTTGCCACCTTTTTTGTCGCCGCGAGCCATGACAGCTGCGGAAACGTCACCATTCTTGTCAACGAAATAAAGGTAGCCCTTTTCTTTCTTGACACCAACTTTAGCGACTTTTTTAGCCATAATGTGTTCACCCCCCTTCCTTTTATATTTTGATACACAAAGGATCTTGCGATCCCTCAAGTTCCAATATGCGTTTTAGAACAGAAATCTCGTAAAGTCCTGATAGCTGATAAAACAGCCAACCAGCTTGTTTTGGGATTATCGGGACATGTGACATTTTCAGCTCGAGTAACGATGCGGCCAAAATCGCCGGACATTTCGATTTCGTGCGAATTGATTTTATATTCGGGTGAAGTGATAATTCTTACGCGGATTTTTTGCGGCATGCCGCTTGCAATGGCCAGCGTGGAGGCCACATTAATATTTTGAGGAAAATAGCGTACGGCCTGTTCGACAGATCCGTCAAAGAGGACAGTTTCGTTTTTTATCGACGATAAATTTATTTTTTTCTTGTTAAGATAATCGCTTTGCACAAAGCCGTTGACCGGCTTGCGGGTGGTGAGAATGATTTTATCCAGTTTGACTAAACTTGCGGCCTTAAGCGCGTCAATGCCAGCGATGGCCCCGGAAGGGATGAGTATTTGGCATCCTTTTTTTGCGGCAGTCGAAAAAATTTTTGTGTTATTAAGGAGTTTCCCGACACTCATGGCCAGAACATGACGTCGGGCTAAGAGAGCTTCGTGGATAAACTCATCGGTTCGCTGGGCGTTGACGGCTTCAACCATAAGATCGCAGCTGGCAATCAGTTCTTTTAGAGAATGTTTTTTAAGATCAGTTTTTTTAAAAAGTTTTGAAAGTGCAGTCATTTTTGCCGGATCACAATCATAAAATCCGACTAAACGACAACACCCTTTAAGTTCGTTAGAAATACTTTTGGCAATGCGTGAACCAATCGCCCCGCAGCCTAAGATCCCTATTTTAAGTTTTTTTGTGGCTGGAGCCATTGCTTATATTTTATTTAACACTGATAATTATGTTGTCAATCAAACGTGTTTTGCCCCAGCGTGCCGCGACGGCCAAGAGAACATTTCCCTTGATTTCCGTTAAAGTTTCCAAAGAATCCGCATTGACGCAGGCGACATAGTCGATTTCGCCTTTACTTAACGTGAGGATGTTTTGCTCAATTAAGTAGCGAGCTTTTGTTGCATCGCGTAAGCCGCGACGGATTTCATTTTTTGCTAAGCATAAAGAACTGTACAAAACGGTTGCATCTTTTCGTTCCAGGGCTGACAAATACTTATTTCTTGAACTTAACGCCAGGCCGTCGGGTTCACGAACAGTCGGGCAAACGATGACGTTTGTTGAAAAGTTGAGGTCTTTGACCAAGCGTTTTAAAATGACACACTGCTGGGCATCTTTTTGGCCCAAATACATTTTGTTGGGTCTGACAATGTTAAGGAGTTTTGTCACAATTGTTGCAACACCTTTAAAATGCCCGGGACGTGTTCGCCCGCAAAGCACATCGGCTAAATTCCCAACATCAACAAATGTCAAATATTCCGACGGGTACATCATTTTCTCCGACGGATAAAAGATTATATCAACATTTTCTTTTTTTGCCAACAAAACATCTTTTTTTTTGTCTCGAGGGTATTTTGCAAAATCTTCATTAGGCCCAAATTGGGTAGGGTTGACAAAAATGCTTAAAATACAGATATCATTTTCTTTTTTTGCGCGCTGTAAAAGCGAAAGATGCCCTTCGTGTAATGCTCCCATCGTTGGGACAAAACCAATGGTCTTGTTTTTTTGTTTTGCTGATTTTAAGAATTTTTGAACCGCTGTAATGGTCGTTGCGATTAGCATAAGGATTTTAAATCAACGTTGGGTGCGAGTTCTTTTAGAGGATTGATGACAAAATTTCGTTGAGCGATTTGCGGATGTGGGATTTGGAGCTTAGTATTTTTTATTTTTTTGTTTCCATAAAGAAGAATATC
>CAYYRJ010000061.1:0-2048 GCA_964474085.1 uncultured Planctomycetales bacterium
GCGTTCTTCCAGTGGGAATTCTCGTTACCGGTGCTGGCCGCGGTGCTGGCGGTGCTGGGCTATTCGGTCAACGAGTCGGTGGTGATCTTTGACCGCATTCGCGAGAACTTCCGCCGCTATCGCAAGATGACGACGGTGCAGATCATCGACAACGCGATCACTTCAACCATCAGCCGTACCATCATCACGCACGGGTGCACGCAGCTCATGGTGCTGTCCATGTTGTTGTTCGGCGGCGCGACACTGCATTATTTTGTGCTTGCCCTGACCATTGGTATCTTGTTTGGTATCTACTCATCGGTGTTCGTGGCTGCGGCCATTGCCATGTGGCTGGGTGTCCAGCGTGAAGACCTGATCAAGGGTGCGCCCAAGAAAGAGGGCGGCGACCCCAATGATCCCAATGCAGGAGCCGTGGTCTAAAGGCATCCAAGCGTATGGCAACTCGGCCTCCCCATCATCCGTCTTCCACACCCCGGCAGCAGTTTGCGCGGGCCGTGCGCGAGCGTTTCCTGGCAGAAATGGGGCAGGCGATGGCGGAAATCGCCGCGGATGCGCAGGAGCAAATTACGACCCTGATGGACCAACCCTGCAATGCGCGGGAAAGTCAGGAGCGCCGCGATGCCTGGCTGGCATTCAAGAAGTGCCGCCCACTATGGGTGGAGGGCACCCTCAAGGTCTGGCGCGAGTGCCTGGAGCCGCCCAAGAAAAAGGCCGCCAAACCCGAGGAAATGGGCCTGCAACTGGTCGGCACCGAGGTGGTGGAAAACAAGATCCTGGCTTCGCGTCTGGTCATGGCGGTGGTGGACAAGGTCCATGCCCCGCTGGAAGACCTCAAGGTGCGCATGCAATACCTGCAAGGCATCGAAGAGCTCCCCAACAACGACATCCTGCGTCCCGAGGTGTTGATCCTGCTCATGGTGGAGCAGTGGGCCAACAGCGGTATGCCTGGCGATGCCTGGAGCATGGTCAATGATGGGGCGCAGAAGCTCTTGATTGAGCGACTCAAGGCCGCCTACGGGAATGCCAACGACATTCTGATCAAGAAGGGGGTTCTACCCACCATCGAACTGAAGGATCGGGTCAAGGCGCCGGTTCGTGCGCCGCAACGCCCGCGGCCACCGGCTGGTGCCGCAGCGCCCAACCCGGCTGCACGAGATAGCATGCCTTCAGGCTTGAGTGGATTTGGCGGCGGCGCTGGGGCGGCAATGGGTGCACACCAGGGCTATGGGTCTTCCTCGGGTGGCGGCGCGCTGGGGTCAGCGGGACCGGCGTCCGGTGGCGAGGCAGCAGATGCCGGTCGGGGTGGCTTTTTGGGTGGCAAGTTCTGGGGTTCCCGTGCGGGGACGCAAAACCGCCCCGATGTCGGCCACACCGGTCCGCAGATCGGGCCCGGTGGTGCCCCCACTTCACAGCCACCACCCTTCTGGAAGCAGACATCAGGGACCCACGGGGGCGCCTATTCGGCCGCAGACGAAACCCGTATGATGACCCAGGCTTCGCCCATGGCGCGCGCGCGCAGCAGGGCTCAGGGGGTCATTGGCCAGATCAAGCGCTTGTTTGTGAGCCATGTAGGGGGCGACTTCGTCAGTACGGAACAACACCATGCACCGTCGCCGGCGCTGGCCGCCGCCATTGCGCCACCACGGCCGGGGCAGAGTGGTCCGGCATATGCTTCGGGCGGCACCTTGTACGAAGACTACAGCCCCGCCGGGGTGGCCCGCGTTGCGGGCGAATTGCGCGAGAAGACCGCCGACCTGAAGAAGAAGGCCGAAACCAAGGGCGAGAAGGCCACCATCGAAATCGTGGCGCTCATGTTCCAGGCCATCCTGGCCGAAGACCGCATTCCTCCGGGCATCAGGGTCTGGTTTGCCCGTTTGCAGATGCCGGTCCTGCGCATGGCACTGGAAGACCCCGAATTCCTGAGTACCACCAACCATCCGGCGCGCTTGCTGATCGATCGCATGGGATCGGTGGTGCTGGGGTTTGATGCCACGGGTGTAAATGGCCAGGCCATGGAGGTCGAAGTCAAGCGCATCGTGCAGGTGATC
>CAYYRJ010000062.1:0-1954 GCA_964474085.1 uncultured Planctomycetales bacterium
TTCGCCAACACGGATTCCGTGACGTGGTGTTCCTGCCCGAACATGGTGGCTACCAGAAAAACGTCGCACGCGTGGCTGCCCGAATCAACCAAGCCTGGCGACAGGACGCATGCTGCCGCGCCCATGCGTTGACGCAGTATTACGCTGCCACGCAAAACCCGTTCCAGGATCAGCTGGCGGCCAAGGGCTACACACGCGCCGAAATCGGCGCCCACGCCGGTCTGGCCGATACTTCCCTAAGCTTGGCCCTGGACCCAAGCCTGGTGCGTAGTTTTTATCTCAATGCCCAGGCACCCAAGCCCACTGCCGCTGACGGCGTGGTAGGCGACCCCCGGCGCGCTTCGGCAGAAGCCGGCCAATGGGGGGTGCAAATGATCGTGGATGCATCGGTTGCCGCCATCCGCGACGCCATTCGTCGACACGCGGCACCGTAAACCACCACCTTTTGCGTCTTCATGCTGGATCACAAGCGACTCTCTCCTGCACTCGTGTCAACGGCCCTGGCGGCCCTGGCGACGTGGGCGCCGCCCACCCTGGCGGGCGACACCACATCCGGCGGCACCGTGGCAACCGTGGCGGGCATGCCCCCCGTGAACGATGCGCGCAACCTGTATGGTGACACCCGGATCCTGGCTGCTTCGGTCAAGGACGACCTGGAGCGCGTGTATGTCCCCAATCTGCGAGGGAACTCGGTTTCCGTGATCGATCCGGCCACCCTCAAGGTGGTGGACCAGTTCAAAGTAGGGCGCGCACCGCAGCACGTGGTTCCAGCCTGGGACTTGCGTACGCTGTGGGTCGCCAACAATGCCGAGCGCAGCGCCGAAGGCAGCCTGACGCCCATTGATCCGCGAACCGGCAAGCCGGGTAGCACCATCACGGTTGACGATCCGTACAACATGTATTTCACGCCGGATGGCAAGTCGGCCATTGTGGTTGCCGAAGCGCGCAAGCGGCTGGATTTTCGCGATCCCAAAACCTTTGCACTGCAATACGCCATCGAGGTCCCCCAGTGTGGGGGCATCAACCACGCAGATTTCTCCATCGACGGGCGCTACGCCATGTTCACCTGCGAATTCAATGGCAGTGTGGCCAAGATTGATCTGGTGGATCGCAAAGTGTTGGGTTACCTGAAGCTGACCATGCCGCGCACGCGCTTCAAGGATACGCCGCTGCGCGCCACTTCCGATGTCAAGAAGGAGCCCCCCACCGAGCTGTGCACCGCCACCAAGGGCATGCCTCAGGACATCCGCATATCACCCGATGGCAAGCGTTTCTACGTGGCGGACATGGAGGCTGATGGTGTACACATTTTGGACGCGGCATCCTTTACGGAAGTGGGCTTCATCACCACGGGCGTGGCTGCGCATGGCTTGTACCCCAGCCGCGACGGCAAGCAGTTGTATGTAGCCAATCGGGGTTCGCACAAGATTCATGGCCCGCGCAAAGGTCCGGGCAGTGTCACGGTCATCGACTTCGCCACCGAAAAGGTGGTCGCGCAATGGCCGGTCCCCGGCGGTGGCAGCCCGGACATGGGCAACGTCAGTTCCGATGGCAAGTGGCTGTGGTTGTCAGGTCGCTTTGACGACGTGGTGTACCGCATCGACACCCAGTCCGGCGACATGGTCAAGATCAAGGTCGGGGCTGAGCCCCACGGGTTGACACTCTGGCCCCAGCCCGGTCGCTATTGCCTGGGCCATACCGGCAATCTGCGCTAGCCCGATCTCGCCCTATTCCGGCGCGACAGGTTTGCCCGTGTAGCCGTGTACGCAAGCGCACAAGACCTGTTTGATGGCGGCCAGGTCGCACGCACGAGCACCTTGCTCCAGCGCCGATAGTTGCGGCTCCAGCGCGGGCCACGCCAGCAGTTCCTCGCGCGCTTTCATGATGCGCGGATGTCCAGTGGGCGTGGGGTTGTCACCAATCAGCAGCTCCTCATACAGCTTCTCCCCAGGTC
>CAYYRJ010000063.1:0-1925 GCA_964474085.1 uncultured Planctomycetales bacterium
ACGCGCCTGGCACGAATCAGTTTATCCCTCAATGGGAAACGTGCGGCCTTTTAATTTACGCGCCTGGCACGAATCGAACGTGCGGCCCACAGCTTAGAAGGCTGTTGCTCTATCCAACTGAGCTACAGGCGCAAATTACATTATTCCTATCAAAATTACCTTCAGAAAAATTTGTGCCTTTGTCCCGAACACGAGCACTTTTTGCGAGTATTCGGGGCAGGCGCCAACCGATTTAAATAAATGCTCGAAAAATACACCACATTAATTTGTGCCTTTGTCCCGAACACGAGCACTTTCTGCGAGTATTCGGGGCAGGCGCAAATCTTTCAAAAATTTTGAACATTATACCAGCATGGGCATAATCCGCAAGCAGGTTAAATTCACGGATTTTTTTATTTATACACAAAAATCATCGAATAAATAATCCCAACAATCAACGCCAAACCAATCCCTAGTGCCGCCCAGCCAAGATTGACCAAAATTTTCACTGTCTTGGGTGCCAAAGGATAAGCCAGATGTTTGTCTAGTTCCTTTTTGGCAACCAAATCTTCATATTCCGAAGGCCTCTCCTGCTTTAGTTCTTCCAGTGGCATCCGGCCTGTAAAGATCACTTTGTTCATCGGAAACTTTTCCGGACGAAAATGCGTATTAAAAAAGTGTATCGTAAAAATAAAGCCAGTGGCCAACAGCGCTTCGTCACTGTGGATAATGGTCGCCACATTAATGACCCAGCCGGGCAAAAACAGCGTAAAGAAATTCGGAAACCAAAGCATCAGCCCCGAGGTGCCGATGACCGCAATCCCCCAGAACACGGCAAAATAATCGAACTTTTCCCAATACGTCCATCGGCCGTACTTCGGGCGCTGGCATCGGCCAAGATACCATTGAATCGTCTGCTTAAATTCTTTAAGATCGCGCAGAGTAAACAACATCGTGTTCGGCCCAAAGAATAAATCTTTCCAGCGTTCTTTTTGCACTATTTTCCGACGGATAATATAAGCAATATGCACAATAAAAAGACCAAACATCACGACCGCAGCACAACGGTGAATAAAGCCGGATATTTTGATTCCACCCAATAATTTTGAAATCACAATCGCCCAGCCGGTATAAGAAAATTTTAACGTCATGCCAGTAATCGCCAGCGTCAAGAAACTGACAATCATAACCCCATGCATCAGCCGATACGCCAGAGGAAAACGCACATATTGTTTTTGATCCGGCACATCCGCAATCGGCGGATGCGAACGGCGAATCTGCAAAGAACGCGGAATCCACATAAGCGTATGTATCCCGCTTATCAAAAATGTTCCGACGAGCAAAATCGTCATCGACCAAAATGTCCAAAATATCCACGGAAATTTTTTGGAATTATGATGGGTTGCGTGCGTCAGATAACCGGCAAAGCGTTTTGTCGCGCCAGGATGACATTGCTGGCAGGTAGCCACAATATTTTGCCGACTTAAACTCGAACGCGGATCACTTATAGGCAAAATCTCATGCGCGCTATGGCAATTTTGGCACTTTGCCGTCTTGGTGTAACCAAGCTTAGTTGCCTTTCCATGATATGTTTGAAAATAGGTCTTGGCGATGTCCTCATGGCACTTTCCGCAAACACTCATAATTTCAAATCTAAAACTGTCTTTATCTGTACGTGTAATTTCATGCGCACTATGACAATCATTGCAAACCGGTAATTTGGCCTTGTTGTTAATCGAACCAGTCGCGTGGATACTGATTTTGTATTTTTCATAAACGCCGTTATGACATTTAGCGCAAGTTTGCGCGACATTCTTAGGATTCACACTCGAAGCCGGATCGCTCGACGGTAATTGACGATGCGCGCTGTGGCAATCCGTGCACATGGCGGTCACAACCAACCCGCTTTTAAGCAACCCCTTGCCGTGAATGCTTTCCTTATAATG
>CAYYRJ010000064.1:0-1503 GCA_964474085.1 uncultured Planctomycetales bacterium
TGCCGTGCTGTACATCGGCATGGTGCAGGGGCTGGTATTGCGGGCCAACGTACTCGGCAATGAACAGGCACTGTTGACAACAGCACAGGCCACTTTCGAAGTGTTTGCCGCCGGACTGCGTAACGGCACCACACCCCAGGAGGCCGCATGAGCACGAGTAAGACCGCGCTGTGGCGCAAACGCTTGATCTTCGGAACACTGGCGGTGGCCGCGCTGGCACTGGTGGGCTATGTTTTTACCCAGGCCGGGCCGTTGGCGCCCGTGCGGGTGACGACCACCACCGTGACCAATGGCACGGTCCAACCCGCCATTTTTGGCATTGGCACCGTGGAGGCCCGCACCAGCTGGAACCTAGGTCCTACCGCCACCGGGCGTGTGCTCTCGTTGGCGGTGGACGTGGGCGACACAGTGCAGGCTGGCCAGGTGTTGGCCGAAATGGACCCAGTGGATCAGGACGCGCGCCTGGTCGCACTGGACGCTACTACACAGCGTGCCCGCAGTGCCCAGGCGGCAGCGCAGGCACAGCTGACCGAGGCACAGGCGCGGCGCCGCCTGGCCGCGCAGAACCTGCAGCGCAACCAGTCGTTAGCCGACCAACAATTCATCAGTGCCAGCGCTCTGGAATCGCGCCAGACCGAGCTGCAGCAGGCGGACGCGGCGGTGGCCGCTGCCCGTGCCAATGTCGACAGCAGCGCGCAGGAGTTGGAGCGCGCCCAGGCCGAGCGCAATGGCGGGCAAAGCCAGCGCAGTGTGCTGCGGCTGCGTGCCCCGGCCCAGGGTGTGGTGGTGGCCCGCAACGCAGAGCCGGGCAGCACGCTCACGGCCGGGCAGGCGCTGCTGCAGATCATCGACCCCACCAGCTTGTGGGTGCGCATGCGCATCGACCAGGGCCGCGCTCAGGGACTGGGCATGGGCTTGCCCGCGCGCGTGGTGCTGCGATCGCGCCCCGGCGCGGTCTTGGACGGGCGCGTGGCGCGGCTGGAGGCGCTGGCCGACAGCGTGGCTGAAGAACGTGTGGTCCAGGTAGCGTTGGCGCCGGGTCAGGCCGGTGCCCTGGCCACGGTGGGTGAGCTGGCCGAAATTACGCTGGACCTGCCTGCTGCCGCATCCGCCCCCGTGGTACCTAACGCCGCCGTGCAAATGCGCCAGGGCCAAAGCGGAGTCTGGCGCCTGCAGGAGGGTGTGCCGCGGCCAGCCTGGACGGCCAGGTGCAGGTACTCCAGGGCTTGTCCGTGGGCGATACGGTGGTGGTCTACAGCCAGGCCCCGCTGCGCGAAGGCCAGCGCGTGCGCGTGCAAGACACGCTGGTGGCGGAAAAATGATCAGTTTGGCCGGGCGCGACATTGCCCATGCCTGGGGCAAATTCGTGCTCACCGGCCTGGGGCTGGGCCTGCTCATTGGCGTGACCCTGACCATGGCCGGGGTGTACCGGGGCATGGTGGACGACGCGCAGGCGCTCTTGAAGAACAGCGGCGCAGACCTGTGGGCCGTGCAGAAGGACAC